>CANQQZ010000009.1 GCA_947626135.1 uncultured Clostridia bacterium
GGCGCAAATACTATGTGATACTTGCAATTCCATTTTGAATGTGATAGACTGTGAATGTCATTCATCTTGAATGTCCTTCTTTTGATTTTTTATTGCAGTTGGTAGCCGCAATTTTATTATATCAAAAGGAGTTTTTATTTCCAAGACTTATAGCTTGAAGCTTTACCGAACCCCCGGACTATCCGGGGGTTTTCGTTAGACAAAAATCCGAAAATTTTGGAATTTTCGGATTTTCATAAACGATTATTACGGATCTTTTTCCGTCATGCCAAATTATCACGAGTACAGCGGGTGCTTTTCGCAAAGCGCCTGCACACGCCTCTTCACCTCGTCCTTATTGCCCTCGAAATCTTTAATCGTCATCGCGATAAGCTTTCCGACCTCGACCATATCCTCCTCCGTAAAGCCTCTCGACGTCGTCGCCGGCGTGCCTATTCTCAGACCGCTCGTGATAAACGGACTGCGCTTATCAAACGGAATTGCGTTCTTGTTAACCGTAATGCCTACCTCGTCGAGCATATGCTCCGCATCCTTTCCGGTCACATCCGCGTCCGTTAAATCAAGCAGCATAAGGTGATTATCCGTACCGCCCGAAACAAGCTTAAATCCCTCTTTTACAAGCGTGTCCGCAAGAACCGCGGCATTCTTTACAATCTGCTCCTGATACGTCCTGAATTCCGGCTTTAAAGCCTCGCCGAAGCAAACGGCTTTAGCGGCGATCGTATGCATAAGCGGACCGCCCTGTATTCCGGGGAAAATCGCCTTGTTGATTCTCTTTGCCAGCTCCTCGTCATTGGTGAGAATAAGACCTCCTCTGGGGCCTCTCAGCGTCTTGTGCGTCGTTGTGGTAACAACGTCCGCGGCGCCCACCGGAGACGGATGGCATCCCGCCGCCACAAGTCCGGCAATATGCGCCATATCCACCATAAAATACGCGCCCGCCTCCCTGGCAATATCGGCGAACTTCTGCCAGTCGATAATTCTCGGATACGCCGACGCACCGGCTAATATAAGCTTCGGCTTCGACTCGAGCGCGAGACGGCGGACCTCATCGTAATCAATAGTGTTCGTGTCCTCCGTAACGCCGTATGGAACGATATTGAAATATTTTCCGGACATATTTACCGGGCTTCCGTGGCTCAAATGACCGCCGTGCGCGAGATTCATGGACAGCACCGTGTCCCCCGGCGTAAGCAGCGCGAAAAACACAGCCATGTTTGCCTGAGCGCCGCTGTGCGGCTGAACATTGGCATAATTCGCGCCAAACAGCTTTTTCGCGCGCTCGATCGCTATATTCTCCGCAATGTCCACATACTCGCAGCCGCCGTAATAACGCTTGCCCGGGTACCCTTCGGCATACTTATTCGTAAGCGGCGAGCCCATCGCCTCCATTACCGCCTCCGATACAAAATTTTCAGATGCGATAAGCTCTATTTTATGCCTCTGTCTGCCTGTTTCAAGCTCGATCGCCTCAAAAATCTCCGGATCCTCTTGCTTTAAATGCTCGTAATTCATCTGCATTTCCTCCTAAAAATTTTACAATCATGTTTATTATATATATAAACCTCGGAAAATGCAAGAAAATTATTGCATTTTCCGCGCGAAAATTGTATAATTTCCTTAAAGACCGTCCCGCGCCGTTCAAACCGGCGCCATGCGGACTTTCATATAGGGAGATGTAAAAACATGTGCAAAATAGTAGTGCGCGAAGCGCGGCGCTCCGAGCTGCCGATTATCGCAAAAATACAGTGCTTGTCATGGCGCTCCGCGTTCTCCGATATAATCACACAGCAAACTATGGCAAAATATACCGATTCGGACAAATGCTCGCAGATGCTCGAACGTGTTTACGGCAGCGAAGCCGGACATATGTATATAGCCGGAATTAACGGCAAGGCATGCGGAACGTTGTTCTGGAAGCCCATAGACCGTCAGCGGGCTGAAATCGTTTCTCTCCACACGCTTAAGCGGGTATGGGGAACCGGCGTCGGACGCGCTCTTATGAACAGAGCACTGCTCGATATCTATAACGCCGGATTCTTTTCAGCAGAATTGTGGGTATTCAAAGAAAATTTCCGCGCCCGCAAATTTTATGTTAAGCACGGCTTCCTTCCGACCGGAGACGAGCGCGCAAGCGTATATGACCGCGCCGCGGAGATGCGCTGCCGCAGACTTATGTAGGAGATAAATATGCTTAGAGTTTATATTACCGCCCTGCCGGAAACGGCGTTTGACGGCGCGGACAATATGCTTTCCGAATACCGCCGCGCAAAGATACACGGCAAAAACGCGTCCTCCCATCTCGCCGCCGGACTTTTGCTCGATTATGCTCTTCGTCCGTTCGGACTGCGCGAGGGATGTATGGAATATTCCGAAAATGATTTTGGCAAACCCTTTTTCAAAAACCGTCCCGATATTTGCTTCAATCTTTCCCATTCCGGTAAATACGCTGTGTGCGCCGTCTCCGACCGCGCCGTCGGCATCGACGCGGAAACCTGCGATGACATAGGATCCGCTCTCGAAATCGCGAAACGATATTTTACCTCAGCCGAATATGAAAGCATAAAAAAAAGCGGGGACACTAAATCTGCCTTTCTGAACATATGGACCCGCAAAGAAAGCCTTTTAAAAGCCCTGGGAACCGGCATTTCCGGCGGACTGTCCTCATACGAAGTACTTGCCGATGAGATCACCGTCGGGGACACTAAATATTTTTTTTCCGGCGCAGACGGATATAAAGATGCCGTAATAACCGTATGCTCGCCGGAACGCCGCTTTACAGCCGAATTTGTTACGTCGGATATGTTTAAATCTCTTTGAGAAAACAAATGCTCCTATCCCGCGCCTGCTGCCCGGGGCACGAACGGCGGCATGAAAAAAATTTTGAGCCGCATTCAGCATATACGGCGCCGTTATAGAGCGTTTACGTATCAGCAGCTTCGAAAATCGGCAATTTAAAATGATTCCATTGACGGTATTCGTCATATAAAAAAAAGACGCCGGCGTGTCTTTTTTTACTGTCCCCTATTCCAATCCTGCCGCAGTGTTGAGCGCTATCTCAATCATAAGGGTAAACGATTCCTCGCGTTCCCGGGCGGTTGTTTCCGTACCCTTTTCGGGGCAGTCTGAAATCGTGCATACTGCCAGAGCGCGCTTTCCCGCGCGCGCCGCGTTCATATACAGCGCAGCCGCCTCCATTTCAATCGCCAGCACGCCCATTTTCTTCCAATTCGCAAACGCTTCCGTATCATCGCTGTAAAACGTATCCGAGGAAAGGAGATTTCCCGTATGAATATTCGCGCCCAGCCTTTTTCCCTCGCTCACAAAGCCCGTAAGCAGCGTAAAATCCGCAATCGGCGCGAATGCTCCCGAAAGCCCGTACTGCCGTGCGAAGCCCGAATTCGTGCAGGCTCCCATTCCGGCAACTATATCGTACAAATCGAGCTCCGGCGAAACCGCCCCGGCTGAGCCTATGCGAATTATATTTTTCACATCGAAAAAATTAAACAGCTCATAGGAATAAATGCCGATAGACGGCATACCCATGCCGCTTGCCATTACCGACACTCTTTTGCCCTTATATGTCCCCGTATACCCCTGTATACCTCTCACATTGTTCACCAGCTTCGCATTTTCCATAAAATTTTCCGCTATGAATCTTGATCTGAGCGGATCTCCCGGCATAAGCACCGTTTCGGCAAAATCTCCCAGATCCGCATCTATATGAGGCGTAGCCATTTTAGTGTCCCTCCCTTTTCCTGTAATCCGTCTGACCGATACGCGTTTGTTTTATTCGTATAGTCAAAAATTTCTGCGCGTTTTTATATATGTTCTATAATAAAATATTGTACACCAAATCCACATTATAATCAATATCGGTTGAATAATTTTAAAATACATGATATACTTATGTTACATAATATAATAACCGAGGTGAACAGGCAATGGGTAAGGTAGAGGATGCAAAGGCGAAGCACCGCGCTTTGTGCGTTGATCTGGGCATAGATTCCGTTACCGACATAAACAGGATAATAGCCAACGGAAACATCGGCGGGCTTATTGATATATGCGAAGCGCGCCACGCGCGCGCATTCAAAAGCATTGCAAATCAAATTCATGAAAAAGGCAGCCGCGCCGTATTTATCGCCGGTCCGTCCGCCTCCGGCAAAACGACAACCGCATACAGGCTCAAGTCCGAGCTTAACGCTTTAGGCTTGAATTCCATATCGGTTTCTCTTGACGACTACTACAAGCTCCCGGAGGATATGCCGAAAAACGCGGACGGAGAACCCGATTTTGAAGCGCTCGAATCCATAGATTACCGCCGCTTTAACTCCGATCTCGCCGACCTTGCCTACGGCAGGGAAGCAATTATGCCGCGCTTTGATTTTAAGCACGGCGTCCGCATACCGGAGGCGCGCCGTTTAAAGCTCGGCGAAAACGAGCTTTTGATTGTGGAGGGCATACACGGCTTAAATCCGAAGCTCGCTGACAACATCGGGGAAAATGTCAAATTCCGTCTGTACTGCACCGCGCTGTGCGGGCTCAGCGATAAGGACGGCGTAAGGATCCCGTCGCATAAGCTGCGCATGGCAAGGCGGCTCGTCCGCGATTACTATTTTCGCAGCTCCGACTATAAAGTGACGTTAGATTTATGGACCAATCAGGAGACGTCCGCCGAGCGCAATATATACCCGTACTCCGAAACCGCGGATGTTATTTTCAATTCGTCTCTTATTTATGAGTTTAACGTCTATCGTCCGCACCTGCTGAAGGTTCTGGACGGCGTGAGTGACGACTATGAATTTGCCGGCGAAGCGCTGTATCTGCGTAATCTTGCTCTTTCGCTCAAGCCCTTCGGCGAAGCTCAGGTGCCTGAAGAGTCCCTTGTACGCGAATTTATCGGCGGCAGCTCGATAGAATATTAAGGAGGATAAACCGATATGAAAATCAGATATAACGAGGATGAGGAAATAGTCCGCACGGTCAAGGAGGGGCTTGCCGCCCGCGGCGGTTACTGCCCGTGCGTAATAGAAAAAAGCGAGGACACAAAATGCATGTGCCGCGAATTTCGCGAGCAGATAGCCGATCCGGATTTTGAAGGCTACTGCCACTGCCTGCTATACTACAAGGAAAAATAAATATCCCGGGTATTTACAGCAGATAAGATACACGCTGCAATAATGGCATTGTATCAGAAAATTTTGGAAAGGAGGCGTAATCCGCTATGCTCCACATCTACTGCGGAGACGGAAAGGGTAAAACCACCGCCGCGCTCGGATTGGCTGTCAGAGCAGCCGGAAGCGGCATGCGCGTTCATATCGCGCAGCTTTTAAAAGGGTCGGACACAAGCGAGCTTAAAGCGCTCCGTCTCATTCCGGGCATTACCGTCGCGCGCTGCGAAAGGGATTACGGCTTCACCTTTAACATGAGCAGCCGTGATAAGCTTGAGCTTACAAAATGCCATAACTCCCTGCTCGCCGACGCAAAGAGGCTTATGGAGCAGGGAACGGATATGCTGATAATCGACGAATTTTTCGCCGCGTATAATTACGGCTTGCTCGATTGCTCCATAGCGGACAGGCTCGTATTCGGCAGACCATCAAATGCCGAGCTCATCCTTACCGGACGCAATCCCTCCGAAAAATTCATTGCCGCTGCGGATTACGTAAGTGAAATAAACGCCGTAAAGCACCCGTACAGCACCGGAACGGCGGCAAGAAGAGGCATAGAATACTAATAATCTATCTGTACTGCGACATATACATCTGATAATACGCGCCGCGTTTCTTCATAAGCTCGTCATGCGTACCTTTTTCCGTTATGTCCCCGTCATTTACGACAAGTATCGTATCGGCATTTTTTATCGTTGACAGGCGATGCGCTATAACGAAGCATGTCTTATCCTTCATCAGCGATCGCATAGCGTTTGATATGTACTGCTCCGTGCGCGTGTCCACATTTGACGTAGCCTCGTCAAGAATGAGCATTTTCGCATCGCAAAGCATGGCGCGGGCTATAGTCAAAAGCTGCTTCTGACCCTTGGAAATATTTATTCCGTTTTCACTTAAAACGGTGTCATATCCGTTTGGGAGCCTCTCTATAAACTCATGTATCCTTGCCGCTTTCGCGGCGGATATAACATCATCCTCAGTCGCGTCCGGCTTCGCGTAAGCGATGTTTTCATATACCGTGCCGTTAAAAAGCCACGTTTCCTGCAAAACCATCGCGTAAAGCCGCCTCAAATCATCCCTGCTCACGCTTTTTATATTCACGCCGTCTATTTTTATGCTTCCGCTCTGCGCATCATAAAAGCGCATAAGCAAATTTATCAGCGTCGTTTTTCCCGCGCCGGTAGGACCCGTTACGGCTATAAGAGCGCCCTCTCTCACATCGAGGCTTAGGTCGTGGATAACCATTTTATCCGGAGTATACCCGAATCTGACATGCGAAAGGCTCACGTCCGTACCGTTTATTTCGGCGTCCTCGTCAATCGCGTCACGCGCGTTTTCCTTTTCCTCGTCGATCAGCCTGAATACTCGTTCCGCCGCGGCGCACGAGGATTGAAGCTCATTTACGATATTTGCAAGCTCGTTTATCGGACCCGCGAACTTGCGCGAATACAGCACAAACGACGATATTGAGCCTATGCTTATCCTTCCGAACAGATACAGCGCCGCGCCGAGAATACTTATAAGCGAAAGGGAAAGATTGTTTATAAATCCCATAGACGGACCCGCCATACTGCCGTAATAATCGGCGTTATAAAACGAGCGGCATGCCTCGCCGTTTTTCTCGTCAAAGCGGCGCATGATCTCATCCTCGCACGAATAAGCCCGTATGGTTTTCTGTCCTGTAATCATTTCCTCCGCGTAACCGTTCAAATCGCCCAGCGCGGCGGAACGCTTCCTGAACAGCGGGTGGACCTTTTTTGTTATAAAGCTCGTCACCGCGACCGACAGCGGTATGGTTACAAGGAACACCGCCGAAAGAGCCGGCGATATCGTCAGCATCATAATGAACGCGCCCGCAATGGTTATCGCGCTCGCCAGGATCTGTACCAGATCCGAGGACAGGGATGTGTTTACGGTATCAATATCATAGGAAAGCCGGCTGATTATATCGCCGGCATAGTTGGAATCAAAATAATTCACCGGGAGCGCGGCAAGGCTGTTGAACGCGTCGCGGCGCATAGCGAACACTATTTTGCGCGTTATGTGAATCATAAGCACCGACAGCAGATACGAAAGCACGGAGGACAGCACGTAAAAAATCACCATCAGAGCGACACAAATTCCAACCTCTTTGAAATCTGTACCGCCGGACGGATGTATCGCGTCTATTGCGCGTCCCGACAAGCTCGGTCCTATCAGCGCGCAAATATTGCCCGCGCCCGTGAGCGCCGCCGCCGCGATAAGCCACGCCTTATAACGCATAAGATAGCCCCACAAGCGCCTCAGAACATATTTTATATCCTTCGGTCTGTCCGTCTTGTCGCTTAATCCGCGCCGAGCCATATACCTACACCCCCATTTGCAAATCAGCCGTTTCCTTATACATTGCGCATTCCGCCATCAGCTGCTCATGCGTGCCCATACCCTCAATCCTTCCGTTGTCGAGAAATATTATGCAATCCATATCCTTCACCGAGCTTATCCGCTGCGCTATTATTATAAGCGTGGTTCCCGCATAATTCTCAGCGAGGGCCGCGCGCAGAGCCGCATCCGTTTTATAATCGAGCGCTGAGGACGAATCGTCAAGCACAAGAATTTCCGGCTGCGCCGCCAAAGCGCGGGCTATTAAAAGACGCTGCTTTTGCCCTCCCGAAAGGTCGTTTCCCTTGGGATTTAAAGCCGTATCTATACCGTGACGCAGGTTTTGCACAAAATCGTAAGCCTGGGCGCTTTTAAGCGCGGATATTATATTTTCATCGTCTATTTCGCGCCCGAAGCGTATATTGTTTTTCACGCTGTCCGCGAACAATATGTCATTTTGGAACACTACGCCGAATTTTCTCCTCAGGATATCCTTATCATATGAGCGCACGTTCCTGCCGTCTATGATTATCTCACCTTTATCCGCGTCGTAAAACCGCATCAGCAGATTTATAAGCGTCGTCTTTCCTGAGCCCGTTGCCCCTATAATCCCGAGCGTTTCGCCTTTGTTCAGACTAAAGCTTATATCGCTCAGATTATCCTTACGCTTATTGTAGGAAAAGCTCACGTCTTTAAAGCTTATATACGCGCTGTCAGACGCGGGAAGCTTCTCTGTCCCGAAATCGCTCTCGTCAAACAATACTCCGCCTATGCGCCTCGCCGACGCCGCCGCCTTGGAAATAACCACAAATATGCGCGTTATACCCATGACCGCGTTCAGAATGACCGTGAAATACGATGTGAACGCTACGAGGGTTCCCACTCCGGTCCTGCCTCCGCTTACTCTGTACGCGCCTATTAATATCACGACAGACAGCGCAAGATTCAAAAGCATGTTAATCGCGGGATTTGTTATGCTCATTGCGGCATTGGCGCGTTCCTCATTCGCGGAAACCCGCTCGTTTACGCCCGAAAATCTGTTCTTCTCATACTCGGTTTTTGACAGCGCCTTTATAACTCTCACTCCCGATATGTTTTCGCGTATTACGCGCACCATATCGTCTATGGACTGCTGAAGCCTTGTAAACAAGGGTATCCCGCGCGCCGATACGATAACGAACACGCCTATCGCCATAGGCAGCGCCGCAATCCACACCGCCGCAAGCGTCGCATCCATCGACAGCGTTATGAACATGCCTCCGAAAAGCAGTATCGGCGCGCGTATCCCAAGACGCAGTATCATGCCGGTCATATTGTTTATATTATACGTATCTGTGGTAATTCTCGAAACAAGGGACGGAACGGTAAAATAATCCATGCGCTCGGACGAAAGCGACATTATCTTCCCGAACAGGTCATGCCGTATATTCATCGTAGTATCGCGCGCAACGGACGACGCAAGACGGTTCGCCGACACGTTTCCCACAACGCATATTATCGAACACAAAATCATAAGCGCTCCCCAAAGCGCGATACGCGGCGCGTTTCCGGCGGGGATCACAACGTCGATTATATGTCCCAAAATCCACGGTATGCACAAATCCATAGACGTCGCAACAGTCTTTATAGCAAGCTCAAAGACGATCCTCGCCTTATACGGCGCTATGTAAGCGAGCAGCCACTTCATCGTTTTCCCTCCGTTCCGCGCAGTCTTTATATTACGCCATCTCCGAGCCGATTTATACAAAGCTTCGGCTTTGTATAAAATCCCGGTACCAATATCCCGAATCCTTTATTATCCGTTCCTGCGTATCATAATTGACATATATAAGCCCAAACCGTTCCGAATAACCGCATGCCCACTCAAAATTATCCATGAGCGACCAATGGAAATATCCCGCTATATCCGCGCCGTCGTCAACGGCTTTTTCAAGCTCGAGCAAATGTCTGTGAGTATAATCAATCCTGTTCGGGTCGTGAACGCGTCCGTCGAGCGACACTGTATCATGAGCGGACATACCGTTTTCCGTTATATATACAGGAAGCCCGTACCTTTCGCTCAAAAACCGGGGTCCCCAGCGCAGACACTCCGGAGTGACATTCCATTGTATGGCAGTTTTCGCGATTCCGTCCTTATACGGCAGCCGCACGGCTTCGCCGTGGTCTCCCGCCCTTACATACACGCCCTGATATATATTCTGGCAGTAAAAATCAATCGGCTGACTGATTAATTTCATATCCTCATCCGTAATTTCGGGCAGATATTTCTCATATTTTTTCAAGCCCTTCTCCGGATATCTTCCCAGCACTACCGGGTCGCTCCACCAGCTTACGCCCCACACCCACGCGTCAAGCTCCGGGCAATCGAACAGCAGCTCTCTGGCTGCTTTAATGTCGTTTTCGCTTTCCGTCTCCGGTATCGGCATGGTTCCCGTAGGCGCATAGCCTATTTTTACCGGCTGCCGCGCCGCGGCGCGCATTGCCTTAACCGCCGCTCCGTGAGCTTTTAACACGTTATGGCACATTAAAAGCGTATCTCTTACCGGACATTTCAAGCCCGGCGCGTGATCACCGTTCACAAATCCCGCGCCTATAAAGCACTGGGGCTCATTAAACGTTATAAAATGCGTAACCCTGTCGGAGAACCGCTCCGCGATTAATTTTGCATATCCGGCAAACCACTTGGGGCTGTCCGGGTTAAGCCATCCGCCCCGCTTGTATAATTCGTATGGATAATCCCAATGAAAAAGCGTTATATACGGTTCTATGCCGTTCTCCTTCAGCTCGTCGATAAGGTCTGAATAAAATTTTATTCCCGCCTCGTTCACTTTTCCGGTTCCGTCCGGTATTATTCTGCTCCAGCTTATCGAAAACCGATACGCCTTTATCCCTATTTCCTTCATCAGCTTAACGTCGTCCCTAAAACGGTGATAATGGTCGCACGCCGTATCGCCGTTATGATTCGCGAATATTCTGCCCTCCTCGTGAGAAAATACATCCCACACGCTCAAGCCTCTGCCGTCCTCATTATACGCGCCCTCGATCTGATACGCGCTTGTCGCCGAGCCCCAGACGAAATCCCTTTTAAATCCCATTTTCATTCCTCCGCTTCAAATTCCATCGTAACCGTCGCAAAATCGCTCATTGCATACGGGATTTTTATACCTCTGTTCATAAGCAGCGCCCCGCTGAAGCGTTTCTTTGACGTTCGCTCAACATACGTTTTATTTTCGTCAAGACCGCGCATCCTGAGCCGCGCGTCCTTTGACTGCGCGAGCGCCAGTATTTTACACGCGAATAAAAACGCGCTTTTTCTATCCCTTGACACAATCTCCCACGAGCAATAATTGCCCTCAAACGGACTTTGCAGCCTGTACAAATCCCCTTCGCGCACAAGCGGCTGAAGCCTTCTGTATGCGGCAATCTGCTCTTTCACCTCGGCGCGTTCCTCATCGGTCAGATTCGTCACATCCAGCTCGTATCCGAACGTGCCCGCATAAGCTGTATCGCCGCGCGTTTTAAGGCTTGTGTTTCTACCGCACTGATGATTGGGCGACGCCGTGACATGAGTGGAAATCGCAGATACCGGATAGCACATCGACGTCCCGTACTGAATTTTAAGACGCGATACGGCGTCGGAATTATCGCTTGCCCAAATCTGCGGCATGTATGCCAGAACGCCCGGGTCGAACCGCCCGCCGCCCGCGCTGCATCCTTCAAACAGCACGTTCGGGAATTTTTCCGTAACCGCGGACACGACCCTGTAAAACCCGAGCGTATATTCATGATTATAGCCCAAATACGGCATATCGGTCATCTGACGATTCATATCCCATTTTATATATTCGATATTCGCGCCCTTCAATACAGCGCTTACGGCGTTTATTACATATTCGCAAACCTCGCCGCGGCTCAGGTCAAGTATATACTGATTTCGTATCTGCGCCGGCTCTCTGTCCGCCGTTCTCACAATCCAGTCCGGATGCGAACGGAACAGCTCCGAATCGGGATTGACCATCTCCGGCTCAATCCACAATCCGAATTTCATTCCCAAACCGTTTATTTTCTCCGCCAGCCCGTCAATGCCGGACGGAAGCTTTTCATAATTCACCGTCCAGTCGCCCAGGCTGCGGTTATCGCTGTTCCGCTTTCCGAACCACCCGTCATCGAGCACAAACAAATCGATCCCGAGCCCGCGCGCGCTTTTTGCTATTTTCAGGAGCTTGTCCTCCGTAAAATCGTAATATGTGCCTTCCCAGTTGTTGATCAGAACCGGGCGCGGCTCGTTCGCCCATTTGCCGCGCATAAGATTATTCCTGTACACATCATGATACTCGCGCGACATTTTTCCGAAGCCTTCGTCCGAATAGCACAGAACCGACTGCGGTGTGCAAAACGCCTCGCCCGGGGAAAGCTTCTTTTGAAAACCGAACGGATTAATTCCCTGCATCACGCGCAAAAAGCCGAACTGGTCAACCTCCGCCGCCGTGCAGTGATTCCCGCTGTAGATAAGCGAAAAGCCGTAAACCTCACCGCTTTCCTCCTCCGCGCCCGCCTCGGCAATCGCGGCGAACGGATTGATCTGATGACCGCTTCCGCCTCTGGCGTTCGACGCCTCCGCCTTAATCCCCGATTTAAGCGGGGTCCTTACGATATCGCGCTCGCGTCCCCACGTCCCGGATAAATGCAGCATCTCATAATTGCCTATCGGCAAATCAAGGCTCGATGAAAACGCGCTGTTCAGCGTCATATCTTCTTCCGAGCGGTTTGTAATAACGGCGCACCGCGCCACTATATCATATTCGTCAAAAACCGTATAAAACAGGCTCACGTTAAGACCTATATCATCATCGCACAGAACAGCCTCGAGCGTCTGCGCTTTTTTCCCGCCGCCGAAAAGGCACGGCATACCGTCAACCGCCGCCGTACCCTCACGGATTTTATATTCCCTAACGCGCAAACGCGAAACAAAGCCGCCGGATTCACGGGTAACTCCGTAAGCGGGACGGCGCAAATCGGTATACCCGTAAGCGGGATACTCCTGAGGATACACGTCTAACGACGCCATATTGGAAATCGGTCCCAGTCCCTCTGTCCATTCGTCCGCCATATCCGCGTAATCGCAGTCGGGCAGTCTCCTTCCGAAATGAAAATGAAGCAAATCACCGTCGTCATTTTCCACCATTATATAGCTCATACCGCGTCCTGTCAGATGAATGGTTTTTCCGTTCTTTGTAATCATATCTTACCCTCCGCAAGCTTTAATATTGAAATAACGGGCATAATCAAAATACCGCAGAAAAAATTACTGATACCGTGAATACAGTCCCACGGCAGTCCCGCGATGATCCACGCCGCCATACCCTTTAAGCTCAGTCCGAACAGTACCGCCTGCGCCGGCGCGTACAGGGTCCCGTACAAAAATCCGTGCGCCGCGCATACCGTCATGTAAACAACCGGCTTAGCCTTCACCGGGATGTTCCTCGGAAGAAGCATAACGGCTCCCCAGAGGATCGTCCATATATACAGATACGGCACCCACCACGCCGCAAAGCCGCCGAAAATGCCGGTCAGAAGCACAAAAACATATATCGGATACAGCGCCTTTTTCCTGTACACAACCGTAAACGCAATCGTGAATACGCCGAGCAGGTGAATGTTCGGCGCCGCTTCCATAATAAGCTTTGAAGCGTACATAACGCCTCCGAGTATTCCGAATACGGCAATTTCCTTAGTTGTAAGCTTCATTCCTACTCTATCCTCAGCGCGTAATCGGCTCCTTCTTCCGCCGGAGTGGAATCAATGCCGGATCCTGCGTATTCGCCGTTAATATAAAACGCCCAGTAAACGCCGTCCTTATCGTAATCCGCGCTTATGCCGTTTACCGTTTTTACATAAAGACCGTATGCGCCGTCTTCGCCGTCAATCAGTCCGAGCTCGGTTAAAGCCTCGCCTACCGTCTCCTTATCCGTATGAATTTCAAACAGCGTCTCGTTTCCATCTTTATCCGCCACAGTTAGATTAAATTTTACTCTGCCTTCTCCCAGCACGGAACCCGCTGTCTGAACAGCCGCCTCCGTTTGCGCGGGAGCCTGCTCGCCGGAGCTTGCTCCGCTGCAGCCCGATACGGTCAATACCGCCGCTATTGCAAACGCCGTACAAAGAATAATCAGTCTGGTTTTTTCAAATACCGCTTTCATAAATATGCCCTCCTTATTTTGCGCTCCTGTGAAATGTCTCCGATACCAAATGATAAATCGTAAAATATTGTCATTTTTATGTATTTTAACACATCCGCGCCCTTGCGTCAATATGTTTACAGGCTATTGACATAATATCCAAAATGTGTTAATTCACATGCGTGTTATGCTCTAAACGGCAAGCTCCGCGCGGCGCTCAAGCCGCGCATTTACACTCCCTCGTCTCACAAGGCGCCCTTCTCTCTCCTGGCATCCGATAGGATATGTACGGACGCGCCGGATAGTTCCTTCTGATTTATCCTTATCATCCTTATTCAAATATTTGATAATGTCAAAAGAAGGACGCCGCCGCGCAAAAGCGGCGTCCTTCTTCCGTAAAATACACCTTTAAATCAGCCGGATATATTGCGGAGCGGATGTCCGCTTCCGCGCCTTTTGGATTTATTTCACCCAATCCTCCCATTCGTAGTCGTCCTTGGAATTTTCAAGATAATCCTTTGTTAATTCCAGAGCGACGATAGCGTTCAAGCACCACTGCGCGGTAAAATTGGTTGAGATCCAAAACATCTCGTCAAGGCTTTCGCTGTTATAATAATTTTTTACAACCGTCTTATCGAAGCCCTCGTCCTTATTTTTACCGGCGAGCGAATGTACAAGCACCTGCCATACCTTATAGGCGAGCTTTTTATCCTTCGTCTCACGTGCCGCGTAAGCCGCCATCGCCGCAGCCATATACGGATACTCAAAGCTCTCGCCGCTTATAAGCCCGTGCGACCACTCGCGCTTTTCCTCCGGCGTTTTAAAATAGAACTGCCCGTATTCAATCATGCATTGACGGAGCTTTTCATTATCCGTGTGGTACACAAGCTCCATACCCGTTTCCGGACCTCCCATACATACCGCCAAATGCGAGCCTCCGGCGCTGTTTTCGCCTATATATCCGAGATGTCCCGTTTCCGGGTCGTATTCAAAATTCGAGCCGGATACGAACCGCAAAGGCGCGGCAGCCAAATCCTCAAAGCCCGTCCGGATTTTTTCATGATAATACTCATCGCCGTATCTCTCCCACTGTGCGAACCAGTTTGAAACGTAGGTCGTCCAGTCTGGTCCGGAACGCGCGTGAGTCGGCATTTTCATTTCCTCCTTCTTATAGAAGAACCTGAGCGGGTCATATTCGAGCGACGCGAAATCCGCGTCACGCACCACGTCTATATTATCGCCTATATTCAAATCTCCTCCCATCAGGTAATACAGCGGTCTGTGATGACCTGCCATAGCAATGCGCGGCTCCTTGCACGAATCGCCCCAATGTATGACATTATGCCTGCTGCCCATACCCTTGAGCTTTCCGAAATGGTATATATCGACGTTCGACGTATGCCGCGACATAGCCTCCGCAACGGTAAACACATCCTCCCTGCCGGTACGCATAAACATATACCACAGCCACAGCGTCGGGCACAGCTCGGTATTCTGCCATGCGTATCCGCCGAAATCGTAACGCCAGCAATGCCGGTCCGGGTCATATGTATGCATAACGTCTCCATAATCCCATAGCCCGTACCAGCGGCGCTGCTCGATCTCATTTTTATAAAACTCAAACGCCTTTTCCAGCTCGTCCTCGATCCAGCATTTAAGCGGCGTGTCGCGCGATACAAGCGACCACTCTCCGAACGCCTTTACCGAATGGTAATATTCGGGGTCGCACAATAACACCGCGGTCTTTTGTCCCCATTCCGCCTTCTTCATTAAATCCGCATCGTCAGGTATCTCATCGAACATATACACGATCATATCATTTGTGTTGGATATGCCGTAAGGGCTTGAATCTATCCAATCATAGCCCTCATAGCGCGCCTGCGCGCGTGAAACGGTATCATAATGCCTCAAGTCCTGCGCCGGAGCATCCGGCGTCACGATCCACGCCGTAACGGAGGCGGAATCCGTGCTCAAGCCCTCGGCGATAATCGACGACGGGTATTTCTGCCAGAAATTATTCATGGATACGGCTATGCCGCCCTTCTCATCGCCCGCATAAAACAGCCCCGGCGAGCGTTTTCCGAATCCGGCGTTGATATATGCCACATTCTTTGACGCGGTACGCTTCTTTATCGTATAGCTGTCGGCTGTATGCTGCGTAAGCTTATACGAATCCCATACGGCTGTATCGTTGAGCATTATCTTATAGCCGTCGTCGGGATTTTCAAAATGGAGCGTTTCGCCGGCGAGCTGACGCTTCTGGTACTTCATCTCGCGTATGGGTATCGGATGCCATATATTCAAATACTGTACAAGCTCATGCATTACGCCGCAGTCTCCGGTGATTTTAATGCGTCTGTTATACGTTTCGCCCGCCATTTTGCGTCTGAACTCCACGCCTATTCCTTTTATAAAATCGGTCTGCGCGTCTCCGTCAAAGTAAAACGTATGCGTTATATGCGCGGCGTATTCATTTTTGTATATCGTAAATCTCACGACAAACGGCAAAAACCTTCTTCCCTCGCTGTTTACATGCGTACCGGTAATTTTCACCGTGGACATCAGTCCCGTGTGGCGTTCAAGCGACACAGACTCGATTTCGCCGTAATACGGAGTGACGGTCGTTTTCTCGCATTCCCCGTCAGTCCCGCGCGTTTCGTTTAACACCTTTAAGCGCGCGTCCGCGTAGGGCGTCCTCATAAGCGTCCTGCCGCTGCGCGGAAAATCATATGTCATCACGCCGTTGTTAACGATTATGGAATTTTCGTATTCGTTTACTATATTGCCCTCAGGCTTGATCTCGTTTCCGATGCTGACATAAACCTCATCGCAATTAATATCCGCGCTGCATGAGAACCATTTTACGGTGCCGTCCGCCCAAAAGGCGATAGGCTCCGCGGAGCACGGAATTATTCTGCCGTCGGCATCGGTAAGCGTTATGCTGTCGTCGGCATCCGCCTCGCTCTTGTCAAACGGCACTCCGAATGTCACATAACCATATTTTGAGCGATTTTCAAGCCAGTGCATTTTAATTTTTTCCATGAGTCATATCCTCCCCGTTTATATTCTCGCCACGCCGGTCCTTACAGCCGCGTCCGCGACCGCTCCGGAAACGTAGTTGCATACGCGTCTGTCGAACGCGTCCGGTATTATATATTCTTCATTGAGCTCGTCATCCTTTATGATAGAGGCTATCGCCTCCGCCGCCGCAAGCTTCATCTCATCGTTGATATCCGACGCGCGGACCGACAGCGCACCCTTGAATATTCCCGGAAACGCGAGCACGTTGTTGATCTGATTAGGGAAGTCGGAGCGTCCCGTTCCTATCACCCTCACACCCGCAAGCTTTGCCGCGTCAGGCATGATTTCAGGCGTAGGATTTGCCATAGCGAATACCACCGGGTCATCCGCCATAGTTTTAATCATTTCCGGCGTAAGCATATTCGGCGCCGAAACGCCGATAAATAAATCCGCGCCCTTTATAACATCGGCTATCGTTCCTTTAATATTATCGGGATTTGTTATTTCCGCAAGCTTTGCCTGTTCGCGGTTCATTTTCGGATTGCCCCGGTAGAGTGAGCCGTAAATATCGCACATGATTACATTTTTAAGTCCGCGCGATACAAGCAGCCGGGTTATCGCCATGCCCGCCGAGCCGGCGCCGTTCACAACGGTTTTTATTTTTGTTATATCCTTTTTTACTACCTTAAGGGCGTTCAGCACCGATGCGAGCACCACCACCGCTGTACCGTGCTGGTCGTCATGAAATACCGGGATATCGCATTCCGCGCGCAGCCGTCTTTCGATTTCTATACAGCGCGGCGCGCTGATATCCTCAAGGTTTATGCCGCCGAACGAACCGGCTATTAATTTAACGGTATTGACGATTTCGTCCACATTTTTTGAGCGTATGCATATAGGGAATGCGTCCACTCCCGCGAACGTTTTAAAAAGAGCGCATTTGCCCTCCATTACCGGCATACCCGCCTCCGGTCCGATATCTCCCAAGCCGAGCACAGCCGTGCCGTCCGTAATCACAGCCACAAGATTCGACCGCCGCGTATAGGTATAGGATAAATTTACGTCCTTAGCTATTTCAAGGCACGGCTCAGCCACGCCCGGAGTATACGCTATCGACAGATCCTCGCGGTTTTCCACCCTTGCCCGTGATATTACCTCTATTTTGCCTCCCCACGCGCGATGAGCGCGCAGCGCTTTCTCTTTCCTGTCCATTTTATGTACATCTCCTACCGTCCGATATTATTATCATTTTACCATATTCCGAAAAAATAAACAATACCCTATTTCGCTTTATGGCTCAGAAATTTCGTTTAACCTGATTTTTTACTTTTTTGCATGATTTATTATGTTTTATTTTCCCGGGAACTGTTATATAATACAAAAGGCAATTACCTATATGAAGGGAGTGCGTTCAGTTTGATAACCCTCAGGGGAAGGACGGTCTGCGGCGGTATAGCGATAGGCACAGCTATGGTTTACCGGCGCGAAGATAACATAATCAAAAGGTATCACATAGACAGCATAGAAGCGGAAATAGAGCGCTTTGAAAAAGCGCGCTGCCAAGCGGTCGCCGAGCTTGAGAAGCTGTATACAGAGACGGTTGACGAGGTTGGCGAAATGAGCGCCGAAATATTCGGCATACATCAGCAGATGCTCAGCGATCCGGATTATATAGAATCCGTTAAAAACATAATAGCAAATGAAATGATTAACGCGGAAACCGCCGTGGGGCACACATGCGACAGCTTTATGCAAATGTTCGAGTCTCTGTCAAACGCTTACATGCGCGGACGCGCGGCGGATATAAAGGATATTTCGGAACGAATAATAAACATACTCGAGGGCAGGGATCCGCGCGCCGTTAACGCGAATGCTCCGGTTATAGTCTTAGCCGACGATCTTTCACCGAGCGAAACCGTTCAGCTCGGACGCGAAACGACGCTCGCCTTCGCCACCGAGGGCGGCACCTCGAATTCGCACACAGCTATCCTCGCGCGCATGATGAATATCCCGGCTGTGATAGGCGCCGAGGGAGTATGCTCCTATGGCTTTGACGGGCGCGATGTGATTGTTGACGGCACGGACGGGACAATATACATCGACCCGGACGAGGAAACCCTCGCGCGGCTGCAAAAGCGCAGGGATGAATATTTCCGTAAGCGCGAAAGCCTCTCCTGCCTCATAGGCAAAGAAACCGTCACCGCGGACGGCAAAAAAATAGCTCTTCACGCGAATATCGGAAATGTTTTCGACATAAACAGCGTAATTGCGAACGACGCGGAGGGAATAGGCTTATTCCGGAGCGAATTTCTGTATCTTGAGAGCTGCGACTTTCCGGACGAGGAAACGCAGTTTAACGTATACCGCGAGGTCCTCGAAAAAATGGAGGGCAAAAAGGTTATAATCCGCACACTCGACATAGGAGCGGATAAAAACGTCAGCTATTTTCATATGGATGATGAAAAAAATCCCGCTATGGGAATACGCGCCATACGCGTATGCTTTGAGCACAGGGACTGGTTTAAAACACAGCTGCGCGCTCTGTACCGCGCGTCCGTATACGGAGATTTGTCGATTATGTTTCCGATGATCACCTCGGAATGGGAAATAGACGAAATATTTAAAATAACAGACGATGTGAAAAACGAGCTTCGGTCTGAGGGCGTAAAATTTTCCGAAAACGTCAGCCTCGGCTGTATGATTGAAACTCCCGCCGCGGCAATCATATCCGACGACCTGGCAAAGCGCCTGCAATTTCTGTCCATAGGTACAAACGATCTGACCCAGTACGCTCTTGCCGCCGACAGAACAAATCCTCACATCGGGCGCTACTGTGATTATTCTCATAAGGCGGTTCTGCGGCTCATTTACACCATTGTGCAGAATGCTCATAAAAACGGGATAAACGTAAGCGTATGCGGCGAAATAGCGGCGGATCCCGACCGGACTCAAACGCTGCTCGCTTTGGGAGTTGACGGTCTTTCCGCCTCTCCTGGCATGCTGCTGCCTCTTCGCGGAGAAATCCGCAAAACCGATATAAGCGCCGTGCGCGATAAAATTTTGAGCGAAATTCTGAATTAGCCGATATAAGACCGCGTTATCCGATAACGCGGTCTTGCTTATATTTCCTTAATCAAAAATTTCCCGTCCTCATAAATCATATAAGAGTGCCTTCCGTCCTTCGGTATTGACACCGATCCGGGATTAAGATACATAAAATCTCCCATATCCTTAACGGCGCTTATATGCGTATGACCGTTCATAAGACAGTCGCCTCGGTTAAGCTTCGGAGGATTTTGAGGATTTATAACGTGTCCGTGCGTTATATAGATTGTTCTCCCGTCAAGATAAAGCACAGCGTAATCCGCCATACACGGAAAATCGAGAACCATCTGATCGACCGGAGCCTCGCAGTTGCCCCGCACGCATATAATATCCTTTGCCATACCGTTGAGCAGCTCCGTTACCCTTTTCGGCGAATATTCCTCCGGGAGATCGTTGCGCGGTCCGTGATAAAGCAAATCTCCCAACAGCACCAGCTTATCCGCTCTCTCCTCCTCAAATCTTTTCTTCATCAGCGCGGCGTATTTGCCGCTTCCGTGAATATCGGACGCAAACATTATTTTCATGCTTTCAGACCCCCAATATTATAAATTTAATAACGGCTAACACAAGCAGATGCGCCGGATAGAATATATAAAATCCGTATTTTGTTTTCGGACCCTGCCGCCCGTTATAGAAATACAGCGGAACGAGCGCCGCAGCCGTGCACGACTGTGATACCACCGTCATAATATCTGCCGAAGGCAGCACGTAATAGATAAACACTCTGACCGCGGAGAGAATAACAAACGCCGCCGCCTGTTTTTTGAAATCGCCTCTGAACTCCGCGAACGCGAGGATCCACAGCACCGCGAACACCCGCCAGTCAGCCGTTCGCGTAAGGAATACTATAACAGCTATCACGGCGATCTTGACCGCCGGATGAAGCCTTTCGGAGTGCCGCACGGTAAGCGCGAGCAGTCCCATCGCGAGAGAAAATATAGCGTTTAAATATATGAAATCGCCGATAAACATCGAAAAGCTCGACGGCAGATAGGATTCAAACAGATAAAACGGCACCTGCGAAACCGCCGCGAAGATAAACATGCGCTGAAGATATTTTTTAAGATTACTTGTATGAAAATACCCCTCGGCAACAAAAAAGCACATTATCGGAATAGTCAGCTTGCCTATTATATTCATCGGCACGATCAGCATATTCATAACGCTATGATTAATGGGAAGCAGCACCACAATATGCGAAAGGTGGTTTATAAGCATTGCCGCAGCGGCAATCAATTTAAGCTCGAAAGCATTCAAACCCTTTTTCATTGTCCTCTCCTCAGTCAGATATTTTTACGGGATTAAACTCTGTGTAATCCCCCGAAACGAGCATATATTCTATATTTCTCACGACCGCGTTAACGGCGTTTCTGTGCGCGTGAGCGTGAAGATGTCCGTAAACGCACTTTGATACGTTCCCTGCCTCCATAAGCTCGGTAAAAGCGTTTTCCTCACGCTGGACCGACATCGGAGGAAAATGCGAAAAAACATATATCTCACGCGCATTTTCGGCGCTCTTGAGCGACAGCCCGAGCCTCAGCACCTCACGCGCGAAAATCCTTTCGTCCTCAGCCGACGCTCCGTCCCATTTCGGATACATCCAGCCGCGCGTGCCGCATATAGCCGTATCCCCATAAGCAAAATGATTGTTCTGCAAAAAATCTATATCCGAAAACCCGCTGTCCGCAATAAATTTTTTCAGCTTGTTAAGCGTGGACCACCAGTAATCATGATTACCCTTGACCATGATTTTTTTTCCGTTTAATCTGTTTAAAAATTCAAAATCCTTATACGACTGCTCCAGATATGTCGCCCACGAAAAATCGCCTACCAGCACGACAGTATCCCGCTGCCGTACCAGCGACTGCCAGTTGTCCGCAATCTTTTCCACATAATTATCCCATTTGCCGCCGAATACGCTCATTGGCTTGTCCACTCCGAGAGGCAGATGCAGATCCCCTATAGCAAATAACGCCATTTGTTTCTCTCCTTAATATTCCTGCATATATTATACACGAAAGCCTCCGATATGGCAAGAAAAAAACGCATGAAAAAGGAGCAAAGCTTAACACCATGCTCCCTTTGATGGAGGCGCTACCCGGATTTGAACCGGGGAATAAAGGTTTTGCAGACCTCTGCCTTGCCTCTTGGCTATAGCGCCGTATATGAAAAGGCTCCTGCGATTTTAATATATTATACGGTTCCGCAAAATATTCCATAAAATATAATACCATTAAAACCCGTAAACCTTGTTTGTGTAATAATACAAAAGACGCAAACCGCGCCTTTTGTATTAAATGGAGCGGAAGACGAGATTCGAACTCGCGACGTTCACCTTGGCAAGGTGACGCTCTACCACTGAGCCACTCCCGCAAATACCGTCCGCATCGGACGGTTGGTGCTTCCGGACGGAATCGAACCATCGACACGGGGATTTTCAGTCCCCTGCTCTACCGACTGAGCTACAGAAGCATATCAGTCCTTCAGGAAACACTCCCCGCAAGGACTGACTGTGGCGACCCGGATGAGGCTCGAACTCACGACCTCCAGCGTGACAGGCTGGCGTTCTAACCAACTGAACTACCGGGCCATATATTCAGCGCAAATAAATTTGCGCCAAACCTGTGATTGGCATAAATAGATTTACGCCAAACCTGTGATTGGCACAAATAAATTTATGCCAATCACATATGGTGGGAGTTATAGGGCTCGAACCTATGACCCTCTGCTTGTAAGGCAGATGCTCTCCCAGCTGAGCTAAACTCCCGTTTTCTCGGTCTTACCGACCCAACAAAAGTGATTATAGCAAAAACTCACGCCTTTGTCAACACTTTTTTCATAAATTTTCAAAAAATTATGCGCATAACGAAAGAAGCGGCATAACCTCACGGTTTTCCGCTCCTTACGAAATATAAAATTGGGAAAGAATTAAGCTTTTTTACCGCCGATAAGCTCCTCCATTTTATCAATGGTATCTCTGCTTACGCCGCGCTCAATATAGCTCGCCTCGATTTTGGCTCTTGCCTCCGGAACCATAAGCGTTTCTGTCAGGAAGCGCCTTATAATATCATTTCTCGCGCAAACCTCGGCGCCCGCATCGCGTCCCGCATCGGTAAGACTTATACTTCCATACGGCTTATGTTCAACCAATCCCTGCTTGCTCAGATTATTTACCGCGCGGTTAACGCTCGGCTTTGAGATATTCAGATATACGGATATATCCGTTATCCTGACAGTGGGCTTGCTCCTTGACAGAACATATATTGCCGCAAGATAATCCCCTAAAGCGCCGGGAACGGGTGATCGCTCCGCTTCCACCATTTCTCCGCCTCCCTTAAAAAGAAAAGGACATAAAGCTGCTAATAGCTTTACGCCCCCGTTGGCTCTATATCTTGGCATTATTATACTACCCGGCGCCTCAGATTTCAAGTGTTTTTTTCAATTTTATGGAAAATGCATAAAAATTCATTTTCCGGGCGCGCCGACGATATGCATTTTGAAACGCATATCCTGCACATTGCGATCTCATATTATCATAAATACAAAAAAATGCTTGACAACAGGCAAAATACGGTATATAATATTAAGGCTTGTGAAAACAGGCTTCCTTGCCCGAAAGGAATTTTCGGGACAAAAGTCCATAAGGAGGTGTAAAAATGGCTGAAAAGATTTTAAACAGCTATGAAACAATTTTTATCGTTGACGCGACACTCGATGAGGAAAGCGCAGCCACCCTGAAGGATAAGTTCACATCGCTTATCGAGGCTAACGGCGAGCTTGAAACGGTCGAAGAGTGGGGCAAAAGAAAGCTCGCTTACGAAATCAACGACAAAACCGAAGGCGTTTACTATCTTGTAAACTTCAAGGCTGACGCCGAGTTCCCCAAGGAGCTTGACAGACAGTACAAGATTACTGACGGTATCTTAAGAACAATCATAATCAGAAAAGACGAGGATTGATTTAAGAAAGGCGCGAACAATGAATAAGGTGATTTTAGTCGGAAATTTAGCGAGAGATCCCGAGCTTCGCCAGACTCCGCAGGGTGTGCCGGTAGCGCGGTTTACCGTAGCCGTATCGAGGCGCTATTCGCGTGACGGTCAGCAGCAGACAGATTTTATCAGCTGCGTGGCATGGAGAGGCACGGCGGAATTTTTATGCCGTTATTTTACAAAGGGCAGCGGGATCCAGCTCTGCGGCAGTATCCAGACAAGAAGCTGGGACGGTCAGGACGGTCAGCGCCATTACGCAACCGAGGTCGTTGCGGACGAGGTTTCCTTCAACGGGCCCAAATCGTCCAACCAATCATCCGGCGGCTATCAGCAAAGCGCTCCGTCTTATCAGAACAATCCTGCGCCGGCGGCTCCCTCCGCGGACAGCGGTTCGGGCAGCGGCTTTGACGGCGATTTTGATTCTATGGGATTTGACGATCTTGACGGCAGCGAGGACGACCTTCCGTTTTGACGGAAATGATGAAAATTGATTAAGGAGGAAAAATTCATGGCTGAAAGAGTTGAAAGACCCCAGAGAGCAAGAAGACCCAGAAAAAAGGTCTGCGTGTTCTGCGTGGATAAGGTCGAGCATATTGATTACAAGGACACCGCTAAGCTCAGAAGATTTATTTCGGAGCGCGGCAAAATCGTGCCCAGACGCATCAGCGGCAACTGCGCGAAGCATCAGCGTCAGCTCACAACCGCGGTTAAGCGCGCGAGAATGATTGCGCTTTTGCCTTTTGTAGCTGAATAATCCGCCGCCGCGTCCTATCGGAACGGACGGCGCGGCTGCATAATAAAACACGGCATCACCGATATTCGGTATGCCGTATTTTTTTGATTTTTTATATGCGTTTTATTCATGCCGCCCTCGTCCGGATTTCCGGACGAAAAAAAACGGAATGTTCTCAATTCCGTTTTTTTCTATCCTATTTTTTATCAATCCACAAGTTCAAGAATCGCCATTTCGGCAGCATCACCGCGTCTGGGACCGAGCTTATAAATTCTTGTGTAGCCGCCGTTCCTCTCGGCATATTTCGGAGCAATCTCCGAGAAAACCTTCGTTACAACGTCTTCCTTTGTAATAAACTCAAGTGCCTGACGACGGGTATGCAGAGTATTTTTCTTGCCGAGGGTAATCATCTTCTCAGCAAGCGCCTGACACTCCTTAGCGCGCGTTACGGTCGTCTCTATCCTTCCGTTCTCGAGGAAAGACGTTACCATATTGCGCAGCATAGCCTTACGCTGGCTTGTGGGCATATTTAACTTTCTTGTTCCCGGCATAACCGTTACCTCCTATTTTTTGTTATAATAACCTCACGAAGTAATCAAAACAGAAATTTTGACCTCTGAGAGAATCGCCGGACTCCGTCTCCCGCAGCGCCGATCAGGTCCGCGAAAACGGACATCTCCCGCAGGCATCCGCCGCGGAGATGTGTTATTCCTCCTCTTTTCTCAGATGAAGACCTAAGCTGTCCAGCTTGTTTATGACCTCTTCAAGCGACTTTCTTCCCAGGTTTCTTACCTTCATCATATCCTCCTCGGATTTGCTTACAAGGTCCTCCACCGTATTTATACCGGCGCGCTTCAAGCAATTGTAAGAACGAACGGAAAGATCGAGATCCTCTATAGTCATTTCGAGAACCTTTTCCTTCTTGCTTTCTTCCTTCTCGACAATTATTTCGGTATTCTTCGCGTCATCGGAAAGATCTACGAACAGCATAAGCAAATCGTTCATAATCTTTGCCGCGAGCGATACAGCCTCGTCCGGCTTCGTTGTACCGTTTGTCCAAAGCTCTATTGTCAGCTCCTCGCGATTTGAATACTGACCCACGCTTATCGGCTCTACGGTATAATTCACCTTTGAAACGGGCGTGTAGATCGAATCTACCGGAATAACGCCGATAATCGGCTGGAGCTCCTGCTTGTTCTTCTCAGCGCTGACATAGCCTCTGCCGCGGGATATTGTAATCTCGATATACAGATTCGCGTCCTCGTTGAGTGTTGCGATATGCAAATCAGGGTTAAAGATTTCCACATCGTCGTCGCGCTTAATGTCGCCCGCCGTAATCTCCTGCGCGCCCTTCGCCTCGATATACACGGTTTTAGGCATGTCGCTGTGAAGTCTTACAGCTATCTTCTTTATGTTTAATATAATCTCCGTAACGTCCTCCCTGACGCCCGGAACAGTAGAAAACTCATGCTGAACGCCGTCGATTTTAATTGAAGTCGCGGCAGCGCCGGGCAGCGACGAGAGGAGTATTCTTCTGAGCGAATTGCCCAGCGTCGTAGCGTAACCGCGCTCGAGCGGCGCGACGGTAAATTTACCGTAGCATCCGTCCTCGCTCATTTCAACGCATTCTATAACAGGTTTTTCCATTTCTATCATTTCTTAACCCTCCTTATATTCTGGCGCCGCACAAACCGCTCAGCGGCGCCGCAGCATAAAATGTTTCTAATCCACTTACCGAGGGTAAAATGGTCATTACTTTGAATAAAGCTCGACAATAAGGTGCTCCTCCACCTCATAATCAATATCGTCTCTGCTTGCCAAAGTAACTACCTTACCGGTAAAGTTTTCTCTGTCCATTTCAAGCCATGAAGGGATTGCGCGTTTCGCGTTTGTCTCAACAATTTCCTTAATTCTCACGGAGCTTCTGCTCTTTTCTCTCACGGAGATAACGTCGCCCGCCTTAACAAGATAAGACGGAATATCGACCTTCTTGCCGTTTACCGTAATATGACCGTGATTTACAAGCTGCCTTGCCTCGCGGCGCGTATTCGCAAGACCGAGACGGTAAACCACGTTATCAAGTCTTGATTCGAGAATCTGTAAAAGCATTTCACCTGTGATGCCCTGTCTCTTTGTAGCCATTACGTAATACTTTCTGAACTGCTTCTCAAGCACACCGTAAATGAACTTTACCTTCTGCTTTTCGGCAGACTGGAGACCGTATTCCGACTGCTTTCTTCTATTCTGCTTAGGGTTGCGTCTTGTGGACTTGTCATAACCCATAACACCGGGGTTAATACCCAGCGCCTTGCATCTCTTTAATACAGGTTGCGTATTTCTTGCCATTTCTTCGTATTCCTCCTTTTCGCTTAATCAGACTCTTCTGCGCTTGGGCGGTCTGCATCCGTTATGAGGAATGGGTGTTACATCCTTAATCATCGTAACATCAAGACCTGTAGCCTGTAAAGCGCGGATCGCGGCTTCTCTGCCCGCTCCCGGACCCTTTACATATACCTCAACCGTTTTCATTCCATGCTCCATAGCAGCCTTCGCCGCTGTTTCCGCTGCGGTCTGCGCCGCGAACGGGGTGCTCTTTCTTGAGCCGCGGAAGCCTAAGCCGCCGGCGCTCGCCCATGAAATAGCGTTTCCTGCTGTATCGGTAATCGTAATAATCGTATTATTGAACGTCGAGCTGATATGCGCAGCGCCCTTTTCGACGTTTTTTCTGTCACGGCGTCTTGTGCGCGTGTTCTTCTTTGCTACTTTTGCCATCTTAGCTTAGTCCCTCCTTTTTATTTCTTTTTACCCGCGATAGTCTTTGCGGGACCCTTACGGGTTCTGGCATTGTTCTTGGTATTCTGACCGCGTACCGGAAGTCCCTTTCTGTGACGGATTCCTCTGTAGCAGCCAATCTCCATAAGACGCTTTATATCCAGCGCAAGCTGACGTCTTAAGTCACCTTCAACGGTATGCTCCGCATCGATAACCTCACGGATTTTGTTGACCTCGTCATCCGTCAAGTCCTTTACTCTCGTATCGGGATTAATGCCCGTCTGCGCGAGTATCTTCTGCGAGCTCTTGAGACCAATACCATAAATATAGGTAAGACCAACCTCTACTCTCTTTGCGTTCGGTAATTCAACACCTGCTATTCTTGCCATGCTTTTCTACACCTCCATAATAAAGATATCATCAAAAATTCAGTGTCGGGGATACCACTCCCCTCGGGGCTTGCGCCGCCCCGTAATTTTCCGGGGATGTCCTCCCCTATTTAAAAGTCTTTCCGACTCTTTAACAAGCTTCGCTCCGCAAAATTCAACCCTGCTTCTGCTTATGCTTGGGGTTTTCGCAGATTACCATTATCTTGCCTTTTCTCTTAATGATTTTGCACTTTTCGCAAATCGGTTTAACTGACGGACGTACTTTCATCTTTTTACCTCCTAATCTGTTCAGTCGTTTTCGTTTATTTTGAACGCCATGTTATTCTGCCCCGCGATAAATCATACGGGCTCATTTCGAGCGTGACCCGGTCACCCGGCAGAATTTTTATGAAATTCATTCTCAGCTTGCCTGAAATATGCGCCAATACACGATGCCCATTTTCAAGCTCAACCTGGAACATCGCGTTTGGCAGAGTTTCAACGACAGTGCCTTCGAGCTCCAGAACATTATCCTTAGCCATTGCTTTACCTCCCTGCTTGAGCCAATGCTTTCCGCACTTCCGAATTTGTCACCTTTAAGCCCTGAGAAAGCTTATTTATGATAAATTCCGAGACCTGTTCGGTTCCCTGCAAGTGTTTGAGCTTTTTCTTTTTGGGCTTATCCACTTTTCTAAGCTCCCCGTTAGCCAAATAGACATAATCGCCATCCGCGGAGAGAACTATGAAAAAGTCGCCCTTGTCGCGCCCTGCCTTAGAGCGCACTATTGATCCCACCTTTATTTCCATATCAACACCTCACAGCGTCAATATCTCACAGCCGTCCCTGGTAACGGCGACCGTATTTTCATAGTGGGCGGACAATTTTCCATCCTGCGTAACAACGGTCCAATCATCGTCGAGCATCTCAACGCGCCATGTACCCTCGTTAATCATCGGCTCAATCGCGAGAACCATTCCCGCGGCAAGCTTCACGCCGTGATGAGCCTTTCCGAAATTCGGAACGCTCGGATCCTCGTGCAGACTCGTGCCGATGCCGTGACCGACTAAGTCACGGACTACGCCGTAGCCGAAGCTCTCAGCGTATTTTTGTATTGCCGACGAAATATCACCCAGCTTTGCACCATGCTTAGCGTATTTGATTCCCTCAAAGAAGCACTGCCTTGTGACCTCTATAAGCTGACGCGCCTCGTCGCTTATTTTTCCCACGGCAAATGTTCTCGCCGCGTCGGAATGCCATCCGTCAAGAACAGCGCCCATGTCGACCGACACTATATCGCCTTCCTTTAAAACTGTCCGCTTGCTCGGTATTCCGTGAACGACCTCGTCGTTTACGGAAGTGCATATCGAACCGGGGAAGCCGTTGTAATTGAGGAAATTCGGTTTTGCACCCTTAGATATTATATAGTCATGCGCGATTTTATCAAGCTGCTTTGTTGTCACGCCGGGCTTGATCGACTTTTCAATAAGCTCAAGCGCGCCCTTTGTGACGGCGCCCGATTTGCGCATTTTTTCAATTTGACTTGCCGACTTGATAGTAATCATTTATTACGCCTCAAGTCCCAACGCCTTAAACACCTCTTTTGTGGTGTCCGTTATCTCTTCCTGACCGTAAGCCTTCACGAGAAGCCCGAGCTTATCATAATACTCTTTAATAGGCTCCGTCTGTTCATGATAAACCTTCAGTCTGTTCTTGATTGTCTCGGGATTATCATCTGCGCGCCGGATAAGCTCGCCGCCGCATTTATCGCATATTCCTTCAACCTTTGGGCGGTTGAATACCATATGATACGGCGCGGCGCATTTCGAGCATTCGCGTCTCGCGCTCAGTCTTTCAACTATAACGTCATCCGCAAGCTCGATCGAAAGCACCTTGTCGATCTTTACGCCCGACTCCGAAAGCGCCTCCGCCTGAGCGGTTGTTCTCGGAAAGCCGTCGAGAATAAATCCGTTTGCGCAATCCGGCTCGGAAAGACGTTCCTTGACCAGTCTTATCATGACCTCGTCAGGAACAAGCTTGCCCTCGTCAATATACGACTTCGCAAGCTTTCCAACCTCTGTGCCGTTCTTTATGGCGGCACGGAGCATTGCTCCCGTCGAAATAGTGTCTATACCTAACTTCTTTGAAAGGATTTCTCCCTGCGTGCCCTTGCCCGCTCCGGGAGGTCCGACTAAAATCAAATTCACAGCTTTGTACCGCCTTTCTTTAATTTCTTAAGGGTTTGCATTTGACGCGTCCCGGACTTTAACGCGCATTCTTATTGCCAAACCGCGCAAAACCCGGAAATGCGCCAAAACCCTTACTCTAAGAATCCCTTATAATGTCTCATAACCATCTGCGATTCGATCTGACGTACCGCCTCGAGCGCCACGCCCTCAACGATAAGCAGCGACGTACCGCCTATCTGGAGACCCTGCATGTGGAACAATGCGCCGACAACTACCGGCAGCACAGCAACAATGCCGAGGAAAATCGCACCTATAAGATTCAGTCTTGAGGAAGTTCTCTTTATATAATCGCTGGTCGGTCTGCCCGGTCTGATGCCCGGAATGAAACCGCCGCTCTTCTTTACGTTATTGGCAATCTCGATCGGATTGAACTGGATTGTCGAATAGAAATACGTAAAAAATATAATCAGTACAAAGTACAATACCGCGTATACTATAGACGTCCACCACGGAGCGCCGTTATAGCCTGCCGAAAGGCAGCCCAGAAGCACCGCGCCGATGCCGGATGTCGGCATATTTCCGCCGGAAAGCAATCTTACGATCGTTGCCGGGAACGCCATGATTGACGAAGCGAAGATTATCGGCATAACGCCGCCCGCCGCAACCTTTATCGGGATATTCGTACTCTGACCGCCGTACATCTTTCGTCCCACAACGCGCTTCGCATACTGGATCGGGATCCTGCGCTCAGCCTCGGAGAACATAACAACGAAGCCTATAGCCACGATCGCGATCGCTATTATCAGCGCTACGATAAGAATGCCCTTTACGCTGAAGCTGCCCGCGAGATAGTTGTTATAAACCGAATACATCGCGGTCGGGATCCTCGAAACGATACCGGCGAAAATCATAAGCGAAACGCCGTTGCCGATACCCTTTTCCGTAATAAGCTCACCCAGCCATACTATAATCGCCGTACCTGCCGTAAACGTAAGAACTATTACGAAGAACACGAGCGCCGCGGGGATGCCGTCCGGCGATGCGATTGCCTGAATGCTGTTCGCTCCCTGACGTCCCATATTGAGCAGCGTCACATATAATCCCGCGCCCTGTATAAACGCAAGCGCAAGACCTAAATATCTTGTAATCTTGTTGAGTCTCTTTCTGCCCTCAACGCCCTCCTTCGACATTCTCTCCAGCGCCGGGATGGCGACCGTGAGAAGCTGAATTATAATCGAGGCGTTGATATAGGGAGAAACACCCAGCGCCATAACCGTCGCCTGTGAAAAGGCTCCGCCCGTAAATACATCAAACAGACTGAATAAGTCCATACCGCCGTTGCCCAAAAACGCCTGCATTGCTTCCGACGAAAGGAACGGCACCGGAACATGCGCTCCGAAGCGGAATACTACGAGCATCGCAAGTGTAAACAAAAGCCTGCGTCTTAATTCCGGAATTTTCCATGCGTTTCTGAAAGTTTCAAGCATCTCAGATCACCTCAGCCTTTCCGCCGGCTTTCTCGATTTTCTCCTTCGCTGACTCGGTGAATTTGGCGACCTTAACATTGAGCTTCTTCGTAAGCTCTCCTCTTCCCAGAATCTTAACTCCGTCAAGAGTCTTGGAAATGATACCCTTATCCTTAAGCACCTGCGCCGTTACCTCCGTTCCGTCCTCAAGCTTCTCGAGCGCCTCAACGTTAACGGTAACATACTGCTTAGCAAAAATATTCTTAAAACCACGCTTGGGCAAACGTCTGTACAAAGGCATCTGACCGCCCTCGAAGCCCGGTCTTACGCCGCCGCCGCTTCTCGCGTTCTGACCCTTATGACCCTTACCCGATGTCTTACCGGTACCGGAACCGATACCGCGGCCCACTCTCTTTGCCGAGAATTTTGAGCCCTTTGCAGGCTGTAACTCATTTAAGTTCATTTTGCTACACCTCCTTGTCTTATATCAATAGTTAGTTTTCTTCAACGGTTACAAGGTGAGATACCTTCTTAACCATACCTCTTATCTGAGGCGTGTCATCATGCTCAACGACACTTCTGATTTTCCTGAGTCCGAGCGCCTCGACGGTTGCAATCTGATCCTTTTTTCTGCCGATGGTACTCTTGACTAACGTAATCTTTAATTTAGCCATTGTCCATAGTCCTCCTTATTAACCTTTGAGCTGGTCTACGGATATGCCGCGCAGCTGCGCAACGCCCGCTGCGTCCTTAAGCTCTGACAAGCCCTGAATTGTCGCGCTTACGACATTTCTCTTATTGTTCGATCTCAGGCACTTTGTTCTTATGTCCTTAATGCCCGCGAGCTCCAATACGGCACGCGCCGCTCCGCCCGCGATTACTCCGGTACCTTGTGCGGCAGGCTTTAACAATACTCTGCCCGCGCCATGCACACCGATAATCTCATGTGGTATGGTCGTGCCGACAAGAGGAACAGTAATTAAGTTCTTCTTTGCAGCCTCGATTCCCTTCCTGATAGCATCGGGGATCTCGGCAGCCTTACCCTGACCGCAGCCCACATGACCGTTGCCGTCGCCGACTACGACCAGCGCGCTGAAGCGCATGGTTCTGCCGCCCTTTACTGTCTTTGCTACTCTGTTAATAGCAACGACATTTTCTTCTAATTCCAAAGCTTCCGCATCAATTCTTTCAGCCACTTAACTCGTCCTCCTTCTGTTAGAATTCCAGTCCGCCTTCTCTTGCGCCTTCGGCAAGAGCGGCGACTCTACCGTGATATACATATCCGCCTCTGTCGAAAACCACCTGCTTTATACCGGCGGCAATCGCCTTTTCGGCAATCTTTTTTCCGACCTGCTTAGCAGCCTCGACGTTTCCGCCGTAGCCCTCGAAATCCTTATCCATCGACGACGCCGCGGCGAGGGTTACGCCCTTTGTATCGTCGATTACCTGCGCGTATATGTGATTCAAGCTTCTGTACACATTAAGACGAGGTCTCTGAGCCGTTCCGGAGATGTTCTTTCTCACTCTCTCGTGACGCTTGATTCTCGCAGCCTCTGTGTCTACTCTTTTTATCATTTAAGAACTCTCCTTTCCATTACTTCTTCTTAGCGCCCGCTTTTCCTTCTTTACGTCTGATGTGCTCATACGAGTACTTAATACCCTTGCCCTTATACGGCTCAGGCTGTCTGAACTCGCGTATCTTGGCGGCTGTCGCGCCGACAAGCTCCTTGTTCGCACCCTTGACGATAATCTGGTTCGGAGCGGGAACCTCTAAAGTAATACCTTGCGGCGCCTCAAACTCCACGGGATGGGAATATCCCAGGCTCAATACGAGCTTTTTGCCCTGGAGCTGCGCTCTGTAGCCGACGCCGTTGATTTCAAGATTCTTTGAAAATCCTTCCGTTACACCGACTACCATATTGTTCACAAGCGTTCTGGTCAAACCGTGAAGCGACTTGTGCATCTTATCCTCGCTCGGACGCTCTACCGTTATAACCGAGCCTTCAACCTTAACAATCATATCGGGATGAAGCTGTCTGGTAAGCGTTTCCTTCGCGCCTTTAACAGTTATTGTGTTATCGTCACTGATTTTCACGTCCACACCTGCGGGCACAGTGATCGGTAACCTGCCTATTCTTGACATAGGTCTTTCCTCCTTAACTTAAATTTTCTTCCGGCTTCCTTTTCCTTGCCGGAGTTTTCAGTTACAATTATACTTTATCTGTATCATTGCAGCTTTGTGAAGCAAGCGCAACCTGCGCGGCTGCGTCACAGTTTTGCAAATCGGTTTACTCTGTTTTATATTATTATTGACATCTGCCGGCATTACCAAACAAACGCCAGAACCTCTCCGCCAACGTGCAGCTCTCTCGCCTTTTTATCCGTCATAATACCCTTTGAAGTGGATACTATAGCTATACCCAGACCCTTCAAAACTCTGGGAAGCTCATCCGCGCCTGCGTAAAATCTCAGACCGGGCTTGGAAACTCTCTTAAGACCGCTTATAACCCTCTCGTGGTTCGGACCGTACTTAAGGTTTATTCTCAAAACGCCCTGCTTGCCGTCCTCAATTTCCTGATATCCCTTGATGTAGCCCTCATCGTTGAGAATCTCAACTATCGCCTTCTTCATTTTAGAAGCGGGAACATCAACCGTATCATGCCTTGACGTGCTCGCGTTCCTGATTCTCGTGAGCAAATCCGCAATCGGATCAGTAATTTGCATTATATTTTCCTCCTTCCGAAATCCTTGTAGAAATCGTACTTTTAACTAAAATACCCTTTTAAGCCTTTAAATTCCCCAAACGCTTACCTGTCCGCGCGGACCGCGTTTTATCCGAAGCGCGTCTCTTGCAAAAGCGCCCCTTTGCCCGGAATACCGCCTGCGCCGCGCGCGAATATCCGCACGGTTTTTTTAAAGACCGACCTTATTTTACCAGCTTGCTTTTCTCACGCCCGGAATTTGTCCCTTATAAGCGAGTTCTCTGAAGCAGATACGGCAAATGCCGAACTTTCTCAGATAAGCATGCGGTCTGCCGCAGATTTTGCATCTTGTATAAGCCTGAGTGGAATACTTGGGCTTTCTCTGCTGCTTTACTTTCATAGACGTTTTAGCCATTTTATTTTCCTCCTTAATTATGAACGGAACGGAGCGCCCATAAGCTTTAATAACTCGCGGGCTTCCTCATCGGTCTTTGCGGTTGTGACAAAGTTAATGTCCATGCCTCTGATTTTATCAATCTTATCATAATCTATTTCCGGAAAGATTAACTGCTCTCTTATGCCGAGGGAATAGTTGCCTCTGCCGTCAAAGCCGTTGGGGTTAATGCCTCTGAAATCGCGGACACGCGGAAGCGCGACATTGAAAAGTCTGTCAACAAACTCATACATTCTCTCCGCTCTGAGCGTAACCTTGCAGCCGATGTTCATGCCCTCTCTGAGCTTGAAGTTAGCCACCGACTTTCTCGCCTTCGTAACTATAGGCTTCTGACCGGTGATAGCGGCTATGTCCGAGCAAGCCGCTTCAACCGCCTTCGGGTTGTCCTTAGCCTCGCCGAGACCGACGTTTATAACAACCTTGTCGATTTTCGGTATCTGCATAACGCTCTTATAACCGAACTTCTCCATAAGCGAGGGGGCGACCTCCTTCATATATTTATCTCTTAATCTACTCATAATCCGACCTCCTCCCGATTAATCGTTAAACGTTTCCTTGCACTTTTTGCAGTATCTCACCTTTGAGCCGTCATCCAAAATCTGAACGCCTGTTCTCGCGGGCTTTCCGCACTTAGCGCATATTCTCATTACGTTCGACGCGTCGATCGGAGCCTCCATGCGGATGATTCCGCTCTGCTCGCCCTGGCGTCTCGCCTTCTGGTGCTTTGCAACGATGTTCACGCCTTCTACCATTACCTTGCCGGCGGCGGGATATGCGTTGACAACCTTGCCCTTCATACCCTTATCCTTACCGGCGATTACCTGAACCTCGTCGCCTCTTTTAACATGCATTTTCTTCATTGTTTCGTATCCTCCTATTACAGAACTTCCGGAGCCAATGACAATATTTTCATGTACTCTTTATCTCTGAGTTCCCGCGCAACAGGTCCGAAAATACGTGTGCCTCTCGGATTTTTATCGTCTCTTACGATTACTGCCGCGTTTTCGTCAAATCTTATATAAGATCCGTCCGGACGCTTTGTCTCCTTCACGGTTCTTACGACAACAGCCTTTACAACGTCGCCCTTCTTAACAACGCCGCCCGACGTTGCTTTCTTAACGCTGCAAATAATTTCATCGCCGACCGCCGCGTATCTTTTTCTGGAGCCGCCCATTACACGGATACACATTACTTCCTTGGCGCCTGTATTATCGGCTACCTTCAAAAGCGTCTGCTGCTGTATCATTTACAATTCCTCCTATTCCTGCAAAAAAGCTCAATTACTTAACCTTTTCCACGATTTCAACAAGTCTCCATCTCTTGTCCTTAGAGAGCGGTCTTGTTTCCATTACTCTTACTCTGTCGCCTACCGAGCACTCGTTGTTCTCGTCATGCGCCTTGAGCTTATAGGTACGCTTTACAATCTTGCCGTAAAGCGGATGCTTTTTGTTATATTCGATAGCTACCACGATAGTCTTATCCATCTTATTGCTGACTACCTTGCCTATCTTAACCTTGCGGCTGTTTCTTTCTTCCACTGATAAGTGCCTCCTTTTCTCAATAACCTGCGCCCGTTATTACATCGCGGAGCTTTCGAGCTCTCTCTCGCGAATAATGGTCAAAATACGAGCGATCGTCTTCTTAACGTCACCTATTCTCTTGGGGTTATCCAACTGATTGATGGCGTTCTGAAATCTGAGATTGAAAAGCTCCTGCTTATACGATACGAGCTTTTCCTCAAGCTCTGCCGTCGATAATTCTCTAAGCTCATTTATTTTCATCTTTATTCACCATCCTTCGCTTCACGTGTTACGAACTTGCACTTTATAGGAAGCTTATGCATAGCAAGACGTAACGCCTCTCTGGCGGTCTCCTCAGGCACTCCCGCAATTTCAAAGAGCACTCTGCCCGGCTTAACGACCGCTACCCAGTATTCGGGTGAACCCTTACCTGAACCCATTCGGGTCTCAGCCGGCTTTCTTGTTACCGGCTTATCCGGGAATATCTTTATCCATACCTGACCGCCGCGGCGTGTGTATCTGGTCATCGCAATACGCGCCGCCTCGATTTGTCTCGACGTGATCCACGCCGGTTCGAGCGCCTGCAAGCCGTACTCTCCGTTTGATACAACGTTGCCGCGCGTTGCCTTACCGGTCATTCTGCCGCGCATTACACGTCTGTATTTAACTCTCTTAGGTAATAACATTATTCATTGCCTCCCTTCGGGCTTCTGTCGCCGCCGTCGCGTCTGCCGCGTCTGTCGCGTCTGTCGCCGTCGCGTCCGCGTCTGTCGCGTCCTCTGCCGCGTCTGTCGCGTCTGTTATCCGACGGAGCGTTCTGTGCCTCGGCTTCCTTCTTTCTGCCCTCGGCAACGTTTAATATCTCGCCCTTGTAAATCCATACCTTAACGCCTAAGATTCCATAGGTCGTTTTTGCCTCGGCAAAGCCGTAGTCTATATCAGCTCTTAATGTCTGAAGCGGAATGGTACCCTCGTGATAGCTTTCCGAGCGCGCGATCTCCGCGCCGCCGACACGACCCGATACCGTTGTTTTAATTCCTTTGACTCCGCGTCTCATAGCATTTGACATAACCTGCTTCATAGCGCGTCTGAACGAAATTCTTCTTTCAAGCTGAGCGGCTATATTTTCAGCAACAAGCTGAGCTGTTGTATCGGGAGACTTAACCTCCATGATATTAACGTTAACCGTCTTTTTGGTAAGCTTTTCAATCTGAGCCTTGAGCTTGTCGATCTCCGTGCCGCCGCGTCCGATTATAAGACCGGGCTTAGCCGCGTAAATCGTAATGAAAACTCTGTTCTGCTTTCTCTCGATGCCGATTTTTGCAACGCCCGCGTCAAAGCAAGCCTTTTTAACGAACTTTCTGATATTATAATCCTCGACCAACTGATCGCCGAAATCCTTTTTGCCCGCAATCCATCTTGAGTCCCAGTCCTTTATGACGCCGACTCTCAAGCCGTGCGGATTAACCTTCTGTCCCATTTAGTTAATAACCTCCTTCTTGTTAGTCTTCCATTTCCTTGAGTACCAAGGTAATGTGGCTGGTTCTCTTCAAAATTTTGAATGCTCTGCCCTGTGCGTGAGGCTGTATTCTCTTTAAAGTAGGACCCTGCGATGCGTAACATTCCGCAACATACAATTTTTCCGTATCCATGCTATGGTTATGCTCTGCATTAGCCTTTGCCGAGTCGAGAAGCTTTATAAGCAGCCCGCTTGCGGATTTGGGCGTATTTTGCAGAATACCCGCCGCGACGTTAACCGGCTTGTTTCTTATCAAATCAAGCACTATCTTAACCTTTCTCGGCGAAATACGGGCATATTTCAATACTGCGCGTGATTCCATGTCGTTTTGTTCCTCCTTATTAGGTTATATATCTCAATTAGCTTAACTTATGTCTTTTTTACCCGATTATCTCGAGGTTTTTGCGCCCGCGTGTCCTTTAAAGGTTCTGGTCGGGGCGAACTCGCCCAGCTTATGACCTACCATATCCTCGCTGATAAACACCGGAACGTGCTTTCTGCCATCATGAACGGCAATTGTGTGACCTACCATTTCGGGGAATATTGTGGATGCTCTGGACCAGGTTTTTACAACCTTTTTCTCATTCGCCGCGTTCATCGCGTCGATGCGCTTCATAAGTCTTTCCTCCACATAGGGTCCCTTCTTAATCGATCTGCTCATTAAGTTTTCCTCCTTTCAGGAAATCTCTTGCCGCCTTACTTATCGTTGCGGCGTCTTACGATAAACTTGTCTGTCTTATTATGATGCTTTCTGGTCTTCAAACCGAGAGCGGGCTTACCCCACGGAGTAACCGGTGCGGGACGTCCGATCGGGGATTTACCCTCGCCGCCGCCGTGCGGATGGTCGTTCGGGTTCATAACAACGCCTCGAACGGTCGGTCTCCAGCCCATATGACGCTTTCTTCCGGCTTTACCGATAGAAATGTTTTCGTGCTGCTGATTGCCTATAACGCCGATCGTCGCTTTGCAGTCAAGACGAACCATTCTCACCTCGCCGGAGGGAAGTCTTATCTGACCGTAGCCGTTCTCCTTAGCCATAAGCTGAGCGCTTACGCCGGCGGAGCGAACGAGCTGACCGCCTCTGCCCGGATAAAGCTCAACATTATGAATGAGCGTACCTACCGGAATATCGCTTATAAACAGCGCGTTGCCGGGCTTGATGTCGGCGCCCTTGCCGGATACTACCGTGTCGCCGTCCTTTAAGCCCTGCGGAGCAAGGATATACGCAAGCGTCCCGTCCTCATACTTTATCAGCGCGATATTCGCGCTTCTGTTCGGGTCGTACTCTATGCCGATCACCGTCGCGTTCATACCGTCCTTAATTCTCTTAAAATCTATTATTCTGTACTTTCTTCTGTTCCCGCCGCCTCTGTGACGAACCGTTATTCTGCCGTAGGAGTTTCTTCCCGCGTTTTTCTTGTTTACAGCAAGAAGTGAACGCTCGGGGGACTTCTTCGTGATTTCCGCGAAATCGGAAACGGTCATAAATCTTCTGGCAGGCGAGGTAGGATTATACTTTTTTATAGCCATTATCTTACTCTCCTTATCTTAATATCTCGATTACATATCGAAGAACTCTATCGTCTTACTGTCAGATGTAAGAGTTACTATAGCCTTCTTATACGATGAGCGTCTGCCCTCGTAGCGTCCCATACGCTTAAGCTTGCCCTGCATACGGATCGTGTTTACCGCCGCCACCTTAACGCCGAAAACCTCCTCGACCGCCTGCTTTATCTCAACCTTATTAGCGTTCACGGGAACCTTAAATGTGTATTTCTTTATCTCGTTGCCCTGTCTGTCATAAACGGGAGTCATTGTGCGCTCCGTCAGAACAGGCTCTCTTATCAAATCGTAAGCATTCATTACGCGAACACCTCCTCAATTTTAGCAACCGCGTCCTTTGAAACAACAAACGCGTCATGCTTTAAGATGTCATACACGTTGAGCGTGCCGACATGCGTCGGGGTTACGCCCTTCAGATTTCTCGCCGACTTATAAACCTTTTCGTCCGCGTCGGCAGTTACGATTAACGCCTTGCTTACGTCAAGCCCCTTTATAAGCGCCGCGATTTTAGCGGTCCTGATCTCGTCAACCGACAAATCGTCGATCACATATACCTGATAATCAGCGTATTTTGCCGACAAAGCCGACTTCATCGCAAGTCTCTTTACCTTCTTGTTAAGGCTGTAACGATAGCTCCTGGGCTTGGGTCCCAAGGCTACGCCGCCGCCCGTCCACTGAGGCGCGCGTATGCTTCCCTGTCTTGCGCGTCCGGTGTCCTTCTGTCTCCAGGGCTTTCTTCCGCCGCCCGCAACCTCTGTGCGTGTCTTTGTGCTCTGTGTTCCCTGACGCTTGTTGGCAAGCTGATTGACAACAACCGAATGGAGCACAGCCTTATTTATGTCAGCCGCAAAAATCGCGTCGGATACCTCCATTGAGCCGGTTTTCGCGCCTTCCATATTATATATAGCAACTGTTGCCATTACATTTCCTCCTTTCCGATAACCCCGATTACGCCTTTACAGCGTTTCTTACGGTAACAAGTCCGCCCTTGGCGCCCGGAACCGCGCCTCTTATAAGAATAAGATTCTGCTCCGGAATAACCTGAACAACCTCGAGGTTCTGTACCGTCACCTTGTCAACACCCATATGACCCGGCAGCACCTTGCCCTTGAAAACTCGTCCCGGGAATGAGCACATACCCATTGAACCGGAAACTCTCTTCGACTTTGAGCCGTGAGTCATAGGTCCTCTGTGCAGACCGTGCTTCATCGGACCCGCGAAGCCCTTTCCCTTTGAGATGCCGCTTACGTCAACCTTTTCGCCTGCCTCAAAGGTATCGGCTTTAATCTCGTCTCCGACATTGTACGCCGAGCAATCCTCAAGTCTGAATTCTCTTAAATACTTCTTGTTGGCTGTGTCCGCCTTCTTGAAGTGACCGATAAGCGGCTTGTTTAAGTGCTTCTCCTTAACGTCGCCGAAACCGACCTGAACGGCTTCGTATCCATCGGTCTCAACGGTTTTCTTCTGCGTAACAACGCACGGACCCGCCAGAACGACCGTTACCGGAATAACCGCGCCGCCTTCGCCGAAAACCTGCGTCATGCCGATTTTCGTGCCTAAAATCGCTTTTTTCATTGTTTTCTCCTCCTTATTCAGTTATTGGTTCCCGTTAAAAAGCAAAACTGGGGAACTTGACCCGCATCATATGCGCAGCGCGCATACTGCGTTTTTATGTGATCAAACCTTCGGACAAGACCCGTTATTTCTGAATAACGTCAATGTCAACGCCCGCCGGCAAATCAATCTTTATAAGCGCCTCCATAGTTTTAGCACCCGGCACAACGATATCTATAAGTCTCTTGTGCGTTCTTCTCTCGAACTGCTCTCTGGAGTCCTTATACATGTGCACCGCTCTTAAAATAGTGATAATCTCCTTGTCCGTGGGAAGCGGGATCGGACCCGAAACCTTCGCGCCCGTGCGCTTTGCGATTTCAACGATCTTTGCCGCCGACTGATCAAGGATTACATTATCATAAGCCTTTAACTTGATTCTGATTTTCTGATTTGCTGCCATACCGACATCCTCCTGTAAATTTGTTTTTTCCGCCGCTCGGACGGTATTATAAAATAAGGGTCGAAACACGCCAAAAGCGTGTTATCAAAAATGTTGCGCGTTTGCACGACAGCGCCTTATGAAAATTGCACACACCGCCGGGCGTTCCCTGCCGCCCGAATAAAAAATCCCCGCCACACAAATTCTTGTGTCCGGGGCATAATAAGTCAATTTTCGCCGCGTTTATACGGGTTTCGGATGTGATAACGCGTTCCTCGCACCCTCACTCGTATAAATAATTCAGCGTGACTGCCGCCCGGTTTCTTGAATCGGACATTCTCCACGGAAAAACCGGCTCTTTTACGGATTTCCCGCGAAATCCTTCAGCCGCAACCTCCCGCTTCATCGTTTGTCAAGTGTCACAACGTTAATTATTATACAGGAAATCCCTTAAATTTGCAAGTTTTTTCTGCAAAAAAATTGATTAAATTCTTGACAAAATTACAGAAATTCAGAAAATAATTTTGTGCATTTTGACGAATGTTTTTTGGCGTATACTATGCGGACTATGTTAACATAATCGCAATACGATACACGGCGGCAATATTTTCTCTCACATGCGGCGTATATCGGCGCATCAAAAAAGACGCTTTGTGAAAAGCGTCTTTTTTATAGATTTACAGCGTTAGTTCATTGACGGTTTTTCCGCCTGCGCTTTTGCGTCGGCAGCGGCAGCGGCGTCCTCTACAGTTTCGGCTGCTCCCTCGAGAACCTCCTCGGCGGGAGCTTCCGTCTCAGCCGCCGCTTCGGGTCCCAAGTCAGCCTCGCGCTGGAACTCGGCAGCCTCTTCGGGTGTAAGCCACTGCATTACGCCCTCCTCAAACTGAACCTTGTGGTTATCCTTCCTGATGGACTCAGCCGTCACCTTATCGGTATCAGCCTCATAGAACTCGTTCATCTCGTCGATAACCTTCTGTCCGCCCTGGTCAAGCCAGCGGTCACGCTCCGCGTACCATGCGTCAAGATCTATCGCGCCGGAGATATACTTCGTCGTAGCTGACGACATGATAGCGTCAAGCTGCGTCGAGTGTCTCGAATACGTCGGCGAGATGTATGCTTCGGCGTAGTTCGGAAGCTTATAAAGCTTATTCGTCTGGTATACGTCGTTAACGGTCTTTGCAACCTGTGTCGAGTAATACGTCGTGATTTCAGATGTAACATAACCCATGCCGAACTGGTTAAGGTCATTATACTCGTTTACTCTCGCCTGGTCGGTGGACTTAATAGCCGACTTTGTGCCGTCGGGGTTCTCGATGATAGCGTAATGCGCCGTCGGCGGATCTACCTTGATATCGGTCGAACCGTCAGCGTTCTTTACCTCCTCGTAAGCCGTACCTACGATACCGTAGTTAAGAAGGTCGGATACATACGTGTCGTTTAAGATATCCATAACCTTTAACATGAAGTCGCGGTGAGCCTCTGTCGGAAGCGAAGCAACCGGCAGTACGAAGTAGCCCGAATAACCTGTCGTCGGCAGCGTTACCGGCTCCTGGTCAGCGCTCTTTCTCGCAAATCCGAATACGTCTACAACAGCGTTCGGATTAAGGTCCTTAATGTTGTTCGCTACACGGCGCGCACGGTCGGCAACGTCGATGATCGCGCCCGCCTGGCTCTGAAGGAACGGATTATCCCAGTTGGTGGATGAGAACGTGTCCATATCGCGGTTGATAACACCGTCAGCCTTCCACTTTCTCATTCTGGTAATCATTTCCTCATACTCGGGGAACATGTAATCCGGAAGGATCTTGCCTTCCTCCTCGCTGTAGCCCCACGCGTTGGGAGCGCCGTTCCATACAACGAGGTTATTAAGCGGACCGGCTATATAGTCCGCGCCGGCTACAACCATACCGTATGTATTGTTCTGACCGTCGCCGTCGGGGTCATCGTCCTTGAATGCGTAGAGCATTTCCTCGAATTCGTCGAGAGTAATATCGTTAATGTGATCCGAGCCGAATGACAGAGCGCCCTTTGCATGAAGGTTGTCTATCCAGTCGTCGCGCACCGTAACGCCGGCACGTCCGATTTCTCTCGCTCTGTACAGACCGTAAATACGTCCGTCAACGGAGATGTTATGGTTGATCATGTCGTCCGTCTCGGCAAGATTGGGATACTTATAAACCGTCTCGCCGTTTTCATCGGTCGTGGTCGCCTTTAACTCGTCTGTCAAATCCCAGAAGTTACCCGCACGGGAATTCTGAATAATCGTCGATGTTCTCTCGGTAATGAGCATTACGTGAGGCCAGTTGCCCGCGCCCATCGCGGCTGTAACCTTTTCGCCGTAATTTGAGTTTGCAGCCCACTTGAGCTCGAACTCAAGATTGGGAACGCCCATCTTCTCCGCTACGTATCTCTCGATTTCCTCAACAACCGGACCCTCCTCGTCGGCAGATACCGTCTGGAAGGTGGGGAGCATTACCGTAATAACGGGATTTTCCATATCGAGTATAACGGTATCGGAGCACGCCGTAAGACCCATCGCCATGATACCCATCGCGCCCGCCATTGCAACGGACACTATTCTTTTCCAAATATGTTTCATTCTTTCATTCCTCCTTCTCTTACGGATTAACCCTTGATAGCGCCTGTCATAACACCAGCCGCAAAGTGCTTCTGGAGGAACGGATATACGATAAGGATAGGCACTGTACCGATAACGATAACCGCCATTTTCAACGTATCCGAGGGCGGAAGGTCGTCAAGATTGTCGATGTCCGCCGCAGACTGGTTTACTATATTTCTGAGCACTAACTGGAAGGGATACTTCGCGCTGTCGTCAAGATACAGCAGGGCGCCGAAGTAGTTGTTCCAGTGACCAACCGCATAGAACAGACCGAAGGTTGCAAGCATCGGCAGTGACAGCGGCAGTGCGATTTTCACGAATATCCCGATATCCGTGCAGCCGTCAATTGACGCCGCCTCCTCAAGTCCCGCGGGAAGATCCATGAAGAAGTTTCTTATGATAATCATGTTGTACGCCGAAATCGCGCCCGGTAAGATAAGGGCGGCGTATGTATCGTACATGCCCAGGCTCTTTACAACGATGAAGGTCGGGATCATACCGCCGGAGAAAACCATCGTGAAGAGTACGATGTTCATGAGCGCCTTTTTACCTATAAGGTCTGAACGCGAAAGGCCGTAAGCCATAGTCGTCGAACAGAAGAGGTTGATGATTGTACCTACTACCGTTACGCAGATTGAAATACCGAGTGATCTCAGTACCTGCATACCCATGCCGCTCATATCGAATACTTCCTTATAAGCCGCAAGGGTAAAGCCGTTGGGGTGACCCGCCATAGGCTGGAATATCTTCCAGAACAGGTCCATAGAGGTTATCTGAATGAGCGACTCTCTCGCAAACGACGCTACGATTACATAGATGAACGGAATAACCATTATCAGCGCAAGGAACGTCAGTATGATGTAGATTACGACGTCCCATATAAGGTCGCCGACAGTTCTTCTTTTTATACTAAGCATATCATTCTTCCCCCTCTCTTAGAATAAGCCGGTCTGTCCGGCCTTCTTGGCGGCGCGGTTAGCAGTCTGGATACAGATAATACTGATTATGGACTTGAACAAACCAACCGCCGTCGAATAACCGTAGTTACCCTCGACACGACCGTATTGGTAAACGTATGTGTCGAACGTCTCGGAATATTCGCGGTTTATAGCGTTCTGCATAAGGATTATCTGCTCGAAGCCTGTGTCAAGCACGCTGCCCATACGAAGGATGAACATCGTCACGATTGTTCCCATGATAGCGGGGAAGGTTATGTAGATAAGCTGCTGGAAGCGGCTCGCGCCGTCAACTATGGCAGCCTCATACTGCTCTACGTCTACGCCGGCAATTGCGGCAAGGAAGATAATGGTTCCCCAACCTGTTTCCTTCCATATAGACTGCAAAAGCAGTATCCAGTAAATCGCAGGACCGTTTGCAAGAATGTTTACATCAGGATTGCCTGTAAGCTTTCTCGCAAGCTCCGTAATAATACCGCCGGTCGCGCTCTCCATAGCCGGTGTCTTTAACAGCATGAAGGTTATAGATGTAACGACAACCATAGATACAAAGTGCGGTACGTAAACGAGCGTCTGGAGCGCTTTCTTGTACCATTGAACTCTGATTTCGTTAAGCAAAAGCGCCAATATAATAGGCAGCGGGAAGAAGAATATCAGGTTCATCAATGAAATGATAAGCGTATTCCTCAATAACTGCCAGAAGCTGACGTCGCTGAAGAAATCAATAAAGTTGTCAAAACCTATCCACGGTGCTTTCAGGAACGAAACACCAGCGAAGTAGTCCTTAAACGCGATAAGAACACCCCACATAGGAATGATTTTGAAGATAATGAAGTACAACGTGCCCGGAAGCAGCAAAAGGTACATCCATTTGTCTCTTTTAAGCTTCGTCCACGTTTTTGCCTTTGCGGCAGCCTTGTCCTGTGCGGAAAGCGCCGCCTTTTGTGTCTTGGCCATAAAATCCCTCCCTGAATTTTTTATTTATAACCACTTTGTACAAATCTACTGTAAGCAATTTGTACAAGTAACATAAGGTTATTATAAAATAAATTAGATGTTTTTGCAATATATTTGCTATAAAAATACAATATTTGCAAATATAAATCTATTTTTGCAATATAAGTAAAAAACAGGGCTTTTTTTATGACCCTGTTTTTTGCCTTTATTTCCTGATTCCTTTATATTCCTCCGTCAATATGCACAAATCATTTTTGACGTCCGCTCAGGTAATCCGAAATTCTTATTACCTCGATACCCGCGAGCATTACAATTCCCGTTCCGTGCGTATCGTTTAAATTCCATCCGAGCTCATTCTTGTAATAATCCGGGATAAACGAAAACTCCGAGCCGCGGCACACGCCGTAAACATTGCCGTCGCCGTCAACGGACGTCTTTGAAACAGCCTCCCAGCCCTTGAATATGGATTTTACGAATTTCTCGGGCTCCCTCAGCCAGCCGAAGCGCACGCCGCGCGAAAACGCGTAGATGAACATGGAGGTGCATGACGTCTCCGGATACGAGGTCCAGTCGTTAAGAACCTGATGCCACATACCGTCCTCGTCCTGAAGCTTTAAATAGCCGTTGCACAAATCGTTCAGGAACTCTATCAAATCAGCTTTTTTCGGATGGTCGTCCGGCAGCTTTTCCAAAAGCTCCGTCATTGAAAATACCACCCAGCCGTTGCCGCGTCCCCACGGAACTCCCGTTTTGGAATTATAGCGGAAGTCATACACATGCGAGAAGATATGCTCCTCCGGCATGTACAGCATTTCCTTGAATCCGAAGAATTGATTCGCTGCGTCATCGGCGTATTTTATATCGCCCGTAAACTCGTAATAACGCGTGAGGAACGGAACGCTCATATACAAATCGTCCGCCCACATCGTACCGTTGTGGAACGAGTGAAGCATATCCTTGCGCCAAAACGCGCCGGACGGGAGCCTGTCCTGTTTATTATATATGTAATCGCCCACGTAATCAGCCACATATTTTACGTTGTCAATGCCGAGATACTTGTGAACCTCCAGCATCATTGACGCAAAGGAGCCGCAGTCGTCAAGCGAATCTATGGACGTGAGCAGATTGTGTATCGCAGTCGCGCCGCCATACTGCTCCTTGTCCCAGAGAGCATACTCGAGCGTATCGCAGCAAAGCTGAACGTGATCCTTCAAATATTTTTTCAAATCCTCGTTTTCGGTGATAAGCGCCGTATGAAGCAAGCCGTACATCGTAACGCCGAGCGGATAGTTCCAGCGTCCGAACAGTGTGTTTTCGTTATACGGTCTTACCGAGGTTTTCGGCGCGTCAATCCGCCAATAAACCGCCGGCTCGCCCACTATATGATGCATATCCGAGGCTCTGTCCCACGGGAACCCGAAATCCGCGGCAAAGGGACCTATGTAAATCCACGCATCATCGGTGCCCTTTACGCGCGCGGGATTTGTGAACCCGATCCTGTCGCAGCACAGACTGTATCCCCAGTCATCGCCGCTCTCAGCCTTAACGTGAATATCATGGCTTCCGAACGGAATGTCAAGCGTAAATTCCGACCTCCCGGGCTCAGCCTCATAAACCGCCCGGCGGTCAAGATAAACCACCGCCTTTGAAGCCGTGTCAATCGTAAATTTGTAGGACGTGTCCTTAATATCGTCAAAAAAGCCCTTTGTCCAGCCCATCGCGTATTTACCCGCCTCGGTGCCGAACATGCGCGCCATCTGACCCTTCGCCTTGTCCTCGGCGCTCCATTCCGCCTCCGGATATAGCTTTTTGTCAAAATCCTTCTCGCTCATGCCTATATGGAAATCGGGCTCGTATTTGTCATCCACCAGCTCAGTGAACACAAAGCCCTCCTGACCGTCGCGTTCCTTTGTCGGCATAAGCGTATACAAATCCCATTTTCCCAGCCACGGTCCGAACTGTCCGCCGAATCCCGCTTTTGTTTTCTTAAACTGAATACGAATATCGTTCCAGCCGGGATTGAACGGCAAATGAACGCGCGTGGCATTTTCGGAATATCTCTCTTTGAAGATATCGGACTGATACACAATCTCGCCGTTGACATACATGATCATAGGTCCGAAGCAATTTACGTCAAAATCCGTGCCGCCCGCGCCGGCGGAATAGATTTTCGTGAATGCCCACACGCAGTCCTTCTGCTGCGCGTCGGGATATACCTTGTTAAAGTCTATCAGATACCGGTAATCGCTCACTCGGGTTATTCCGTCATTGCAGTAAGCTCTGTAGTAAAGACCATGCTCAAGGTTCTGTCCGAGATAGCGGTGCGCAAGAGAGTTTATTATTGCTTTCGGGTCCGTTCCCTCATATGCGTATATGCTTCTCGAATCGTCAAAATAGTATCCCATAATTCTTTCTCCTTCTTTCTTCGCATATTTTTTATATTATTGTAATTATATCGTATATGCACAAAAAAGTCAATTAAGAATTGCTGTTTTTACAACATTTTTACAACCGTGCCGTTATTTTGCGCAAAAACCGCTTGATATAACGCCGCGCGTGGTATATAATAGAAAAAAAGCGGACGGAGAAGAGAGAGCGCCGCGGAGCAAACGGAGGAAAACGATATGAAGCTTGAAACCAAACAGGATTTTACCGATATGCTTTTTACGCTTACGGAGCCTATTAAAAAATTTGTTTTGCCGGATAAGGCGGGCTATATTTTCGGATCGCACTCCACCTGGTATGACGACCGCGCAGCCGTATGCGAGGCGTTTTCGCGCCCTCTGTGGGGGCTTGCGCCGTATTTTGCGGGCGGCAGGCGCGATGCGGATTTTGAGGACATATATCTTACGGGTCTGAAAAACGGCTCCGACCCCGAAAGCGGCGGCTATTTCGGGGATTGCCGCGACCGCGACCAGCGGTTTGTGGAAATGGCGGCTATAGCGTATGCCATGCTCCTATGCCCGGACATATTATGGGAGCCGCTGCCGGTCCAGGCAAAAAACAACCTTTGCGCATGGCTCAATCAGATAAATTCACACGATGTATGCGACAGCAATTGGATATTCTTCCGCGTGCTTGTAAACACGGCGTTTAAAAAACGCGGCAGACCTGAATTTAATCGGGAACGGCTTGAGAAGGATCTTGCGCGCATAGACGAGTTCTATATAGCCGACGGCTGGTATATGGACGGCGTGAACGGGCAGAAGGATTATTATATAGCGTTTGCCATTCATTTTTACAGTCTTATCTACGCGGCGTTTATGAGCGGGGACGACCCCGAAAGATGCGAAATATACAAAGCCCGCGCCGAACAGTTTGCGAAAACCTTTATCTACTGGTTTGCCGACGGCGGCGAGGCTCTCCCTTACGGGCGCTCTCTTACCTACAGATTCGCGCAGGCGGCATTCTGGAGCGCGTGCGTAATCGCGGATATACGCCCGTTTTCCATTGGTGTTATGAAGGGATTGATCACGCGCAATCTCAATCAATGGTTAAAAAGCGATATGCTTGACAACGCCGGCATCCTGACAGTCGGCTATAAATATCCGAATCTCATCATGTCCGAGCATTACAACGCTCACGGTTCGCCGTACTGGGGATTAAAGGTATTCGCCGTACTGGCGCTGCCGGACAGCCACGAATTTTTCACCGCGCAGCCGGAGCCTCTGCCTGAGCTCGATAAAATCAAGCGCATAGACGCGGCGGACATGCTGTGCGCGCGGCGGGGCGCGGACGTCACCGCGTATCCCTCCGGCACACACCGTGAATTTGGGTGCGGACAGATTATACCGAAATATCTGAAATTCGCCTACTCGACAAAATTCGGTTTTAACGTCAGCTATTCAAACGTATCGCTGCCGGAGCTCGCGCCGGATAATATGCTTGTGTTTGAGATAAACGGGGTCCTGTTCACACGGAACAATTCCGAGGGCTTCGAGCTTTTTGAAAACGGTTTGAAAACACGCTGGTCGGCGTTTGAGGACATAAAGGCGGAAACGGAAATCATTATAACCGAAACCGGGCACATACGCCGTCATAAAATCACCTCTCCTTACGCGGGGTTTGCATACGATTGCGGATTCGCCGTTGCCTCGCGCGACGCAGACTGCGCCGGCAGCGGCGCGGACGGCTCTACAGCATGGGCGAAAAACAGCTTTTCAGCCTGTTCCGTCTCGGGGAACGGTACGGCAATGGTATTTGACGCTTCGCCCAACACGAATATATTTTACGGCAAAACCGTGATCCCGGCTGTAAAATATATTCTCAGAAAGGGCGAGACAATAATAGAAACGGTAATAACGGAGGAATAACGATGAATATGCCAAACGACAGCGCAATACTTCTGAGCGTGGTCAACATGAAGCTCAGAGATTTTTACGGCAGCCTCGACGCCCTGTGCTCCGACCTGGAATGGGACCGCGCCGAGCTTGAGGACAGGCTCGGGAAAATATCATATACCTACGACGCGGCTCGCAATCAATTCGTATGACGGCGGAGGATACGCGCATGAAAAGGATTGCGGCAGGAATTTTAGCGCACGTCGATTCCGGAAAAACCACGCTGTCGGAGGGGCTTTTGTATACCTCCGGCGCGATACGGCGGCTCGGGCGCGTAGATCATAAGGACGCGTTTCTGGATACGAATTCGATAGAGCGGGAGAAGGGTATAACTATATTTTCAAAGCAGGCGGTATTTTCGTATAACAATACCGAAATCACTCTGCTCGACACGCCGGGACACGTCGATTTTTCCGCGGAAACGGAGCGCACTCTTTCGGTGCTCGATTACGCGGTTCTCGTTATAAGCGGTTCGGAGGGAGTTCAGAGCCATACGGAGACCTTGTGGCAGCTTTTGAGCCGATACGAAATCCCGACATTTATTTTTGTAAATAAAATGGACATGCCGTCCGCAGACAAGGACGCGCTGATGAAGGATCTGCGCGCTAAGCTCAGCGATTTCTGCGTAGATTTCACCGACGACAGGTCAAGCGAATTTTATGAAGAGGCGGCGCTGTGCTCGGAGGAGCTTATGGACGAGCTTATGGAAACGGAATCCGTGTCAAAGCAGGCGTTAACGGACGCCGTCCGCCGCCGCAAAATTTTCCCTTGCATGTTCGGTTCGGCTCTCAGGCTGCACGGCGTGGAGGAATTCCTGTCGGTTTTCACAGAATATGCCGCCGAAGCGGATTTCGGCGAAGAGTTCGGAGCGAAAATTTTTAAAATATCCGAGGATGAAAAGGGGCAGCGGCTCACGCATATGCGTATAACCGGCGGTTCCCTTAAAATACGGGACGAAATTTCCGACGGAGACCAAACGGAAAAGGTAAATGATATACGCGTATACTCCGGCGCGAAATATAAAAATATAACGGAGGCTCTGCCGGGAATGGTAGTCGCGGCGGCGGGACTGACAAAAACGCGCGCCGGCGAAGGGCTCGGCTTTGAGCGCGACGCCCGCGGTCTCACCCTTGAGCCCGTATTTTCCTACCGCGTAAAGATCCCGCGCGGACGCGATATCCCATCCGCGCTCGCCGATTTGAAAAAGCTTGAAGAAGAGGAAACGCAGCTTAATGTTTACTGGGACGAAAGGCTGCGCGAGATAAGCATACGCCTTATGGGCGAGGTGCAGCTCGAGGTTCTGAAAACCATAATCGCCGAGCGGTTCGGCATGGATGTGGAATTTGAAAACGGCAGTATAATTTATCGCGAAACCATCGCCGATACCGTTGAGGGCGTCGGGCATTACGAGCCTCTCAGGCATTATGCCGAGGTGCATCTTCTGCTCGAGCCGAACGAGCGGGGAAAGGGGCTCGAATTTAAAACCGCGTGCAGCGAGGATTTGCTGAACCGAAGCTGGCAGCGGCTCATATTGACGCATCTCGCCGAAAAAGCTCATATAGGAGTGCTTACCGGCTCTCCGATTACCGATATAAAAATCACACTCGTTGCCGGGCGCGCTCATGTGAAGCATACCGAGGGCGGAGATTTCAGGCAGGCGACTTACCGAGCGGTTCGCCAGGGGCTTATGCAGGCGCACAGCGTTTTACTGGAGCCGTGGTACGATTTCAGGCTCACTCTTCCGTCAGCCTCCATCGGACGCGCCATGAATGAAATCCAGCTTATGGGAGGCACGGTGTCGGCGCCTGATACCGTTGACGCCGAGACGTCGGTAATCGCGGGCAGCGCGCCTATCTCAAAAATGCATAATTACCAAGCCGACGTAACGGCGTACACGCACGGCAAGGGCGTTTTGACCTGCAATTTCGGAGGCTACCGCGAATGCGTAAACGCGGAGGAGGTTATAGAAAAAATCGGGTATGATTACGAGTCCGATTTGCGCAACAGCCCCGATTCCGTATTCTGTACGCACGGCGCGGGATATTATGTGCCGTGGTACGATGTGTTCAATCATATGCATCTTGAGCTCGCGGGAACGGCAAAGCCTCAACCCGAGGACGTACCCGTCACTCGCCGGAGCGAACCGGCGCAAATAAGCGAGGATGAGCTTATACGCATTTTCGAAAGAACATACGGAAAAATAAACAGGGATGTTCCGCAGCGGATGAAAACGGAAAAAATCGTACCGAAGCAGCCTAAATATAAGACGCGCCCGCGCCCGCAGGGACCGGATTATCTTCTCATAGACGGATACAACATCATCTTCGCGTGGGATGATTTGACCGCTGTCGCAAGGGAAAGCCTCGAGGCGGCTCGCGACGCTCTCATAAACCGCATCGCCGGATACGGAGCCATGAAAAAAATCGAGATTATACTTGTTTTCGACGCGTATAAGGTCAAAGGGAACCGCGGCGAGATTGAAAAGGTAAACGGTATAACGATAGTATACACAAAGGAGGCTGAAACAGCCGACGCGTATATCGAGCGCGTGACGCATGAATTAAGCCGCCGCCACCGCGTCCGGGTCGCCACCTCCGACAGCCTCGAGCAGCTGATAATCCTGGGGAACGGCGCTCTGCGCATCAGCGCGCGTGAGTTCCTTGCCGAGGTAGAGGAAACGGAAAGGGAAATCAGGCGCTTTATTGAAGAATACAATTCCCGCGCAGAATAAGCGCGTATAAAAAAAGCGACGGAAACATCGCTTTTTTTATGGAGAAAAATTTATGAAAACAACAAACGCATATACATCGTTGTTGCCGGGATACCGACCCTCGGCAAATTACGGGGGAGTGTGATCTTACCGACCAGTCTTTATCCTTATAACCGAGTGTACAGCGCTTTTCTTAAAATAACCTTAAAAAGCTTAATATAAATAAAATTTTCCCGCAGCCGGTTTATTTCCGACCCCGCGGGGACACTGACGGCTTAAGGCGTCCGAGGACCTTTTCAAAGCACACGCCGTCGGTAAGCGGAATATCATGCTTTTCCGTTTCCTCTATGCACATCTTTACAAAGCCCGCCGATTTTTTCACGCTGTCCGTGAATGCCGCGCCGTTCACGGCTTCGGCGGCAATCACCGCCGCGAATATATCGCCGGTACCCGAGCGAAACACGCCGGTTTTTTTCTGGCGCGGCAGGCTGAACCCGTTTATTTCGTCATACACGGCGTTGCCTATGTATTGTCCCATCGGTATCCCGGAAATTACAACATTTTTCGACCCCATTCCGTGCAGGCTGCGCGTCAAATCGAACAGCTCCCTCCTTGTCCAGCCGTCCTGCTTGTACGGGGTATCGGTAAGCATACACGCCTCCGTCACGTTTGGCGTCAGTATATCGGCGCGGGCAGCGAGCCGCCGCATTTCGCCGCACATGCGGGCGGTATATGTCGGATACGCCCGCCCGTTGTCACCCATAACAGGGTCAACTATCACCGTGGTCCTCCCGTCGGCGAAATAATCTATAAAATCCTCCACTATGCCTATCTGCTCAAGCGAGCCGAGAAATCCGGACGCAATCCCCTCAAAACGCAGGGAAAGCTTTTTCCATTCGTCTATATACCGTCCCATATACGGGGTAAAATCACGGAAATAAAAGCTGTCAAAGCCAGTATGATTTGAAAACACCGATGTCGGAAGCGGACAGCATTGTATTCCCATATGCGATATTATCGGCAGCGCCACCGCGATAGAACACTTTCCGAAGCCCGAAATATCGTTTATTACGGCTATTTTCTTTTGATTATTGTGCGTCATTTCCTTTTCCTCTCTTTCGCTTATGACATTATACTACTTAACCGTTCAAAAATCAAATACTTTTTCACGGCTGAACTCCGCCGATCAAATAAACGGCGGTATCACCCGATAAATTACTTGCTTTTGCCGCCGATTTATAGTACAATAGACATATATTTCATTTAAGAGGAGCGTAAAAATGATCACGGTAAATAATGTAGGAATGAATTTTGCGGGGCAGCAGCTCTTTTCCGATGTAAATCTGAAATTCACACCCGGCAACTGCTACGGCGTGATAGGCGCGAACGGCGCGGGCAAATCGACTTTTCTGAAAATCCTGTCAGGCGAGCTCGAGCCGACAAAGGGCGAGGTTTCCATTGACCCGAATTGCCGAATGTCGGTTTTAAAACAGGATCACTTCGCGTTTGACGAGTACAGTGTGCTTGACACGATTATCATGGGCAACGAAAAGATGTACTCCATCATGAAGGAAAAAGACGCAATCTATATGAAAGAGGATTTTTCCGACGAGGACGGTATGCGCGCGGCTGACCTTGAAGGCGAATTTATGGAGATGGGCGGCTATGAGGCGGAAAGCGACGCGTCCAAGCTCATACAGGGGCTCGGTCTTGACGAGAGCGTTTTATATTCGCAGATGTCATCGCTCGACGGAAACGAAAAGGTAAAGGTCCTGCTTGCACAGGCGCTGTTCGGGAACCCGGATATAATACTTCTCGACGAGCCGACAAACGGTCTTGATTTGCAGGCGGTTGAATGGCTTGAGGATTTCCTGCTCGATTACGAGGGCACGGTCATAGTCGTATCGCATGACAGATATTTCCTCAATATAGTATGTACAAATATAGTCGATATCGACTATACGAAAATAAAAATGTACGTCGGAAACTATGAGTTCTGGTACGAGTCCTCACAGCTGGTGCAGAAAATGATAAAGCAGCAGAACAAGCGCGCGGAGGAAAAAATAAAGGAGCTTCAGGCGTTTATCCAGCGCTTCTCGGCGAACAAGTCAAAATCAAAGCAGGCGACCAGCCGTAAAAAGATGCTCGACAAGCTGACGGTTGAGGAAATGCCGGCGTCATCGCGGCGGTACCCGTTCGTGGGATTCGATATGGACAGAGAGGCCGGACGCGATTTGCTTACCGTGACCGGCGTATCAAAAACCGTTGACGGCGTTAAGGTGCTCGATAATATATCATTCTCTCTCAATCACGGCGACAAGATAGCTGTGATCGGCGATAACGAAATAGCCGTCACGGCGCTTCTGGAAATACTCGCGCTCGAATCGGAGCCCGACGAGGGGTCTGTAAAATGGGGCGTGAGCACGTCGAGGAGCTATTTCCCCAAGGATAATACAAAATATTTCGAGGGCTGCACGCTCAATCTCATGGATTGGCTGAGACAGTACAGCAAGGCCGGCTTTGAAACGCAGAACGAGACGTATATACGCGGATTCCTCGGGCGTATGCTGTTCTCGGGCGACGACGTGTTTAAACCCGTCAATGTGCTTTCCGGCGGCGAGAGGGTAAGATGTATGCTCTCGCGCATGATGCTGTTCGGCTCAAACGTGCTGCTTCTCGACCAGCCGACAAACCACCTCGACCTTGAGTCTATCACAGCCGTAAATAACGGACTTACCGCATTTAAAGGCAACGTCATATTCGCATCGCACGACCATGAATTTATTCAAACCATCGCCAACAGGATTATTGATATAAAATCCGACGGCTCTGTCGTTGACAGAATGTGTACCTATGACGAATATATTGAAATGACACGGGAGAAATAATCATGAAGCTTATATTTATACGGCACGGCGACCCCGACTATGAAAACGATTCCCTGACCGAGCGCGGCTGGAAGGAGGCGGACGCTCTCGCAAAACGCGTATCGCGCTGGAACGCCGACGCCTTCTACTGCTCGCCTCTGGGGCGCGCCCGGCACACGGCGCAGGTATCGCTCGATTTAATACACCGCGAGGCATGTATAAAGGACTGGCTGAGAGAATTCAAGGCGGATATACTCGATCCGTTCACTAATCAAAGACGCATACCGTGGGATCTGCTCCCGTCGTACTGGACGGCAAAGCCGGAGCTTTACGACAAGAACGTATGGCATCAAAGCGACGTCATGCTCACGGGAAATGTCGCCTCGGAATACAGGCGCGTATGCGGCGGTCTTGACGAAATATTAGCCGAACACGGCTATGTGCGGAGCGGCGGCTTCTACAGAACGAACCCCGGCAACGAAAAGACGCTCGTGTTCTTCTGTCATCTGGGCGTCATGTTCGTAATGCTTTCTCATTTGTTCGGTCTGTCCGCGCCGACGGTATGGCAGAATTTTTTCGTCGCTCCGTCGTCGGTAACGGTCGTTTCCACCGAGGAACGCGTAAAGGGCGAAGCATATTTCCGCTGCAAAAAGCTCGGCGATACCTCGCATTTATACGCCGCCGGACTTACGCCGTCGGATTCCGGCTTTTACCCGTGGTATGAATAATCGCAATGAATCCGGAAAATTTTCATTCATAAAGGAGAAACCGCTATGAAATTTGAACATACCGAAGTTTACGGCTTCACGAGCGCCCTGCGCGGAATGCGTAATCCGCTTGAATCCTGGGCGAAAAACGACACCGTTGAGGAAAACGGCTCCGTATTTATCGGAGAAAACGACCTCTCCCTCGCCGTGCGTCTGATAAAATCGGGAAGCGAGCACCGCAAATTCATGCGCCAGATTTTTGTGTCCGTTGATATAACCGGACCGCTCTACTGGTGGAAGGAATTTGACACATACAAGGTAGGCACCGTCGCCAACAGTACCTCGACCATGCACAAGCTCGCATCCTCCCCCATTACGCTCGGCTGCTTTGAAACGGATGATTACGACGGCTCTCTCGGATACGGCAGCGGAAAGCTGTCGGACATAATAGAGCGGCATATAGACTTCCTTGAGGAGATGCGCAAAAAATATCTTGAAACAAAGGATAAAAAATACTGGAAGGAATTAATACGCTGGCTGCCGTCGTCCTGGCAGCAAACGCGCACGGTTACGATGTCTTACGAAAACCTGCTCGCAATGTGTTCTCCCGGTCAGCGCCGGTATCATAAGCTGACCGAATGGTCGGTTTCGTTTATCAGCTGGGCGCGGACCCTTCCCTACGCGCAGGAGCTTATTTTTTTCGATGAAAACGAATAATCTGATTTTAATCGCCTGCGCCGACAGCAGCTGGGGCATAGGTAAAAACGGCTGTCTTCTGTTTTCCCTGAAAAAGGACATGGAATTTTTCCGTTCCCTCACTATGGGAAACGTTGTGATAATGGGGCGGAGAACGTTTGATTCTCTTCCCGGCAAAAAACCCTTGCGCGGCAGGATAAACATGGTTTTTTCACGCCGCGCCGTTGACGCGGCAAACATTGTTTCCGTGAGCTCCGTTGACGGGCTTTTCTCGGCTCTCGGGCGATATCCCGGTAAAAAGGCGTTTGTAATCGGCGGCTCCGAAATTTACCGGCTGCTTCTCCCCTATTGCTCAAGGGCGTATATAACGCGCGTTGATGCAGACGGCGGCGCCGAGGTATTTATGCCGGATCTCGACGAGGCTCCCGGTTGGCTGCTGACGGAAAAATCCGATATTGTAACGGAAAACGGGGTTCCCTTCCGTTTTTGCGTCTATGACCGGCAATAAATTTCCAAAATAATGTTAGATAACGGCAAATTGCGGGTAAATATATATATGTAAATTAATTTAATGAAGGAAGGAATGTATATGGTAAACGGAAACGTAATCGTAGGACAGTCGGGCGGACCGACGTCCGTAATCAACTCCAGTCTCGTGGGCGTGTTTAAAACCGCCAAGGATATGGGCTGTTTAAAGGTATACGGTATGAGAAACGGCATAGAGGGACTGCTCACGGGACGCTATGTCGACTTGTCCGACTATATAAGGAGCGACCTTGACATTGAGCTTTTAAAGCGCACACCGTCGTCATTCCTGGGCACGTGCCGTTATAAGCTGCCCGAGCGCGAGGACGACCCCGGCGTATACGACCGCATTTTTGATATATTAAAGCGCCTTGATATCAAGCACTTCTTCTATATCGGCGGCAACGACTCTATGGACACAATTAAAAAGCTCTCGAATTACGCGCAGGAAATCGGCTCTGACATAACGTTTATGGGAGTGCCCAAAACCATTGACAACGACCTCGCCGTAACAGACCACACCCCGGGCTACGGCAGCGCGGCAAAATACATAGCTGCGGCAATGAAAGAGATTATCCGCGACGCGAACACCTATCCGACCGACTCCATAACGGTAGTGGAAATTATGGGCAGAAACGCCGGCTGGCTTACAGCGGCTTCGTCGCTTTCCTGCTCCGAAGACTGCAACGGTCCGGATTTAATCTATATGCCCGAGGTCGTATTCGACCACGATAAGTTTATGAAACGCGTAATGGAGGTCAAAAAATTCAAAACCACGGCTATTGTCGCCGTTTCGGAGGGCATAAAAACTGCTGACGGGAAATATGTGTGCGAGGCGAACAAATCGACTGTATTTGAGGATTCGTTCGGTCATAAGACGCTTGGCGGCACCGCGCTGTATCTTGCCGATTTCCTCGCGGAAAACACCGGTATCAAATCGCGCGGCATCGTATTTTCCACTCTTCAGCGCTGTGCGTCGCACCTTGTTTCAAGACGCGACATAACCGAGGCGTTCACTGCCGGCGCGGACGCAGTCGTAGCGGCTCTTAACGGCGAAACCGGAAAAATGATAATTTTCGAGAGAATCTCAAACGCGCCGTATCAGCTTAAAACCGCGTCATATGACGTTAATCTTATAGCAAACATCGAAAAATGCGTTCCGAGTGAGTGGATTTGCGACGACGGAACCAATGTTACAAAGGAATTTGATGAATACGCGCGTCCGCTTATAATAGGCGAGCTTTCGCCGTTTATGGTAGACGGACTGCCCAGACATCTGTTTATTGACAAATAATTTATATGAACGCAGCCGCCCGCAAAATCGCGGGCGGCTGTTTTCATATTCGTTTATAAAAATATCTTGTTTTTAATCCCTGTCGGTCTCCCACTTTACAATCTCGCCCGTCGCGGCGTCAATCTCGGCGTCGTATTCCATATCCCTCCTGCCGCTTGCGTTAACGGTGTAAAACTCCACCTCGTAAACCTGACGGCTGTGTTCACGGTCAAGCTTTATCTTTTCAAATCTTACGCCGCTTTCCGCCAATCCCGCTTTTTCCAGCGCTATCGCCTTCGCCTGGTCCTCGGTGATCTGAGCGCCGCTCTGCGTACCGGTATTGCCGCTCTGAGCGCCTGCGCCGTCAGCCGATACCTGTCCGTTTTTCACGGGCTCGGTCTCATATTTTACGACCTCTCCCGTATTCGCGTCAACATCAATATCATACTCCGCCGCGTATGTGCCGTCCGCGTTTACTGTAAAGAACTCCATTTCGTACACGAGCCGCCCGTCGTCGCGGTCGAGACGGATATAATTGAATTTAAGCTCTCCCGCATCCGCAAGTCCCGCCTTTTCAAGCGCGATCGCGCGCGCCTGCTCCTCCGTAAGCTTCGCGTCGGAAAGGCTGAACGCGCCGCCGGTATTTCCGGCGCTTCCGCTATTGCCGGGTACTATTACGTCCGCGTCCGTCACGGTCGTTCCCTCGTCCTTTAATTCTATTTTCTTTTGATCCTCATACCAATAAACCTTCTTACCCATCAATTCGCCTATCGCGCGCACCGGAAGATATGTCGTTCCCTCATAAAGCACCGGGTCAACGACATCGCCGTTAACGTTTTTAAACACGCGCTCCTGTCCGTCAACCACGATCGTGAAATCCGGTCTGAGCTCCGCCGTAATCTGCGTAACCGCCGTCGCCGCGCACGCGCCTATAACCGCGCTCAGCGCGCACAGTCCGCATGCCGCGCCTACTGCCATCGTTTTTTTCTTCATCAATACCCTCTCCTTCTCAATAATACTCAAATTATATCTTAATTATAGGATATACCCGCTGTTTTGTCAATACGCTTTGCCTTCGGAGGGTGTAAACTTTTTATGTACAAATAATTTATAAATTGTGACTTAAATAAATTTATCACGTATATTATTCTTTACTTTTTGCATTAATTATGGTATAATTTACCCAAACAAAATATTTTGCAAAGGAGAGAGGCATATGGGAAAAACAAAGGGCGGCTTTACGCTGCCGGGCGAAAGCGGCTATGAGGAGCTTACGCTGCAAATGGCTGAAAAATGGGGCGCGGACGTAATCCGCGACTCGGACGGAACGGAGCTTTCGCCGGAAATTATAAACGCGGGCTACGGTATTTATTCGACCATCTGCATAATACGCGACCATAACGAATGGGCGAAAAAGAATCCCGACAAGCTTCAGCAGACGTTTCTTATGACCGATCCGGTCGTCGCATCGGGCGATACCGTTACGATCGACCTGATGAAGGATTTCTTCGCGGAGCAATTCAAAATTAACGACAGCAGCGAATCAAAGGAATACTGGCAGGTATTCGACCGTACAGCCGACAAGGAAATCACCGGCTGGACTTACTCTGACGGGAAGGTAACAATCAAAAACGCTCAGCCGTGGCATAAGTACACTGTTAATTTCCTCGCCTGGAGAATATGGGAAGAAATATCAATGTACAATCACACGACCAACAACTGGGATAAGGAACACCTGATGCAGATCGATCCCCGCTATCCCGAAACCAGGGAATATATGCTCTCGTGGCTCAAAAACTGGTGCGAGACCCACCCCGCAACAACAGTGGTGCGCTTTACATCCATGTTTTACAATTTCGTATGGATCTGGGGCTCGAATCCGCGCAACCAGCAGCGTTATTCCGACTGGGGCTCATATGATTTCACCGTTTCTCCCCCGGCGCTTAAGGAATTCGAAAAAAGGTACGGCTACCGAATCACGTCGGAGGATTTTATAAACAAGGGCAATCTCCATGCCACGCATATGCCGGCTCCGCAGTCAAAGCTTGACTGGATGGAATTTATAAACGACTTTGTCGTTGATTTCGGAAAACAGCTCGTGGATATGGTCCATGAATACGGCAAGAAGGCTTATGTATTCTACGATGATTCGTGGGTAGGCGTTGAGCCGTGGGGCAAGAGATTTAAGGATTTCGGCTTCGACGGGCTGATAAAATGCGTATTCAACGGCTTTGAATGCCGTCTCTGCGCCGGAGTTGACGCTGTGGAAACGCACGAAATAAGGCTTCACCCATATCTGTTTCCTGTGGGTCTGGGCGGCGCGCCGACATTCGCGCCCGGCGGAAATCCCACAAGAGAAGCGCAGGGCTACTGGAAAAATGTCCGCCGCGCGCTGCTGCGTGAAAAGATAGACAGAATAGGTCTCGGCGGATATTTGTCACTGACGCTGCCGTTCCCTGATTTCAACGATTACATTGAGAAAATTTCCGATGAGTTCCGCGAAATACGCGATTTTCATACGGACGGCAAGCCATACATTCTCAAACCGCGCGTAGCTGTTCTCTCGTTCTGGGGCAGTCTGCGCTCATGGACATGCTCCGGGCACTATCACGAGCATCCTGAGGTTGATTTGATAAATGTGAACGAGGCTCTTTCCGGGCTTCCGCTTGACGTGAAGTTCATAAGCTTCGACGATTTAAAGGAAAAGGGACTTGACGGCTACGATGTTGTTATTAACGCCGGATTCGCGGGAAGCGCGTGGTCGGGCGGCAGCGAGTGGGCTGACGTGAAGGTAATCGAAACGCTCACAAAATGGGTTTATAACGGCGGCGTATTTATAGGCGTAAACGAGCCCTCCGCTCTGTCCGGCGGCGACACGTTCTTCAAAATGGCTCATGTGCTCGGCGTTGACAAGGACATGGGTGAAAAAATATGCCACGGCAGATATTCGTTTGATGTCGAAAACCCGAGCATAGTCGTTGACGGCACAAAAATCGACCCGAGACGCGGCATTTATCTTACCGACAGCGACACAAAGGTGCTCATGGCTGACGATATACACCCGCTTATAACAACGCATCCGTTCGGCAAGGGACAGGGCGTTTATCTCGCGTCGTTTAAGCACGGCGAGCCGAATAACCGCACTCTGTTAAACCTTATACTATCGGCAGCGGGCGAGGATTTGAACCAGAATTATCTGACCGATAATCCGTACACCGAATGCTGCTATTATCCGGCTGATAAGAAGCTCGTTGTTATCAACAACTCAGATAAGGAACAGACCGTGACGGTTAACACCGAATCCGGCGTAAAAACATTTACCATAGCCGGCTTCGACTCCGAAATCACTGAGCTGTAAGGGCTGTCTCAAAAAGGATTATTCAATAAAGGACCGTTCACTTCAATAGACGGTCCTTTTTTCCGGGATATTTTTTTATAATCGAAAAAAAGTATTGACTTTAGCGCGATAAAGTGGTAAAATACCAAATGTTTTAAAGGGACGTTATATCTCGTCCCGAAATTATAAATTTTGGAGGTCATTGAAAATGAAAAAATTGATTGGTTTGCTTGCGGCGGCGATGCTTATTCCGGCGCTCGCTTCATGCGGCGGTTCGCAGCAGGCGGACACGACGGGCGCTGACACGGCTGCCGATACGACGGCGGCGGAAAGCGACTGGGCGCAGGTACAGGAGAAGGGCGTTCTCACGATAGGCGTTACGAATTATCCGCCTATGAACTATCTCGACGACAACGGCAACTGGACCGGATTTGATACGGAATTCGCGCAGGCGGTAGCCGAAGAGCTGGGAATAGACGTTACGTTTACCGAAATCAGCTGGGACGCGAAGGAAACAGAGCTTGCCTCAAGAAATATCGACGCTCTCTGGAACGGCATGTGCATCACTCCCGAGCGCGAAGAGGCATGGGAGATTACAACCCCGTATATGTACAACACTCAGGCTATGGTTATGAAGGCTGACAGAGAGGCTGAGATTATGGCTGACGTAGCCGGAAAGAATGTCGTTTCCGAAGCGGGCTCTACCGGCGAGGAAAAGGTGACCGGAAAGATGGACGACGCAAACGACCCGACTGTCGAGGTTATCGCGGCTGATTATTTCAAGGACGCAAATTACACCGGCGTAAGCAACATGGCGACGGCGCTCATGGACGTCCAGAACGGTATCGCGGATATCGCTGTTGTTGACTCTGTAATCGCGGAGGGTATGATAAACGGCGACGGCTCGTCTCTTACAGACCTTGTTATCAACACCGACAACAAGTTCGGCGACCAGTGGTTTGGCGCGGCATTCAGAAAGGGCAGCGATATATGCCCAATGGTTAACGAGGCTATGAAGAAGCTCGTTGACAACGGAAAGCTTATGGAGCTTGCTCAGAAGTACGGTCTTACCGAGAGCGTACAGAAGGCTATGGATCATAACGCGGCGCAGTAATTCTTGATTTAAGGGGCGGGGCAAATAGCCCCGCCCTTATATATTTTTGGAGAGATAAATTTTAGTTTATCGCACTTTTGCATATGGTGGCGCTCAACTAAGGCCCCTTGTCAAAGGGGGCTGTCAGCGTAGCTGACTGGGGGATTCCATAATTACAACAAATCGCTCAAATGTGTGGTTTTCTGTAAAAATGAATCCCTCCACCGCCTGCGGCGGTCCCCCTCCCTTTGACAAGGGAGGCTCTCGCCCGCCATATGCGATTTCTGCTCACGGTAGCGCTCCGCTTGCGCCCCTTGTTAAAGGGGAGAGGGCCAACGAAGTTGGCGAGGGGATTTCGCAATTACAACAAATCGCTTAAATATGCGATTTTCTGTACACATAAATCCCTCCACCGCCTTCGGCGGTCCCCCTCCCTTTGACAAGGGAGGCTTGCACCCGCCGTTTATGTTATCCCGATAAACTAAAATTTACATTATAACATAAAGGATAGAATCATATGACAAACTGTAATTTTGCCGGGTACACAATCGGCGCGGACGCGTATGATGCGATTGAAGCCATATGCGCGCCGCTGGGCAGGCGCGCGCTTATAATCGGCGGTGAAACGGCGCTGTCAAAAGCGCGGGAGAAGCTTTTGCCGGCAATGAACGCATTTGAAATAATAGACTGCGTTATTTACGGCAAGGAGTGTTACCGCGCGCGTATCGCGGAATTAGCCGATACATACAAAAACAGCGGCGCGGATTTTGTTGTCGGCGTCGGCGGCGGAAAAGCTATCGACACCGCCAAATGCGTCGCGGACACGCTGAAAATCCCGGTTGTGACAGCGCCCACAATCGCGTCCACATGCGCGGCTTCGTCGGCGCTCGCCGTAATTTACGACGAGAACCACACATACGAAGGATTTTGGTATCTGCCTCGCCCGGCGCATCATTGCTTCATCGACACGGATATAATAGTAAACGCGCCGGATATGTATTTCCGCGCGGGGATAGGCGATACGCTCGCGAAATTTTATGAGGTTGAATTCTCTGCACGCGGACGAAATACGGCTTTTCAGGACGACCTGGGCATTTCGATAAGCCGGATGAGCCGCGAGCCGCTTATGCGGCGCGCTGTTCAGGCGTATGCCGACTGCCGCAACCATGTTATAACGGCGGATTTTGAGGAAACGGCGCTGATAATTCTCGTGAGCACGGGCATGGTAAGCATGCTCATTGACGAGGGCTTTAACGGAGCTATGGCGCACGCGCTGTTCTACGGGCTCACCGTGCTGCCGGGATTCGAGGAAAAATTTCTCCACGGCGACGTTGTGGGATACTGCGTAATGGTTCAATGCGCGCTCGACGGCGATATTAACGAGGCGAAAAAAATCAGCCGCCTGCTGTATGAGCTGGGCGTGGAAACGACGCTCTCCGGGCGCGGGATAAGGGTCGATTACAATTATCTGCTTCCGGTGCTGACAGCAGCGGTAAACGACCCGGATATGCGGGTGATACCGTATAAAATCACGCCGGAGATGATTTTCAGGGCAATATTGGAAATAGAGGATTTGGAGGTATAATAAATGAATGCATGGCAAAGCCTTTTGAACGGATTCGGCGTAAACTGTATGCTGTTCGCCGTGACGCTTGTGCTGGCAGTGCCGCTGGGGCTTATAATAACTCTCGGCACAATGGCGAAGTTTAAGCCGCTGAAATGGGTAATGAAAACATTTGTATGGATAATCCGCGGCACACCGCTTATGCTTCAGCTTTTTGTCGCGCTATACGCGCCGGGGCTTTTCGGACACCCGATGTCAAGCCGTATGACCGCCGCGCTTATCGCGCTTGTGATAAACTACGCGGCATATTTTTCGGAAATATTCCGCGGCGGAATAGAGAGCATACCCGTCGGGCAATATGAAGCGGGGCAGGTTCTCGGGCTTACAAAGGTTCAGGTATTCTTTAAAATCGTACTGTTTCAGGTTATAAAGCGCATAACTCCCGCAATGGGCAACGAGATAATAACTCTCGTAAAGGATACGGCTCTGGCGAGAGTTATCGGCATAACGGAAATACTTATGAGCGCGTCGCGATTCGCGGCGAGCGGCGTAATATGGCCGCTGTTCGCGTCGGGACTCTATTTCCTGGCGTTCACCGCGCTGCTTTCCGCGCTGCTCTCATACGCGGAGAAACGGCTTAATTATTATCAGGGTTAAGGAGGCGCGTTAAAAATGAGTATTCTTGATGTAAAAAATATGCATAAAAGCTTTGGCAATACCGAGGTTTTAAACGGCGTAGGCTTTTCGATGGAGCAGGGCGAGGTCATCTCGATTTTAGGCTCCTCCGGCAGCGGCAAAACCACGCTTCTGCGGTGTATCAACTTCCTTGAGCGCGCCGATGAGGGACAGATTTACGTTGAGGGCAATCTTGTGTTCGATGCGGCGGAAACAAAAAATCGCAGCGCGGCGCAAATAAGAAAGGCGCAGCTTAATTTCGGCATGGTGTTCCAGCAGTTCAACCTGTTCCCGCAGTACAGCGTGCTTGAAAACATTACACTCGCGCCGAAGCTGCTGGCAAAAGAGCGCGGGGATTTTAAAAGCAATAAGAAGGAAATTTTCTCTGAGATCGAAAAAAACGCACTGGAGCTGATTGACCGTGTCGGGCTGGCGGAAAAGGTCAATAATTACCCGTGCGAACTGTCCGGCGGTCAGCAGCAAAGGGTGTCAATAGCGCGCGCGCTGGCGCTCAATCCGAAAATATTGCTGTTTGACGAGCCAACGTCGGCGCTTGACCCGGAGCTTACCGGTGAAATTCTAAAGGTCATACGCGCGCTTGCCGACCAGAATATGACAATGATAATAGTTACGCACGAGATTGGATTCGCTAAAAACGTATCTGACAGGATTATCTTTATGGACAGAGGCGTAGTGGCGGAGGAGGGTTCTCCGGAGGACGTCATAGACCACCCGAAAAACGAACGAACCAAGGAATTTTTAAGCCTTGTGGACAGGAAATAAAAAACCGCGCCTCGATGGCATAACATATTATGGCAGGCTGTCGGACAGGGTTTGAGAAAAGGCATATCGCTTGAATTGCGATATGCCTTTTCTCGCATATGTATGTTTTTACCGTCGTCAATTCGTCTGTCAAATGCCGTCCGCTCTGCTGTTAACGGTTTACAAGGCTGCCGCCGAAGGATTTTATCAGATTCCCATCCTCATCAACCCTGACATCTGTTATGCTTTCCCAACCGGTTATTAAGTAGCTGAAGTCAGCTTGCTCGGTCAGATATACTTTCCAATGGACAAATTTATTATCCTCTTTTCGCTGCTCTCCTGTCGGCGTTGTATTGTCGGTATATTCCGTATAAAACTCCGCACTGATTTGATTTAAAGAATCTTTCGTGTAATCAACTGTTATTTCGCTGACAATTTTTTGTGGAGAAAAAATAGTATCGTCATGGTAAAAGCCCGCTATTTTATCAGAGCAATATCTGTCTGCTTGTTCATACTGAGAAAGCCCGATATTTTTGAAAAACTGGTCAACCGTATATTGGGGCGTACTGTTTTCGTATGGACTGGTGACTACGACGCGAACATTATCGGCGACAAAGCTTCCGTTTTTGTCATATATCGTATAATCAATAAAATATTTTATGTCAAGCATACAAAGGGCATAGGAATACGGAATATACGTTACATCGTTTCTCAAAATCGGCGCATTGTTCATTTCACGGGTCGCCCGGCTATTCGGTAATTCGCCGCTAGGATTATATATCACCTGTGCCGCACCGATTTCCAGTTCGTATCTGTCATCGGCTTCGTCGTAATTGTCGCCGAAATACACCGTAATTTTTCCGTCGTCATAGCCGATATAGGCGGTTTCATCCTCCATTGCGCCAACCTTTTCAAAGGTTTCCCGTAGAGGCACATATACCTCGTCGTTCTCGATAAACGGCGGATTTTCAAGCTCTATTTTTTCGCCGTTATTCAAAATTTCAATGGTGTAATCGTCCGCTGCGAGGTCAGACAGCACGCCGCTTGCAAATACCGTTGTGGACAGTAAAAATACTGCAATGACCGCTGATACTACCGACATGATTTTACTGATTTTCTTTTTATTTTTCATCATTTTCAGTCTCCTTTTGATTATTTTTTTACTTCCCGCCATTCCCGTTGTCAAGGGAATAGCTTTTGTTTTGCACGCGGAGAGCATGGAAAGGATAGTATCAACATAGCTTATTTCTTCCTCGTTGTTCATCTCGGCAATGACCGACATATCACAGGAAATTTCACATTCCGTATTGATTTGCCGCACCGCATACCAAACGACGGGGTTAAACCAATGAATGCATTTCACCAACGCGGCAAACCATTTATACAGAATATCCCTTCGCTTTAGGTGCGTTGTTTCGTGGCGGAGAATGTTGTGAAGCTGCGCCTCCGTAAACGTCCTTTTCGGCAAAATCAGCGCAGAACGGAACACACCTGTCATAAACGGCACACTCACAGCGCCGCACGACAGGACGCGGACCTTTTTGTCCGTGTATTGACGAAGCTCCGGGCAGGTGATTTCCACTGAATTTTTACGGATTTTTCGGCACAGCAGAGCATACCCGACCAAATACCACAGCAGAAATGCACATGCGCCCGTCAGCCACACAATGCAAAGGACCTTTTGACCGCTGCCGACAATCATCTGTCGCAGCAGCTCCACTTTGCCCGGCGCGGCGGTTTGCATTGTCGGCGTATGTCCGATTTCCCGCATCTCCGGCTCGGTTTCCGCTGTTTGTGAAATCTCCCGCGTCTGCTGCGCATATAGTACAGGCGGCGCAGTCATATTGCTTTGCGGCAGCGAAATCCGTACCGGTAAAATCAGCGCCGCAAGCACGGCAAGCCAGATGTAATACTGCCAGCCATACCCGAAATGCCTTCTTGTGACGGGACGCAGCAGCAGGATTATTCCCGCAAGCGCCGAGCCCGCAAGGGAGGTGATGAAAAGAGCTGTCAATATCTCGCCTGTCATCGTTTATTTCCTCCTGTCCGCAAAAAAGTCCTTCAATTCTTTAATATCCTCGTCCGACAGGGTATCCTCCTCCGCCAGAGACACAATCAGGTCACGGGCTGAACCCCCGAAAAGGTTTTTAATCAGATTCATTGCCTGCCCCTTTTTATACTCCCTAGCAGAAACCCGCGCTGTATAATACATCGTCCTGCCGCGTCGTTCGGTATCGAGCATTCCCTTTTCCGCTAATCTTGCCAGAAGCGTAGCAATCGTTGTACGTTTCCAGTCCTTTTCTTCCAAAAGCTCTCCTATTTTCGCTGCCGTGATCGGCTCACCCGCATTCCATATCACGCGCATGATCTCCAGTTCCGCTTTTGCAATACTGATATTTTCTGTCGACATTGAAAATACCTCCATTTATATTCATCTACACCTTGTAGACAAATACAGTCTACATCATGTAGACGTATTTGTCAAGTCTTTTTTAAAAATTTCCTGAAAAAAATTTTATATTGCATTTTGACCTACAGATATAGCTCTCTCTAAGGATGTGATTAAATGAAAAGCGGGATAGCATCGCGTAACGCGACTGTATCCCGCAAAAATATACCTTACTGTTTTTTTCACGCCACCCGTGGCGCGGTTTTTTTTATACGTTTGAAATGCCCGTATTATTTCAGAAGATTATATACCTCGTTTCTGAGCTCATGGTCGGTATCAAACAGACCTCTCACCGCCGCCGTGCGTGTTTTCGAGCCCGCCTTCTTTATTCCGCGCGCCGTCATGCAGCTGTGCTCGCCCTCAACAATAACAATAACGTCCTGTGTGCCGCATACCTTCTGCATAATCTCCGCGATGTCCGAGCATATGCGCTCCTGAAGCTGCAAACGCTTTGAAACCATATCGCATATACGCGCAATTTTCGACAAGCCTATTACCTTTCCGTTTGGAATATATCCCACATGGCATTTCATATTATACATGAGCGCCATATGATGCTCGCAGTAGGAGAATACCTCTATATCCTTCACAAACACCAAATCGCGGCTGTCCGCCTCAAAGCATTTGCTGAACATTCGGGCAATTTCATCGTTTGTGTACCTCATGCCCTCAAAAATTTCCGCGTACATACGCGCGACGCGTTCCGGCGTTTCCTTAAGCCCTTCGCTGCCTGTATCTCCGCCCAGCTCCTCGATTATTACACGGACTGCGTCCGCGATTTTTTCCTGATTAAATTCCTTTTTCATGTTAAACTCCTCTGCTATCGGGATCCCAGATAAATTTGTGCATTTGCAGCTGCACCCGGACCTCCCGAAGCGCTTCATTCTCAAGCACGCGCCTTACCAGCTCGGACGGCTCGTATTGTCCGAACACAGCGCCCGCGAACAAATGCGGCATATCCCGAAGCTCGGATTTTAATCTCAGCACGATTTTGAGCATCGCTGACACATCCTCGTCCGTTCCTACCACAAATTTCACGACGTCACGCGGTCTTAGCTTAAGGAAGTTGCTCCAAAGCATTCTGCCCTCCTCCCCGCTTGACGGAAGCTTATAATCGATCGTAAAAAACAGCCCTTTATCGCCGGATAAAAATCGGGAGATATCCGCCGCGCCGTTTGTTTCGATATTGACCTCTTTCCCCTGAGCGAGCAGCAGCGCGATGAGCTTTTGGACATCCTCGTGTATGAGCGGTTCGCCGCCTGTCAGAGTAACGCGGCGAAGCCTTGCTTTTTCCGCTGCCTCCTCCGGCGTCATCTCGGTATAAACGCACTCTTCCTTTTCCCCGTACAGCGCGTACCTTGTATCGCAGTACGAGCAGCGCAGATTGCAGCCCGCAAGGCGAATGAACGACGCCGTTTGACCGGCGCGTATCCCCTCGCCTTCTATGCTGTCAAAAATTTCAACCACTCTCATAGCTCGTCCTTATAATAGCTCGCAGTGTTGTCCGCGCTCTCGCACACATCCACGCGCCAGCACTTCGGCTGGAGAATGTCGCATATGTATTTCGCGAGGTTTTCCGCCGTCGGATTAAAATCCGCGACATCATTTATCACCTTATGGTCAAACATATCCTCAATTTTTTTCTTGATTACGGTAAAGTCCATAACCATACCGTTTTTGTCAAGCTCCTCCGAACGCAGATAAATATCTATTATCCAGTTATGTCCGTGAAGATTTGTGCATTTTGATTCGTAATCCAGCGTCAGATAATGCGCCGCCGATATTTCCAAACGTTTTTTTACCTCATACATAATTTAACCTCGCCGCTTAATATGACATGATCGGGTCCGAGCCGTCGTCTTCGCCCTTTGTTATGCTCAAAATTTTTACATCGTACCCGCCGTTCGGCGCCTCCACGCGGCACACATCGCCGGCGCGGCGCCCGAGGATCGCTTTTCCGAACGGCGTATCCTTGCCGAATAACCCCTTTAACGCGTCAGTGCGTATTGTTGTTACGATTTTAACAGTGCGAACCTTGCCGAGCATTTCACACTCCACTAAATCGTACAGCCCCACCGCGTCCGCGCCTGAGCTGTCGGAAACCAATTTTGCCGTCTTTACCATGCGCTCAAGGTAGCGTATGCGGCTCTCGTTTTGGTTCTTGAGCCGCTTTGCCTCCTTATATTCAAAGTTCTCGCTAAGATCCCCGAATGCGCGTGTGCGCTTTACCTCCTCCAGAAGCTCGTGCCGCTTCACCGCTTTACGGTATTCAATCTCCTCGTTTATCTTGTCGATATCCTTTTGCGTTAATTCATCGTACATAGCATCTTTGCAGCGCGTCAGTCATCGAGCATTACGGCGCCCTGCATACCGGACGCTACATGCTGAGAATAACGCTTTAAGTAACCTGTTTTGACCTTCGGCTCGTTCGGCGTCCAGCCCTCGCGGCGCTTCGCCATTTCCTCATCGGAAACCTTTATGTTGAGCACGCAGTTGTCTATGTCAATTTCTATAATATCTCCATCCTTAACGTAGGCAATCGGACCGCCGTCCATAGCCTCGGGCGAAACATGACCGATAGCGGCGCCGCGCGTCGCGCCGGAAAAACGTCCGTCCGTAATGAGGGCAACATCCTTATCCAAACCCATGCCGCATATCGCGGACGTGGGAGAGAGCATTTCTCTCATACCGGGTCCGCCCTTGGGTCCCTCGTAACGGATAACCACAACGTCGCCCTTTACGATTTTGCCCTCGTAGATCGCGGCAATCGCTTCCTCCTCGCTCTCAAACACCTTCGCGGGGCCCTCATGCCTGAGCATTTCGGGCGCCACGGCGCTGCGCTTGACAACGGAGCCGTCCGGCGCAAGATTGCCCTTCAATACGGCTATGCCGCCCGTCTGCGAATAAGGATTGTCGATCGGACGAATAACCTCGTAATTCTGAACCGGATGTCCCTTGATATTTTCACCCTGGGTTTTACCCGTAACGGTCATAGTGTCAAGCTTTAATAAATCGTTCTTTGCCAGCTCGTTCATAACAGCCGTTACGCCGCCGGCCGCATACAAATCCTGAACGTGATGCTCTCCGGCAGGAGCGAGATGGCACAGATTCGGAGTAACCTTGCTTATGTCATTCGCGTAGTCAAGCGATATCGGAGCCTTCGCCTCATATGCAATCGCGGGAAGATGGAGCATGGAATTTGTGGAGCATCCCAGCGCCATATCAACGCGCAGAGCATTATAAATGGAATCCGGCGTGATTATATCGCGCGGACGGATATTCTTTTCCAAAAGCTCCATAATCTTCATGCCGGCATGCTTCGCGAGACGTATTCTCTCCGAATATACCGCGGGAATGGTGCCGTTGCCCGGCAGAGCCATACCGAGAACCTCGCAAAGGCAGTTCATGGAATTTGCCGTAAACATACCCGAGCACGAGCCGCATGACGGGCACGCCGCGTTTTCGAGCTCCAGCAGTCCGTTTTCGTCTATCTGTCCCGCCTTAAACGCGCCTACCGCCTCAAACGCCGTATTCAAATCGCGGTATTTGCCGTTGAAATTCATGGACAGCATCGGACCTCCCGATACTATGACCGCGGGAATATTCAGCCTTGCCGCCGCGATAAGCATTCCCGGCACAATCTTATCGCAGTTGGGGATTAAAACAAGCGCATCAAAGCCGTGCGCGAGAGCCATAGACTCTATCGAATCCGCAATGAGCTCGCGCGAAGCAAGCGAGTATTTCATGCCTATATGCCCCATCGCAATTCCGTCGCATACGCCTATCGACGGGAATTCAATCGGCGTTCCTCCCGCCATTCTCACGCCCGCCTTTACCGCTTCGGCTATCTTGTCAAGATGGATATGACCGGGAATAATTTCGTTCTTAGCCGAAACCACGCCTATCAGCGGTCTTTCGATTTCCTCATCCGTAAATCCCGAAGCCTTGAAAAGCGAACGGTGCGGGGTTTTTTCCAGTCCCTTTTTTACTATGTCGCTGTACATTTTTTTACCTCCTATGCTTTCATAAATAATTGTAAAAGTATATTATAATTATAAAAATATTTAACAACGTATGTTTCGCTAATCATCGTGTATACCGCCTCGTTATCCGACGCCGCAAACGATATGACCGCGCATATTATATATGTCAGCAGCACCGCGCTCAAAAAGCCCCACAGCGCGCCGAGCATATGATTTGTGCCGTGTATGACCGGCAGCTTTGAAAAAGCCGCGAGAATACGATATATTATAAACAGCGCGATTTTTACAAGTATGAACAATATCAAAGCCGCGCAGAATCCTATCACGGTCATCGTAATCGAGCGTGATATATTATCGACCGCGCGGTTTACGGCGGACTGAGCGCCGCTTGACACCGCCTCGGCGTCATAATCCCTCAACACCTGCGACACTACGATATTCGGCATAAACAGCGATGACGCTATATCGTTTATCTCCTGCCGCGTCGCCTCGCCCTTGTTGAGTCCGTGCGTGAACACCGGGGTTATCCTCTCGCTGACCGCCGAATACATATCCGCCGCCGCGTCCGTCTGCGCCAGCATACTTGTAAACGGCGTTTTAAACATGACTACGAAAAGTATCACTATTACCCATGCGCCCATTTTCCATATTGTTTTAAGCAGCCCGCGCCGCGCGCCGAGAATTACGGATATGATAATCCCGAGCGCCAAAACCGCGTCAAGTATTGCCGCCGCCGAAATGTTTTCCACTGCTCATCATCCTTTTTTACTTTTTTATAAGCTCAAGGCTGTTGGAGTATACGATAAAAAACATATCCTTATCAACCATTATAAGCTCCCGTATATCCATGCTTGCCGTATAACGCTCAAATACGCCGCCGTTAGCCTTTCCCGCGATAATTTCACGGTCGTTGTTATACATGATTCTGTTTCCGTCTATACACAGAAAATCCGCCGTGTCAAGCGCGGAAAAAACGCTTTTTTCTTTTCCTCTTCCGTTGTATACCGCGAGCGTCGGAATGTTCGAGGCATTGAGCATGAGCAGCTTTCCGCCCTCGCTGTCGTAAGCATAATGAATCAGCTCCTCGCCGTCAAACCGCTTATCATATATGATTTCGCCGTCAGACTTGATACCGGCAATCGCGTTATCACCGAACGCGCTTACTGTGTTGCCGAAATACTCCAAATCAAACAAAATCACATCGTCGAGCTCAGCCGAGGCTATAGGGTCGTCCTTTGTAATATCAAAAATCTCGACGGTCGATTTTACAGAGTTATCGGTATCGAGCAGCGCCGCGGCGATATTCCTCGACGACGGGCTCACAGCCGCGTCAATAATGCTTCCGCCGCCGGAGGAACGCGCGAAGATAAGCTGTCCGCTCTTGTTATAGGCGGCAATGGCGCCCTTGTACAAATCCTTTGTCGTAACCAGCACACAATCGCCGTTCTCAGACAGATCCGCGGCGAGAATATTATCCTCGCAGTCTGTATCATAAAGAAGCTTATTCCCCTCGTAAAGACACAGCTTTGTACCGCCCTCCTGCGCTATGAGGATATACCTTCCGGCAGTGTCGAGAATGGGATCTATAACGCTCGTTGCGCATTCCCACTCAATCTCGCCGTTTCCGTTTATAAAGCACATATAATTCGTTGACGCGCACACAACGCCTCCCGCCCATACTCCGTAATCGGATTCCGACGCAAACTCGTAGGGTATTATAACGGAGCTTTTAACGTCCATGTTAACAAACTCCGCTCTGCTTTCGGCTGTATTCTCCTCGTTTTCAGTCGTATCGGCTTCAATACCGGCGTCCTGCGCCGTATCCGTTTCGGGATTGTTTTCGGGCTCGTTTATATCCTCCGGCACAAGCTCCGTAACGGGCGTTTCCGGAATATTAAAGATTTTATGGAAATTATGCCTGAAATTGCGCTTATACGCGCCTATAAACCCCGTATCCGTCACCGTAAATATTACCGCGGCAGCTATCACCGCCGCCGCTATAACGCAGCCCTTTACCAAGGCTGACACCTTTGGCGAAGGCTTTTTCTCCTCCTCCGTGTATGCGCCGTCAAATCCGTAGCCGTACTCGATATCCGCGCCAGTAAGATGCGCGCCGCCGGGCTCGCCTTCTTCAGAGTCATCCTCCGCGGCTTCCTCCTCATCAGTCACATCGGAAGCGCTATCCTCGGGAATATCCGCATCCGCCCCGATGTCAAAATCCTCCGTCTCGGGAATATCTGTTTCCGTCCCGCCGTTAAAATCCTCCGTCTCGGGAATATCCGTTTCCGTCCCGCCGTCAAAATCCTCCGTCTCGGGGATATCCGTTTCCGTCCCGCCGTCAAAATCCTCCGCCTCGGGAATATTCGGGACATTATCGGACTGCATGGTGTTTTCCTTGTCCTCATCGCCGAAGCTTATTAAATTTTTTATCTCGTCTCTCTGCGATTTGTCCATCAATAAAACACCTCCTTCAAAAATAATCCCTGCGGCGGCGCGGTAATTCCCGCTTTGCTGCGATCCGCGGACGCGATAATTTCATCCGCGCATCGGTAATCTATTTTCCCCGCGCCCATATGCGCAAGCGTGCCGGCGATAATGCGGACCATATTATATAAAAATCCGTTGCCGCAGATTTCCATTTCGATCATGCCTCCGTCCGCGCTCAAGTCCAGCGAATAGATAGTCCGCACCGTTGTTTTGGCGCTGTATCCCGCCGAAGCGAATCCTGCGAAATCATGCTCTCCCAAAAAAGCCTCCGCTCCGATTTTCATTTTTTCCAGATCAAGCGGATATTTGTAATGCCACGCGTAATTTCTCAAAAAAGCGTCCGGCATCTCCGTGTTTAAAATTCTGTATAAATACGTTTTTTTTACAGCACTTCGGTTTGCCTGAAAATCATCCGGAACAACGCTCGCCGCTTTTACCGTTATATCGTCGGGCAAATGCGCGTTCAGCGCATACGGCAAGCGCTCCGCCGGCACTGTTGTCTCGATGTTGAAATTGCATACGTAATGCAGCGCGTGCACCCTCGCGTCGGTGCGCCCGCAGCCTATAATGTTGACGCGCTGCGCCGTCACCTCGGCAATTGCGCGCATGAGCACCGACTGCACGGAAATATCGCGCGGCTGGATCTGCCACCCGTGATAATTGGTTCCGTCGTACTGTAAATCAAGCCGTATATTCATTATACCATTTCTCCCAAGTAATTTCAATGTTTATACTATGGCAAATTTATGTCCGGGCGCAGAAATTTACACCGCGTTCAGAGCCAGGACCGATATGCACACTGCAATATATACCGACGCGTACAAAATATCGGCTTTTCCTATATGCGATTCGTGCAGCCTTGTCCTGCGGCTGCCCCCGTTATAGCAGCGCGCGTCCATAGCCGTCGCCAGCTCGTCCGCGCGGCGAAAGGCGGACACAAACAGCGGCACCAAAAGCGGTATCATAGCCTTAATGCGTTTTATAAGATTTTTTGACGAAAAATCCGCGCCCCGCGCCGTCTGCGCCTTCTGTATTTTGTCCGTCTCCTCGGCAAGCGTCGGAATAAATCTTATCGCTATAGTCATCATCATCGCTATCTCATGCGCCGGCACCCTGACAATCGTAAGCGGCGAAAGCAGCTTTTCTATGCCGTCGGTCAGCATAAGCGGCGAGGTCGTGAGCGTCAGCAGCGAGGTGCCCGTTACAAGCAGCACAAGTCTGTAAAACATCACCGCCGCCATTCTTACGCCCTCCTTCGTGACAGAAATCGTCCAGCGGAACACATGCGCGGAAGCAAGCGCTTCTCCCGGCGTGAAAAACAGGTTTATCACCGCCGTGAACACTATTATAAACAGCATGGGACGCAGCCCCTTCAGGAAAAAGCGCAGATTTATACAGCTCAACGCGATAAGCGCCGCCGTAGCCGCCGCGAATGCGGCGTAGGCCAACGGAGATTTCAGCATAAACAGCATTATAATATATGCCAGTGTAAGTATTATCTTTATTTTCGGGTCAAGCCTGTGCAAAACGCTTTTCCCCGGTACGTACTGACCTATGATTATGTCCTTAAACATATCGTTACTCCCTGCATTATGAGCTGTATCCGGATTTACCGGAGCAGCCTTTCTATTTCCTTTACGGCGTATTTGACCGTGTAAACATCCCTCGGCAGCGGTATCCCCGCCTCTATAAGACGGTTGACCAAAAGCGTCACCTGCGGAACGTTAAGTCCCATTTTAACAAGCTCCCCGCCTTCGGCAAAAACCTCCGCGGTCGTCCCTCTTATCGCAAGACGTCCTCTGTTCATCACGTATACGTATTCAGCCGTCTTCGCGACGTCCTCCATCGAATGAGACACAAATATTATAATCATCCGCGGATTTTGCGCGTGAAGCTGCTTTATTATGTCCAGAATCGCGTCGCGCCCTCTCGGATCAAGTCCCGCTGTGGGCTCGTCAAGGATAAGCACCTCCGGATTCATCGCGAGAACTCCCGCGATTGCCGCGCGCCTTTTCTGACCGCCCGACAGCTCGAACGGCGATCTGCTCAGATACTTTTCCTTTAATCCCACCGCCGCAGATGCCGCGTGCACTCTCTCCTTTATTTCCTCGTCCGTAAGCCCGAGATTTCTCGGACCGAACGCTATATCCTTTTCCACCGTTTCCTCAAACAGCTGATGCTCCGGATACTGGAAAACCAGTCCGACGCGCCGCCTTACTTCCCGCAAATCCGTCTTTTTATCGGTCACATCCGTTCCGTCAATGAAAATCCGTCCCGACGTCGGGCGGACAAGCGCGTTAAAGTGCTGTATCAGCGTCGATTTTCCGCTGCCCGTATGACCGATAAGCGCGTTGAGAGTGCCGTCCGCAATCTCCATTGATATATCAAAAAGCGCCTGTCTCTCCCCCGCCATACCGGGCTGGTATATATAATTTACATGCTCTGCCTTTATCATTTCCTCATCTTCCCGAACAGTTCCATTAATTTTTCAGCCGCCTCGTCCACACTCAGTATATCACCCGGCAAATCAAAACCGTCATGCCTGAGCATATGCGCAAGCTCCGTTACCTGCGGCGTGTCCAGTCCAAGCTCACGAAGTCTGTCCACCTGCGCGAACACCTTTTTCGGAACGTCGTCAAGCACAATGCTGCCGTTGTCTATCACTATGACCCTGTCGGCTGACGCCGCCTCGTCCATATAATGCGTTATGAGCACCACGGTCATACCCTTTTCGCGGTTAAGCTTTTGTATGGTCCTCATTACCTCTTCTCTGCCCTTTGGGTCAAGCATAGCCGTAGGCTCGTCCAATATTATGCACTCCGGCTCCATTGTGAGCACCGACGCTATCGCCACGCGCTGCTTCTGCCCGCCCGAAAGCTTCGACGGCTCGGAATGAGCGAACTCGGTCATTCCCACAATGCCGAGACATTCGTCCACGCGTCTGCGTATTTCCTTTGGCTCCACACCGAGATTTTCCGGCGCGAACGCCGCCTCATCCTCGACAATTGCCGCAACAAGCTGATTATCCGGGTTTTGAAACACCATTCCCGCCGTCGAGCGTATTCCGAATAAATTCCGCTCGTCAGCCGTGTCCATACCCTTGACGTACACCTTCCCTCCGGACGGCAGCAAAATCGCGTTGAAATGCTTTGCCAATGTCGATTTTCCCGAGCCGTTATGACCCAAAACCGCCGTAAAGGAGCCCTTTTTTATATTCAGATTTATTCCATGTAATATTTCGTCATACTCGACCTCTCCCGTTTCAAGGTCCTCGTCACGGTAACGAAAGTATAAATTTTTTGTTTCAAGCATTTTATTCCCCGCTCCATCTGCCGCTTATGCCGCACGGCAGCACAAGCCCGTTAGATTTCATCGGAAGTCCTATTTCATCCGATTCCGTTTTCCCGCCGAAATTTTTTTCGGCGGTCATTCTGAGTATATTTGTAAGCGCCTGCGCGCTCAACCCCGTTGTATATGAATTTATCAGGAAAAACAACGGGTCGTCTGACAGAAGCTTTACGCATTCCTCCACGAGAGGATACAGCTCGTTTTCGATTTTCCAAACCTCTCCGCCCGGTCCTCTGCCGTATGACGGCGGATCCATTATAACGGCTTCATATTCGTGTCCGCGCCGCTGCTCGCGCATAACGAATTTTTTTACATCGTCCACGATATATCTGACAGGCTTATCCGCAAGCCCCGAGGATATCATATTCTCCTTTGCCCACGAAACCATTCCCCTGGACGCGTCCACATGAACGACCTGCGCGCCCGCTGCCAGTGCCGCGGCTGTCGCACCGCCCGTATAAGCGAAAAGATTAAGCACGCGTATCGGTCTTGCGGCATCTCTTATCATATCCGAAAACCAGTCCCAGTTTACAGCCTGCTCGGGAAATAACCCGGTATGCTTAAAGCCCATAGGCTTAACATTGAATGTCAGCTCCCCGTATCGGATCGTCCAGCGCTCCGGGATCCTCCGGCTGAAATATTCCCAGCTTCCCCCGCCGGACGCGGAACGGTGATACGCCGCGTCAGCCTTATCCCACAAGGTTTTCTCCGCGCTCATCCGCCATGCCGCCAACGGGTCCGGTCGGCGCAGTAAATATTTGCCCCAATATTCAAGCTTTTCTCCGTCTCCGGCGTCGATCAAAGCATAATCCTCCCATTTGTCCGCTAAAAACATTTCCTGCCTCCCACACACTTACTTATACAATTATTTATTTTATCATTTTTCCCGCCCTGCCGTCAACCCCGAATGGAAATATTAAGCAGAAAATTTTCGCATATTGCTTGTACATTCTGATATTATATGTTATAATTGAGATATATTCCCATAAAACGAAGCCGTTTTTCACAGCCGCAGCCCATACGGCGCCTATCGGTGGACTTCGCGGCGGCGGAACGATTCGGACACAGCTTTATGCGGAATTCGGATAATTTCACCAATCGGAGGCAAAAATATGAGAATTGCGATAATAGGTCTTGGTCTTATCGGAGGCTCTATCGCGCGCAGACTGCGCGGGTTTCATAACTGTTCCGTAATCGCGTACAATCGCTCTGAGGAACCGCTTGAGCTGGCAAAAAAGGACGGCGTTATAGACGAGGGGTTTCAGGATGCCGGCGACGCTATGGAAAATGCGGATCTAATAATCCTGTGCCTGTATCCGCAGCTCAATGTAGACATGATACGGCAAAACGTCCATAGGATTAAAGCGGGCGCCGTGGTAACGGATGTTTCCGGAGTAAAGCAGTTTATGATAGATAATTTAAGAGAAATTCTGCCGGACACAGTTGATTTTGTCGGAGCGCACCCGATGGCGGGACGCGAGGTCGGCGGATATCAATCCTCAACGGACACACTGTTTAACAAGGCGTCGTTCCTTATAACGCCCACGCCCGAAAACAAGCCCGAAAGCATCGCGCTTGTGCGCGAGCTGGCTGAGCATATCGGCTGCAGGCATGTCGTAACCACAACGGCGGCGGAGCACGACGCTATAATCGCTTACACTTCGCAGCTTATGCATGTCGTAGCGGTGGCATTGTGCGATAATCCGATGATTGAGCGTTCGACGTTTTTCAGCGCCGGCTCATTGCGCGACTGTACCCGTGTGGCAAAAATAAACGAGGTCATGTGGAGCGAGCTGTTTATAGAAAATAAAACCGAACTTGTAAAACGTATACGTGAAATGGAGGCGAGTCTGGAAAAAATGGCGGTTGCCGCCGAAAACGAGGACCGCGCCGGACTTGAGGATATAATGCGGCACGCCTGCGCTCAAAAGCTCAGGTGGCTTGAGGAGAAGGAGTAAAGCTGATGATGGGAAACGAGAGAGAAACGGAAGGGTTGACCCTTCTTGGCAGCAAAAAAACCGAATACAGGGATGATTACGCGCCGCAGGTGCTTGAAACGTTCGCCAATAAGCATCCTCAAAACGACTACATGGTAACGTTTGACTGTCCGGAATTCACATCGCTGTGCCCTATCACGGGTCAGCCGGATTTCGCGCATATTTATATTAACTATATTCCCGACAAAAAAATGGTCGAAAGCAAATCCCTGAAGCTGTATCTGTTCAGCTTCCGCAATCACGGCGATTTTCACGAGGACTGCGTAAACATAATCATGAAGGATCTTATTAAGCTTATGGAGCCTAAATATATTGAGGTGAAGGGTGTGTTTGCGCCGCGGGGAGGCATTTCGATTTACCCGTTCGCAAGCTACGGCAAAGCCGGCACAAAATATGAGGAAATAGCGCAAAATCGGCTGTTTGACAGTCTCGGATTTAAGGAGAAATAATTATGGGTAAAAAAGCTCTGGTAGTCTTATCGGGCGGGCAGGACAGCACGACCTGCCTGTTCTGGGCGACAGACAAATTCGGCAAGGAAAACGTGTCCGCCGTAGGCTTTGACTACGGGCAGCGGCACAGGCTCGAACTTCAATGCGCGGAGGAAATATGCGCGGACGCGGGAATCTCATACGAGATCATACCCACGCCGGTCATAAGCCTGCTCAGCGCCAACTCACTCACGCGTGACGATATCCCCGTTGAGGAAACAAAGCCGGACGGCGCTCCGCCAAACACCTTCGTGGAAGGGCGCAATCTGCTGTTTTTAAGCTACGCGGCGATTTACGCAAAAACACACGGCATAACGGATATAGTTACGGGAGTATGCGAAACGGATTTTTCCGGTTATCCCGACTGCCGCGATATTTTTATAAAATCTCTGAACGTAACGCTGAATCTGGCTATGGATTACGGCTTTGTAATCCATACGCCGCTAATGTGGCTCGATAAAGCCGCCACATGGAAAATGGCTGACGATTTGGGCGTACTCAGCACTGTTTACAGCAAAACCCTCACCTGCTACAACGGTATAAAGGGCGAGGGCTGCGGTCATTGCCCGGCATGCGCTCTTCGCCGCCGCGGATACGAAAAATTCATGGCGTCAAAAGGGACTGATTGATAATCAGTCCCTTTTTAAATTTATCTGCTTTTTATATAAATTTCCGTTTCAAACGTGTCCGACGCCGGAATATCCGTAAGATATACGGTTTTTGCCGCGCCGTCGTGCGCGGATATTGTTTCCTCCCTTATTTCACCGGTCCTGTTCATCCTTAAACCGCCTATTACCGTTGCGCTGTCCTCGATTACCGGTTTAACCGTGCTTACGAAGCGCTCAATTATTTTATGCGGTTTGCCGTCAGCGAACGAAAACGTGTCGCGAAGCCTGATTTTATTCTCATACAAGCGCGCCTCGCGCAAAATTTTTATCCCGCCGCCGTATGAACCGCCGAAGGATACAGACGCGCGGTTCCCTCCGCAGACAAATCCGTCGCATCGGAAATCCCCGCCTGTCCGCTGACCGAGCCCGTCTATTATCGGCACACTATGACCGAGAGAGGAGCAGCACAGATACGAATACCGTTGTTTTTCATCAAAATATCCGCGCGTGTATTCGCCCATACCCAAATCGCATAAAAGCTGACCTTTTCCGTCCGCTATTATAAACGAGCCTATATCGTTGTGATTATGCGGCTCGCCGTTTGTTCCGCCCTTTATAAAAAAGCCGTAGCTTTCCTTTCGGTTTATGTACCACTGCGAGCGTTCGAAAATAAATTCACCCTTATCCGCCTCCGCGCCGGTTGAGTACGGATACAGATACGAGCGTATAAAATGCGCCCAGCGTCCGCATTCGTCTGTTCTTTCTGTCCCGGCGGCGGCGGAAATTCCGTAATATTCGTTAATCATTCCCATAAGCCCCTCCGGAGCGCGAAAATCCTCCGGAGCGTCGGAGCAGGTTATCCGCACATTGCCGCACAGCGTTGAGCTGCGCGGGAATTCCGCGATACGGCGGAGCTTATCCGAATGAATTATGTCAACTCCGCGCATTTTTAGCAATATATCCGCGAAATACAAATAAAATCCGAATCCGTAGCTCCAGTACCCTATCCCCTCAAAGCATATCCCCTCATCGTTATAGCCGGAAATATATGCTTTCATCGCGTCAATTATCCGCCCGAGAGGCAGCTCGTCGGGCGCGAGATACAAATACGCCGCGCCCACGGCGCCCGCGCATACTGCCGACCAGTTATGCTTTGACTCTTCCCAGCGGTACCTGTTACGCGAGAACGGCTCAAATATCCGTTCCCGGATTTCCGCTTTTATTCTTGTTACCAAATCCGCTCCGATCGCGCCCTCCGACAGATACGCTATCTCCGCGAGCATCATTGACGTTTCGGCGGCAAAAAGATCTATTTCGGCGGCGTCCGGATCGGAGGTATGCGCGGGCAAAGCCCATGTCGGCTCTCCGCATACCGCATAAAGCTGTGCGCGCAGCTCCCCGATATATTTTCCGCCCGCCGCTTTCCACAGCATAAAAGCGGCATTAATGCGGTGCCGGAGCGCAAAATACATATTTTCGTATGAGAGCCTGTTCCCTGTGCGCGAAAATTCAAGAAAATCCTCGCGCGACGGCAGCGGGATCGATTTATATTTGTCATAATATTCCTTGAGCGCGTCTATATCCGCTTCCGAAAGCCTCAAACGCTTAAATCTGTCAAGCATATTTTCCTCCGTTTATGATTTTATCAGCGGCAGCTTTACCGTAAACAATGCATAGCTCTCGGAATCGGATTCCACGCTTATCGTACCCCGAAAGGATTCTGCTGCCGCCTTTGCGATTGCCAATCCCAATCCGTAGCCGGAATCCTCCGTGTATGTCCTTGCCTTGTCCGAACGGTAAAACCTGTCGAAAATGTGCGGCAGGTCGGCTTCGTCTATACCCGTACCCGTATTTCTTACAGTAAGATGAGCGTCAGCGGACTTCTTTTTCAGACTCACCTCGATCGAGCCGCCTGACGGAGTATATTTCACAGCGTTATCCAGCAAAATCATAACGAGCCTCTTAAGCTGTTCGGAATCCGCGGCGACATTCACGCCGTCCTCTATTTGTGAGTCGAGCCGTATATTCTGCTCAAATACACGAGCCTCCATAACAAGCAGTATGTTTTTTACGATCTCTGTCCACGAGACGCTCCCGAAAACACGAGTTGACGCGTCATGTCCCGCACGCGCAAGATAAAGAAGGCTGTTCGTCAGCTTATTCATGCGTCCGGTCTCATCCTTGATATACATCAGCCATTTTCTGTCCTCGTCATCCGCCCCGTCGCGGGAAAGCAAAACATCTATGTTCGTATTTATAGCCGCCAGCGGCGTTTTCAGCTCATGCGATGCATCGGCAATAAACTGCTTCTGCTTATTGTACGCCTCCTCTATCGGTTTGATGGAGCGATTGGCGAAAAATAAGCTTATAAACACGGTGACAATTATAGCGGCGGCGGCTATAAGCAGCAGGCGAAGCGCGAACATACGCAATATGTTGATCTCATAGGAAATTTCCGTGAACGCTATAACGCATCCTTCGTCAAGGCGCTTTATCGCGTACTGCCAATTTGAAACGCTGCCGTCCGAATTGACCTCGCGGAGCTTTCCGCCGTCCCTGCCCGAGCTCAGAAGCTCCGCCGCGCGCTCACTGTAAAAATCCTCCGTCATGGAAAACGCCATAGTAACCTCTTTAACGTTTCCCTCCATATCCGTAATTACGGAAAAGGTGGGCGAAAACTCCTGATTCCTGCCGAAATCCAGACGCTCATTCAAATCCTCCGGAGCCTCGGCGCCGCGCGGCTCCTTACGCCCTTCCGGCGCATCCGGGCTTTCATGTTCGCCCCTTTTTTCGGGATACGGGGATGCCTCCCGCGCGGCTCCGGAAATATCCGGCGCGTCCTTTTCCGGCGGCGTCTCATGGCTTATTCTCCGCTCCGCCATCTTTATCTCGTTTTCAAGCTTGCGGTCCGTAGAGCTTCTCAAGCCCTGATATACCATAAGATAATTCAGACCGAAGCTGCATATTATCAGCGCGGCAATGGTGGCGGAGCTTACCGCGAGAAAGTTGTTGCGCAGTTTCTTAAACATACCCTACTCCTTCAGCTTTAACGTGTACCCCACTCCGCGCACCGTTGCTATTATAACGTTTTTGCTGACGGACGCGAGCTTATTTCTCAAAAAATGTATATATACCTCGACGTGATTTGCATCAGCTTCCGAGTCGAAGCCCCATAGCTTTTCTATTATCTGCTCCTTTGAAAGCACGGCGTTCTTATTAAGCATTAAATATTCCAGAAGCTGCGCTTCCTTGCGCGTAAGCTCCAACACTCCGCCGTCGTGCTTTAAAAGCAGCCGCGCCGTGTCGAGCGTTATATCCCCGAAGCTCATACCGTCCGCGGCGACTATTTCACCCTTGCGTCTGCCGAGAGCTCTTATGCGCGCGAGAAGCTCGGATGTGTCAAACGGCTTCGCCAGATAATCATCGGCGCCGTTGTCAAGCCCCGCCACCTTATCTGCGACGTCGCTTTTCGCCGTCAGCAGTATAATCGGCACGTCGAATCCGTCGGCGCGAACTCTTTTTAATATCTCTATTCCGTCCATTTTCGGGAGCATCCAGTCAAGCACCACAACATCGTAAATGCCGCTTAAAATATAGTCAAGACCGTCCTCTCCGTCATAAACCACATCGGCTATGTAACCGCTCTTTTTCAATATCTGACCCAGCGCCTCCGCTAAGCGCCGCTCGTCCTCAACGACCAATATGCGCATGATCTCACCTCTTGTAATTATTGTGTAATATTACGATAACATAATTTTCTTAAATATGTCTTAAAATCATAAAATTATCCAAAAAATTTACATAAAATGCTTGCATTGTATATGACAATATGCTATAATACAAGATGTAGATGAATTTAATTAATTACCTACCCTTTTATCCTATACACAGCGTAATAGATTGCGCGGACATCCGCAGTCCGCGCCTTTCTTCCGCTTTTATCCGCAGCCCTGACAGCGAGGGCTGCTTTTCCTTTATATAAATACGCTGTGCGGATATGCACAGCGCACGGCGGAGGGGTCCCCTCCGCTTTTTATTCCTTATTTTCCACATGCGTGACCTCGCCGAATACCTGAACCCAGCCGGCTGCGAATTCATCCGTCTTTTCGTCCAGCCACACGTAAATCTCATCGGCATTTTCGCCGCCGGCACGCAGACTGCCGGCTTTCGGCTCATCCGGCGCATCGGTCGTGTACACCTCGGAGAAGGGATCTATCTCAACATGATACGCCTGCTTGTCATGAACCTTTTTATCTCTTGCGCCCGCGATCGACGAATTATACTCGCTGTCCTTCATAACCGCAAGCCCGTCCGGGAAATAATAGTATCTCCCGTCATCGCGCACTACGGAAGGCGAAAAATCCATGTACTGTCTGCCCGGAGCATCGAGCGAATCGGCAAAGTAATCCATCCAGTCCCAATAATTTATTTCATAAGCATCTCCCGAGCCGCTGCTCACCTTCAGAGGACTGCGGCGGTCGTTTGCAAGAACGTTGATTTCAAAGCTTGTCCGCATGGTATGCCACGGCATGTTATTGTATTCTATGACCAGTCCATGCCGCCCCGGCTCAGCCATGTCAATCACTCCCGGACGTATCTTATATTCATCCGCGTTCAAAACGCGCTCTCCTCCGCCCGCGTAGGACGCTGTAACCACAATGCCTCCAAACAGCGCATTCGTGTCGTCGGCGTCCGTGAAAATCATTTTATCGGGATTTTCCTTGTCAAGCGGAGCACCGGCAAAATAAATATTCGATCCGTAAGCGTGCACAGCCGTAACAAGAGTCGATTCCGGCTCCTTATATACGCGCTCATTGTGAACAACATTATCCGGCAGCTCCATGCTTACATCCAAAACGCGCGGGTGGCTTTTGCACAGCAGCTGCAATTTATCCCTGCTGAATTTGATATAATAATCCGACGCGTAATCCGAACCGCCCGCCTCATTGTCGAGCGCGCTGACGAGCTTGCTCGAATTTCCTTCGCCGACAAGCCTGTACCAGAACAGATTTTCCTTGTCCGCGCTCATTTTCTCCTCGAGCATCGACATAAGCGTCCTGGAATATTCGTTGCATTCGCGCGCATGAGCGTTATCCACGCTCGCCAAAATCGACGGCACGAAGGCTATCCCCGCCGCGCACAGCACGGCAAGCAAAAGCAACGCGGTCGCCGCGGTCATTAATATACGTTTCACACCCCGCCTCCTTTCCGGATATCGCCCGAAGCCGCCGTGAGATTAACAGCATGGACTGTGCTTCCCATACGAAAAATCCAAACGGCGGCTGATTTGTAAAACGGCGCAAAAACACGGCGATACGGGAGATCGCCGTGTTTTAAAACCTGATCAAAGCAATACGTCAATTATTCCTCAATCGCGGTGACAACGCCCGAACCAACTGTTCTGCCGCCCTCACGGATAGCGAAACGAAGACCAACCTCGATAGCTATCGGTGTAATGAGCTCAACATTCATCGTTACGTTATCGCCGGGCATGCACATCTCTGTACCCTCGGGAAGGCTGATTATACCTGTAACATCTGTTGTTCTGAAATAGAACTGGGGTCTGTAGTTGTTGAAGAACGGCGTATGACGTCCGCCCTCTTCCTTTGTCAGAACATAAACCTCGCCGGTAAACTTGGTGTGCGGGTGAATTGTTCCGGGAGCCGCAAGTACCTGACCGCGCTCAATTTCGTTTCTCTGAACACCGCGGAGAAGCGCGCCGATATTGTCGCCTGCCTCAGCGTAATCGAGAAGCTTTCTGAACATTTCGATACCGGTAACTACGACCTTTCTCTTCTCCTCTGTAAGACCAACGATTTCAACCTCCTCGTTGAGCTTTAACTGACCTCTCTCAACACGGCCCGTAGCAACGGTACCGCGGCCTGTGATCGAGAAGATATCCTCGATAGGCATAAGGAACGGCTGGTCAGCCTTTCTCTCCGGAGTCGGGATATAGGTGTCAACAGCATTCATAAGCTCCCAAATGCACTTGTACTCGGGCGCATCCGGATCTGTGGATGTTGACTCGAGAACGCCGAGCGCCGTACCTATGATAATCGGAATATCGTCGCCGGGGAACTCATATTCGCTGAGGAGCTCTCTAACCTCCATCTCAACAAGCTCAAGGAGCTCGGGATCGTCAACCTGGTCGCTCTTGTTCAGGAATACTACGATATAGGGAACGCCAACCTGACGCGAAAGAAGGATGTGCTCTCTCGTCTGGGGCATCGGACCGTCAGCAGCCGATACAACGAGGATAGCGCCGTCCATCTGCGCGGCACCGGTAATCATGTTCTTAACGTAGTCAGCGTGTCCCGGGCAGTCAACGTGAGCATAGTGACGTGAATCAGTCTCGTACTCAACGTGAGCGGTAGAAATTGTGATTCCTCTTTCTCTCTCCTCGGGAGCCTTATCGATCTGGTCATAAGCCTCAAACTGAGCCTGACCCTTCAGAGCCAAAACCTTTGTTATAGCCGCTGTAAGAGTGGTCTTGCCGTGGTCAACGTGACCGATGGTACCGATGTTAACATGCGGTTTGGTTCTTTCAAATTTAGCCTTTGCCATTGTAATAATTCCTCCTTAAATTAATCTATTACATTAATAAATTCATTGTACAATCTTTTAATGAAAAAATCAAGTGTTTTTTCATATTTACGGCAATTTATTCGGTATTTTTCCCCTTTTGCCGTTAATTATCAGTCATTTTTAGCTCGTTCGCTGATAATTTTCTCCTGAATCGACTTGGGTACCTCGCTGTAATGCGACGGCTCCATAGTGTACTGTCCGCGTCCCTGAGTGCCGGAACGAAGAATCGTCGCATAACCGAACATCTCGGAAAGCGGAACCTCCGCCGTAACCTGCGTAACACCGCCGGAACGAACCTCCTGGCTCTTTATCATGCCGCGTCTTGAAGAAAGGTCTCCGATAACGAAACCCAGATAATCATCCGGAGCTATTACGTTAACGAGCATGATAGGCTCCTTCAGCACGGGATCGGACTTCTTCATGCCCTCCTTGAATGCCATAGAAGCGGCGATCTTGAACGCCATTTCCGAAGAGTCGACCTCATGGTACGAACCATCATAGAGCGTAGCCTTCAGGTCAACAACGTTGTATCCGGCGAGCACGCCGTTAAGCATAGCGCCCTGAATACCGGCGTCTACAGCCGGGATATATTCCTTCGGAATAGCTCCTCCGACAACCGCATTTTCAAATACGTAGCCTTCTCCCTCTGCGAGCGGCTCAAACTTGATGAATACGTGTCCGTACTGTCCTTTACCGCCGGACTGACGCGCATACTTGTGCTCGATATTGACGGGCTTTCTGAACGCCTCTCTGTAGGATACCTGCGGCGTTCCGACATTTGCCTCGACCTTGAACTCTCTTAACAGTCTGTCAACGATAATTTCAAGATGAAGCTCGCCCATGCCGGCGATAATCGTCTGTCCGGTCTCCTCGTCCGTATACGTTTTAAATGTCGGGTCTTCCTCGGCAAGCTTCGACAAAGCGATACCCATCTTTTCCTGACCCGCCTTAGTCTTAGGCTCTATCGCAACACGGATAACCGGCTCGGGGAAGTCCATCGACTCCAGTATGATCGGATGCTTTTCATCGCAGAGCGTTTCGCCTGTCGTTGTGTTGGACAGACCTACAGCCGCCGCGATATCTCCCGAATATATGATATCCAGATCCTCTCTGTGGTTTGCGTGCATTTGCAGGATACGTCCCATTCTCTCGCGTTTTCCCTTGCAGGAATTGAGCACGTAGGAGCCCTTTTCAAGCACACCGGAATATACGCGGAAATAGCAGATTTTACCTACAAACGGGTCTGTCGCAATCTTGAATGCGAGCGCCGCGAACGGAGCGTCGTCAGACGAGGGTCTCTCATCCTCCTCATCCGTCTCCGGATTGATACCCTTGATATTGGGAACGTCCGTCGGAGCGGGCATATACTCTATAATCGCGTCAAGAAGCATCTGCACGCCCTTGTTTCTGTACGCTGTTCCGCAAAGCATGGGAACAATTTCGTTATTAATCGTAGCCTTGCGGAGAGCCAGCTTAAGCTCTTCAACGCTGATTTCCTCATCGCTGAGGAACTTTTCAAGCAGCGCCTCGTCCGTTTCGCAAATGGCTTCCACCATCTGCTGATGGTACTCCTCAGCCTGCTCCAGCATATCCTCCGGAATCGCTTCCTTGTGATACTTCTCTCCCAGCTCGTCCTCGTAGATCTCAGCATCCATGTTCATAAGGTCGATGATGCCCACAAAGCTGTCCTCGGCGCCTATCGGAAGCTGAATCGGAACGCCGTTCGCCTGAAGTCTCTCGTGGACCATGTTTACAACGTTATAAAAATCCGCGCCCATGATATCCATTTTATTAACGAAAATCATACGCGGTACGCTGTAGTCGTCAGCCTGACGCCAAACGGTCTCAGACTGCGGTTCAACGCCGCCCTTGGCGCACATAACCGTTACAGAACCGTCCAGAACTCTCAGCGAGCGCTGAACCTCAACGGTAAAGTCAACGTGTCCCGGTGTATCTATTATATTTATTCTGTGCTTAACGCCGCCATACGGTCCTTCCTTCGGCTCCCAGAAGCATGTTGTGGCAGCGGACGTAATTGTAATTCCGCGCTCCTGCTCCTGCGCCATCCAGTCCATCGTAGCCGCACCGTCATGCGTTTCGCCTATTTTATGATTGATACCGGTGTAGTACAAAATTCTCTCGGTCGTAGTGGTCTTTCCGGCGTCAATATGCGCCATGATACCGATATTTCTTGTATGTTCGAGTGAATATTGTCTTGCCAAAATATTTTCCTCCTTTCAATAAAGGTAAACAATTTATATTGTATAATCGTAATTGTTGTGTTGATTGTTCGGTTTCCGCAACACTCACGGAAACGTGTGATTTCGCCGAACCTCACACATGACGATACGCAATGAGATTTTGTTCCGAATGTTTTTGGGGCAAAAGCTCTATGCAGATTGCCTTTATGAGAAGCGATGGCGTACATTCGGTACGTCGAGCTTCGAATAATGGTGAGATGCGACGAGATTTTGTTCCAAAATTACCACCTATAGTGAGCGAATGCTTTATTCGCCTCAGCCATCTTATGTGTATCCTCACGCTTCTTGACGGAACCGCCGGTACCGTTGATGGCATCGATAAGCTCATTCGCGAGTCTTTCCTTCATGGTCTTTTCATTACGAGTTCTTGCGTAATTGGTAAGCCAGCGGAGACCGAGCGTCTGACGTCTTTCGGGGCGAACCTCCATAGGAACCTGGTATGTGGCGCCGCCGACACGTCTCGCCTTAACCTCGAGAACGGGCATGATATTGTCCATTGCCTGCTGGAAAGCCTCAAGCGGATCCTTGCCGGTCTTTTCGCTGACAATATCAAACGCTCCGTACACAATCTTCTGCGCGACGCCCTTTTTGCCGTCAAGCATTATGTTGTTTATGAGCTTTGTGACAACTATACTGTTGTAAACCGGATCAGGCAATACTTCTCTTTTCGCAATAAAACCTTTTCTTGGCACTTTTCTTCCCTCCTTCATAGATTATGGGACGTATAATCCCTCATGAATATCACAGGTACTCTGAATTTATTTTTTCAAAATTCCGTAAGCGCGTATCATATTATATGAATATAACCCGATATGCACTTGTGATACGCGATTTAACGGTTATCCGTCAATCACTTTTTCTTAGCTTCCTTCGGTCTCTTGGCACCGTACTTGGAGCGTCCCTGGAGACGTCCGTTAACACCCTGCGCATCAAGAGTACCTCTTATAATGTGGTATCTTGTACCGGGCAAGTCGCGCACTCTGCCGCCTCTTATAAGAACAACGCTGTGCTCCTGGAGATTGTGACCGATGCCGGGGATGTAAGCCGTAACCTCGATACCGTTAGTAAGGCGAACTCTGGCGATTTTTCTCAATGCCGAGTTAGGCTTCTTCGGTGTTATCGTTCTTACTGACGTACATACTCCGCGCTTCTGCGGCGAGCTCTTGTCTGTCGTCTTCTTCTTTAACGAATTGAGCGACTTGTTGAGCGCCGGAGCGGTTGACTTCTTTCTCGATGTCTTTCTACCTGTTTTAACAAGCTGGTTAAACGTAGGCATACCGTGTTACACTTCCTTTCTTCAGATTTTTATTATTACGCGCATTCTTCGCGGCAAGCTCCCGGAATCCCGTGACCGATCCGACGCCGGACTCCGCTGCCGGATATCCTTTGTCACCGATTCGGCGCACATAATCATCGGGGAGTTTATTTGCGAAGCCATGCTGCGGAATAAGCTCATTTTAATATAACAGCGCAGCTTGAGCCGACGTCTATACCGCAGAGCTCGCCGAGGGACTTCATTGTTTCAACCTCCGTAACCTCCACGCTATGCTCGTCCGCAGCTTTTTTCAGGACCGCTGTCATTTTTTCATCCACGTCCGCCGCGACAAAGAGCTTTTGCGCCCTTCCCTCGTTAATCGAACGCAGCGATTGCTTATAGCCTATATGCAATTTCTGCCTTTCGGCATCGCTAATCATTTTTTCCACACTCCGTATGAATTAATATGGCTTTTCTACAGCATTTTTGTGTATTTTTACCCGCGTCAGGGTACAAATATCCCATAAATGCCGACTTTTTTGATTATACAAAATATTCCCGCGATTGTCAAGTGCTTTTTAGTTGTTTTTGCAAATTTTTTGCGATTTTCATGAAATTCGGTATTGACAAATAAAAAACTATATACTATAATGTCAGTGTTGCTTTTTTAAGCATGCTGACGTAGCTCAGTTGGTAGAGCACTTCATTGGTAATGAAGAGGTCGGCGGTTCGACTCCGCTCGTTAGCTCCATGAAATACCGCATAGTTAAGCCATTTTCGGCACTATGCGGTGTTTTGGTTTTAAGGGCTTTCCGAGTTCTGTCCACCATTTGTCCACCAATCATCTATAATTAAGATAAAATATTTAGACTTGGCAATCAATATACGTTACCGCAATTAAAACGGCTTCGTCCTTTGAGTATCGCTTCATATGTATAACTTTCGATTAAAAATTAAAGGGAGATTACAGCACCACAGTGCTGTAATCTCCCTCAATAACTGATTTTTTTGTTGCTCATCAATTCTCCGCCTTGATATGCGGCTTTAATTTCGAGTTTTATAGGTGTCAGCCCAACGAACCTTTATTCGCTATTCTTTTTACCCTGCTTATAATTCTTGTCCGGCGAAAGTACATTCTGAAGTTCTTCGGAAGCCGCTGCGTCTGCCGACCGAATTGCGTGAGCGTATATGTTTAACGTGGTAGTTGATGTAGAATGTCCAAGCCGTTTGGCTACAGTAACAATATCTGTCCCTCCGGCAATAAGTAAGGTTGCCGATACGTGACGTAATGTATGTATGTGACTTTCCGGCAAATTGTGCCTTTTTATGAATTTCTTGTACCAGTGTGAAAGCGTGTCTGGGTGCATATTGCCGCCGATATCAGATACAAATACTCTGTTGCTGTTCTCCCATTGATCTCCCAAGAGACTTTTCATATGGTCTTGTTCATCCTTATAATACTTCAATAAGTCTATCATGGCAGGAGGAATTTTAATTACACGTTTTGAGCCGCGCGTTTTTGTTGTGTCCTCGAATACGCCTTGTCTTGGGGTATAAAGTAAGGATTTGTTTACATCGACAAGACCTTTCTCAAAATCAATATCATTCCATGTGAGAGCGCATAATTCACCACGCCGCAAGCCGGTATATAAGATGAGCATTATAGCTGTTTTATATTTTGTGGGTTCATCATTAAGACATTCTATAAGCTGGCTGGTTTGATTTTCGTCAAGCATCGACATCTCCTTATATTCAATCTGCGGAGGCTTTACACGCTCGCAAGGATTAGACGGGATTATTTGCCATTGCACCGCTGTAGTCAATATGCTCGAAAGTATGCGGTGATATTTTGCTTTCGTATTGGCAGATAATCCTTTCGATGATTCGACCGGAGCGAACAAAGCCTTAATATCTGTTTGCAAAGCCGACGCTATTTTCTGTGCCGTACTATGTGCAACATTATTACCGCGAACACACGAGGCGACACTGTTTATAGATGTGTCGGCGATTTTTGCAAATTCTTTTTGAGTAAGGTTGTTATCTTTCAATAACTGCCGAAAGTCCACGATTGGCGCATATTTAGTATCAAGCCGTATGCCGTCCTCTCCGAGATTTTCATAAAATTCCAAAATTTGGTGCGGCTGTAGCTGTGAAAGATGTATATGACCGAGAGCGGCTTTAATTCTCGGAAGCAAATCCATATACCCTACAAAACTCTTTTCCCTAAGCTGTTTTGAGGCATATTTATCAATCCATATATCAATAAACTCCGATAGTTTTGTTGTGTTGTCAAGAAATTGTCCGTTTTTACACTTCTCTTCAAAAAGAACTACTTGTCGATTAAGCTCTGTTTCAACCCTTTTCTTAGACCATTCCGGATTTGGCTTCCACGTCATTGTTTTCACTATGCGTTTATCTCCGTTATAACCGAGATTTACACGTATTTGATATGTTTCGCCTCTTTGTCGTACTGATGCCATTTTATCACCCCTTTTTATATAGTACATAATTTTTTATTACATATTCGGTCGTACTTCAAATGCACTTAAAAAATCTATGATTTCTGTTCTTATTTCATCAATATCTTGCAAATAATTTATGTGTTTTGTCCACTGATATATCTCAACAGCGAGATTTTCATAGCTTATGTTTTTCTTTAACTCTTTAATAAGATTTTCTACTTCATTATCTTCCGGCACATATCTATATCTCAGGGAATGATAATTTTTAATTTTATCAGGCAGTTTCTCATAAACTTTTTGAATATTTTCCGCTTCTTCTTTTCTGATATACAAATATATTATACCGCATAATATTGATATAAATTTTTCATCTGACAAAAGAATATTTAATTTCTCATGTCGCATATTTTCGAGACTGCTGATTTTTTCATTAATAGCTTTCTTGTTGTATTTACCATTATTTTCCCGTATGAATTTTGTTATAATATAATCTTTTTCCGGCTCAGATACCTTTTGTAGATTAATTATGTTTTTAATAACATTCTCTTTTAATCCCGTATCTCTTCCTATATCTGCCATTTGAAAAGATTTGTAATCTGAAACACCAATCAAATAATCGCACGTTACCCCAAAAAATCGGGCAAGCTTTATGATTGCCTCAGTTTTCAAGCTGCGCTCACCATGCTCCCATTGATTTATGGTTTGGCGTTTAACATTTATTATCTGTGCCAGTTCGTCCTGAGTAATATTGCGTTCTTCGCGTAATTCTTTTATCCTATTACATATGATTGATGTATTTGCACTATTAGTCATATTAAATAAACCTCCTCCTATATTTTATAAACCTCTATTCTTTGAAAACGTTGCCAATTAGATAAATTGCAACATAATCATTATATACTACAATAACATTTTTGTCAAGAGTACCATACCATTATAATCATCTTTTTATAAACTTATCTGTGCGGAGTATCGACTTTACGGAGTATCGGCTTTATTTTCACATATACACTCGGTTAATATTGATGTTTTTTGAGACACTACAAAAATCAAAAAAAATTTTTTATTTTTTCCAAATTGGGGGGTTGCGTTCTAAAGGGTTGCTCCTTATAATGAAAATAAGAAAGATATTTTTCTTAATAAATAAAATACATCTTTATAAGGAGGATAATATTATGAGTAAGACGTATCAGGAAATTAAAGCTAGCCAGCAGGCACGACTGAAAGAGGCACTAGTTACTAACTTTATACCGACCTCCTACGCGCCCGTTGCAGGAATCGGAATTGTGGCGATAGAAGCACTGCCAAAGATTACAGGGTTGCTAACACAGTTCAACCAAGAGCTTGACAAAGCCATAAAAGAGGGCGGCGCAGATTTCACAAGACAAATGTTTTTGTATGAGCTGCGCCGCAACCCCCATAGTTCGCCGCTGTTGTATTTGCTGGGCTTGGGCTTCTCGTTCAGCGAGTGCTTCCACCGCCCTGAGATAAGAGAAGGTTTGCAAGCGGCTGAGGACAGCTTTTACAGGGCTGCTTTGGCGAGTTAATTGACTGGAATACCGCCGCCAATAATGGCGGCGGTATTCTCTTTAGTTTCCGCAGGGAGAGTTCGGAGAGGGGCGGCAGCCTCTTTCCGACAAAATACTTTGTTATGACAAGTGCCTTGTCATGACAAAGAATATATTTTGTTATAAGAACTGGAAAGTGACTTTTGGTTGTGACGGCGCACCTTGTATAGCTAGCTGATATAACTATACAAGGGGCGGGTAAGCCTTTAGCTGATTTTTATCAGGTAAAGGTAAGCCATGTGTAGGCATAGCCGAAGCAGGGCGTACAAGTCACATGGTTTTTACTTTCCAGTTCGCATTTGTTCTATTATTGTATTAAAGAAAGGAGTGTACTCCGTATGCTTGCAACAATTTCATTCCATGTCGGACACGAGGCGCGCCAAGCGCATAACCGTCGTGATTTGAATGTCGTTCGCAATGAGAAGCACATAGACTTATCGCGCCTGCACGCAAATATTATCGACATTGACGAAGCAGAAGCTTATGAGCAGCTTTTCGGAGCGGCTCAAGACGAATACAACGCCAAACAGAAGCGTAAAGACCGCAGGATAGATGATTATCACGCTACAATTCGAGAGCCTTATGACGCTATTATAGCCGCTCAGAGAGCCGCCAAGAAGTTCAACGAGGACAACAAAGAAGCTATCAAATCAGGCGAAATTGCGCCTGAAAAAGTACCGGAGATCCCTCGCACTATGAAAAAGCCACTTTATGAAACTATAATCGGACTGTACTATAAAGCTCCGCGTATCGACGACAACGGCAATCAGGTGATTGATCCGCGCACGGGAGCGCCGATATATGACAGTGTTCCTACACCGTCGGACATAGCGCGTCGTATTATTTTAGAATTTCTTAACGGCTTTATAGAACGTAATAAGCACCTTTACGTAATCGGAGCTTATCTACATGATGATGAGCGCGGCGAAGCGCCGCATATCCATATAAATTGGGTGCCGTTCGCTGACGGCTATACTCGCGGATTATCACGTCAAGTTGCCTTAGACAGAGCGCTTAGACAGCAGGGCATAGA
>CANQQZ010000010.1 GCA_947626135.1 uncultured Clostridia bacterium
TCAAGGCGTGGCTTGTATTCTGAGCCCCTATGGGGCGATTATTGAAAAACCCCCGGCTTTGCCGGGGGATGTTTATTATTTTTGTGTTTATCTTGACTTTCGTTCTTTGTATTTACAAATGCTCGCAAGTATGTTATACTTAAGCGGACGGGAGGGCAAGGTATGAAATTTTTAAAATTTGCGGCAGCAGCCTTAGCGATACTGCCGATATGTATGTCAGCTCGTGCGGCTCGGGATATGGTCGGCATATATGTATCAGATAAGCTTTTGGACGAACAGGGCATTATTGAGAACGATACGACCCTTGTGCCTATACGGATTATAAATGACGCGCTGGGGCTCGGGACGGAATGGAACGGGGAGCGGCAGTGCGTCACAATAGATTTCGGAGGCGGCAAGCTGTGCGATATGTACATAGGCGGGCGTTACGCGTATATAGTCGATAACGGTGAATGGCGCGAATGTGAACTTACGGCCGAGCCGGTAATAGAAAACATCGGCGGCGGGGACAGGACTGTTGTGCCAGTTAGATTTATATCGGAAGAAATGGGTATGGATGTAATATGGGAGGACGTTAACAGGACTGTATATATTAACAGCGGCGCGGCGCATGACGAGTATGTGTCGAGCGGGCAGCGCACAGCGGATTTGTACAATTCCCGCGCACCTTACGCGCTTATGAGCAAGGACGGCGCAGACGAGTATGTTCTGTGGAGCGATATAGACAGCCGCTGGCACGACAGCTGGACGCTGAAAAACTATACGCTCGGACTTGACGGACTGTCATCGCAGATTGATGAGTATATATCAAACAAAAGCGGCAGCTGGGGCGTGTATATTAAGAATCTAACGAACGGGGAGTTTATGGTGTTAAATGACGGTCGGTATGCGAGCGCCAGCGTGATAAAGCTGTTTGTTATGGCAGGCACATATAATGAGATTGCCGCGGGATGCATGTCAAAAACCGCCGAGGTTGACGAGTTTCTTACGCATATGATAACGGAAAGTGACAATTATTCAGCGAACAGGCTTGTGTACCTTATGGGACAGGGAAATTATGAGCGGGGATTTAACGCAGAGAATGCGCACACCAACAGCATAGGCGCGCTTAACACGCAGCATAAATCACTGTTCATCGGTTACGGCGATTATGTGTCCTACGGACAAAATCTTGTTTCGCCGGTCGACTGCGGAATACTGCTCGAAAAAATATACAACGGCGAGCTTGTTTCACGGGACGCGAGCGCGGAAATGCTTTCGCTTCTGAAGCGTCAGCAGCGGCGCTGGAAAATTCCATATCCGCTGCCGGGCGGCGTGGTTACGGCAAATAAAACGGGAGAGACGAGCACGGTTGAAAGCGATACGGCTATCGTGTATTCGCCGTCATGCGATTATGTAATATGCGTGCTGACAAATAATGCGCCTGACGGCGTTGCGGGAATACGGCGCATATCAAAAATGACATACGATTATTTTAATCCGTAACGCGTAAAGGCACACGTCCGATAAATTGTAAAACGGCAGCGCCGATAGCTTACGCATACGGCGCCGCCGCTTTTTTTTACAAAAGAGTTTTCTTTCTAACTATTATATAGCTTATAATTACAGCCTGTCGTTTTACGCTGCGCCGTGCTTGGGCACCTTGTCCTTAAACAGAAGATTTATGCACCAAAGTCCCGCCAATCCGACGATTACGAAAATAATTCGCGACAGCGCCGAAAGCTGACCGCCGAACATCGCGCCGACAAGGTCAAAGCCGAACAGTCCTATCAGCAGCCAGTTGATCGCGCCGATTATTGTTATTATCAAAGCCGTGTTGTTCATATTATCACTCCTTTTAACGCGTTATTGCATTTTAGCTTTTGCGTATTTAGTTTTTTACGCGGAGCGGCGGTTTAAACAGGTAATATTTGCCAAATTTGAAAATATATTTGTACAAAGAGATTCGGCGGTGATATGATGGGGAGAAAGGGTATGCTGTATATTGTGACGGCGGTCATGATTCTTGTTATGGCGGCGGCGTTTATCGCCTTCGGGGAGGAATCGGCGGACGAGATAAACGCGGAATTCCTCAGAAGCTACGGCTGGGAGGTAAAGCGGAAAAATATCGAATCGGCGCGGGTGAATATTCCGGAGCCGTTTGATTTGGTATACGAGAATTACAATAAGCTGCAGCTGGAGGCGGGTCTGGATCTGCGTCCGTATGCGGGGAAAAAAGCGGTAAGATATACTTACGAGGTGATAAATTTTCCCTATGACGAACCGAAAAATGTTCGGGCGAACGTGCTGTGCGTCGCAAACGAGCCCGTTGCGGGAGACATTATGACCACGGCTGCCGACGGGTTTATGGCGGGTCTGGACTTCCTGGAAAAGGAAGGAGCGGTTTGAGGATGCTTCCCCGGCGAAAAACGGCGCAATAAGCCGTTTTTAACAATAATTCTTCCAAATGACAGAAAATAATTGACATTTAATGTAAATAGTATTATAATACTATTGATTTCCGGCGGCGGGGTTGCGCTGTCCGCGGCTTTGGCGGTTCGGATCGATGTTATATTTTTATCAGATTAGAGGAGGAATTGTAAATGGCATTTACAAATCAGTACCTTGCGGATTTGTACGACAAGGTAGTAGCGAGAAACAAGGGTGAGGTTGAGTTTCACCAGGCGGTTAAAGAGGTTCTCGAATCTCTTGAGCCGGTAGTTGAGAAGCATCCGGAGTACATCAAAATGGGCGTAATAGACAGCATTGTAGAGCCGGAGAGAATTATTAAGTTCCGTGTTCCGTGGGTTGATGACAGCGGTAAGGTTCAGATCAACCGCGGCTTCAGAATTCAGTTTAATTCCGCAATAGGTCCTTACAAGGGCGGATTGCGTTTCCACCCGTCAGTATATGAGGGTATTATAAAATTCCTCGGTTTTGAGCAGATTTTCAAAAATTCGCTTACCGGTCTGCCTATAGGCGGCGGCAAGGGCGGTTCGGACTTCGACCCGAAGGGTAAGTCCGATATGGAGGTTATGCGCTTCTGCCAGAGCTTCATGACGGAGCTTTCAAAGCACATCGGCGCCGATACGGATGTTCCCGCGGGCGATATAGGCGTAGGCGGCAGAGAGATAGGATATATGTTCGGTCAGTATAAGCGTCTCAGAAATGAGTTTACGGGCGTACTTACAGGCAAGGGTCTTACCTACGGCGGTTCTCTCGCGAGAACAGAGGCTACGGGCTACGGACTTTGCTACTTCACCGAGGCTATGCTTAACGATCACGGCGATTCCTTCAAGGGCAAGACCGTTGTTATCTCGGGTTCGGGCAATGTTGCCATTTATGCGACCCAGAAGGCGACGCAGCTTGGCGCTAAGGTTGTGGCGCTTTCCGATTCGAACGGCTACGTTTACGACAAGGACGGCATCGACCTTGACGCGGTTAAGGAGATCAAAGAGGTTAAGCGCGGCAGAATTAAGGAGTATGCCGATACTCATCCGTCAGCCGAGTATCACGAGGGCTGCTCGGGTATCTGGACAATCCCGTGCGATATCGCGCTTCCGTGTGCTACGCAGAACGAGATCAACGAGGAGTCCGCTAAGACTCTCGTTAAGAACGGCGTGAAGGCTGTTGCAGAGGGCGCAAATATGCCTTCTACACCGGAGGCTATCGAGGTTTATCTTAACAACGGCGTTCTGTTCGGACCCGCAAAGGCGGCGAACGCGGGCGGCGTTGCGACTTCGGCGCTTGAGATGAGCCAGAATTCACAGAGACTTTCATGGACGTTTGACGAGGTAGACGCGAAGCTCAAAGGTATAATGGAAAATATCTATGCTAACTGTGCGGCTGCCGCTAAGGAATACGGTCTCGAGGGCAACTATGCCGCGGGCGCGAATATCGCGGGCTTTAAGAAGGTTGCGGATTCCATGCTCGCTCACGGTGTGGTTTGATGCGATAAATAGTTGATATATAAAAACGGCGCAGCTTTGGCTGTGCCGTTTTTATGTTCGCCGAAAAAAGGAGCGCCTATACGGGTGCTCCTTTGAACCTGTTACGCTTTATTGACAGAGCCGAACAGCTCCATTTTTTCTTTAACGATTACCTTGATTGCCTCCGCGCCGGGAGCGAGAAGCTTTCTCGGGTCAAAGCCCTTGCCCTCCAGATCCTTGCCGGCTTCGATGTATTTTCTGGTTGCCTCCTGGAAATAGAGCTGACATTCGGTATTTACGTTTATCTTTGCCACGCCCAGAGAAATCGCTTTTTTAATCATATCCTCCGGTATTCCCGTTCCTCCGTGGAGGACAAGCGGGAGATCGCCTATAAGCGCCTTTGTTTTAGCAAGAGCATCGAAATCGAGTCCCTTCCAGTTTGCGGGATATTTGCCGTGAATGTTACCTATGCCCGCTGCGAGGAAGTCAACGCCGAGATCCGCAATCATCTTGCATTCGTTGGGGTCTGCGATTTCGCCGGCGCCTATAACTCCGTCCTCCTCGCCGCCGATTGAGCCGACCTCTGCTTCTATGGACAATCCCATAGCATGGCTTACCTTTACGAGCTCCTTCGTTTTTTCGATGTTTTCGTCAATAGGGAAGTGCGAGCCGTCGAACATTATTGACGAGAAGCCCGCTTTTATACACTTATAGCAGCCCTCGTAGGTGCCGTGATCGAGGTGGAGCGCGACGGGAACGGTTATGTTGAGCTCCTCCATCATCGCCTTGACCATCGCGGCGACCGTTTTAAATCCGGTCATGTACTTTCCGGCGCCCTCGGATACGCCGAGGATTACGGGAGAATTATTCTCCTGCGCCGTCTGAAGAACCGACCTGGTCCATTCAAGATTGTTGATGTTGAACTGACCGACCGCGTATTTTCCAGCGACAGCCTTTTTCAGCATTTCAGTTGCAGATACTAACATGATAAATTTCCTCCTACATTTTTATATTTAAATAAAAAATATTTACTTTAATTACCGATCACAATTGCCTCCGCATTCAGCAGCATCGCAAGATTGTGTTCGTTTGTTTCTATTACGCGCACACGCTCGCACCTGTCGCATACGAGCACCAGACAGCTGTTTATAAGCTGAACGGATATGCTTTCCGAGCCGCATACGCATGATATTTTGCCGTTGTCGCGCAGCTCGTGAACACAGTCGAGAATTTCATAAAGCATTTCCGATTCGGCTGAATTGTCGTCGTAATCGGGAAGAATATCAGCGTATTCGACCGTGTGCTCGGCTACAGCTGCGTCAACGTCCTTTTCCTCGCCGAGAAATATTATGTCTATACCGGAAACGGGACATTTGTACGTCAGCAGGCGCTTGTTCCAAAATTTTACGGGCGCGGCGGTAAAGGAATGAGCGTCGCCGCAGATGGGGCATTCAACCGTTATTTTGTATTTTTCGTTTTTTAACGCTATCCTTGCGCACTCCTCGCGGCAGCCCGTCGTGGAACAGAGGAGAGGGGCTTTGACGCGTCCGGAAAAATCAAACGCGCTTATTTTCTTTTTTGTCAGATTTGAGCAGAACGGGCATATATATGCCGCCGTTCGTTCATATTTAACTATCATAAGCAGTCTCCTAATCCGTTCCGATTTTGTTTTCGCGCGCGTAAAAGAATAAATATTGCTGCGCGTATCCGCCAAGCTCAGCGCCGAATTTTTCCTCGGCGAACCTGCTGATTTTTTCAATCGGCTGCTTTTCGCCGCCGAAATAGCAGTATTCCATTATCCGCTTTATCCATACGTCTACCGGGAACGCGTCCGTCCTATGCAGCCCGAACAGCAGTATGCAGTCCGCCACCTTGTTACCTATGCCCGAAACGGTCATAAGAGCCTTCTTTGCTTCGGCGGTGGTCATGGCGTTCAGAGCGTCCTCGCTCAGAACGCCGTCCGCGAATTTTTTCGCGGCATCGATTATGTATTTATCGCGGAATCCCGCCCGTATAACATCCAAATCCCCGCGCTCAAGACATGACAGCCGTTTGGCTGAGGGGAAGGAACGGTATATTTTCCCGCGGTATACGATTTCGTCTCCGTAAGCGCAGCACAGTCTTTCGATTATGCCCTTTATGCGCGGAATATTATTTGACGCGGATATGATAAATGATACGACGGTTTCCCATAAATCCTGGTTAAGTATGCGTATTCCTCCGCCGTAGCCGGCGGCGAGACGCATTATATCGTCGCGCGAGAGCCGCGCTTTTACGGCGCCGTAATCCGTGCCGAGGTCAAAATAATTGTACCATATATCACGGAAATCACGTTCGGATACATCGCGCAGGGTAATTTCGTTGCCGTTTTGGGATATGGTGAGCGCGCGTCCCGCGGCAACGCCCGTATATTCGTTATCCCCGGTTCTGTTCCAGCGGAAGCATTGACCGCAGTCGAATATATGTGCCGTATCAAAATCGCGGACATTGCGTATTATTATGTCTGAATTTTTTGAGGTTATTTCCATAATATATTAATTATACCACATTTTCCTCCGGTTCGCAACAAAAAAATCAACTATTTTTATGGACTAAAACTGTTTTTTATGGTATAATTATCAGCATATCGCAGATATACATCGGTGAGGGAGGTTTTTTTATGACGGACAAAGAGCAATATGAGGCGCTTTCGTATAAGCGCAAAAATGTATACGAGACATTGACGGAGGATGAGCGTTCACAAATGAACGCGCTGTGCGGCGATTACCGTGATTTCCTGAACAGAGCGAAAACAGAGCGCGAATGCGTGGAGCTGTCGGTAAAGCTGGCGGAGGAAGCGGGCTTCAGACCGCTTGAAGAAGCGGCGGAGCTTAAGGCGGGGGATAAAGTGTACATATTAAACCGCGGAAAGAATATAATGCTCGCGGTAATAGGCACGGAGGATATAGAAAACGGAATAAACCTGTGCGGCGCGCATATTGATTCGCCGAGGCTTGATTTGAAACAAAATCCGATTTACGAGAGCTGCGGGATGGCGCTTCTCAAGACGCATTATTACGGCGGGATAAAGAAATACCAGTGGACGGCGATACCTCTTGCGCTGCACGGCGTAGTGTTCACGCGCGGCGGCGAGCGGATCACGCTTAATATAGGCGAGGGTGAGGACGACCCCGTGTTTACGATAACGGATTTGCTGCCGCATCTTGCGAAGGATCAGATGTCAAAGCGCATGACCGACGGTGTGGAGGCTGAGAGCCTGAACGTGCTGTTCGCGGGAGAGCCGTTAAACGCGGATGTTTCAGACAAGGTGAAATTCGCCGTTTTGAAGCTGCTGAACGAGAGATACGGGTTAAAGGAGATTGATTTTCAGAACGCGGAAATTGAAATCGTTCCGGCGTTTAAGGCAAAAAACGTCGGTATAGACGAGAGCTTTATAGGCGCTTACGGTCAGGATGACCGCGTGTGCGCGTATACGACGCTGCGCGGAATATTGGACGCGGAGCAGCCGAAGAAAACGGCTGCCGCGCTGCTTGTCGATAAAGAGGAAATAGGCTCGTGCGGCAACACGGGGATGTTAAGCGCGTTTTTCGCCATGACAATGGCGGAGATAATAGAAAAAATCAAGGGCTCGTGTTCCGTGACGGCGTATAACAGGGTCATAAGAAATTCCGCGTGTCTGTCGTCGGATGTAAGCGCGGCGGTCGACCCGAATTACGAGAGCGCTTTTGAGAGGAACAATTCCACGTTTGCGGGCTGCGGAATGTGCGTAATGAAATATACCGGCGCGCGCGGGAAATCCGGCTCATCGGACGCGGGCGCGGAATTTATGTACGAGGTTGAAAAAATTATGGATGACAATGGCGTCGTATGGCAGTCCGGGGAGCTGGGAAAGGTTGACCAGGGCGGCGGCGGCACGATCGCGCAGTACGTTGCGAATTTAAATATGGAGGTCGTGGACTGCGGCGTACCGGTGCTGTCCATGCATGCTCCGTTCGAGGTTACGGCAAAAACCGATGTTTATATGGCGTACCGCGCGTATAAGGCATTTTATAAGGACAGATAAATTTCCTCCAACATTTCAGCTTATTCGTGCGTTATATATATGAACGCGCAAACGGGTCGAAATTTACCCCGGCGCATTGACGGACGGGACGGTGATATGTATGACGGTAGGCGAGCTGTATGAGGAGTTTTTCGACGGGCTTGTTTCGTGGTGCGCCGCTATGTGCGGCGGCGAAACGGCGGCGGAGGATATGGTTCAGGAGGCTTTTGCGCGCGCGCTGACCAAATCCGAAACGATTGAAAAGCTTCATCCCATGCAGGCCCGCGCGTGGCTGTATACAACGATAAAAAACATATACCTCGACCGTGCGCGCCGCCGTGCGTTTGAGAGCGTTTCGGACGAAATACCCGACATCGCCGCGGATGAAGACGATTATGACGATGCGGAAACGGACGAGCTTATAAACGCACTGCCGTACCCGGACGGGTCAATGTTCCGTATGCGGTACCTCGAGGGCTACAGCTCGAAGGAAATCGGCGAAATATTTAATATGCCGTCCGGCACGGTGCGGTCAAGACTCAGTGAAACGCGAAGAAAATTGCGTAAAATGCTGAAGGAGGAATAATCATGGGAAAGAAAAGGCTGGAAATAAACTGCGCCAAATGCGATGCGAGGAATATTAACGAGGAATCATATGCGGGGTATGATGCAATTGAAATCAACGCGGCAATAATGCTTATCGACGACCGCAGCCGAGCGGTGTTAAGCCGTCTGGGCGCGGAAATTAATGCGGCGAAAACGCTGTCGACAAAGGACGACGTGCCGGTTGTCGAGATAAGCGGACCTCATAAAATAACAGCTTCGGCGCTGCCGAAAAAGGGTACGGTCCTCACCGTAAACGGCGGTGTGGAGATTGAAAAGGGCGCGAACAGGGCGGTCGAAGCGTACTCGTACATCGATGTAAACGGCAATCTGGAGTGCCCCGAAAGCATTGTAAGCTCGCTTGCCAACGTAAATGTAAACGGCTGCATAGGCACGTACCCCGACGACTATATAAAGCTCCATTCAAAGCTTGCGATCGACGATATGTTTATCGCCCGCGCCGCGCAAAACGGCAAATATTACGTCGGCGGTACGGTCAGTCTCACTGACAGAGCGGTTGATGCTTCGAGGCTTATCGAAAAAAATGTCAAATTCAAGACAAAGCGGTTTATCACGCATGAGGACAGAGTTGATGAATGCCTTGAGATGTTCGGCTTTGATACGGAAATTATCCCCGCGCCGTCCGACTGCGCGATTGTGGGCGGCAGCGCGAAGTTAAATCCGGATCTCATAGACGAGTACGGAGCAAGGCTGTTTGTTTTCGGCAATCTCGACGCGCGGGGCAATATCGCGGACGCGCTGCCGCGGCTCGAAAAGCTTGTCGTTACGGGGAAAATCACCGCGACGCGCAAAAATGCCGCCGCGATAAGAGACCTGGGCGCGAAATACAAAAAGCTTGAGATCGTAAAGGAAATGACATTCACAAATACCGGATGCGTCCGCGTGACAAATGAAATGCTCTGCGCGCCGGACGGCGTCACCGTGCAGAATTGCGGAGTTTTGACTATTGACCCCGACGTCAGCGCGGAGGACATAAAAAATCTGCTCGAGGGCGTAAATGTAAGACATATCGTTTGCTCTAAGGCGCAGGCTGCCGCGGTGCGGAGCGTATGCAAAAACGTCGGCGCGGTTATGACGCCGGAGGAATATGAGGAATGCAAAAATGCAAAGAATGACAACAGCATTGTTGAAATTAACACGGCGGAATACGTGATGTAATAAAATTACGGAATAAAAAGGCGGACGGTCCGGGATAATTCGCGGACCGTCCGCTTTTAAGGATTCTCTTAAATCCGGAGAAATAAATTCAGCCCTCCATGTGCTTGCCGAGAAAGCCCGCCGCGCTTTCGGCGAGCTTGTTTTCCACCTCTGACGGATGCTCGCCGTCGTGCATGATGAACAGAACAGAGCCTATGGTATCGCCCTCGGAAATAATCGGCACGACTACGCCCGCGCTGTATTTGTCGCTTACCTCGGATACGGAAACGGGTCTGCTGTTTTCCGATGTTACAGTGAGCTTTTCGTTCATTATATTTTCAAGCTCGTGGCTGACCGGCTTTTCGATAAGCTCCTTTTTCGGCACTCCCGAAACGGCGATTATGTTGTCGCGGTCCGTGATTACGGCGCCGTGACCGCTTGCCTTTGCGAGAGTTTCGGCATAATCGGAGGCGAAATCCCCAAGCTCGCCTATGGGAGAATATTTTTTGAATATTACCTCGCCATCGTTATTTACGAATATTTCAAGCGGATCCCCCTCGCGGATACGGAGCGTCCTTCGAAGCTCCTTCGGTATAACCACTCGTCCCAAATCGTCTATCCTTCTTACAATTCCAGTTGCTTTCATTGCAAATTACCTCCCGAATTAATAATAATATTATTATTATTTAAAAATTGCTTTTTAAAATCGCTGAATTTATTATTAATTCTTTACCGTGGTATTATTCAAAAACTTACATATTTTTCGGTACTGGAAATAATTTCATTTATAAATAAAATTCCCCGGGTAATTAATTATTTCCGGGGAGTTTGCGTGATTTTCTTTTGTTCTTTCTGCATTTTATATGGCAGCCTTCAAATACGCGCCCTATTTCCATGTCAAAGCATTCCTCTATGTCCTCGATCGTGAACAGACTGTAATCCTCTAAAATGCGCAGCATAACGCGCGCGCATGCGTAAGCGTCGTCATATGCCTGATGATGGTGAAATTTGATCCCGAGCGCATCGCAAAGGTTATTGAGCTTGTGCGACCGAAGCTCCGGATATGCCTTCTGCGACAGCTTTACGGTGCACAGATAGTTGAATTCGGGATATGGTATGCCGAACATATCGAGCGTGGCGCATAGCGCCACCACATCGAAGCTTGCGTTATGCGCAATCACGGTCTTTCCGGCTATGTAAGGCTTTATTTCATGCCAATACCTGTCAAAGGTGGGCATGTGCTCAACCATTTCCGGACGTATGCCGTGTATTTTTATGTTGTACGGGTTAAACTCAAAGGGCTCGGGATGTATGTAAATCCCTTTTCTTTCGGTTATCCGATTGTTTTCGACAACGCATATACCCATGCTGCATAGGCTTGTGAAGCTGGACGTCGCCGTTTCAAAATCTATAGCTACAAAATCCATTATAAATTACCTCATCGCTATTATACTACTTTTTTCGAGGCTTGTAAAGCTAAAATTGCGGAGCGGGATTTTGCGCTGTAATATGCGGCGGACAAACGCCGACCGGCTATGCAAACCGATATTTGACGTTTGCGGATTTTTCTGATATAATAAGGAAAAAAGGAGGATGCTATGAGAATAGGAATTATAGGCGCTATGGATATGGAAACGGCGTCGTTGAGGGATATGATGGACAGCGCGCGGGTTCGCACGATAAGCTCCGTGAGCTTTTTTTCCGGAATGATACGGGGAGCCGAGGTCGTTACGGCGACTGCGGGCGTGGGAAAGGTAAACGCGGCTGTAGCCGCGCAGACTATGATTTTGGAGTACAAGCCGGATTATGTTGTAAATATAGGCGTAGCGGGAGGCTTGCACAGCGGCTTTCACATAGGAGATATAGCTGTAGCTCAGGCTGTTGTTGAGCACGATATGGATACGACAGCCGTAGGCGACCCGGCGGGTTTTATTTCCGGTCTTAATACTGTTTTTATAAAATGCGACAGGCGGCTGTCGGGTATTATGGCTGACGCTGCGCGCCGGCGCGGGATAAATACGATATCCGGAGTTATCGCTTCGGGCGACAGATTTATCGCGGATGATGAGTCAAGGCGGAAAATCATCCGTGATTTCGGCGCGATCGCCGCGGAAATGGAGGGCGCCGCCGTGGGGCATGTATGCGCTATGAACGGCGTGGGCTTCGGCGTAATGCGCGCGATATCCGACGGCGCTGACGGCGGCGCGCATATGGATTATCCGACCTTCGCGAAAGCGGCGGCGGAAAATTCCGTAAAAATCGCGGCGGATATTATAGAACAGCTGCAAAGGAGTGAATGATATGGAAAAAATAAAGAGCTTTACCGTTGACCATACAAAGCTTGAGCGCGGCATATATATATCGCGTATTAACGGCGATATAATAACATATGATTTGCGGATGCGCAAACCGAACAGCGGCGCGCTTCTCAATAACGCAGAGATACACAGCACAGAGCACATTTTGGCGACATTGCTCAGAAACGGAGCAATCAGGGACGACGTTATCTACTTCGGACCTATGGGCTGCCAGACGGGCTTTTATCTGCTTGTCCGCGATTCGGTACCGCCTGAAAGAGTGCTTGGGGAGGTCAAAAAAGCACTGGCGGACGCCTCAGAGTACAGCGGAGAAATGCCGGGCGCATCGGAAAAGGAATGCGGCAATTATATCAATCTCAGCGTTGAGAGCGCGGCGGCGGTGTGCGCGGAATATCTTGGCGCGCTGCGGTCAGTGAACGGTATCATAGATTATGACGCGGTGAATGCGCTGTGAGTACGGGATTTTTTTTAAAGCCCAATTTGCCGGACAGACCGGCTAAGGGCGTTATAATAGACTGCCGCGCAGGAGAGGAAGCCGTGGAAAAGCTGCGCGGACTCGGCGTCGAGCCTGTTCCGTCGTTTCATTCGGAAAAGCTTGCCGAGGCGGTTTGCACGCATCCGGATATGACGATCCTTCATTTGGGAGGAGACGAGTTTATATGCGCTCCGGATGCGGCGGATTACTACGAAAACGTGCTTCATCCTGCGAGGATAAAGAGGGGAAAGGCTGAGCAGGGACTGATGTATCCGGAGGATATACCGTATAATATTGCGCTCTTGGGTGAGTTAGCTTTTCTTAACGAAAAGACGGCGCAGGCGGAAATCGAGCACGGGAGGAAAACGGTTCATGTACGTCAGGGATATGTCAAATGCAACGTTTGCGTTATAACGGAAAACGCGGTTATTACATCCGATACGGGTATTTGGCGGGCAGCGCGGGAAAACGGCGTGGACGCTCTGCTTATATCCGCGGGGCATATTGAGCTTCCGGGGATGAATTACGGATTCATCGGCGGCGCGGCGGGATTGATAGCGCCGGACACGCTGGCGGTGAACGGAGATATATCTACGCATCCGGACGCTGATAAAATAACGGCGTTTTGCGCGCGGCACGGTGTGAAAATAACAGCCCTTAGACAAGGAGCGCTTATTGATATAGGCTCGATACTGCCGATTTTTTGACGAGAGACGGAGGATAAAGCCAGCGGCTGAAATTCCGCTGCCGGAAGGGCGCGTAAAAAACCGAAAGAGGGATCTTTTATCATGCTTAAAGGCGTGATGACAGCGGGAGATGAAGCGCATCCGGACGGGATTAGCCCTTCGGATGCAAAAAACGAACCGCGCGGACAAATGTTCGCGCGGTTCGCGGTCTGGTGGAGCTGGGGAGAGTCGAACTCCCGTCCGAAAACAAGTCCGTCCAAGCTTCTCCGGGTGCAGGTTATGCATAAGCTTCCCGCGGATTATCTCCACAACCAAAGTAAAAGCCGCGGTAGATCCGTGAGTCCTGACGCGGATACGGACCGTCTCCGCGTTCATGTTCACCACATAATATGATACCGAAGCTCCGCGCGGTGGTCAGGCGCGGAGGCGGTAAGGCTGCGATTAGGCAGCGTAAGCTAAATCGTTATTGTTAGCGTTTATATTTAAGTCGGATAGTTTAAAGTGTTGTCCGGCACTACCCGCTGCTTGGATATCATTATCCTCGTCGAAACCTTTACAGCCCCGTATAATGACAGCCTTTAGTATAACATAATTATTCACGGATTTCAAGTGATTTATAACACATACGCTGGTTTTATTTTTTTGTCCTGTTTTTGTTTTTTCAGACGCTCTTTTTCTCTCATGAGCTTCATATTGCGCCGGCATGGCTTTATAAATATCGGATATGACGAAAATATATAGTAAAAATGCCAAAATTACCCTAAAATCATTACGCATTTTTGTTGACAAATAACATTATTTGGTATATAATAGTATATAATTATAATATTTTGCATAATCGAAGAGGATGTGGTATATATGCACAAGATAGGTATAAGAAAAGCGGCAGCCTTGTTTGCAGCGTTTTCAATGCTTCTGAGCAGTTTCCCCTCGGCTGCGGGAGAAGAGAATGCGCCCGCGGCACAGGATGCGTCAGGCGACACTTCAACCTCCATTACATACGGTCCGGGATTGTACTCTCTTAACGAGGACGGAACATTAAGCGCCGTGGACGACGGGGAGAAGGTAGAGCCTCGTCTGGACATGGATCTGACAAATATAGTTCCGGTACCGAAATATACGGAGGATGCCGACGGCTCCGAATTTATTAGTCTTGAGGAGTATACGAGGGAGCAGGAGAAGCTGCCGTCGTATAACGAGCAGCAGGGTATAATGCCGGCTGCGGCTTTGTCAGGCGGAGCGGGAAGAACGTCTTTGGGAACAAATATTGCGAGTACGGCGTATACCGGCTCTGTAACCAAAAACGGATATTATTATCTTGGCGCGAGCGGAACAAATCAGGCGAACACATTCTTCTTCAACGGTGTCAATATAAATTGTACGGGAAATTATGACTGCGCCTTGCAGGTCTATTCGAGCGGAAACGCTTTCGTGGAATTTCTCGGGGCGTGCTATATAACGAAAACCGGATATACAGGTTCGGCTGCGTCGGCGATAAAGTCCACGGGCGGAACGGTTATTATAGATATTAACGAAAGTCTCACGATCAATGTTACGGGAGCGGAAACGAATTACGCCGTTTATAAAACCGCGGGCAACTGTACGCTTAAGATCATGTCGGCGGGCAGCTGGCTCCAGACGAACAATATAAAATGCTACGGCTTAAACGCGTTCTACGATCCCAATATAACATATATAACCATTACTCCGAAAAAGGAATATACCGACGCCGATAAGATTGACGGAAATATTATACTGCCGGTCGGAAGCAGCATTGATTTCACAGGAGTCATAACCTCCGGAATGGGTGACAGATATACGCTGTGGGGCAACGACGGTATTACGTATAAGGTTACAAGGACCGATCGGGCGAGCGTAACGAGCAGCGGCTTTGACGGAACGGTTACGGGTCTGGCTCCGGGCGTGGTAAATGTAACAAGCGTTGCGAACGCTCAGGATCCCGACAGCACTGTAGACGGCAACAGCATAGGTCTTGTGGTCGGTCAGGCGGTCGCGCCGCGTAACATGTCGGCCACAAGGGTTGACAAATCCACAATTAAGCTTCAGTGGAGCGACGCGTTCGTTGATTACGGCGATAACAACTCCGAGGTTGTTACCGGTTACGAAATTTATTACTCGAAGGAGCATATCACCGACGAAAACATAGATGATCCCGAGGCCGTAACAAAGATTGAGGTTGAATCCTCGGCGCTGAGCGGCGAGCATACGTTTTCGGATTTGGAACCCGGTGAGTTTTACTATTTCAGAATAAAAACAAAATCCCGTATTTTCGGAATAAGCGATTTGTCGGAGGAAGCATACGCGCATTTGTACATAGACCCGACAGCGCCTACGGATGTAAAGGCGGCAAGAGTCAGCGATACAGCGATTGATGTGTCGTGGAGCGGCGCGGGCGGAACAAATATAATAGGCTACAGAGTTTATTACAATGTCGGAGAGATGCCCGACGCGGACAGCGTGTATAAAGAGATTTTCACAAAGGAGGAATATGACCGGCTTCATCCGGCAAGCCCATCGCCCACGCAGGCTGCCCCGTCGCCCGAGCCTTCGGACGCACCGGAGGTAATGTTTGCCGATGACTACTGGGAGACAGGCGAGGGAAAATTAACGATAGAGGATTCATCGATCGTTCCCCAGCGCGACTATTATATTAAGGTAGAAACAATAACGCGTCCCATACCGGAGCAGGAGGAGATGCTTCTTTACAGCGGTCTTTCGGATGCATATGCGTCGGTGTATATGTACAAGTCGCCCGAGGCGCCCGAGATACTTACGGCGGAGAGAGTGGACGATACTACGGCTCATCTGAAATGGGAGGGCGCCGCCGGAGACGAGATTTACGGATACCGTCTGTACTATTACAAGGATTCGAATCTGGTCATTCCGTTTGACAGCACGCTGGCGTTTTTTGATAATGCCGCCGCGCAGGGGCGGACGGCTCCCGAGCCGAACGGGATCTCGCAGATAGCTTTAGAGGAGGATATGCCGGAGGATTCTGTTTTCAATATTAATGAAGATCCGAGCATTTTATTTGAGGTCCCCAAAATTCAGAAGGATCCGGAGATGGAAAAGCTTAATTACAACAGCAAAAACCAGGATTTAACGGAGGTTGACGGATCGGAATTTATAAATATAGCGTCTTATGAGGGCGCGTATGATCCCGGGGACGGAAACACAGCCTATTCCGAGCCTGAGCCGCAGTCGGGCGACGTTGCTATGGACGGAGACGGCAAGCTTACGCATAATCTTCCCACCAATACATACGCCACGGCGTATACCGGATCATGGGTGTCAACGCATAATAATTATATGAAGCTTACCACCGCGGGCAACTATTATTTCAACGGCGTCAACATAACCGGCGACGGCGGCGATTATTATGGAACGATACTTTTCAGCAACAAGGGTACGGCGAATCTGTATTTTTACGGAAACAATGTTATCAGCCGCGCGGAGTCGGATTTGGAAAAGGCGTCCGCGATTTATGTGAACAGCGGCGGAACGGTTAATATTTATAACTACGGAGTCCTGACGCTGAACACGTCCGGCAATTACGCTATTTATGATAACGACGGCACAGTGAATTTGCTTGCCAACAGGATAACGACCGATAAGAGCTATTACGGGCAGATAAATGATAAATCGGCGGCACCGCCGAGCGCGCCTACGAGCATAAGCGCCAAAAAAACAGGCGCGACCTCGGCTTTGGTGGAATGGAAAAACGGCGATGGCGGCTCGTATAATATTTACGGATATCGTATTTATTACAGCAGCTCGGGAGAGCCCACGACAGATTCAGAATACGTGTCGGTGAAAATGCTTGAGCATAAGGACGGAAGCTGCACGGTCGAGGGACTTACACCGCAGAAAACATATAATTTTAAAATAGTTACCGTGACCACAGCCGCGTCGAGCCCGATTTCGACGGCAATGGGAACCGCATCCTTAGACGTTACGGCAGGCGCTCCGCAGACAGTCAAGGCATCAAAGGAGAATGCGACCTCCGCCAGAGTTGAGTGGAGCGGCGCTCAGCTTGCGGAAAATGACGGACGGATAACCGGATACAGGATATATTATGATAAAAATGTGCCGACGGATGAATCGGATTATATTGAGGTAAAATCAAATAACGAAACGAGCGGCAGCGCCGTAGTGAAGGATTTGGAAACAAGCACCGTTTATTATTTCAAGGTCATGACCATATCCATGTACGCGGATTCGGAGATATCCGAGCAGTACGACAGCGCGGATCTGACAGTTCATATCGCGCCGCCGTCTGTTATCGAGGCTACGCGCGAGGATTCGGCTATACGAGTTGACTGGAGAAATCCCGAGCTGGAGGAGGGAGTAATAACAAAATACAGAGTTTATTACTCAGCCGGCTCCGAGCCTACGGAATCATCAGATTATGTTGATGTTGAAACAAGCTCCGGTACAGCTATGGCTGTTATCGAAAATCTGAGCAAGGCAAAATATTATATAAAGATACAGGTATTTTCAACATATATAACAAGCGGCTTGTCGAAATCGGATATGGTTGACCTGTCTATAGACGTTTTGGCGCCGAAGATTATCACGGCTGTGAGGGAGGATGAAAACTCCGCGTCGCTGTCGTGGAGCGGCGCGTCCGCAGGCGGGGGCAATATCAGCTCATATCTGATATATTATGATACTGAAATCCCCACCCAGGATTCGCCGAGCATAACGGTTCCCGCGAACGGAGAAACGGGCGGAACGACTATCGTAAGCGGAACCGGCGGACAGATCAACTATTACAGAATAGCAACGGTGGCGGACAACGGCACAAGCTCGCTGTCGTCCGTATACGCGAGCGCGTTCCTGTTTAAGGGTACGAGTATAGCTCCGGGCAGTACAATAGATATGAAGGACGGAAACGTTTACCGCCTGGATGAGGACGGTGAATATACCGTGTCCGGAGGAGAGTTCAGCGACGCGGCAATACAGGTTGCGGACGGAGTTGAAGCCGTGCTGAACATTAACGGAGATTTGACCGTTGACAACAGCGCGAGCAGCGATTATGAACAGTCGCCCGTTTCAATCGGCGGAAATGCGAAGCTGACGATAAATATTAACGGAAATGTGAATTTTTACGGCTCCCCCGCGGGAAGCGGAAGCACAAACACCGTAAACGGAACAGGCGGCACGGGAGGCTTTGCCGGAGTCGAGGTTCCGAGAAGCGCGTCTCTGATCATAGCCGGAGCCGGTGATTTCAAGGCATACGGCGGCGATGCCGGTGACGGCGGAAATTCAATAAGAAATAATGATATCGGCGGAGCAGGCGGCGGCGGAGCCGGCGCGGGCATCGGCGGAAACGGCGGTAATGGCGGCGCTGCGAACACGCCGGAGGTTGTTTCAACGGCTGAAAACGGCAGCGACGGCGGCGACTGCGGCTATGTACACATTGTCGGAGCGGTTAACGTCTATGCCTATGGCGGCAGCGGCGGCAGCGGCGGTTATATGATAAACGGTGACGCGGGCGGCGGCGGCGGTTATCCGGCAGCGGGTATCGGCGGCGGCGGAGCCGGCGGCGGCGGAGCGACTACGACTAACGGCGGCGGCGGCTTCTCCGGCGGCACGGGAGAATATGAAACAGTTCCCGGTAAAGGCTTTTCATCAATGACGGACGGCACGGGCGATTCAAATGTACTCGCGGGAAGCGGATATTTCTCGGGCGGCAATATAGGCGGTCTGGGACAGAACGGAGCCGGAACCGGCGGAGCGGGCGGCAAAGGCGGAACGGTTTTTGCGGATACAAGCATAGGAAAAATAAACGCATATAACGGAAACTATATCACGTCTCTGGACAGCGGCGCTAACGGAAACGGCTGGGGCGAAAATCCGACGCCGATTTACGCGCAGCTCGGCTATAATATAAGCACTGTAAGGAGCGCGGGTCTTCCGGAGGCAGAGGGAAGAACAGCCGAGGCCCTTATAACGGAGCTTGGCGGATACGCGCCGGTTGAGTATACATACAATAATATAGTAGGAATAGGCTCGGGAGCAGGTTATACGGAAGCGGACAACGGAGTTTACGCGCCGTATGTGTTCAATCCCAATTTCAGAACATTCGGCGAGCAGGATATGACAGAGCTTGAGAGCATGAATTTGTGGCATTTCCGCGCGCAGACGAGCTCCAAGAACGGCTTGAGCGTTGTTTCTGAGGCGGAGGCAAGCGCGTATCTGTTTGTTATGCCGTATCCTCCCACGGAAATTGCCTCGGAATGGGAAACCCCGACTGCCGTGCGGCTTACCTGGAGCGGCGCGCGCGGCGCGGGTATAGACAGATATTATATATACTATACCACGGATCCCACGGAGCGTGTGGAGCGCTGGAACATTTCAAATGAGGTAGGCGTTGAGTCGGGCGGGTCGAAGCCGTCCGAGGTACCGGCGGATGATATTTTCGCGGGAGATACGTTCATAATATTATACAATCCCGATCCGGCGCAGCAGTATAAGCTTCTTGACGATCTCGGACACGATGTCAGGGGTCAGATATGGAAGAGTGCGGATGGCTCGGATATGCTTGTATTCGATGGTATAGAACCGAATACGGGATACAGGCTTGTCACGAGATATGCCGAAACGGATGAAGGTATACCGTCCGGGCATACAGACGGTGTCAGCATTATAACGCGGCAGGAAATCATTCCTCCGGCTCCCGTTGAGCCCGAGGAGACAGAGGAGCCCGGCGAGCCGTCGGCAGCCGAAGAACCGGAGGAACCCGATCATATAGATTACGTTTTGAACGGAACTCCGGACGCGGTTGAAATGAGCGCCGCGGCGGTTTACGATACGGCTGTGGAAATCTATCCGGCATATTACGGAAGCGAATATCAGCTTTTGACGGAAGCGGGAGACGCGGTTGTCCAGAGCGGCTCGGACGGCGTTGGTCTTTACGTGGACTCCTGGGTAAGACCCGACGGAGAAAACAGGGTTGAATTCACAGGCTTGTCACCGGAAACGACGTATAAGCTTGTGACGAGATACAGAGCAATGGGCGGCAGAGCAGCTTCCGCGGATTCCGGGTCAATAACGCTTATAACATTGGCTGAGGGAGAGGGCGTTCGACCCGAGCCGGAGGAGCCGGAACCTGACGACTCAATATCTGTAGAGCCGGTCAGGATCGACTCTGAGAGCGGAGAGGCGATAGTGCGCGGGCTTGTTTCGAACGAGACATATTACTTTAAGATCGCGTCGGGAAGCGTGTACCAGGATAAGAGCGAGCCGTCGGAGGTCACGGCGCATACATATCTGTTCGCGATGCCGGACGCTCCGGTTGTGGATAAGGTCGTGCCGGGCAACGGTAAGCTGACAATCCATCATATCAGGACGGCTGACAGCCACGGCAGTCCGATACAGTACTATAATATAAAGGTTTACAGGGATAAGGCCTGCGAACAGCTTGAGACAACATTCCAAGTCGACGCGAATTCCGGCGACGATTTGAAGCTTGACGATGTGGAGATCCCGAATCTCACAAACGGAACGGAATACACCGTGTTTGTCACGGCTGTAAACGGCGCGGGAGAAAGCAAGCCGTCGAATACGTTAAGCGTAATTGCCGGTTCGCCGTGCGCCCCCGACCCGTTCAGAGTACATTCGGGAGAAAATCGTCTGCTGAACGTAAAATACGGCGCGTCGGAGGATAACGGATTCCCGGTAACGCATTATAACATTTACGTGGACGGGGAGTTCTACACAACGAACGAAACGCTCACATATGAGTTCGAAGGCAAGTACTACGGAGATTTGCATACCTTTGAGGTAAGCGGAGTAAACCAGTGGGGCGAGGGACCGAAGACGGAGGCTGTTTCGAGAAGCATCGGCGCACCGAGCACCGCTATGGTCAATAATATAGTATATTACAGCGACGGCTCCGATTACGAACCCGATTCAACCGACCCGACCGGTATAGACGTAAGCTGGGATCCGGCTAACGGCAACGGAGAGGTTATACAAAGATACACGCTTTACCTTTCGGAAAAGGGAGAGGATAACGAGGTCGCCTTTGAGGTCGATGTTGACCCGAGCACAAAGCTTATCGACACAAATGTACATATTCCCGCATTTGTGATGCAGGGCGACAAAAAAGTTACTTACCTTAAATACGGACAGGAATATAATATAGAAATAGAGGCGGAAAGCATCGCCGGCATAGGCTCCCGGTCGGAGCCGTACTACTTCACCTACGGAGCGCCTTCCGCGCCGATAATAACAATGGCGCACGGAGCCGATGAAATCATAACGACGATGTTCATTTCCACGGAGGGCAACGGAGCGGACGTATTGTATTTCAATATATACGTTGACGGCGAGCTGTACGCGGAGCATGTCGAGGCGCCGCCTGTGGTAGTTGAGAAGCTGGCGAACGGAGTTGAATACACCATCGAGGCGACAGCTGTAAACCGTTTCGGGGAAAGCTCGAAATCGAAGCCTGTGAAAGCGACCCCGGGCAGACAGCCTTCGGAGCCGCGTAATGTGCAGGCAACCGCCATTTCCGGAACCGAGGTGGCGCTTTCATGGGAGCCGCCCATAAACAGCGGAGGATATGATATATTATCATATTATGTCGCGGGATATATTGCAAACAAGGAGCAGGATGAAACTAATCAGGACGACTCAAAATATATAACCTGCGATATCCGTATCAACGATGACAATACAGCCGTCATAAGCGGTCTTGAAAACGGAACGACTTATGAATTTGAAGTGTTTGCCGTAACGGAAAGCAATACGGGTTATGTCGGATTGTCCAACGAGGTTACGACGTTTGCCACACCCGAACCGCCGGTTATCACAAAGGCGATATCTACGGCGGAGCGCGTTGCCAATCCGCCGGTAACGGTATGGTGGGATCCGCCGGTGGGCGATGATTCGGTAGAGTCATACAATGTCTATCTGTATGAGGCGGCGACCGACTCGTACAGCAAGATCAACGACAGACCTATCACGGATACGGCGTATACCTTCACTCATGAGCGCATGACAAGGCGCAACACATACGAAATTGCCGTAACGGCGGTTAATTCCGTCGGCGAGAGCAATAAATCGGAGCGGGTGTCGATTCTTATGGGCGCGCCGTATGCGCCGGAGAATCCGGCGGTTACGACGGATAATACAACGGCGTATCTGACATGGCAGATGCCGGATATGGATACCTGCTATGTCGAGGGCTACAGAGTATATCTTGACGAGGATCTGACGCGCGCGAAGGTCAGGATAGACGATCCTTCGGAAATGGAATGCGCGCTTCGCGGCTTGCAGACGGGCAAAGCATATACGGCGTATATAAAATCCTTTAACGATGTGGGCTCGAGCCCGTTCTCGGAGCCGGTCAAGTTCACTGTCGGCGCGGCTCAGCCTCCGCAGATAACAAACGTTAAAGCGGGATACGAGCTTGCCGTTCTGAACTGGACGCAGCCCGAAGAGAAAGAAAGTATCACGGATTACATCATATATGCCGAGTGCGGCGGGGTCAAGAAAAAGGTCGACAGCGGAGACATAGCGCGCAATGAAGACAATACTCAGGCTACAATCACAAACCTTGAGGGAGGAAAACGCTATACCTTTACAATAACCTCAGAGTGTAAGATATATACCGGCGACGGCGATAACTATATTACGGCTGAAAGCGTAGAGAGCGGCGGCGTTTCCGCTACACCGTGGACCAAGCCCGATGCTCCCGCGATAGATAAGTACAGCGTTATTGCCGGGGACGGAGAATTCAGCTTCTCCTTTGACAAGCCCGAGACCTACGGATTGGATATTTCCAAATATGAGGTTTACGTGGACGGAGTGAAGACGGAAAATTGTTCTATAGGAGACGGAACGGTTGAGGTTCACGGCGTGACCAACGGATTTACCGGGGATAATCACTACGGGCACAGATTCTATATGCTTGCATATACGAAGTCGCCGGAGGAGGACCCGGCTGAGTATGTGAGCGACACGCCTCCGGAAGAGGAATGGGTTGAAGTCACCACGGGACTTCCGCAGAAAGCGGTGATAGACGGCGTATCTCCGGGCGATGAGGAGATAACGATAAGCTACAGTGTGCCGAATGAATCGAAAATCGATATAACCGGATATGAAATAGTATATTCGGCAAACGGCGTTGAAAACACAATAACCGCGAGCTCCAAAACCGAAACGCTTACCGGTCTTGAAAACGGCGTACAGTACACTATCAAGGTGAGAGGAAAGAGCGCGTGGGGAGACGGTCCGTACAGCGATGAAATTACGGCGTCGCCCGGCACGGCTGCCGCGCCTGAGATCACAACGGCGCGCAGCGGCGATTCGAGCGCGTATCTGGAATGGAGCGTTCCGGATTCTCCTTTGAGCGATATATATAAGTATAATATTTATATCGACGGCGAGCTGGCATACGAGTCAAACAAAACATCCATGACCATCGCCAACCTCGTGAACGGCACATCGTACAGCTTTACGGTTGCCGCTGTGAACGAATACGGCGCGGGAACAAAATCAAAGCCGGTTACGGTCACGCCGGGCAAGGTGCCGGGTGTGATTGAAAGAGCCGACTTGACGGCGCTGAGCGATACGGAGGTTGAGATTGAATGGCTCGAGCCGCTCGATAAGGGCGGACACGATGTGAGCGGATATATTGTGACGGGAAAAGGCATTCCGGCTGAAAATATAGACGTTGACTCAAAGAAGAGAACCGCGAAGGTTACCGGACTTACGCCGGGAACATGGTACAGCTTTGAAATAACCGCCGAAAACGAAACCGGCAGAGGCGAAACGTATTATACCGATTCCGTGCGGACAATGATAGAGCCCGGAGCACCGATTATAGAAAAGCTGTCGTCGGTTAACGATACTATAACCGTTCGCTGGCTGCCCCCGGAGGACGAGGGCGGCACACCGGTGCTCGGCTATAATGTTTATGTAAACGGTAAAAAGATTAACAAGGAAATGCTCGACGGACCGGAATATACGATCGAGTCCGGCGACGGACTGGAGATAAGCTCGGGCAGCGAATACGCGGTTACAGTGAGCGCGGTCAACAAGATAGGCGAGGGCGTTCAGTCAAGCGAAATGTATATTACGGCGGTGGGATATCTCGCGCCTACAGTGCCGGGTAAGCCCAGAGACGTTCAGGCGATTCCGGGCGACAGCAGGGTTACGGTCGAGTGGGTAAACCCCGCATACGACGGTAACGATGACATCACGGAATACTACGTATACGCCGGAACCTCCGAGGATGTAATAGCGTTCCGCGGCAAGACAGACGGAGCGACATATACGTTTACGGTACCTAATCTGAATAACGGCACACCGTATGTGTTTGCTGTAAGAGCCAAAAACAGCAAGGGAGAAAGCGAGTTCAGCGATTACGTATGGGCGTCTCCCGGAAAGCTGAATATACCGCAGGCTCCCTCAGGTCTGGCATACTTTAACGATACGGCAATGGAAAACATGACCGTAACGTGGAATGCCGTTCAGGGTGATGATATAATATACAGAGTTTATGTGAACGGCGAATATATCGAAACCTCAGATACGCAGTATACAATGCCGGTCGGCGGAGGAAAGAAGTACAGCATTCAGGTCAGCGCGGTCAACAGCGTGGGAGAAGCGGTAAGCCAGTACATTTATGCCTGCAATGATCTGAACGTGCTTGACGGCGACGGACAGCTTACGCGTCTGGACGCAAACTATGACGGCGAGCTCGACGATAAGATCATATATTCCGCGCCTTACGCGCCGGAAAATGTAAGATACGAATACGATATCAATTCGGATGAGATCCAGATATATTGGACCGCCCCGTTTGACGGAAACAATCCGATTACGGGCTACAGTATATTTGTAAACGGCGAGGAGTTCACGACGATTGGCGTAGACGGAAACGGTATGCCGACCAATCCCGGCGACAAGCTTGTTTATGAGAACGGAACGTATATTTATACGCATACCGTCACTCACGAGACGCCGTATTCGGTACAAATTGCGGGCGTCAACGGCTACGGAACGGGCGACAAGTCGAAGGCGATCCTAGTATATGTCGAGATACTTGATTATCCCAGCGGCGTTACGGCGAAGCGGGAGAATCCGGACACAGAGCCGGAGGATATAACGGTCGAATGGCGTATACCGGATGAAACGGATGATCTGGAGGGCTTCGCGGTCTACATCAACGGAGTGGAGCACATATTATACGAAATATCCGACAGCCATGCGGACGGATATTCATATGACCCCGCGACGCGCAGATGTACCTATCATTATACTCAGGCGGAGCCGGAAAGCGATTACATATTCCGCGTTGCGGCGGTGCATCATGACATGACAAAGAGCCGCGTGTCGAACGCCGCGAGAGTGTATACCGATTTGGAAAGCCCTGATGCGCCGCAGTGGGCGGAGGAGCCCATTACGGAAGCGGACGGCGGCAGCATAAAGCTTCGGTGGATTGCTCCGGAGAGCGATATAACGCATTATCTGCTCTATGTAAACGGAGAACAGGAGGCTCGGATAGACGCAGCCGATACAGAATATACGTTCACGCCGGAGGCGGGCAGATATTATATATTCAGAGTATCTGCCGTAAACGGCACAGCTGAGAGCGAAAAATCCGACAGGCTCGATTACAGCACGATTGATGCGGAAGAGACAGCGCCGGACGCGCCGCTTAAGCCGAGAGATTTGGACGTCAGATTTGTGTATTCCGAATCCGGAGACGGCAGCATCGCGCCGCAGGATAATATGATTATCACATGGAAGGCGGCGGGGCATGACGACTCTTATCCCGATGCGGACGGATATCAGATATATATCAACGGTTCGGCTGTTCCCGGTGTAGTAATCAATGCCGGAGACGGTCAGATGAACGAGGTCGGAGATATAGTATATACGTACACGTATACAGCGGAGGAAGCGGAGGAATACGGCATATACGTAAAAGCGTTTGCCTTGCGGGATGAGGAACGGGTTTTCGGACCCAAGTCCGATACGGTGTTTGTCACCGCGCCGACGGTAGCTCTTGAGGTTCCGTCGATCACGGGTGTGTATAATGCCGAAAGCGGAACGATCACGCTCGGCTGGAACGAGATCCCGAACGCGGAATATTACTATCTGTATGTGAACGGGAGCATCCTAATGGGAAGCAACGGCGCCGCGTCAAAGCTTTACGGAACGAGTTATACTATGGATGCCGAGCCGAACCACGATTACGCGTTTAATGTAATGGCGGCGCGCGGAGCGGGCGATATCAGAAGCGGAAAGTCGAAGACATGCTTCATTTCAACATACGATGATTCCGGAGTTCCGTCCGAGGCGGCGGGAGCACCGAGAATTGTCAGGAGCGTGTCCGACTATTCGTCCAAGGTGACAATCTACTGGACGGCTCCCGAGGAAAACGCCGATAATATCTTCGGTTATTATGTGATCCGCGCGGGAGAGCAGCTGGACGACGTTATGATTTCCGCTGCTGAAAAGACGGCTTACGGCGAGTATAAATATACCTTTACCGACATACCCGAGGATAAGGCTGTGCCTGTGGCTGTAGTGGCATTCGAAAGGTATAACGGTCAGGACTTCATAGGCAACTACTCAAATATATGGAATATTAAGCTTGAGCTTAATATAAGCGAGGATTTCGGCAATGATAACCCGAGCGTGTTCGATTCGGTTTCGCGAAAGGATGCCGACGGAGACGGACTGGTAGATGAGATCGGCGCTACGGCTACGCTTACCGGCGTTATCGACGCGGGAGGAGCTATAGCCACAATAACGGTTAAGGATAGATTCGGCAGCAGGCTTGCGTCGGTTATCGCCAGAAGTAACTTCCGCATAGATGTTCCGCTGAGCACCGATTCAACGGAACGGTATATGCTGGAGGTCACGAGAGATAATTACACCTCCTACGTGATAAGCGATATGGACCTCAACGACAGTGATACGCGCGCGATCTACTTTGACAACCTGACTATTTACGCCGGAGATGTTAATGCGGACGATTACATAGGTCTTGATGATTTGTCGATAGTTAATTCCAATTACGGCGATCAGGGAGCGCAGGGCGACGTTAACGCGGACGGACGCGTAAATGTAGACGATTTGTCCTATGTCAACATGAATTACGGAAAACGAAGCGTAAAGCAGACATTGAGCGAATATAAGGCGTCAAAAAATTAATAATACAAAAATGCGGATTATTTAATCCGCATTTTTTGTGCATTGATTTCCTGCTGGAAATAACGAAAAAATGTCATATAAATTAAATAAAACACTGTTTTTTAGTACAAATATACCAAATTATATGACAGTTTTGCATATATTTATGTTGACAAATATCAATATTTGGTATATAATACATTATATACTATATAATGATATAATTGTCACTAAAATAGATAGAATTAACGAGAGGTGTGGTGTAATATGATAAACGATAAAAAAATCATCAGCCGGCTAAAGGGCGTCATAAGAAGCGGACGGCGCCTTATTGTTATGTTTGTCGCAATATGCATATTATCCGCATTTATACCCGCGAGGTTAATTAATACAGCACATGCGGCGACTATAATTACACCTTCGACGGGCGGCTCATACACGATCAGCAAGAGCGGCGAGTATGACCTTTCAAACGCGAGCGTGACAAATTATACGATTGCGGTTGCCACGGGCGTTACAGCCACACTTAACGTACCCGGAACAACTACCATAAATAACAGCGGCGGAGTATATCAGCGTTCGCCGATATCGCTTGCGGGAACGGCTAACCTTACGATAAATCTTCAAAGCACCGCGTCGAGGCTTAATGTTTACGGCTCTCCCGGAGCCGCGGGCGTGAACAGCAACACAAACGCAAACCCCGGCGGATACGCGGGAATAAACGTCACTAACAGCGCGACCCTTTCGGTAAGGGGCAAGGGCTCTCTTTACGCATACGGCGGCGATGCCGGAGACGTTAACCATTATTCAAATCTGCCCGGCAATCAGTCGCCCCAGGGCGGCGGCGGCGGCGGCGCCGGAATCGGCGGAAACGGCGGAAGCGGAGCCAGAGCCGCGAGAACCGTCAGCAGGGGCTATGCCGGCGGCGCGGGAAATACCGCCGGAACGATTATGATACTTGATACCGTTAAAGTTTACGCATACGGAGGAGGCGGCGGCAGAGGTGCTTATGCATACGGCGGCAGCGATTCGGGAGCTTCGAGCGGCGGCGGATACCCCGCTGCCGGAATCGGAGGAGGCGGCGGAGGAGGCGGCTGCGGCGGAACGCAGAGTAACGGAAACGGCGGAGGAGGCGGCGGCGGTTTCTCCGGCGGCAGCGGCGAGTCAGGACGTCTGTTCGGTGAAAACGGAAACGGCGTAGCAAAAGACAGATGCGCGATGCCCGGCGGCGGCGGTTATTACTCAAACAGTGATCTGGGTAGCATAAACGGTCTTACCAGAGGCTCTCTCGGCGGAGGCGGAGGCGGCTCGGGTACAACATACAAGGGCGGCGACGGCGGAAACGGCGGAAACGGCGGAACAGTCGTCCGCGCTCAGTCCGCGACTCTTGACGCGCATAACGGAAGTTATATAACAACGAGCGCGAGCTCGGCTCAGGGATACGGAAATAATTCCGCTCCCATTTACGGTCAGCTCGGATATAACACGGCCAATGTCAGAGCGAAATACGGCAACAGCACCCGCGTTACGCTAACTCCGAGAACGGACGACGCCATGCTCAAGGAGCTTGAGAGCAAGGGCGTAGTCGCTACGATAAAGAGAACAAATCGCACCGGAGTAGGTACCGGTGCGGGATTTAACGAGTCGTCAAACGGCACGTATTACGAAACGCCCAACGCCCCCGGAAACGTAAAAGCGGAGTATGTTTCGGGCAGCGAAGAAAAAGGCGTGCGCGTAAAGGTTACATGGGAAAAGCCTGAAATTACGGAAACAAGACCGGTGGGCGGATACAATATTTATGTTGACGGAGTTTTGCAGGGATCGGTAAAGGGTTCCGATACTCTTACAGCGACGGTTGACGGCGCGGGCTGGATTGACGCGAGCGTTGTCGAGGTAAGAGGCTATTATTCCGCGTGGGAAGGCACCGAGGGCGGCAAGTACAATTTCATATACGAGGCGCCGCCGGTTATTATCGGTACGCGCACGAGCAATACGTCGTTCAACGTGCACTGGTCCGGTCCGAACGAGGTCTCCTCAAAGGTTATTACAGGTTATACAATTTACTATAAGGTCGGGGATTACGACGGTCCGGAGCTTGTTCCCACCGAAAATGACTACGATGTTAAGGAGGTTATCTCCGACAGAAATATTTCGGGCGATTATGAGTTTACGAATGTCGAGTCGGAGAAGCTGTATTATATAAGAATGGTAACGCACTTCCGTGACGGCACCAAGAGCGAGCTGTCAACGAAGATTGAAGTTACGGATGTGTATATAGCGCCGCTGGCGCCGGATTTCAAGGTCACATGGGTTGATAACCATACTGTGGATCTGGAATGGTCGGGCGCTCAGGGCACGGGTCTTACGGATTACTGCGTTTATTATAAGATAGGCTCGGAGCCGAACGTCAGCGACCATACCAACGGTTATAACGGCTCGGTTGTTGTGCCGGGCGATCAGAACACCCTGCGCATAAGCGATTTGAGGGAGGAGGAAACGTATTACTTTGTTATTGAAACGCGAACCGCCAAATACGGTACCGATGTTTCGCCGGCAAAGAGTGTGTTCCTGTACGTAATGCCGGAAAAAATCGAAATCTACGATGTGCGCAGAACCGACGATACACATGCCGAGGTAAGCTGGAGCGGCGTCCGCGGAAGCGGAATTGTAAGCTATACGATTTACTACTCCGACGACCCGAACGACATGACAAAATATTCGTATACATATGAGTGCACGGATAAGCGCGGTTCTACATTGGTAGACAATCTCACAACGGATGGCTTCTGGTATTTCCAGATAATTTCCAATACCGAGCAGCTCGGCTCGAGTCCGCAGTCAGATGTGAAGAGGATTTATTCCTATAATGCTCCGCAGCCGCCGGCTAACGTGACCGCGAAATGGAAATCCACGACCTCAGCCGAGGTGAGCTGGAGCGATGCGAGCGGAACGGATATCATAGGCTACAGAGTATATTATGATTACGTGACGTCAGATTTTGGAAAGGATGAGGCGTATATCTATCCGCCGGTTAAGACAAAGGAGCCCTCGGAGGACGGAGAAGAGGAATCGGAGGGAGACGCTTCGGGAGGCGGAGACGAAGAGAGCGAAGAGGGTGATGAGCCCGAGGAGCTCCCTGAGGTCATATACGTTCCCGCGGGAGAGACGAGCGGAAGCATTGTTATAGAAGATATTCCCAACTCCATTCCGAGAAGAACATATTATTTCAGAGTGGAAACGGTAACGGAGCCGTATAATGTCACGGAGGATAACGAAGAGGAAAAGCTGAGGCTTTACAGCGATTTGTCCGACGCATACGGAGAGGTGCTGCTGTATGACAAGCCGTCGCAGCCGATTCTTGACACTGTTTATGCCGCAGACGGCAGGGCGCGTGTCAGCAAGTCGGTTGTAGAGGATGACGGCGATAACGATATAATCTCATATCATGTTTACGCGGTCAGCGATTCGGATGAAAGCGTAAAGGAATCGGTATGGGATGTTGACGGCGACACGACGCTTGTTGACTATCTGTTCGCGGAGGATCTCACAAACGGCGAGGGTTATACAATCACAGTTACGGCTGAAAATGCGGCGGGCGAAAGCGTTCCGTCCGAGCCGCAGTGGATAAGAGCCGGAGTTCCGACCACGCCGGAGAACTTCAAGATAGAAACAGGCGAGCAAAGGGCGATAATTGCCCAGTATGATGCGTCTGACGGAAACGGTTATCCTGTTCTGGGATATCATATATTCCTGAACGGGAACACGGATTATACAAATCCGGACGGAACCACGCTGGAGCTGAGATATACGGCTTACGGTCAGTACAGCGGCGATAAGGTAAGCGTGCAGGTTTCGGCGTACAATATGTGGGGCGACAGTCCCATGACGCCGCTGCTTTCGAGAATCGCCGGCGCGCCTACAACTACATATATTGATAAGATTACCTATTACGGCGGCGAGGAAAGCAAGGATGATTACGGCGGCAAGACAGGCGTTGACCTTTCGTGGCCCAAATCCAAGGATAACGGTTACAGGGTAAGATACTACACGATTTATCTGACCGATATGGAAACGGGTGAGGTTAAGGAGTACACCGCTAAGGAGATAGGCGAGGATGAAGAGGTAATCGGACGGCTTAATATTCCGAGCGAGGACCTTGTCCGCGGACGAAAATACAGCGTGTCGGTAGAGCCGGTCAACCTGGCGGGTCTGGGACAGCGCTCCGAGGAACGGGAGTTCGTTTTCGGAGTTCCGCAGCCTCCCGAAATTACTCAGCTTGACGTTGACACAGCGGAGCTTACAGTTCACTTCAACTATCCGAACGATAACGGCAAGCCGATTACGGAATATCGTATTTATCTCAACGGCGAGGCGAGATATATAATCAAGGATAACCTTGAGTCGGTATCGCCGTATTTGATGGATTTGCTTATAAACGGCAGAGAGTACCGTGTGCAGGTTTCGGCTGTTAACGCGGACGGTGAAAGCGAGCTTTCCGACGTATGGGTAGGCATCCCGGGCGACAGACCGAACGTGCCGAGAAACTTCACGGCGACGGCTGTTTCCGATACGGATGTGAAGCTCACATGGGAGGAGCCGGCATATACCGGAGGAATAGGAATCGAGTATTACCATATTAAAGCCTATCATATCGTGGATGGAGATGACGGCTTGCCGCAGTATGAGCCGATAGAGCTCAGCGAGCCTGCCGAAGCGTCTCCGAATCCCGAGCCCACCGGCGCTCCCGAAAGCGAGGATGCCGGCGCGGAAGATTCGATTTATATAAAAACGGTCGACGGAGAAACGCTTGAGTATATCATAGGCGGTCTTAACAAGGGTGATAAATATAAATTTGAGATATGCGCTGAAAACAGAGCAGGTATAAGCGCATATGTTTCGGCGGATAATATCGCCACGCTCGTTGAGCCGCAGCCGCCGGTTATAACAAAGGCGTATTCCGACGCGGGCAGCGCCGCGATTCTTCCCATTAATATAGAGTGGGAGGAGCCGGAGGATAAAGGCGGAACGGAGCTTGACGGATATGATATTTATCTGGTAAACGACTCCGGAAGCGGCGATAGATACATAAAGCTCAATAAGGATTTTGTGACGGGAACGAGCACGAGATTTACAAACTCCAACCTTGTCAGAGGCAATAACTACAAAATCGTTATGAGATCGCATAACGTTGTGGGCTACAGCGGCTATTCCGAACCCGCGGTCCTCAACATGGGAATACCTCCCGCGCCGGTGAACGTGAGAGTGATTTCCCAGGACGGAAATCTGTATGTAACATGGGAAATGGACGATTTGGAGAACAATATCGTTACGGGTTATCGCGTTTATGTTGATAACACGAGCGTTGCGTCGGCGGTGATATCGGGAAGCACGAATATGTCGGCGCTGCTGACCAACCTTGAGCCCAAACAGAAATACACGATTTACGTCAGGGCGATAAATAATATCGGCAGCGGATTGCTGTCGGAGCCTGTGACGATCACGCTCGGCGCACCGAGCCGTCCGCTTGCGGCAAAGGCTGTCGGCAAGCACGAAAGCATTGAATTCAGCTGGAACCTGCCCGAGAGAGATAACGGATACGAGATAGAAAGCTATCATGTGTATGTCGATAACAAATACGATGAGCTTATACCGAACAGGACGCTTGACGCTTCGCAGATGTCAACCGTAATTGACGGACTTACGGGCGGAGTTGAGTATACATTGTCCGTGACGGCGATAAACGAGGCGGGAGAAAGCATACAAAGCGATCCGGTAACGGCTGTTCCGTGGACGGAGCCGCCGATACCCGAGATAATAACCGATACGATAAAGGCGGCGGATACGTCGTTTGAGTTCAGCTTCGCGGATATAAAGTCAAATCTGAAGCTGGTAAGGTACGAGATATATCTTGACGATACACTGCTGGAAAGCTCCTCACCGGAGGGCGGAGCATACGCTGTTATAAAACCGGACGGCGACGGACACTACAAGGCTTCCGTATATAACGTAAGTCCGGGCAAAAAGCCGGGAAAGGATTACGGACATACATTCTATGTCAAGGCGGTGGTCGAGAATCCGGAGGATGCGGATAATCCGTTAGTCAGCGAGGTCCCGCCTGAGGATTCAAAGGGCAAGGTGACCACCGGCATACCGGAGGCGCCGGTTATAACGCTTGTAGAGCCTCATAACAGCGGAGTTCATCTCACATATTACGTGCCCAATGAGGCGAGCGTAGGCGTGGACTATTATGAAGTGCTCTATGATGCGCGGACGCACAGATATAATTCAAATGATATAACAATAACCGGACTTAATAATAAAACGAACTATTCGTTTGCGGTGCGCGCGGTCAATGCCGCGGGCGCGGGTCCGTACAGCCAGACCGTGTACGCGTGTCCGGGCACGGCATCGGCGCCGGTGCTGACAGCTCAGGCGGGAGATAAGTCTGCTGTTCTCAGCTGGACGCTGGATGTGGCGTCGGATATTCCGCTGCCGAATAAATATTATATTTACCGCGACGGCGAGTTCATCATGGAGAGCGACAGAACGCCCACCACGGTAACAAACCTTGAGAACGGACGGGAATATACATTTGAGGTTTCGGCTATAAACCGTAACGGAGAGGGTCAGAGATCCAACAAGGCATCCGCGGTGCCGAGAGACGGCGCGGGTCCGGTCACTAACGTAAAGGGCAAGGCGCTCAGCTCATCGCAGATACTTCTTACATGGGATGAGCCTGAATACGACGGCGGCAGCGCAATTACCGGCTATCGCGTAAGCGGCAAGGGCACCATAGAGACAGGCGGCGTAGAGGAAAAGCAGTCTGTGATAAGCGGTCTGGAGCAGGGCAAGTATTATAAATTTACGATTTATGCCAGAACGGAGTTCGGTCTCGGTGAGGCGTACATAACAGATGACATAAGAACAATGACTCTGCCCGGCGCGCCGATAATAAACAGGATATATTCGGCTGACACGACTATAGACGTTAAATGGAACGAGCCCGCCGATACGGGCGAGGATACCATAATAGGCTATAACGTATATCTTGACGGAAGCGATACGCCCGTGAACGACGAGCTGATTACGGATTTGGAGTATGTAATTCCAAAGAGCGCGGGTCTTGAGGAAGGAATCGAGTATAAGGTTTCCATATCCGCGGTGAACAGCGTCGGCGAGGGTCCAAAGTCGAACGCCGTATATACCGACGTGGTCGGTATGGTAGAGAAAACGGCGCCTACGGCTCCGATTAACGTTAAAGCCGTTCCGAAGAACGCTTCGGCGGATATTTCATGGACCAGACCCGTTTCCGACGGAAACAGTCCCATTGACAGGTACCTGGTATACGTGGGAAAGACGCCGGGAGAAATGACCATAAGAGCGACGGTAAGCAGCGACACGCTGAAAACGACAGTTGGAAATCTGCTAAATAATGTTACCTATTACGTGGGAATAGTGGCGGTGAACGGCGCTCTGGACGATAACGACGGTCAGAGCCCGATGAGCGAGCTTGTAACGTTTATGCCGTATAAATACGCGGTTCCCAGCATTCCCACAAATCTCAAGTATGAGATGAACGCCGACGGAACTGTTATGACCGTGGACTGGACGGCGTCCTCGGGCGAAGGCGAGATATATTATAAGGTATACGTAAACGGCAGGCTGTATGAAACGATAAAGGACGGAACACTGCAAATAAAGGTTCCCGTCGAGGATGGCGTAAAGTACAGCGTACAGATCATTGCCGGCAATGAAACCGGCGAGGCGGCAAGCTCGTATATTTACGCGTATAACGATTTGAACATACGCGGAGAGGACGGCGTGCTGAATCTGACGGACGCCAACTATGACGGCATACTTGATAACCAGCCGGTTTATTATAAACCGGGCGCGGTAGAGGAATTCACAAAGGAAAGAGATGAAAAAACGCTCAAGCTGCGCTGGAAGCGCGTGGAGGCGGCTGACGGAGAATATACGGTTGATAAATACAATTTATATGTTGATACGACCGAGGAAAAGGTTACAAGCTTTGACGTGGATCCCGGGACGGGCGAGCCGTTATCTGAAGGGCTGACGCTGACGGAGGACGGATATTACGAGACGCAGATAACCATTGATTACGGCGTGATCTATACCATGCAGGTATCCGCGCAGAATCAGTACGGCGAAGGTCCCAAGTCGGTGAGCCTGCTCGAGTATGTGGAGGTCGAGCAGAATCCGACGCATCTTACGGCAGACCAGGACGACGCGGAAATGACGCACATTACGCTTACATGGGAGCCGCCGAAGGAGGCGGAGCCGGTTGCCTATATGGTATACATCAACGGAGACGAGTTTATAGCCTCGGAGGCGTCCGGATCATACGCGGCGCGCAGAAAGCCCGTATATCAATACACGGTGAACGAGGAAGGCAAGTGCGTAATGGATTACGAGGGCACACTCGATAAGGAATATATATTCCGAGTAAGCGCCGTATACGGCGACAATCACGAGAGCGTGTGCACCAACGCAGCTTATGCGTCAACGGCTCTGACCGTGCCGACCGCGCCGTTGGATCTGAAATGCACCGATAAGAGCGTAAACGAGGAAGAGAACACGGCTGATATTACCCTTGAATGGGAAAAGCCGGCGGACGGCGACTTCACGCATTACATACTTTACGTCAACGGCGAGCCGGAGGAAAGTGAGATCGGCTCGGAGCTGAACCAATTTACATACCACGGCGAGGCGAACATGTTCTATGAGTTCCGCATCTCGGCGGTGAACGAAACGGCGGAGGGTCCGAAGTCAAACGTGACGGGCGTGAGTACGATCGTGGAGCATCCCGAGGAAATAGAGGTCAACGCGCCGAAGGCGCCTCAGAATGTGCAGCTTTCGCTCAATGATGACGAGTCGGAGCTTACAATCACATGGGACGCATCCGAAAGCGACAGCGTTACGCTTCCGGCGGACGGCTACAATGTGTATATCAACGGTGAAAAGGTAAATGAAGAGCTTATCAAACCCGACGAAGACGGCGTTTTGAGCTATAAATATGCGGCGGAGCCGGATTCGGTTTACAGTGTGCAGATCCAGGGCGTTGCCGTTCAGGGCGGCGAAGCCCCCGAACCCGCCAAAGAAATCCCGGGCGCCAAGTCGGAACCGAAGGAGATCACGACGAAATCGAAGGAGCTTCCAGTTCTTCCGGCGCCGCTGAATTTGACGGGCAGCGTGGGAGACGCGCTGGAGATAAGCCTGCATTGGGACGGAGTAGACGGAGCGACATCGTATAATCTTTACGTTTACAGCAGCTTTGAGGAAAAGATTATAACCGACATCGGCGATCCGTCATACTCGTTTACCGGCACGCCGGACACCGACTATTTATTCAGGGTAACGGCGGTTTATACGGACGGCGACGCGTCGACCGAGAGCAATAAGTCGAACAGGCTTGAGCTTACCACCTATGTCGAGGATCCGGGTGCAATACCCGCTCCGGCGGGCGCGCCGACAATAGTAAAGAGCCGCTCTGACGGAATGTCGAAGGTGAACATCTATTGGAAGGCTCCCGAAGAGGACGCGGACGGAATTGTGGGCTATTATGTTTACAAAAACAATGCCTATGAGCGCGATGACGACGATGAGGCGATCATAGTTCCCGCATCATCCGCGGGAAGCGGCGGCTTATACGTATATACGTTTGAGAACGTGCCGGAGGGTACTGTCATACCGACGAAGGTTGTGGCTGTAAAGAGATACAATAATCAATATATTATGGGAAGCGATTCCAATATATGGAATATAAAGCTGGAGCTTAACATTTCCGAAAAGTGGCCCCCGGAGGGCGACGGCGGAGAAGCAAGTAATCCAAGAGACGACGACGGTGACGGAAACGCGGACGAAATAGGTTCCACAATAAAGCTTGTCGGCTCGCTCAAAGCCGGAGCGCACGGAACCGGCTATATCACGATATACGACGAGTTTGACGAAATCGTGAAAAAGCAGGAAATTTCCGGAGATTTCGAGGTCTATGTCGATGATATAGGCGAAATGCAGAACTACAGGCTGGAATTTTCGAAGAAAAACTACGCGGGTTACACGATAACCGACTTCCCGCTCAATCATACGATGAGCACAATTGAGCTGTGGACCATACCGCTCATTGCGGGCGACGTCAGCGGGGATGGACGGATCAATATTGATGATCTGTCGTTGGTGAATAAGGATTACGGCACATCCGGAGATCCGGACGGCGCTCTGGAGGGAGATATAACCGGCGACGGAGTAGTCGCGCTCGATGATTTGTCGAACGTTAATATGAATTACGGCAAGAGCGCAGTATCCGTTACATGGCAGGAGCATCAGTCTTCCATCAGTGATTAAAGGGTATTAAATATCACGGCTGATTTAAGGGTCAGCCGTGATACAAATTAATTTATACAGGAGGGACTAAGATGAAAAAGCGTACTATGAAAAGGTGCATATCCATGCTCATAAGCATTTGTATGTGCTTTTCCTTGCTGCCGGGACTTATAGCTTCCGCGGATATTAAGGCGCCCGCCACGACCTCTAAGGAGGATCTGCAAGCGGTGCTGCCTAACGGCGGACATGTGCTTCAGTACAGCACCTTCAGCGACGGCGGTAACAACTATGTGAAAATCGATGTGGGGGTATTTAATGTAAAAGAGGTACAGACCTACATTTTAAAGCTGAAGTATGACCCGGAAGTAGTCACTCCGGTTATATATAACGCGAGCAATACAGGGCAAAACGGAACCCCGGTCGCGCAGGGAACATCCTCCTCGTCGGGCATTACGCTCAAAAGCTTTTTTGATAACGCATCCATAAGTCCGGTCGCGCTTCAGTCCGGGACGGTTACAAGCGACGAGGACGTTAAGAAGCTCAGATGGAACCAGACCGGCTCGACAAGCTCTTATCAGCCGCTTAACGCTCCGTTCCAGTTTGCGGCGGGTACAATGGTCAGTACGGCTATGGTTGACGACAAGAGCTACGGTACGGTTTCCGTTGAAATGACAACTCAGGACGATACGGCGATGCAGGGGATTTTGGAAGCCGGACATTATAAAGATGGTTTTATTGTTCAGGAGCATCCCACGCATCTTACATTTGCGCAGGATGAATGCGTGAATATGTACACGCTCTATTTTAAGAAAACAGAAGGAAAAACAGTCGATAACAAGACTATAACCATATGGTCGGACGACAAAAACACGGAAGCGCCGTCCGGCTCGGCACTGAAAAAATATTATCAAGGCTCAAGTCCGGAGTTTGTCAGCTCGGATGCTGCAATAGTAAGCTTCCCCGGCGAGGACGTCGAATATGACACGACGATAAAGGTTCAGGACACCGTTGGAAGCGCAATACAGGGCGCGAGCGTGGAGCTTCGGACCACAAACGAGGATAGTTATATAGGTACATACACCTCCAATACAGCCGGCGTGCTTACAAGCGGCAGCAATAATTATATTCCGCTTAAAGCCGGCAGCTATAAATATAAGGCAACCGCGGTGAACTTCCTTGAAGCGAACGGAACTATTCAGGTGACGGGCGACGGCAGCATACTGACAATAACGATGCAGTACGCGAGCACGGCGAAATATGACGTGCCGGTTACGGTAACAGACGCCGATACCGGAGCGCCGGTAGCCGGAGCGACGGTAAAGCTGAATGGCGTGGCGTTTGAAGCGCTGACGGATCCGGCAGGAAAGGCGACGGGAACGTCATCGGCGGGAACGTTCAGCCTTGAAGTAAGCAAGGAGGGATATCAGACGCTCAGCGACGGGTCTGTTTCCATTGTCGCGAGCGCGGATTACAAGACCGCCACGATAACCGGCAATAATGTATCAATCGTACCCACGCGTACAGATGTTACAATCAGCACGCCGCAGGATAAAGAGGATCACGACCCGATACTTCTTTCAAACGTTGTTATAACAAAGGTAAGCGGCGGAGTAACGCAAGCATGGGGCGGAAGTTCAGACTCTGAGAATCATACATATTCCCAGGAGGATGTCAGCGCGGGAAGCTATACATTCCATCTTCCGCGCGGAACCTCGGAGGGGAATATGGTTTACAAGATAATAGCGTCCGCGACGGGCTATGAGAGCTCAGACCCGTATTATATGACGATAGACCAGGCGGGAAATATATCATATTTCTCGGACGAGGGGCTTCATTCCCCGATAGGACGTTTGCAGCTTGAGCTTGTGCCGTATTCGGAGCCGCTTTATTCGGTTATTGTATATGAGCCTACGACCGATCCCGAGCTTAACGAGGACACGGTTAAGGTAGACGTATATTTGAGAAACATAAAGGCATTCTACGGCACATTCGGCATAAAATACGATTCCAAGATTATGCACTTGGAAGGCTTTGAGTATGACGACGCCGTGAAGTCGCAGATTAAGGATTTTAAACCGTGGGAGGAGCCTGATGTAGCCGGACAGGAGGTAATCGCGGGACTTCAGAACCCCGTAGTGGGAACGGATTATCATGCGTTCACATGGGGAAGCACCGGCGATAACGCCGGAGAGCCGTTTGATACGCTCGGCAAGAACGTGAAGATAGGCACGTACACATTCAAGGGTGAAAAGGGCAAGGAGCTCAAGGATGAAATCAACAGGTCAACATTCACGGTTATTGAATATGATAAGACCGCTAACGGCGCGCTGGCAATAAACCATTTCGGCGGTGCGAGCGAGGCGAGCGAGTTCCTTAAATGCTACTGGAGATATACCGACAATGAAAATGGTACTACCGAGGACCCGGAGGAGGAGCTTGCGGACGGACGTCTGCATCATACGCTCGCAACAAGCGGCGGCTTCTATCAGGCGTATGCAAGCGAGGTATATGTTGACGGACAGGTAACTCCGGCGACAGGAAACAAGCTTTACGACGTAAAGACGGATATACATTATGATTTCCCGATAAAGAGTATTGCGCGTCTGCAGTTTGACGTGCGAAACGAAAAATCGGATTGGGTTGAAGGAGCTCAGATCTATATTTACCGCGAAAGCGATTTCCATACGGACGGAGCGCATAAGAGCACGCTTAATCCGGGAGCCCTGCCGATATTTACGCTTACGACCGACAGCCTGGGCGAAGCGTACAGACTTATAGAATCAAGCGTAACGACAAAGTACGGCTACAGAATCGTAAGAAACGGCTACTGGGATTATCCCTCCGAAACGGTCGGAAACACAGCGCTGGGCGATTTGAAGGTGGTAAGCGTACTGAACGATACGATAACATCGGAGAGCGTAACGCTTCAAAGTAAAACGTACCATGACGTAGTTCTCAAGATGAGCGGCACGGACGGACACGATGAGGAGGCGGAAAAATACGCCGTTAATCTTGGCGCGGACAGAGCGTATAACGGCACGGATTACGTATTTAATATACGTCCGAAGCCCGGATACCAGTTCAACCGTCCCGCGCAGCTGACCTTCTCGATAGATGGCGTAGAGGGAACTCATACAGCCACGTTCGACACGGAGAAGAACGCATATGTCATAAAGGGAACGGATATTACGGGACTGAGCGACAGTATGACCGAGCCGGACGAATACGGATTCCGCGCCGGCGATCTTACCATAACGCTTGCGTTCAGTGATTCCACCGGCAGCGCGGATATAAATCCGTCGCCTGCGGATAAGACATATACGGTCACGGCGACCGCGGGAACAAACGGAAAGGTTGACTATTCCACGGAAACAGACGGCGATAAAACGGCGTCCGGCAATGCAGATAAGATGAGCGCCACGGGTCCGGACAGCATTAACGTATCCGGCATCAAGAGCGGCGAGCACAGCGGAAAATTTACGTTTACAGCCGATGACGGATATCTCATAGATAAGGTTTACATTAACGGTTCGGAGGCGGCAGGCTACAGAGACCTCAGATCGTTCAGCTATCAGTTCACGGATATTGACTCCGACCGTAATATAACGGTTACATTCGGTCTGGACGGAGGAAACGGACACAGCATAGATTCGGAGGACACGCTTCTGACGGTCGTAGTGGGAGACAGGGGATCGCTTACTATAAGCTCGCCCTCGACTATCCAGGGTACCATTCCGTCGAATACCAGCCGCACATATCTTATCCAGAATGCCGGAGACGCTACGACGGTAATGTACGGAACACAGGCTGACCAAGGCTATGTAAAGGATAAATATTATTTCAACGGAGTTGAATGGGGAACTGAAGCCATTACCGTTCCCAAGGGAAAGCACAGCGTTCTCATGGTAAGCTTCAAGCTTAGCAGCGGTCCGTCGTTTACGGTGTTTGTAAACGCCTTCGTTGAGTCGGGTCAGGGAGACATTGTGCCTCCGGGTATAACGTCATACAGCATAGGCACATGTCCGCGCTATGATCTGACAGCCGATAACGATCTTGTTGTAGGCGGTATAACAGTTGACGGCGTTATGCAGGATTTGACGGGAAATATTAAGAGTTATCAGCATAGAATGGATCCGCTGACAAAAAATACCGATTTGGGAGCGATATTCTCCGAGGTCGGATACAAGGTTACAGGAAAAATCGATCTCGCCGAGGGCAAATCAACGCTTACGAGCGGCGCGCAGGTCGATCCGCCGAATACCGGCGCGGTCGTGTCATTTGTACGCGAAAGCGACGGCTACAGAGCGCCGTCGATAACGACGACAAACACAGCGCGCAAGATCGAGTTTGAGACCGAGCTTCCGATAGGCTCGTGGACCGTCACGGTAAGCAAGGACGGATATCTGGATTATATTATCACCGAATTTGAGGTGACCGCGAAGGAAGATGGGCAGGCGAACGAAATCAGCCCGGGCACGCTTTACATTACGCCGCTTATAGGCGACGCGTCGCATGACAAGTCGTATGTCACGCTTGAGGACGTGGGACTTATCGCGAACGGTCTTATGACGGGATCGAGCCCCGCAAGCAAGGTCAGAGCAAACGTAAACGATGATTTGGTAACAAATGTTGACGATATGTATTTTGCAAAGCGCAATTACGGAGCTAAGGCGACAAAGATTACCCATGCGGCGTTTATGGCATTGGCGGTTGAATAGGTTTGGACTTAAAAATCCGGAGCGCCGTTGCGGCGCTCCGGAACTGAAAGGGGAATGGACTTGAAACTGTATGAGAAATTAATCGCGTTAGCCGCGGTGTTTTCAATGCTTTTGGGCATATGCCCCGCTGTCCGGGCGGCGTCGGAGACAGGTTACTTCATAGAGGGAACGTATAACGAATCCGACAACACCCTTGACGTGGATATATACCTACAGAATGTTGATGCTGTTGTGGGAAGGCTGGCGCTGAGCTTTGACCCGTTCAAGCTCCGGCTTCGGGACGCGGAAAGCCTGAGCACGGCGATTAAGCCGACAGGCGTGGCGTCGATCACAAACGAGGGTCTTGAGAATTCTCAGCTTATATCTCAGAATGACGGCTACGTTATGTTCGCGTGGTATGCGTCGAGTACGCACATAAACGCGACGAGGCGAAGCATGAAAATAGCTACCGTATCGTTTGACCTTATGGATATCGGTACGAAAAGCTTTGACTGGGATACTATCGGACTGCGTTATGTGGACAGCACAATGCTTGATAAATGGACATGCGGCGCGTATATCCGTTCGGCGGATTACAGCGTTTATACAAGCAACTCCGCGAATGACGATTATTTATGTAATTTCAGTGCGAGTTACCCCAATTCCGACCGTGAACCGGATGACGCGTACAACGTAAATGTTTCGATCGTTGATTCCGCGGGCAGACCCGTTCAGGCGGATTTACAAATAAAGAACAGAACTGTCAGCGTTTCCGCGCAGGGTACGGCATCGGTGAGACTTGCCGAGGGAACATACGCTTACCGTGCGTCGAGAGCGGGATACGAAACGACGCAGGGAATGATATCCGTCAAGGGCGGAGACACTGACGTTATTATAATTTTAGGCGATTACGGCTCAATGGTGCAGAGCGCAAAGGATGCGCTGAACATAATATACGCGGCGGGCGACAGCGCGGATAGCGTGACGCAGCCGCTCGGGCTGCCCACATCGGGTATGAACGGCACCACGATCACATGGTCGTCGGGCAATACGGGAATCGTGTCCGAAACAGGGCTTGTAACGCGCCCCGCCAGGACTACGCAGGTTACGCTCACTGCTGTTATATCCAAAGCGAATGTCAGCGACACGAAGGAATTTACCGTGACGGTGCTTTCGCGGGAGGCGGCGCAGAAGTCGAACAGCGAGACGGTTTTGAAGGACTATGAATCGCTGTCTATAGGATACGCGCCGGGCGACAGCGCGGAAAGCGTAACGAGCGAGCTTACATTAAGAACGGCGGGACAGTACGGCTCAACAATAACATGGGAGTCGGATAATCCCAGCGTCGTAAGCCCGAACGGTGAAGTAACGCGCGTTGCGGGCGACGTCGAGGTCAGGCTTACGGCTTCGATTTCCGTATATAATGTTTCAATGACAAAGGAATTCACGGTGACGGTCAAGGCGCGCGACAATAACGCGATGAGCGACGCGCAGGCGGTGTCGCTGGTATACGACGCGCTCGAGATAGGCTACGCCGTCAATGACAGCGCCGGGAGCGTGACGCAGGCGGTAACGCTGCCGGTCAACGGCGCGAACGGTGTCACGATATCGTGGAGCTCAAGCAATCCCGACGTGATAACGAATTACGGCGCCGTAGTGAGGCAGGCGCGGAATGCGCAAATAGTGCTGACCGCTTCGATATCGCGCGGCAGCGAAACGAGAACAAAGCAATTTACATTGAACGTCATCGCGCGCGACAGGGTGAACATCACCGATTCGCAGGCGGTTCAGGAGGACATCAACGCGCTTGAGATAGGCTATTCGAGCGGCGACAGCGCCCAATCCGTTACGGGGAATGTGACGCTGGCATCATCGGGCGCGAACGGGACGGCAATCACATGGTCGTCGGATAATCCGGCTGCCGTATCATCATCGGGCGCGGTTACGCGTCCCGCGTCCACGACAAATGTGACGCTTACGGCAACGGTCACGAGAGGAGCCGTATCGGTAACAAAGATATTTAACCTGACCGTAATAGGCGTATCCGATACGCCCGTGACGGTTACCTCGCCCACGCCCGCAGCCTCTCCCAATGTAGGAGGCGGCGGAAGCGGTGGCGGCGGCGGTGGCGGCGGCGGAGGCGGTGGAGCGCCGTACTCGCCGGCAACACAGGCGCCGGAAGCGAGCCGGCAGCCGACAGAAACGCAGGCGCCGGGCAACGCGGCAGCCACGCCGGTATTCAACGATCTGGGCACGGTTCCGTGGGCAGCCGACGCGATTAACCGCCTCGCGTCGCTCGGCATAATAAAGGGCACGAGCGAAACCACATTTTCACCGTCAAGCAACATAATCCGCGGCGACTTCGTAATACTGATAATGCGCGCGCTGGATTTGGACGGCGAAATAACCGAAACCTTCGGCGACGTGCCGCCGGACGCGTATTATTACGAGCAGGTATCGCAGGCGAAAACGCTCGGCATAATAGACGGCGTAGGCGACAACCTGTTCAATCCGACGGGCAGCATAACGCGGCAGGATATGATGGTAATGACCGCGCGGGCGCTGAACCGCCTGGGCATACTTGACGAATCGGCTTCGGCTGACATAAGCGGCTACGCCGACTTTGGCGAAATTGCCGATTACGCTGCCGGCAGCGTATCGGAGCTTGTATCATACGGGCTGATCGCCGGCAACACCGATAACGAGCTGTGTCCGCGCGACAACACGACGCGCGCGGAGGCGGCGGTATTCCTGAACAGGGTATACGATTTGTACACGCGTTAAAGGAGGTGGAGCAACGTGACTAAGGGAAGCAGACTTAAAGCCGCGGCGATCGCCGCTGTCATGGCAATAACTGCCGCGTCTCCGGCTGTGCTTGCCGAATATATCGCGCCGTACTACCTTCTTGAAGGCAGCTATGACGAATCGGCGAGGGAATACACGCTGGATATCAAGCTGTACACGGACACGGTAATAGACGCGGGAAGCTTCGGCTTAAAATTCGGGGAAGAGATAAAGGACAAGACAAAAACCTTTGATTTCGACCCGAGCGAGGTTTCCATGACGTTCGGATACGACGAAAACGGAGTAGTCTGGGACGAATATTTTGACGCGGAGGACATAACCGACCAGCTTGCGTTCACATGGACGTCAAACGACGTATTCGGCAGCCTCCCGCGCTCCGACACGGCATACGTAATGCATTTGGGAACGATAAAGATCGAGGACGTGGACTACAGCCAAATGTTCACGAATTCATTCACGGTACTCGACTGGAACGAAACGGCTATGGCGTCGTCGGGCTATATCAACAGCGAGATATGGCGCGAGGGCACCGCGGAGGAACGCGCGAAGGGCATAAAAGGCTACTACCAGGGGCAAAAGCATGTCACGACGGACGAATCCGAGACATGGGGCTGGGTGGACATAGGTCTGTACGTCGAGGACGACAGCCTTCCGCCGCCGCCGCTGCCGGAGGAATTCACGCTGAACTGCTCGGTAGAGGGCTATAATCCCACCATTCCGTTTATCATACGTCTGTACGGCGAAACGGCGGACATAGGCACGGACGAGCCGTTATACACGTTTTCCTCAGCCGACTATCCCGAGGCGGTTTCGCACACGAGCAAAGGCTGGTGTACATGGAGCGCGGAGCTCGGCGGGATAGCCGTTTCAGACAAATACAAGGTAGTCGTGAGCAAAACCTCGCATCTGACCTACCCGGTCATCGACCTTGACCCGACGGGACTGACGGACGCGCACAACGCGAGTATGGATCTGGGAAGCATAAAGCTCATATGCGGCGACGTGTACGCGGATGAGATAATAGACATATTTGATCGGTTCGAGCTGACGCGGTGCATGCTGAGCCCGCACGGAGTGGGCGCGGACAGCGTACAGCGCGCGGACCTGGACGGCGACGGACTGATAAGCTTTGTTGATTTAAACAGCATATTATATTCCAACTTCGGAAAAAGCTACAGCGGCACAAATGACGAAGCGGCGGAAGCTGCCGCGGAAACTCATATGGGAGGTGGTAGTACGTGATAAGGAGGATAATGGGAATTGTATTATCGGCGGCGCTTCTGACGGGGCTGTTTCCCGCGCGGTTCGCGCTCGCCGATGATGAGGACTTAGCGAGTGACACGATAATCACCGCGCAATGCAAGCGTATCAAGGACGACGACACGTATTTCGAGATAAGCCTTGACGTAAACAAGCAGGACCCGGAGATACACGGCGTAACGATGGCGCTCCAATACGATCCGACGCTGCTGCTGCCGGTGACATGGAGCGGCGCGGACATAGACATGACGCATGCGTCGTCACTGGCGCAGGCGCCGACGCTGCCGACGCTGACGCATCAGAAATGGCTGTCGAAGCTGGCGAAAACGTATGACGATACGGGTTCGCGCCAGAATTACCTGCTTTTGAGCACGGAATACGACAGCAGCAACGACTCGGTAAACGCGAAGCGCGACACCGGACAAACGCTGATAGTCCGCTTCAAATACGCTTCCGATACGGCTAAGCAATACATAATTGACAACTGGAACGACGACTGGCGCTCAAACAATATTATCACGATAGCGCCGGACGATGTGGCGCAGAACGCCTATCTGAAATATCCGGTGTCGGTGTATTATGCCGACGGAACGATGAAGGCTTATGCGCAGACGCCGCCCGCCGAGCTCGACAGCAGCGAACAGCTTGCCGCGGCCGATTTTGACGTAAAGCTCACGGAGGGCGAGAGCGCCCAAAGCGAAGGCGGACTTACGCTGAACGATGTTTCAGCCGTTCTGTTCTTCGACTGGGACGACGCTTTCATGGGCGCGATAACGCTTGCAAGGGGCGAGGACGGCAGGGAAACCATAAACGATTTCGTGAACGCGACCTTTGTCCACCCGGCGCTGCGCGCGAACACAAGCTATGAAAGCAAGGCGCGCGCGGATAATTATCGCGGCGAATATCCCTACAACGAGCCGGACAAAGGCGGCGGGGGCGATCCCGTGTCGGACGGCGCGCTGTATCCGCTGACGAATAAGCTTGACTATGTTTTCTATGGGAAGACCGTGGACGGCGTTTATCCGTATGTGAGCGGCTGGAAAAAGGTAGACCCGAACACCATGTCGGACGACTGGACGGCGCTGAGCGCGGGCGAGGAGCCCGGCGCGGGCGAGGCATGCGATTTTTCGCAGATCAATGACAGCGTGATTTACGTTAAAGCCTACTACACTCCCGGAGACGGATTGAATCATACGAATACGACGGCGACAAACGGCAGTCTAAACGTTTATTATACCTTTACAGAATCCACCGTTAAGAGCTTGGATAAGGCGACCGCTAAAGCAGGCACATATGCAATCTCTTATAAATATATGAGAATAAACCAGTATGGCTTCGGCGTTACGAAAGTTAAAGAGCCTGCGGTGCGAATGTATATGACACCGGATGCATCATCCTCAACTATCTTAATGAAAGTCAATGTGGAAAATGCCGATACTATAGATGTTGAGTTAACGCCTACAAAGGGCATACAATCCGTTGATTATCAGCTTGTTAATACCGATGGATATGATATATTGGGTGCTCAGACTATAAGTGATGTTGGACAATCTCAGGCTGAAGGTATGGGCGGATTTATTACCGAGGGAACATGGAATAAATTCGCGGATGCTCTTATGAAAAACGCTAACGGAGATACATCCGAATGGACAAAAATAGACTATATTGCGGCTAACGACGCCAATATAAGAGCTGACGAGGACGGCGGCACATTTGCTACATCAAAGAAGTTTACCACTCCGAAAAAAACGCTGGCTAACTGCGGAACAGCCGCGGTTCAGGCGGGGTATGAAACAGTTACTTATTATCAGGTGCAGTATTACTTGTTAAACAGCACTCTGTTGGATCCCGCTCAGGCGGAAAGTCAATGTAAAGCATTATATTCTTGGTGTCGGTAAGGCGCCGTTTATATAGATTAATCCTTAAAAAGGGGGATATTACAGGCAATGAAAATAAGACATTTAAAGAAGCGGCTTTGGTCTATGCTTCTGGCATTATCCATGTTGCTCTCGGTTATGCCGAACGGCTTTGCGGCGGAGATAACATCGGATAACAATCAGGTGCCGATTAAAAGTATTGCGATAAAGCACACGGCAGGAGTTATTACCGGTATTGATATAACCGTGGATCCTGCCATACATGCTTCGGCAAGCGCAATTATAGATTATGTTATTTTTACTAATTATTCACATGATGGTGGTTCCGTTGATTATGATTCAGAGACATTGAGCGGTGAGATTTCTGACCTTCCAAATGGTGAGTATCTGAGCGAAACGATTAACGATGACACACTGTATATGCCGGCTGTTTATGGATATGCAGTGGTAAATAATGAAAATCTCGGAATTATTAATATACCGATTAACGGTAGCGCTTATGATGGAGATTTTTCAAAAAGCAAGATTGAGGAATTGGCTGCAGATCTTGAAAGTGGATTCGAATTAGATAGCGCTGCTCAGGATCAGACGCCGATAAAGATATTTTTATGGAGTGAAGTCGCGGGTAATAAGGATGCGAATCGCTATGAGCATGAGTTTACGCTTGATCCGAGCAACAATACCGACTTGACGGATCCGGAGAGCTCAGTAAGCCCGACCGATCAGGAAATCACCGCCGGAGCGCTCACTCTTACGCCTCCCGCGGTAGGAGGAACTCCGCAATCACAGCCGGGCGATGTAACCGTAAGCTCGTCAACCCCGTCGGACAGCTTTGACGTCAGCGGGATTACGTGGAGCGGTGATTTGACGTCGGGAGGCAAATTCGACGCTGACACGGCGTATACTGTCGAGCTTACGCTTAAACCGCGATCGGGATATAAGTTCCCTGACGACCCTGTAGAGGGGTCATATACGATCAACGGTCAGGCGGTAACTACGGATATCACAAAAAATACGGACGGTACCATTACGGTCAAGTATACGTTCACTAATACCGATAAGCTTGCTGTAACCGGTATTGCGTCAGCCTCAGATGATAGTTTGAACAGATCATACGAGGACGGCGGCTCATTTGACTATACGGGCGGCAAGGTAACCGTTACGTATAACAACGGCGAGACCGAGGATGTTGACTTGAAGAGCAATACCCGCGGCTTGTCGGTAGTTTACGGAAGCGGAAAATCTGAGCTTGCCGACGGTATCGAGCTCCATTCGGGCGTTTTTCCGGCGGGCGAGAACTTGTTCTATCATTATGACGCGTCCGAGGATCAGAAAGACGGTATTAATCAATCGAGCGGAACATTGGATTCAGCCACGTTAGGCGATCTGACGGTTGCGGCAGCCGAGAAAATTACTGAGGTATCGGCGACGTTTGAATTCCCTGCTGCCGGAGGAACTCCCGCGCAGACGGCTGAGGTAACCTCAGGAAGCCCGTCGGATTATACAATAACCGATATTTCATGGGAGGAATCGCCTGCGGAGGGTCTCGAAAGCTTCTCTGATTTCAGCGGTCCGACATTTGGTTACAATAAGAAATATAAGGCTGTCGTTACGTTTACAAAGGCGGGATCAAAGTCGTTTGATACACCAAATGTAACCGCTACGGCGAAAAAGAAGGACGAAGAAACTACAACTAAGGTTGATAATGTTGATGATGCGTCAGAAAGCGAGGTTATAGCGGAGTTCATCTTTGACCCGACTGCGAAGAAGCAGATTAGCGGGGGAAATGTAACCGTAACGGCTCCCGAGGCGGGCGGTACGCCTAACACAAGCGGCACCGACACCAGCGATGATTTCAACATAAAGAGCGTTGAGTGGTCGAAGGCTGACGACAGTCCCGTAGACGGCAATTTCGGATATGGCGAGCAGTATAAGGTAAAGGTTACAATAGAGCCGACCGCTGACTGCGAATTCCCGGCGGAGCCGGACAAGTCGCAGTATAAGGTTAACGGCGTGGAGCCGGACAAGGTTACGCGCGATAGCGACGGCAATTGCGTGTTGGAATATACCTTCCCCGCAACGGCGGGTTTGGATGAGATTTCGTCCGTTGATGTTGCGGGCGTAACCGTTCCCGAGGCGGGCGCGACGGCTACCACAGCCGGCATTACTGTGTCCACGCCTAACGTAACGCTCACGTCGGACAGCGACAGCCCGAAATGGACTACGGACGGCGCTGATCCGTTCACCGATCAGTTTGAAGCGGGAAAGAAATATACGCTTTCCGTTAAGATAACGCCTGACGCGGGTCATAAGTTCGCTGAGACCGGCATGACCGGAAGAGTAAACAGCACCTATCCGGCAACGGTTGTTGTAGACCCCGGTGGCATGAGCGCTACCGTTACGTGGGAATATACCGTTGCTGCGCTTGAAATCACGGCGGTCGACGTGTCGATAACCGACCCGAAGCCGGAGGATGATATCCCCACGAGTGCGTGGATGGACTTTGACGCTATAGTGACCGGTCTTTCGGTAACGCCTGACTCTCAGGCGAAAATTACGTCCGTTACATACAACGAGGGCGATAAGGATTCGGTAATTCCGGCGTCGGGCAAATTCAAGGAAAACACGCAGTATACGATTACCGTTGTGCTTACAGCCGAGGAAAATTACGCCTTTACTGAGACGCACGAGAGCGATTATAAGATAAACGGTGCAGCTCCGTCAGACTTGCAGACAAGTCCCGACGGCAAAACCCTTACGCTGAAATATACATTTACAACGGACAAAGACGAGATAACCGGCGTAACCGTAAACGGCTCGCCGAAGCTCGGTCCCTATGCCGCCGAAACGGATAATTTTGACGACAGCGGCATTACAAGCGTTGAGGTTACTTATAAATATAAGGGAAAAGAAACAATAGAACCGGCGCAGTTTGAGGACAAGGGCATTAAATTTTCCTATGGCAGCGGTCATACGGAGCTTCCCGAACCTCTGACTACGGATCAGAACGGACAAGAGGTTTATGTCACAGTCGATGACGGAACCCATACCGCGGCGCACAGCGATTCGCTGGGCGAGCTTGACGTGCGCAATAAATATACGGTCACGTTCTATGACACAACCGGCTCGGGCAGTCCGCTCGGCACGGCTGAAGTGTTTGACGGAGATCATATTACAGACTCGGGTAAGCTCAACGAAATAAGAGGCTGGGGAGACACCGCGGCAACGTCGGCGGGAGATAAATACTTCGACCATTGGGAGGTTGTCGGCGGTTCGTTGATGAGCGGTAATTATGACCCCGTATCAACTCCCGTGACGGAAACAGTATCTGTCAAGGCGGTCGTTCAGGAGGACGCTGTGCAGTCAATTGAACATGCAGGCTCGCTTACAAAGGACACCTACGCGGAGCACGCGTCATTTGACCCGGCCGGCATTACGGCTACGCTGCATCATGTTTACAGCAGCAATGATGAGACGGGCATATTGCCGGCGCAGTGGAGCGATAAGCATATAAAGGTTGTATATGCCGATTCGGGCAGCGGCGTTGACGCGAGCGCATGCACTGATTTGCCGTCATCGCTTACGAAGGACTTAAACGGCAAATATTTGTACCTTATGTATGATGACGGAAGCGGACCGAAGCTTATCACATCAACACCGTTTGCACAGCTTCACATAGAAACAGAATATAAAGTGATACTGCATTATCTCGGCAGCGATAACAGCGATAAGCAGGCTGAGATCCCCGCGCTTATGACGGGCGATAATGTGCAGGAAGCTCAGGTTACGGAAAAGGTAACCGATATAAACAGTTTAGCGACCGGAAAATGGGAATATAGAAGCGGTGATGTTGTTACATTCCCGATTACCATAGCGACGAGCGATGTTGAGATCTGGGCGCAGACGAAGCTCCCGGCGCCCGGAAACGTCAGCGCGGCAAAGGTCGAGTGGAGCGGCTCCGGCTCGGAGGACGACAAGAAGGGCGGAATCAAGGTCAAATTCGATCAGGTTTCCGACGCCAATGAATATGCGATTGAGATAAAGAAGGACGGAAGAACCGTTAAGACGGTTACCGTCAGCGCCTCCGACTATTCGTCGGACGGCACGCTTATCGGCGCGGACGAAACCGTCTTCACGCCCGGCAGCGGCTATACGGTCGAGGTTGTCGCGAAGCCGGCGGCGGGTTCGCATAAGGTGGATTCCGACCCGGGCACATCGTCAAGCGTTGACGCGGGTAAAATGTACCCGACCCCGCCGACAACCGCTACAGGAAAGTATTACAACGGCATTACGCGCGGCGATTTGACGTTTAATACAAGTCAAAACGTAACATGGACGATCGTTTCGCCGGAAACGCTCGTACACGTGTCTGACACGAACTCCAGATACGCGGTAAGCACAGCCGGTAACGATATGTATCTTGCGGTTTCGGGATCGAACGAGGTGACCGTTACCGTTACAAAGGGCGATGTTGAAATAACGAAGCCGCCGACAGTTAACGGAAGCGAACACCGCGTAGGCGACGAGGTTACGCTTGAGACGTCCGGCGCCGAGGCTCAGGATTCTCATGAAAAAGCAAGCGACTTTGTTGTTGAGGGAACATGGTCGGTGACGAGCGGAAACCCGCTTACAGCTGAGGACTCAAATTCAGTCGGCTATACGTTCCACCCAACAAACAGCAATGACTATAATGACGCTACAGGCACATTGACAGTAGATGATGTTATTATGGTCTATACCGTTACGCTTAAATTGAATAAGAACGGATCCGATGAGGAGGATTATCAGGTTCTTAAAATCGACAAGAACGATTATGTAACCACACCTAAATATTCATATAAGGGCGATCCCGATTTGACGACCAATCCGGGATATAGGTTCCTGGGCTGGTACGAGAGTAGAAGCGGCGGCTCGCCGGTTGATCTTTCAAGCAAGACGATAACATCAGAACTTACGCTTTACGCTCATTGGGAGAGCGCGCAATATACTGTCCAGTTTAAAAAGAACGACGGCACAGAGGATTTCTACGATGATTATAAGAAGGAAAATCTGAACTACGGCAGTACGATAACCGAGCCCACAGAACCTTCGCGCGTGGGCTATGATTTCGGCGGCTGGTATAAGGATTCGAGCTGCTCGGAGGGTGAGAAATGGGTATTTAATGGCGAAGGCGATGCGTCCAAGGTACAAGATAATGTCACCCTTTATGCAAAATGGACGGTTCATAAGCATAAGGTTACGTATCATTACACGAATGATTCGGGCGATCAAACCGCGGAGCATGCCAAAGTTCCTTACGGCACAAAGCTTGACGGCGACAACGCGCCGCCCGATAACAGTACAATAGGCACCCGCTACGGATATACGCATGAAAACAAGTGGTACACCGGCACCGATTACAGAAATGAGTGGGATTTTGGTACCATGACGACGCCGGATAGTGATTTGGATTTATATCTCCAATGGAACCCGGTGGACGTGACGGTCAAGTTCATGTACAACTATGACGGCGCGCCGAGCGACGGCGTGTTTAAAACCGTCACTGTTTCATTCGGTCAGAACGGTCAGGAGATCGGTAGATTACTGAGTAATGAGCAGCCTACACGTCAGGACTGGAATTTTACAGGATGGTATCGGGAGCCGGGATGTGAAAATCATTATCTTTTCACATCGGCTACAACAGTAAATTCTACTGATGACATTAATATCTATGCGGGCTGGGAGCGTATAAAGTATCGGGTTACGTTCTACTATAACCGGTCGCTTGAGGACAGTGATACAGCATCATTTGAAATTAATTCCGGAGATACAATATCGGCGGATAATATAACGAATTTGCATTTGGATACGACCGGCGTGAACGGAGACGTTTTCAAGGGCTGGGCGAAGCTTACAGAGGGAGTTCCGGACACGGATCACCTTGTTACCGATGCGTCGGAGCTTGTCGGAACGACCGTGCGTGAAAACCTGAATTATCAGGCTCAGTGGGAAAAGCGTCAGATAACCGTTCGCTGGCTCAAAAATGACGGCAGCGGCGACGCGTTCCAGACCGGACCGGTGAAGAATTACGGCGATAATGTATATGGGAGTGACTTCACATCGAATAATAATACGCGTGAACACTATACATTTAAGAACTGGACGTTAGACCAACCCGGAAACAGAGTATTAAGCGGCGATGTTAGGGTTGAAACAGAAGAAGAGTATTTCGATATCTACGCGCAGTGGACGCCGAAGAAGTACACGGTTCATTTCAAAATGAACAACGGCACGAATGATGATTACACCACGCAGGAGGTTGATTACGGCGCTCTTGCATCGTCTCCCTCCGGTACGCCCGAGCGCGCAGGCTATACCTTTACCGGTTGGTATAAGGAGCCGGAGTGCAGCACTAAATGGACGTTTGAGACCGACGCCGTAACGGACGTTGACGAGACAAACGGCTTGTCGATTTACGCAGGCTGGCGCGCGGAGCCCAAGGCGGAGGATATGTCGCTCAGCGTTTCTCCGAGCAATGCCGTTCCGGCGTTTACCGACGCCACGCTGACCGCATCGTACAGCGCGACAGCGGGATATTCGGGCGTTACGTTCAAGTGGTACAAGAACGGCTCTCCGATTACGGATGACGACAAGTATGACCTTACCGACAACACGCTTACAATCAAGAACTTCCTAAGCTCCTATGAGGGCACGTATAAAGCGGTGCTCTGCGTGGGCGAACACGAGTATGATACCGTGTATAAGGAAGCGGTTCTTACGATACAAAAGGCTACGACCAGTATCGGCGGCACGGGCCGTAATCTTTCGATCGAGTATACCGGCTTAGATATAAAATGGAGTGATGTTATAACCAATCCCGGGCTTATTGACGAGTCAACGGGCACTATCACCGTTTCGGACGGCGCGCCGCCGGCGAAGGGTAACTACAACAACACTGACGGACTTCGGTATAGGATTACAAGGCGCGGTTCGAGCGCGGTCGTTACGCCGAAGGACGCGGGAGAATATACGCTGACCGTCTCGCTCGGCGAGGACGCGAACGGCAACTATGAAAAGCCCGCTGACCAGGTGTATAACTTCACGATTACGCCGAAGGAGCTTACGGTCACGCCGAACGCGTTTACAAAGGAGTACGACGGCAATAACAATCTGCCGCGGCAGACGCTTTCAAAAGACAGCGGTCTTACCGGCTTCATCGGCGATGACGGCACGGGAATAACCGCTGTGCTGACCGGTACGTATAACAGCAAAAACGCCGGAACATACGGCAGCGGACAGGTGAGTGTCACGGGAACGCTTAATTATCCCGCCGAAACGTCGGCGAGAAATTATAAGCTGCCCGATACGATTACCGCCGCGGAGGGCAATGCGATTACCAAAAAGACGCTGACCTTTACAGCGGCAAATACGTCTATTTCGAGAAAGGTAGGCTCCGCGGCGATAGATTTGTCTGCAATCGGCACTATCACGTTCAGAACGCCTGTCGAACCAATCACCAAGGTATCGTCGGCGCTTTCCTCGGGTAACGGATATTTGCTTAGCTTTGAAAAGACATCGGGAACTTTGGAGCTTGCGAACCCGGGTGGACCCATGACACTGATGCCGAGCACGGCGGAAACAAACATATATAAGGCGACGATCGCCCTTACCGGCGACGCGGCGACAAATTATAATCTTACGTCCTCGGAATATACTGTTACGGTAAATATTTCCGATAACGCGGTTTATAACCTCAGCGTTGCGACGGATATCGACACGTCGGGCGTAAACGTTATATCGCCGTATGTAAAGGAAACATATCATAACGGCGGAAGCGCGGAATCAGAACCTCATTCCGTAACGGCGGCGAGCGGAAACGCGGCGATAAAAATCACGCCCGAAACAGGCTTTGAGGCTGACAGGGCGGAGTTTAAAGACGGCGCGACGGGCATAGGCACTCTCGGAGCCGTTCAGGATGCCGCAGGCGAAAAATCGGTTCAGTATACTGCTCCGGGCAGTCTGCCGGAAAATGATACCGATGTGCCGATAGTGGTTTACTTTAAACCGATACCGGTAGAGCTTACGGGCAGAAATATTAATTCGGGCGCCGGCGAGGATGATGTATATGTTAATGATACAAAGGAGTATAATTTTGAATCGGCAACCGGCGGCAGCGGAAGCTATAAATACAGCATAGCGGAGACGACAAACTGCAACGCAAGTATTGACGAGACAAATCCGACCAAGCTCAGTATTACGCCTACTAAGAAGGCGGAGGCGACCGTAAAGGTGCGCGTCGAGGATACCGGCAACGGCACGTATGCCGAGGCGACATATACGCTCGCCGCAGACAAAATACTAAAGGCTACGCTTACGCTGAAGCTCACGGATGTGAACGAAACATACACGGGAAGAGCATATCCGATATTGATCGACCATGAGAGTACAACAGTCGATGAGAGCAAGATAAAATATTCGTATGAGAGAACCGCGGACGGCACAGGTGCCGGAAGCGGAAGCTGGTGGGAGGACGGCGTATCTTATCCGACGTCAGATCCGCCAATCAACGCCGGAACATATTCGGTCACGGCGACAGTTGAGGGAACGGACGAATACAAGGAGGTAACGGCGACAGGAACGGTTACGATTAGCCGTGACACGCTCAGAGCCCCATTCCCGGGTACACCCGACGTTTACGAGGGCACGGAGTTAAAAACCGTGACCGTGCCCGGCACTGCGACAGGCACACACAGCAGAGAAGTCGTAAACGGAACATATGCGGTCGAATCTGTCGCTGAAGGCACCGTCAAGGCGGGATTGAATGAAAATATTAACTATACGTTCATTCCGACAAGCGATAAGGATAAGAACAATTATGAAAACGTTTCAGCCACGAACGGAAGCTTTACCGGAAAAGCGAAGAATTCAGCGGATATTTACATAACGCTTAATAATTCGACGGCGACATACGGCGACGGCGAGACGCAGATCAGGAACAATTCGCAGAATGCTGCGCTGCAATCCTCCGCTCCGACGGCGGCGGCAGGCGGAACATGGTCGTATAAATATTACGGCAGATCCCTCGACGGCACGTATTCCAAGGCGGCGGAGGCCGCGGACGATGTAATACCGTCCAAGGCGGGCAGCTATTACGTGGTTGTAACATATGAGAATACTATGTACAGAGGCACAAAGACTGCCACGCTCACGATTAATCCGAAGCAGATTACCGTTACATGGCCGGAGTTTGTCGGACAGGGCAAGGTGTTTGATAACACGCCCGACGCGGCAATCAGTACGGAGCTTCCCGCAAACACTCCGACATTCTCGGGCTTTGTGGGAGGCGATGAGGCGCTTGTAACGCCGGCTATCAAAGCCTCGTATCAGTGGACGAAAAATCATAGCCCGTATGTTCACACTGACGCGGAGGAGATAACGGGAACGCTCAGCTTTGATACGGATTACGCGGTCGACCAGACGTACAAAAACTATGTAATACCTCCGGCGTCGGCTACAAAAATCGTTACTCAGCCGCCGACCGTCAGGATCACGGCGAGACCCCTGACCGCGAACACGCTGCCGGAGGTTGTAAAGGATTACGACGGTACGACCAGGATGCCCGCGGGCTATAGTCTTATGGCATCGTACTTCACCAATTACGTTGAGACCGCCGTTCCGACAATCGGACTTGGAAGCACAGCGTTTGAGGATAAGAACGCGGGCGAAGGAAAAACGATCAACTGGGCGCCGACGGTGATAGGTCCATACAGCAAGGATTATGTGATAGACCTAATTACAAAGTCGGGCACGATAAATCGTAAGAAGATAGCATTTTCGGTAGATTCGCCTCTTGCCGTCAGCACGAGCCCCGGTATGACGGGAGCGGAGCCGGGAACAACGGTTGACCTTAAGGACGCCGGACGTTATTTCCAAACGCTCGCGGAGGGCGAGACGCTGGAGGAGGGCGTTGATTATACGCTCGTATACGCGCTGACCAGCTCTGGCACTACGAAAATCGAACTCGCGTCGGACGGTCACACGACCACACCGACAGACACGGAGGGCGACGCGGAATTTTCCGCGACAGTGACGCTTACTACGGATAAGGCGAAGAACTATCAGTTTAATTCGACCAGCGCAACATATCAAAGCGAGGATATAGCGGCAGGTCATATAACCGTTACGGCAAGCAATACGGTACATCGTGACGTAAATATTTATGACGGCGCCGACGCATCCGCGGCAGATATAACGGGCGGCACAAAGGCTGTCGAGTTCGGCAGCGGCGCGTTTACAATCAGCGCGGCTCCCACGCTCGGCGAGGATAAACCCGTCTGGAGCTATGCGACAGCTGTCGACAACGACGTCGCCGATATTACGGATAACGGCGACGGAACCGTTACGATTACGCCGAATAAGCTCGGAAGTGTGGTTCTGAAGGCGTCCGTAAGCCAGACGCCGGAATACAGTATGGCGTCCGCTACCGTTACAATCAGCGTGACGAAAAATACGGTGACCGTGGTGATGAACCCCGAAACAGCCGTATATGACGGCACAAACAAGAAGCCCAATATAACCGTTACCGGCAAGAACGCCGACGGCTCGGCATATACCCTTGTGGAGGGCGATGATTATACCGTTACCTTCTATATAGGCGACCCGAGCGACGGCGGCGTGGAAGCGGGCAGCGAGATTATAGATGTGGGCGAGTATTACGCGGTTATCAATATAACAAACGATAATTATAAGCTCGACGACGACGCTGACGCTCTCATATTCACAATTACATCCGCGCAGCTCGAGGTGGGAGATATCACCGGCGACGCGGTTTACAAGGAAACTCTGACAGCGGGCGGCGTAACGGCTCCGGATGTTGATCCGTCCGCGGACGCTCCGACATATACATATCAGTGGTACGTGTCCGATACCGAAGAGGGTCCCGGAACGCCCATTGACGGCGCTACGGAGGCATCGCTTGAACTCAGCGAGGATCTGGTAGGCAAATATGTTTATGTTGAGGTTACAGGCACGGATAACTATGAAGGACAGACCGCCAAGAGCAACAGCGTTAAGGTAGAGAAAATAGAGCTTGAGGGCAGCGCCGATATCACCTACGACGGTAAGGACAGCGGCGAGGAAGCCGTAAGAGGCACTGTGCTCACAGCCGACACGTCAGGCATTGAGGAGGCTTACGGGGACGAAATCGATCCGGATAAGTTTACCTATGAATGGTACGTGAGAGGCGACGACGGCACGCCGCAGAAGGTTGGCGACGGAAAAACGTATACCGTTACTGACGATACGGCAGGAAAGTCGGTTTACGCTGTCGCGGTTTACAGCGACAACGGCTATGAGGGCAGCTTCCAGACGGATGATGTGGTAACAGGCAAATTCGCTCTTGAGGCTGAAAGCGAGCTGAGCGCGGAGCGCGTAGTCGGATATGACGCGTTCGATATCACAACGGATATTACGAATAAATCCAATAAGCCGGTAATGCTTCAGGCTAAGGCGGTTGAAAAGGGCGCGCAGCTTGAAAGCGCGGCGTCCACGGTATTCACGGTATCTCTTAGCAGCGCTGACGCGGTTGCCGCCGACGGTACCGTAACGCTTACCGTTACGCCGGTGACCGGACTTGATATCGGAACGTACACCGCCACGGTATACGTATACGATTCGGCGTATATCGGCGTTGACGCGGTGAAGATGATTAATGTGACGTTTGAGGTAACTCCGCTTGTAAAGCATGTTAAGTTCCTCGATAAGGACGGCAACGTTATCGCCGGCAGCGAGCAGGATATTGAAGCGGGTCAGTCCGCGACTGTTCCCACTCCGCCGGAGGTAGAGCATTATCACTTCGTGAAGTGGACGGATGAGGACGGAAACGAGCTTTCGGCTTCCGATTTCGGGAATGTTCAGAAGGATATAACGGCTAAGGCGGTTTACGAGATAAACATGTACACCGTTACATTCCTTGACAAGGATGGCAATGAAATCAGGAAGGATACCGTGGAGGCTCTTACTCAGATCGTTCCGCCTTCTCCCGGAACGGTTGAGAATTATACGTTTGTCGGCTGGGCTGACGAGAATAACGATATAGTTCCGGAAACGGCATTCGCGTCCGTTACAAAGGATATGACGCTCAAGGCGGTATTTGAACGCGAAGCGTATAATATAATCAATGATACAAATGACGCGCACGGCACGGCTCAGGTTCAGTCCAAAGCCGCTCCCAATACGACGGTTACCATTACGGCGCAGCCCGCAAGCGGTGATTACGAGGTTGATAAATATACCGTTACCACAGCATCGGGCGACAGCGTTCAGGTAACGCCTAACGGCAATACGGCAACGTTTACGATGCCTGAGAGCGACGTTACCGTGCGGGTAACATTTAAGGAAAGGACATATACGGTTACAGTTAACGCGGGCTCCGGCGGTCAGGTTTCGGCAAGCAAGACGACGGATATAAAGAAGGGTGAAATCATCACAATCACGGCGACAGCAAACGCCGGATACAGATTGGGAACCATTACAGTTAAGGATGCGGCAGGCAACGATATCGAGCTTACCGCGGATAATACCTTTGAAATGCCCGCAAGCAACGTTACGGTTACAGTCACATTCGCATCCACCGGCGGCAGCAGCAGTGGCGGCGGCGGTGGCGGCGGCGGTGGCGGCGGCGGAAACGCCCTGACCATCAGATATGAGGAAGCCGACGGCAAGGCGGGAGCAAGCGTATCAAAGCTTGAGGCTCCCGCGGGAAGCGAGCCGGTTGACCTTATAGCCGTATTCACCAGCAAGCCTAAAAATGATAAGGTCATCTGGTCGTCGAGTAATGAGAAGGTTGCGACAGTCGATCAGAACGGAATAGTTTCGTTCATAAGCGAGGGCACAGCCGTTATTACGGCTGTAGCCGAGACAAGCAAGCTGCTTAAGGATACCGTTACGGTTACAGTAACGCAATCCGAGGCTTCGCCGTCGCCGAGCACCAGCCCGGCGCCCGGCGCGTCGCCCGGTCCGGACGACAGCAGCCCCGCAGGGACGGACATTCCTATCGAGCAGAACGGACCGCAGCTTATCACAAAGGAGATGCTCAATCCGTATATAATCGGTTATGAGGACAATGTTTTCGGACCGGAGCTGCCGATAAGCCGCGAGGAGGTTGCCACCATTTTCGCGAGACTTATAGCAAACAGCGTATATATGGATAAGTCGTATGACACATCGTTCCCCGATGTGACCGATGCGGAATGGAGTAAGGATTATGTCGGTTATCTTGAAGGCTTCGATGTTATCAAAGGCTATGAGGACGGTTCATTCCGTCCGAAGGACCATATTACCAGAGCGGAAATGGCGGTTATGATGGCAAGAGCCGAGGGATATGATATATCCGGATATATGTCGCCCGACGCGCTTGTGTTCCCCGATGTGGAAGAGGGCTACGGAACATGGGCGGTTAAGGCTATTAAGGCTCTGACGGACGCCGGAATCATGGAGGGTTATACTGACGGCACATTCAGACCCGACCGTCCCATAACCAGAGCCGAGACAGTCGCGACCATAAACCGCGTTCTCGCGGATATGGAGATCGATTCAGCGGAGGTTCTTCCGTCAGACGTAACCGATGCGCATTGGGCGTATGACGATATCGTATTTGCAATGAATCACAGAATTTTAAAGGATGCGGCGGCGGATCCGAGCCAATTCCTTGATTCGGAGCAGTTTGACGAGAATATCATCAGAACGACCGAGACTGTGGACGACTGATATCAAAAGCGATAATAATTAAACAATCAAAAAGACTGACATCAAACGATGTCAGTCTTTGCTTTTGGTATGAATTGATTTGCGCGTGATCTGTTTAATAATTGCGCGCTTTGATCGCCCGCTCCGCGTCCCGCTTTGCGTCGCGCTTTGCTATATCCTCGCGCTTGTCATAGAGCTTTTTGCCCTTGCATAGCCCGAGAGAAATTTTTACGAGGGAGCCCTTCATATATACGGAAAGAGGTATAAGCGAATACCCCTGCAATTTGATTTGTCCTATAAGTTTTCTTATTTCTGATTTATGCATAAGCAGTCTGCGCGCTCTTAACGGATCGCGGTTAAAAATATTCCCGTGGTCGTATGGGCTTATGTTCATTTGCTTGAGAATTACCTCGCCGTTGTCTATGGAAGCGTAGGCGTCCGATATGTTTACTCTGCCCTGACGTATGGATTTTACCTCGGTCCCCAGGAGCTCAATGCCCGTTTCGTAGGTTTCTATAATAAAATATTCATATCTTGCTTTCTTGTTTTGCGCTATTGTTTTTACGCCGCGCTTGTCAGCCAAAATTGCCACTTCCTTTCAAATGTGTTTTACGCATTCTACCCGACTAAGTATAACATAGTTTTTAACATTTTTCAATAAATAAATACTAATTTCACGAAATTTACGCGTCCGGAAAAAAACGACGCTTCAAACCGCCTTTTTTGCGAAATAAACTATTGACAAACATCGAAATATAATGGATAATAATGTTATATTAAGGCAAAATAATGAAAGGAAACATAATTTATGAAAAAAAGAGACGACATACACAAGGTTCTTATAATCGGTTCCGGTCCCATAATTATAGGACAGGCATGCGAATTTGATTATTCCGGAACACAGGCATGTAAGGCTCTTCGCAAGCTTGGCTATGAAATTGTTCTTGTAAACTCAAATCCCGCAACCATTATGACGGATCCGGAAACGGCGGATGTAACGTATATCGAGCCGTTAAACGCCGAAAGGCTTACTCAGATAATAGAAAAGGAGCGCCCCGACGCGCTGCTGCCTAACCTTGGCGGACAGTCGGGACTGAATTTGTGCTCGGAGCTTGCAAATTCCGGAGTGCTGGACAAGTACGGCGTTAAGGTAATAGGCGTTCAGGTCGACGCAATTGACCGCGGCGAGGACAGAATTGAATTTAAGAAAACCATGAACAGCCTCGGTATAGAAATGGCGCGCAGCGAGGTCGCATACTCCGTTGACGAAGCGCTCGCTATCGCGGACAAGCTCGGATATCCGGTAGTGCTGCGCCCCGCGTACACTATGGGCGGCGCTGGCGGCGGTCTCGTTTACAACACGGAGGAGCTCAAAACGGTATGCGCGAGAGGCTTGCAGGCGAGCCTTGTCGGACAGGTTCTCGTTGAGGAATCCGTTCTGGGCTGGGAGGAGCTGGAACTGGAGGTCGTAAGAGATTCCAAAAACAACATGATCACCGTTTGCTTTATCGAGAATATCGACCCCTTGGGCGTTCACACGGGCGATTCGTTCTGCTCCGCGCCGATGCTTACCATTCCCGAGGACGTGCAAAAGGAATTACAGCGTCAGGCGTATAAAATTGTTGAAGCGATAGAGGTTATCGGCGGAACGAATGTGCAGTTCGCGAGAAATCCGGAGGACGGGCGAATTATAGTAATTGAAATCAATCCGCGCACCTCGCGCTCGTCGGCGCTCGCGTCGAAGGCGACTGGCTTTCCGATAGCGCTCGTTTCGGCTATGCTCGCGGCGGGACTTGATTTGTCCGATATAGAATGCGGCAAGTACGGTACGCTTGACAAATATTATCCCGACGGCGACTACGTTGTTATAAAGTTTGCGCGCTGGGCTTTTGAGAAGTTCAAGGGCTCCGAGGATAAGCTCGGCACGCAGATGCGCGCCGTGGGCGAGGTAATGAGCATAGGCAAGACATATAAAGAGGCGTTCCAAAAGGCTATCAGAAGTCTTGAAACGGGACGCTACGGCTTGGGCGGAGCGAAGGATTTCGCGGAAAAATCGAAGGACGAGCTGCTTAAAATGCTCGTAACGCCGTCAAGCGAAAGACAGTTTATCATGTACGAGGCCCTGAGAAAAGGCGCGACTGTTGAGGAGCTATGGGATTTGACAAAGATAAAGCACTACTTTATTGAGCAGATGAAGGAGCTTGTCGAGGAGGAGGAAGCGCTCAAAGCATATAAGGGCAGCGTTCCGCCTGTCGACGTGCTCGGACAGGCGAAGAAGGACGGCTTCTCCGACAGATATTTAAGCGGTCTTCTGGACGTGACAGAGGAGGAAATCAGGAACGCGCGCATCGCGGCGGGTATTACCGAAGCGTGGGAGGGCGTTCATGTAAGCGGCACGAAGGACGCGGCGTATTACTATTCGTCGTATAATATGAAAGATGAGAGCAAGGTGTCGGAAAAGCCGAAAATTATGATTTTGGGCGGCGGTCCGAACAGGATAGGTCAGGGAATAGAATTTGACTATTGCTGTGTTCACGCGGCAAAGGCGTTAAAGCAGCTCGGCTTTGAAACGATAATCGTAAACTGCAATCCCGAAACTGTTTCGACTGATTACGACACGTCGGACAAGCTCTATTTCGAGCCGCTGACGTTGGAGGATGTTTTAAGCATACATGAAAAGGAAAAGCCGCTCGGCGTGATCGCTCAGTTCGGCGGTCAGACGCCGTTAAATCTTGCGGCGGAATTAAAGAAAAACGGCGTAAATATTTTGGGCACGACGCCGGAAACCATAGATTTGGCGGAGGACAGAGATTTGTTCCGCGCGATGATGGACAAGCTCAGCATTCCTATGCCGGAGTCGGGCATGGCTGTTAACGTTGAGGAAGCGCTTGAAATCGCGGAGCAGATAGGCTATCCGGTAATGGTTCGCCCGTCGTATGTGCTCGGCGGACGCGGTATGGAGGTAGTCCACGACGCAGACAGTTTGAAAATTTACATGAATGCGGCAGTAGGCGTGACGCCCGACAGACCGATACTTATCGACCGCTTTTTAAATCACGCTATGGAGTGCGAGGCGGACGCTATTTCGGACGGTGAAAATGTGTTCGTTCCGGCTGTTATGGAGCATATCGAGCTTGCGGGAATCCACTCGGGCGACTCGGCATGTATTTTGCCGTCGATGCATATCCCGGCTGAAAACGTCGAGACGATCAAGGAATATACGCGCAAAATAGCGCGTGAAATGAACGTTCGCGGACTTATGAACATGCAGTACGCAATAGAGGGCGGCAAGGTTTACGTGCTTGAAGCGAATCCGCGCGCGTCAAGAACGGTGCCGCTCGTGTCGAAGGTATGCAACATCAGAATGGTGCCGCTCGCGACGGATATAATCACGTCGCCGATAACGGGCAGACCGTCGCCGGTGGCGGAGCTGAAGGAAAAGAAAATCCCGCATTACGGCGTAAAGGAGGCGGTATTCCCGTTCAATATGTTCCAGGAGGTCGATCCGGTGCTCGGACCCGAAATGCGCTCGACGGGCGAGGTTCTCGGCATGGCGGCGGATTTCGGCGAAGCGTTCGGAAAAGCGCAGGAGGCGACTCAGACAAGACTGCCGGTGTCGGGCAAGGTGCTTTTGAGCGTCAACGACCGGGATAAGGCGGAGCTGATTGAGGTGGCAAAAGGCTTCCTTGAGTGCGGCTTTGATCTTATAGCTACAAAGGGATGCGGCGAATATATAAAGAAAAACGGATTGCCGGTCAGAGTTGTGGCAAAGCTGAACGAGGGCAGACCGAATGTTCTTGACATCATAACAAACGGCGAGGTATCTATGGTTATCAATACGCCAAACGATAAGAAGGGCGCCGCTGACGACAGCTATATACGCAAGGGAGTTATAAAGGGCAGGATCCCGTATATGACAACTATGGCAGCGGCAAAGGCTGCAATAGCCGGAATTAAAGCGATGCAAAAGGGTGATAACGGCGTTAAGCCGCTTCAGGAATTTCACACAGAGATAAAATAGTAACCGGACGGCGTATCCGCGGGTTTAAAACCACCGGCTCCGTTAATGGGGAGCAGGTGGTTTTTGCCAAAACGGCATGGCGACTCATTTGAAAACCGCCGCGCAGGGATAAATTTTTGTTTACAAATGAGGGTAAGTGTGGTAATATATTAATATATTAATCTTTTTGGAGGTACGGATATGGGTAATATCACATTCGATTATTCAAGAGCGCTGCCGTTTTTGGAACAGCACGAGCTTGATAATATGGCTGAATACGTTAAATCCGCTCATAAGATGCTTCATGACAAGTCAGGCGCGGGAAATGATTTCCTCGGCTGGGTGGAGCTGCCGACGGATTACGACAAAGAGGAATTTGCAAGAATTAAAAGGGCGGCTGAGAAAATCCGCTCGGATTCGGATGTGCTTGTTGTCATAGGCATAGGCGGGTCATACCTTGGGGCGCGCGCGGCTGTGGAGCTTTTGCAGCATTCATTCTATAACGCGCTCGATTCGGACAAGCGCAAGGGACCTGCCGTATTTTTTGCGGGCAATAATATAAGCTCGACATATATGGCTGATTTGCTCGAAACAATCGACGGCAAGGATATTTCCGTAAATGTTATATCTAAGTCCGGCACAACGACCGAGCCGGCGATAGCCTTCAGAATTTTCAAGGAGCTGCTTGAAAAGAAATACGGCAAGGCGGAAGCCGCAAAGCGTATATACGCCACAACCGACAAGGCTCGCGGCGCGCTGAAAACACTTGCGGACGCAGAGGGCTACGAAACGTTTGTTGTTCCGGATGACGTGGGCGGAAGATATTCCGTTCTGACGGCGGTGGGGCTGCTTCCCATAGCCGCTGCCGGCATAGATATAGATGCTATGATGCAGGGCGCCGCTGACGGACAGAAGGATTACGCGGAACCCGATATTTCAAAAAACCCCGCGTATCAGTATGCGGTCGTAAGAAACGCGCTTGCCAGAAAGGGCAAGACTATAGAAATGATGGTTAATTTCGAGCCGGCGCTGCATTATTTCGGCGAATGGTGGAAGCAGCTTTACGGAGAGAGCGAAGGTAAGGACGGTAAGGGAATTTTCCCTGCCGCGGCTGATTTTTCATCCGATTTGCATTCTATGGGTCAGTATATCCAGCAGGGACAGCGAATTTTATTTGAAACAGCCATCCTTGTTGAAAATCCGCGAAAGGACGTAACAATAAAGGCTGTGGAGGATAACCTCGACGGGCTCAATTTCCTTGCGGATAAAACCATTGATTATGTTAATTCAAAAGCGGCGCAGGGCACGGCTCTGGCGCATATGGACGGAGGCGTTCCGAATCTCGCGGTAAGAGTTCCGAAGCTTGACGCGTATAATTTCGGCAAGCTTGTGTATTTCTTTGAGAAGGCATGCGGAATTTCGGGATATCTTTTGGGCGTGAATCCGTTTGACCAGCCGGGAGTTGAGGCGTACAAGAAGAATATGTTCGCGCTGCTTGGCAAGCCCGGGTACGAGGATGCTAAGGCTGAGCTTGAGAAAAGACTGTAAACAAAAATTAAGGGAGGATTAAAAAATGGTAGAACTTCTTATCGGAAAAAAGGGCAGCGGTAAGACAAAGGCTCTTATCGAAAAGGTAAATGCGGCATCGTCCGTAGCATCCGGCGACGTTGTATTTATCTGCAAGGATTTATCAAGTATTTACGACATCAAGTCAAAGGTAAGAATGTGCGAAACGCATGATTTCGGCTTCGCATCGTACCGTGACATGCTGTTCTTTATAAACGGTATAATAAGCAGCAATTACGATATTACAAATATCTTTATCGACGGAATTTTCAAAATTATAGGCACGACGGCGCTTGACGGAGCGGAGGAGTTCTTTAATGCTCTTCAGTCGCTTTCGTCAAAGTACAATGTATCATTCGTCGTGTCCGTAAGCATTGACGTGGATGAGGCGCCGGAATACATAAAGGCGCTGTCGTAAAGGATATTTTCGGAGGTTTTTTAAATGCAGTACAACTCTACAAGGGATAGGAATATATCTGTTTCATCGGCATGGGCGATAAAAAAGGGACTTAGCGCGGAGGGCGGATTGTTTGTGCCCGAAAGCTTCCCGACCCTGAGCATGGAGGAGATCGACGCTCTTGCCGATTACACCTATCATGAGCGCGCTTATTACGTGCTCAGCAAATTCCTGACGGATTTTACCGAAGCGGAATTGAAGAAGTGCATAGCGGCGGCTTATACAAAGGAGAAGTTCGAGACAAACTCAATAGCTCCCGTATACGAGCTTAATCAGTCGGCGTATTTCCTTGAGCTGTGGCACGGTCCGACATGCGCCTTTAAGGATATGGCGCTCCAGATTTTGCCGCATCTTCTTACAGTGTCCATGAAAAAGACGAATGAATCAAACGAGGTTGTTATCCTTGTCGCAACGTCCGGAGACACGGGCAAGGCGGCGCTCGAGGGATTTAAGGATGTTAACGGCACGCGTATTATAGTATTCTATCCCGAAAACGGAGTTTCTGAAATTCAGAAGCGTCAGATGGTTACGCAGGAGGGAAATAACGTTTCCGTAGCGGCTGTAAAGGGTAATTTTGATGACGCTCAGAACGGAGTGAAAAAGATATTCACTGACGAGGAGTACAAGGAGCTGTTGGACCGCAATCATTTCAGCCTTTCCAGCGCGAATTCGATAAACTGGGGCAGGCTTGTGCCGCAGATCGTTTACTATTTCTCCGCGTACTCGGATCTTGTCAAGGGCGGAAAGATAGTTTGCGGAGACAGAATTAACGTGGTTGTTCCGACAGGCAATTTCGGCAATATTTTAGCCGCATATTACGCGAAAAAAATGGGTCTGCCGATTGCGCGGTTTATATGCGCGTCGAATGAGAACAACGTTCTTACCGAGTTTATAAATACGGGCGTGTATAATAAAAACCGGGAGTTCCATACGACCATATCTCCGTCTATGGACATATTGATTTCAAGTAACCTTGAAAGATTTTTGTATGACCTTACTGACGGCAGCGATACTCTTATACGCGAGTGGATGACAAAGCTTAGCGCGGAGGGCTGCTATGAGGTGACGCCGGAGGTAAAGGAGAGGCTCTCAGAACTGTTTTTCGCCGGATTTTGCGACGACGCCGAAACAATGGCGGCAATCAGAAGAACAAAGGCGGAATATGATTATGTTATGGATACGCATACGGCGGTGGCAAAGGCTGTATACGATAAATACGTTGCACAGACGGGTGACAACACAAAAACCATAATCGCATCCACGGCGAGTCCGTTCAAATTTAATCAGAGCGTGTTAATCGCTCTTGAGGATTTCAACTATGTCGCGGGCAAGGACGAGTTTACTCTGCTTAACGAGCTTGCGCAAAAGAGCGGAATGGCTATCCCCAAATCTCTTGCGGAGCTCAAAAATAAACCGGTTATTTTTGATACAGTGTGCGGCAGGGACGAAATGCGTCAGATTGTCAGCGATTTTCTTATGGTGGATTAACGGGGACCGTCGCTGATTTATGTTAAGAGTAATGACGGGCGGGCTGTTTTCAGCCCGCCCGTTCGGTTAAAACAGACGCGGCGCTGCCGCGTATTTTCGGAGGGGAAATTTATGAGAGCTGTGAACGAAACGCTCGCCGCGCTTAAAAACGGCGAATACGATGACAAATTAAGATATATGTACGCATGCAAGGGCGATGTGTCCGCCTATGCGGACAGATATGCCGAGGTGATAGGGGAGTTTATAAAAACCTACGGGGACGCGCCGGATATCGCTTTATTTTCAGCGCCGGGACGCACGGAGATAGGAGGCAACCATACCGACCATCAGCATGGCTGCGTAATAGCGGGCGCGGTAAATCTTGACGTAATCGCGGCGGCGAGACCGAACGGAACAAATACGGTGCGCGTACAGTCGAGGAATTATAAAATGGACGTTATCGAGCTTGACGATCTCGGTATACATGAGGAACAGTTTGATAAGGCGATTGCGCTTATAAGGGGCACACTTAAATATTTTGTGGATAAGGGCTATGACGTAAAGGGCTTTGACGCGTATACGATTTCCAATGTTTTAAAGGGCTCCGGAATGTCGTCCTCCGCTGCGTTTGAGGTGCTTATAGGAACGATAGTGAACAATTTGTTTGCCGGCGGCGAAATATCGCCTGTGGAAATAGCTCAGATAGGACAATATGCGGAGAACGTGTATTTTAACAAGCCGTGCGGTCTGATGGATCAAATGGCGTCATCAGTGGGCTCGGCTGTTGCGATAGACTTTAACGATACGTCGGCGCCGGTGGTTGAAAAGGTTGATTTTGATCTTGCCGGCAACGGATACGCGCTGTGCATTATAGATTCGGGAGCGGATCATGCCGATCTTACGGACGAATATGCTGCCGTCCCGAAGGAGATGAAGGAGGCGGCGGGCTTTTTCGGCAAGGAATATTTAAGGGATGTAAACCCCGCAGATTTTTTTGCGAACATAAAAAATATACGCGAAAAAATACATAATGACCGCGCTGTGCTTCGCGCGTTTCATTTCTTCCGTGACAATAATATTGCCAGGGAGGAGGCGGACGCTTTAAAGACGGGAGATTTTGACCGGTTTTTGTCACTCGTGAGGAAATCGGGACAATCGTCCTTTATGTATCTGCAAAACGTGTACTCGCCTTCCGCGCCCGGGGCTCAGGCTGTAGCGGTGGTGCTCGCAATGTGTGATGAACTGCTCGGCGGCAGAGGCGCGTACCGCGTTCACGGCGGCGGATTTGCCGGAACAGTTCAGGCGTTCGTGCCGCTGGATATGCTCGACGAGTTTAAAGCGAAAATTGAGGCGGTGACGGGCGAGGGAATGTGCCATGTGCTGTCGGTACGCCCGGTCGGCGGATATGAATTGAAATAAAATACGGCGCGCTAAACGCATAAAACCGAAAAAACATAATTTTTTCGTTCAAATCGGACAAATTCAATCATATACTTAACGGAGGTGTAGTATATGATAAGGATTGGACGATACATAAGAATAAATCCGCTCACGCCGTTATTGTTCGTCATATGTTTTTTTACAAACCAGCATAAAATACTGCTTATTTCATATTCGGCGATTCTGCTGCATGAGCTGGCGCATCTGGCGGCGGCGCGCCTTATGGGGCTTAGAGCGGATAATATCACGTTTCATCCATTCGGCGTGAATTTGCAGCTGAAAAATAAAATAATTTTCAGCGTGAGCGATGAAATTATTTTGTATGCGGCGGGACCCGCGGTGAATATATTACTCGCGCTTTCAATAAACGCGCTCGGTCTTTCATCAGATGCGGCACGGTATTTTTACGCTTGCAATATGGCGCTGTTTTTCATGAACATCTTGCCTATAGCGCCCCTTGACGGCGGCATAATTCTAAAAAAGATAATCGCTAAGAGCTTCGGCTTGCGTGCGGCGCATAATTGTCTGACAGCGGCGTCTGTGCTTACGGCGGCGGCGCTTATAGTGACGGAGGCAATGGCGGCGTACCGCGTGGGAGTGAATTATTCCGTGCTGCTTATGATTGCGTTCCTTGTCGGAAATATTTTTACGCAAAGGGAGAAGTATGACATTGATTTTGTCAACGAGCTTATGTTCAACGGAAGAAAGCGCCGCCCGAACGCGAGAGTATTCGTTATGTATGACGACGGCGATTACAGGAAAATCGCGAAAAATTTTCGGCGCGGGAACTATGGTATTGTGGTACGCGTAAATTCGGACGGAGAGATTGTGGAAACGCTTACCGAACAGCAGGTTATAGACAGATTGATAGGGTGAAAAAACCGCCGCTCGTAAGAGCGGCGGTTTTATATGCAATATTTATTCCACCGTAACGGATTTTGCAAGGTTTTTGGGTTTGTCGATATCGCAGCCTTTATTTGACGCGACATAATAGCCGAACAGCTGCAAAGGTATTACCGTGAGTGACGGAAGCATAACGTCGGTGGTTTCGGGAAGCGTGATCTCGTAATCCGCGACATTTTTCATCGGGTTTGCCGTGGTCGAAACGCCTATTACAACAGCGCCCCGCGCCTTGACCTCCTTTACATTTGAAACGGTTTTATCGAACAGGTCGTTGCCGGTAGCGAGCGCTATTACGAGCGTACCGTCTTCGATAAGGGATATTGTGCCGTGCTTTAGCTCGCCCGCAGCATAGGCTTCGGAATGAATATATGAAATCTCCTTGAGCTTGAGGGAGCCTTCAAGCGCCACGGCGTAATCGAGATTGCGTCCGATAAAGAATATGGAGCGGCAATTATAGAACATTGACGCCAAATGCTGCACGTTTTCCTTATTTTTGAGAACCTCGGCGACAAGCTCCGGCAGACGTTCTATATCGGCGATGAAGCGTTTATATTCGCCGGAGGTAAGCATACCGAGCTTTTCCGACATATATCCGGCAATGAGATATATGACCGCAAGCTGCGTGCTGTATGCCTTAGTGGTCGCAACGGCAATTTCGGGACCTGCCCATGTGTAAATAACATCATCTGACGCCTTGGCTATTGCCGATCCCTCGACGTTTACTATTGAGAGTATGCGCGCGCCGTGGTCCTTAGCTTCCTTAAGCGCGGCAAGAGTATCCGCGGTTTCGCCGGACTGACTTATTGCGATTACAAGGTCCCTGGAGCCGACAATAGGATCGCAGTAACGGAATTCCGATGCGACCTGAACCTCAACCGGTATACGGCACATGCGTTCAATTACATATTTGCCGACAACGCCGACATGATACGCGCTGCCGCAGGCAATTATGTATATCTTGCGGATACCCTTTATATCCTCCTTTGTCAGCGAAACGCTGTCAAGAACGATTTTGCCGTCCTTTATACGCGGCGATATCGTATTGCGGAGCGCGGTCGGCTGCTCCTCGATTTCCTTCATCATAAAGTGCTCGTAGCCGCCCTTTTCCGCAGCGTCGATGTCCCATGTAATCTTTGAGATTTCCTTCGGAACCTCTTCCTTGTCCTTATTGTAGACCGTTACGCCGTCCCTGGACAGCTCGACTATTTCATTGTCCTCAAGATAGTATATATCGCGCGTATGCTTTAAAATTGCCGCCACGTCTGAGGCGATAAAGTTTTCGCCGTGACCCAGCCCGACGATAAGGGGGCTGGATTTGCGCACCGCGAAAAATCTGTCCGGACAGTCGGAGCAGAGTATTCCCAGCGCGTAAGAGCCTTCCAGGCGGTTTATTATCCGGATGACGGCGTCGAGAATATCACCCTCATAGTAATATTCGAGCATATGGGCTATCACCTCCGTGTCAGTGTCTGACGTAAAGGTAAAGCCGCGCTTTTCAAGCTTATTTTTAAGCTCCATATAATTTTCGATAATTCCGTTGTGGACCACGGCAAATTTGCCGGAGACGGACGCATGAGGATGCGCGTTGATATCCGACGGCTCGCCGTGCGTTGCCCAGCGTGTATGACCTATGCCCATAAAGCCGTTTATATCCTCGCCTCCGTGTATTTGGTCGGATAACACCTGAAGGCGTCCTTTGGATTTTGCAATTTCTATGCTGTCGTTTGTGTAAACGGCGACGCCCGCGCTGTCGTATCCTCTGTACTCAAGACGGGAAAGCCCCTCAAGCAATATCGGCGCCGCTTGATTTTCTCCTATATAGCCAACAATACCGCACATAATATGTACCTCCGAAGATTGATGATTCCGTATGTATTTTCCAATAAAATATATTATATACTATTTATATGTTTTTTTCAAGTTTTTTTGCGTATATATCACAAAACCGTAAAAATTCAGGTTGTTTTTAAGCGGCTATTCTGATATAATAATGTTAATAATAATCTATGAGGTAAATAATGGAAAAATCATATAAGGCGCTCGAATTTGATAAAATACTCGCAAAGCTTGCGGGGTACACTGAAAACGAGCGGGTAAAGGAAGAAATAACAGGGCTGCCCCAGTTAAACTTTGACGAGGCGCTAATAAAGCAGCGTGAAACGACAGAGGCGGTTTCAACGCTTTTAAAGCTGGGTAATCCTCCGGTGAGCTTTTATGCCGGACACGTCACATCATACGTCAAACGAGCCGAGCAGTCCGGTGTGCTGCATATGGGGGAGCTGCTGGAGATATCAAGGTTTCTTGCGGCGTCCAGGCGCATAAAGTCATATCTGGGCGAAGCGGCGGAGGAATGCGGGATTTTAAAGGCAGCTGAGACGGAGCTGATCACCGCCAAACAGTTAGAGGATAAGATCAACTCATGCATATTGTCAGAGGATGAAATGGCGGACGACGCATCGGCGGAGCTGTCAGCGATACGGCGTAAAATGCGCAGTCTGAACGGACGCATACGGGAAACTCTCAACAATATGGTAAAGAGCCAGCATTACAAGAGCCTTTTACAGGAGCCGATCGTGACAATGCGCTCCGACAGATACGTAATCCCGGTGAAAAGCGAGCATAAATCCGAGGTGCCGGGCATCGTTCACGATACGTCGTCGAGCGGCGCGACCATGTTTATCGAACCGATGAGCGTGGTTAACAGCAACAATGAAATACGTGATTTAAAAAATAAAGAGGAGCTTGAAACAGAGCGGATTTTAGCGGAATTATCCGCGGCGGTTGCCGAAAAGTCGCATACGATTTTTGTTGATTACAATTGTATGCTGCGGCTGGACTTGATTTTCTGCAAGGGCAGACTGTCTCTTGATATGAACGCCGTCGAACCGCGTTTGAACAAAAAGGGGATAATTAATCTCAAAAAGGCGAGGCACCCTCTTATAGATAAGGATAAGGTGGTCGCCAACGACATAACGCTCGGGCGCGGATTTGATACGTTGGTGATAACGGGTCCCAATACCGGCGGAAAAACGGTGACGCTTAAAACTATGGGACTGTTTTCGCTTATGGCGGGCGCGGGGCTTCATATACCGGCGCGGGACAACAGCGAGGTGTCGCTTTTTAACGGCATTTACGCAGATATAGGAGATGAGCAGTCAATAGAGCAAAGCTTGTCTACGTTTTCGTCGCATATGGTAAACATAGTGAATATTGTTAAATCCGCGCGGCGCGGCTCGCTGGTGCTGTTTGACGAATTGGGCGCGGGAACCGACCCGACCGAAGGCGCCGCCCTTGCTGTTGCGATTTTAGAGTATCTGCGATCGCGCGGCGTAAAGACCGCAGCGACGACGCATTACAGCGAGCTGAAAATGTTCGCGCTGTCGGCGGACGGCGTTGAAAACGCATCGTGCGAGTTTGATGTTAAGAGCCTTATGCCGACATATAAGCTTTTAATCGGCGTTCCCGGAAAATCCAACGCTTTTGCGATATCGCGGCGGCTGGGGCTTCGGGAGGATGTGCTTGACCGAGCCAACGCGATTTTGTCGGATGAGGATATAAAATTTGAGGACGTTATAACCGATTTGGAGGAAAGCCGCGCGCGGGCGCAAAAGGAGCTTGACGAGGCGGCGCGGATGAAGAATGAGGTAAAGGAGCTCAGAAGGCAGGTCGAGGCGGAGAGGATAAAGGTCAAGGAAAAGAAGTCACGGATATTGGACGATGCGCGCCGCGAGGCTAAGATAATCGTTATGGACGCGCGGGATGAGGCGAATGAAATTATACACGAGCTGGAAAAGCTTCGCCAGCAGGGGAATCTGACGGCGGAGAAAATGAATAAAAAAACATCCGCCGCGCGGGATAAACTGAAAAAACGGGAAGAATCCATAGATAAGGCTATGGAGCGCGCGGCAAAGCCGAGGAAGACATATGCAGAGCCGCCTAAAAATCTAAAGCCGGGCGCGCTCGTGAAAATTGTTGATATGGACCAGGAGGCGACGGTGCTGCGCGAACCGGATAAGGACGGTATGGTAAAGATTCAGGCGGGAATCATAAAAATGGACGCGCATATTACGAACCTTCGCGAAATTGATAATTCCGGCGCTCAGGCTAAGGCGCTCGCGGATAAGTATGTTAAATCCACGACGGTGTACGCATCGAAAACGAAGGACGTATCGACGGAGATTGATTTGCGGGGTCAGATGCTTGAAGAGGCTGTGATGAACGCTGAAAAATTTATTGACGATTGCTACCTGGCGGGCGTTTCGCCCGTGAGTATAATTCATGGCAAGGGCACCGGCGTTCTTCGCGCCGGTATCCAGGAAATGCTGAGGCATAATAAATACGTGACATCGTATCGCCGCGGCAAATACGGCGAGGGCGAGGACGGAGTAACGATAGTGGAGTTGAAATAATGTCCAAAAAGCTTGTAACAAACGCGATGCGGCTTCTGAACGCCGCCAAAATAGAATATGAAACAATAGAATACAGCGCGGATGAGGTCGGCGAAAATTTCGGCGCGGAAATAGCTGAGCTGACCGGTATGCCGCCGGAGCAAACGTTTAAAACGCTTGCCGCAGCGGGTGATAAGACAGGCACCGTAATTGCATGCGTTCACGTGTGCGGAGAGGTTGATTTGAAAAAGCTTGCGAAGATATCCGGAAATAAAAGGATCCAGATGGTGCATGTGCGAGAGCTTCCAGCACTGACCGGATATATCAGAGGCGGGGTGTCGCCGATAGGCATGAAAAAGAAATATCCTACGTATATTGACAAAAGCGCGTTGGATTTTGAAAGCGTGACGGTGAGCGCGGGCGTGTGCGGCGCGTCGGTAAGGCTTGCCCCGCGGGATCTGCAAAAAATTACGGATTGCAAATTTGAAGACATAGCAAAAGGAGAAGAGGTATGAATATTTTTAAATCCGCAGACATACTTATCCCGAAGAAGGGTATAGATTTTGAAAAATGGAGCGTGGTCGCATGCGACCAGTATACGTCCGAACCGGAATACTGGGCGTCCGTAAAGGAAATCGTAGGGGACAGCGTGTCGACGCTCAATATGATTTTTCCCGAGATTTATTTAAATGACAGCGGAGCCGATGAGCGGATAAAACTGATTAACGGCACAATGAAAAAATATATTGACGGCGGGGTTTTCGAAGAGCTTAAGGATGCGTATGTATATGTCGAGCGTATTCAGTCGGACGGAAGGCTCAGACGCGGAATAGTCGGCGCGGTGGATTTGGACGCGTATGATTATTCCAAGGGCGCGCAGCCGCCCGTGCGCGCGACCGAGGGCACGATCATAGAGCGGATACCGCCGCGGCAAAGAGTGCGCCGCGGCGCGCCGCTTGAACTCCCGCATATAATGCTGCTTGCCGACGACATAAACAGCGAGCTTATCCTGCCGTTTTCGGATAAAAAAGAAAAAATGCGCAGGATTTATGATTTTGATTTAATGAAAAACAGCGGTCATATAACCGGCTGGCTGATTGCAGATGCGGAAAAAGCGGAGCTTGATGCGGCTTTGGAGAGCTTTACGCGGCGGAGGTTGGACGAGATGCGGACAAAGTGCGCGAGACCGCTTGTATTCGCGGTGGGAGACGGAAACCATTCGCTCGCAGCGGCGAAAAGCTGCTGGGAGGAAATAAAAAGCGGTCTGAGCGCGGAGGAAGCGGAAAACCATCCGGCAAGATACGCGCTTGCGGAATTGGTCAGCCTTTATGACGACGCGCTTGTGTTCGAGCCTATTCATCGCGTGGTATTTGATATTGAGCCGGAGAAGATGATGAGAGCTCTGCGTGAATATTATCACGATATTTCGAGTGAGGATAACGGCGGTCAGCGAGTGGATTACGCGTATTCGGACAAGCGAGGCTCCGTATATATCAAAGACGGCAAAAGCAGCCTGCCTATAGGCACAATTCAGGCGTTTATAGATGATTACACGAGCAAAAACGGTGGCAGGGTCGATTATATACACGGCGAGGACGTAACGGTGAAGCTTGCATCAGCAAAGGGATGTATAGGGTTCATGGTTGCCGCAATGGACAAGTCTGCGCTTTATCCGGCAATCATATCGGACGGATCGCTTCCGCGCAAAACGTTCTCTATGGGAAGCGCGGCGGACAAGCGGTTTTATCTTGAAGCAAAACGGATTAATTAGCGGAGGTTTAATGAATATGAGCGCTGAGAAGGAATACTTTCCCGACGGAACGGAAATTGACGGCTGGTTTTACGATGCGGCTCCGCCGGAGCCGAAGGGAAAAAGATACGTGCTGACGGACTACGGAGTCCGCAGCGACGGGAGAGTTTACACAAAGGAAATACAAGCTGTTATAGATACAGCTGCAAGAAACGGCGGCGGAGTGGTCGTGGTGCCGTCGGGACTGTATATGAGCGGTTCGATTTATTTTAGACAGGGCGTTGATCTGCTCGTCGAAAAGGGCGGAATTTTAATGGGCAGCGACGACATTGCCGATTACGGCTTTTCAAAAACACGGATCGAGGGCGAGAGCTGTCCGTATTTTGATGCTCTGATAAACGCGGACGGGCTGGACGGCTTTACGATAAGCGGAGAAGGAGTAATAGACGGAAACGGGTTCAGGTCGTGGCGCGCGTTCTGGCTGCGGCGCGAATGGAATCCGGACTGCCTGAACAAGGACGAGCAGCGCGCGAGGCTCGTATACATATCAAACTGCAAAAACGTCACCGTTGCGGGACTGACGCTGCAAAACTCGCAATTCTGGACAAATCATTTGTATAAATGTGAGAGGGTTAAATTTATCGGCTGCCGCATATTTTCGCCGGCAGCTCCGGTGAAGGCGCCGAGCACGGATGCGGTTGACATTGACGTTTGCCGCGATGTGTTTATAAAGGGCTGTTATATGGAGGTCAACGACGATGCCGTCGCCTTAAAAGGCGGCAAGGGTCCGTGGGCGGATACGGCGGAGGAAAACGGCGTAAATGAGCGAATTATAATAGAGGACTGCACCTACGGTTTTTGCCACGGATGCCTGACCTGCGGTTCAGAATCGGTACACAGCAAAAATATAATTGTCCGCGGTATTCATGTGAAGGAAGGGAACAATTTGCTGTGGCTTAAAATGCGCCCCGACACACCGCAGATGTATGAGTATATTTTGATTGAGAATATACGGGGCAAAATTGAGAATTTCATAACGGTAAGACCGTGGACGCAGTTTTACGACCTGGGGGGAAGGATGGATATTCCGATGTCGTATGCCCGGAATATTACGATGCGAAATTGTGAATTGGAATGCGAAAGATGTTTTAATATTGAGCCGAATGAAAAGCAGTATACGCTGTCGGATTTTAAATTTGAGGAGCTTAGGATTACGGCGCATGACAAGCTGTCCGTTGGAAGAGGTATAAAAAATGTGTATGTTAAAAACGTTGAGTTAAGCCGCGATGAGTAAGAATTGTATATATGAGCCGGTCAAGCCAAAGCGAGCAAATCGGCGTTAAACGGCGCGTTTACAAGCCGTTAGCCGATGCGACGCGACGCTTCTGCGCGGCAAAGGAGGGGAGTTTGTGAGTTCTGATTTTTTATGGAACAAAAAATCGGAACGAACCTGACAAAGTTCGTCCCGACGTGGAGGAGAGGATGGGATTCGAACCCACGAACGACTTACGCCGTTACAGCATTTCCAATGCTGTTCTGAGGTGTCGAAAATGGTTTAAACACTACGTTTTTTAAATTTTTGACTGTCATTTTTTTTCTGTCTACTTTATTGACATTAATCCACTCCGAATAATCATACTTTTTCGCCAGCATGGCGGTATTTTTTCCGTCGTATTCCTGCACTATCATCTCCTTTACATATTTCGGGTCGAAAAATTTGACGGGAAAGCATACCTGCGTCCCCTTGAACATGTGGTGAATCGTCATAGCCGCATCGAGTCCAAGCTCCTCGCTTATATCTCTGTATACCTTGTTAAGCAGATTTTTGCTGTCCTCGCTCATCGAAATCACCTCTCTTTGGTATTGTAGCATACCTTTTGGAGCGATACAAATCCCATTGTCCTTGGAATTTTCCATAAATTTGTCCGTAGTATTCATAGACCGACTCCTTCCTTTACAATTGGCGGAGCATATTTTACGGGGAATAGGATTGTGACGGTAAAATCGGAGCTTAATATGTACAGAGTTTTCAGGTAATTATCGGACACTATATCGGTAAATTCAGGTATTACGCGCTCTATCGGCTCGTGGAATATGCTTTCGAGGTCGGCTAATTCGCCCTCATTTTCGATTATCAGCACATATCCGCCGAGATTGGCGTCCGTCCTGTCAGTACCGTAGCAGTTATCCAATACACACAGCGTATCGCTCACAGCCGCTTTGAGTTCCTCGGACATTTTACTTGCGGTTAGTTCTTTTTGTGAAAAAAATTTTTTCATAGACCTCATCCTTTCTATATACGGATTATGATATATTCATATCGAAATAATAATATCCGCTTGAAAGAATGATTGATACGGAGCTAATGTAAACTGTAGTTGTATTGTAGTTAAATTTTCGGACATAAAAACACCATGAATCATAGGTGATTCATGGTGTTTCGCCGTTTTCACTCGCGCCGAAGGCGCATAAGACCCGCACGGAGCCCAAAGCGACAGAGAGCCGTTGTGAGCGCGCCTGCAAGCGAACAGGCGAGCCGAGCGGCGGCTTTGGGCGGAATAAGGAGGCGCAGCGGAGCGTTTGAGCACTGATTTTTATGCAATAAAAATCGGCGCGAATGTTGCGACACTCGCGCCGACGTGGCGGAGAAGGAGGGGAACCCTTCAGTCTCTCGCGTGGCCTTCCGGCCCAGTGTTTATGTGCCTTTGCAGCTTTTGACAGCTTTGTGTCACATTGCCGTTTTGGACAATTTTACGCAAAAAAGCTGAGATATTGCCCCGCTTGCAAATATAAATCAATATCCTCCACAAGATACTGCGCTCCGGTTGTATGCAGGACGTCATAGCAGGATTCCAGATAGTCAAGCACATTATACTTATCAAACAACTCCACAGTCTTGCCGCCGCTAAGATTATGTTTGCTTTTATATTGCTCAATACAAAAGGTTTTAAAAAGTAACGTATCGCTCATCGTGATTCCTCCTGACATTAATATTCGGGAAAATCTATTGCTCCCGTAGCCATTTCCTCCTGATACAGCTCAAACAGCTTTGTAACGCTGAATTGCCACACCTTTGTGTTTTCATTTTCGAGCATATTATATAGTTTGGATTTATACAGCTTGGAAATTGCCGCATCCTCGCTTATATTTTCGCTTTCTGAAATTTTAGCAGCCAACGCGGAGGTTATCATAGGCAGTATATCAATCAATTTATTTTCGTCCATATCGTACCTCACAGTTTAGCAGAGTCAATAAATTACTGATTGAATTATAGCATACGTGCCATATAATAGCAAGATTAAATCACGATACTTTTTACGCTATTTTAGCAGCCAGTCAATCATATTGATTTGCCTGATACCGTCATAATTGGAGCCTTTGCCGATTTCGTCAAGCGTCAGAAGTGTTTTCGGGTAATTATCCCTGATTGCCTGCAATGGCGCAAGCTCGCGCTTTAATGTGTGTTCATCAAGAACGCTGGCGCAAACCTGATAATATTCAGTTTCGCCCATACCGGTCGCAACAAAATCCACCTCTTTTTCCGCTACCTTGCCTATATTCACTCTGTTTTTCCTTCTCAATAGTTCAAGATAAACCACATTCTCCAATAAATGCCCGATGTCGCTTGCAGACTGCGTTATGATAAGATTTCTTATACCTGTATCCACAAAATAATATTTGCCGAATGTCTTTAGATATTGCCTGCCTTTTATATCGTACCTTGCGGCGTTATACAATATATAACTGTCCGTCAGCGCCCTGAGGTACGCATCCACTGTATGAGTGGAGATTTTCCTGCCCGCCGATATTAATGTGTCGCTTATTTTCTTTGTAGATATAGGGCTGCCTACGCTTGACGCGATGGTTTTCAGGATGTTTTCCAGGACGGCGACATCATTTATTTTTTCTCTTGTCGCAACATCCTTTATCAGAATTGTGTTGTAAATGCCTTCAATATACTGATTTATTATCTTTTCGTCGCTGTCAAGGTATGCGACATAGGGAAATGAGCCATATTTCAGGTACTCGCCGAAAAGCTCATTCTTACCCTTTCCGGTTGATTTTGTTGCCTCATAATATTCCCTGAACGAGAAGGGGAGCATATCAATTTCCACATATCGTCCCGACAGCAGCGTAGCAAGCTCACCGGACAAAAGATATGCGGTTGACCCTGTTATATAAACATCACAATTTTTCTTTATAAATAGGCTGTCAACGACCCTTTCGAAGCCGGCGCACTTCTGTACTTCATCAATAAAAATATAATTCATTTTATCGGCGGACAGCCGGTTGCTTATATAATCATACAAAGCCCTATAGTTAAGCAGATTGGCATTTTCCAGATCTTCAAGATTGACAAAGGTAATCTGATTATCATCAACACCGTTTTTCTTTAAGCGGTCAATATATAGCTCGAATAATGTGGATTTTCCGCATCTTCTTACTCCGGTTACCACCTTTATGATTTTCTTGTCACGGAGCGCCGCGAGGTTGTCTAAATATTCTTTGCGTTCTATCATACTTATACGCCTCCTTGATTTAATTATGGCAAAAAGTATAATATACGTCAATATTTTTGCTCAAATCAGCTAAAATATTATATTAGATGAGGATGATGTCAACGCTTTTGATGGAGTACAGAGCTATACCACAACAGTCTAAATGGACAGTTATTAGTCCTCACTTCTGCGAACGCCAAGCGTCTTTATGATCGAAAACGCAACATGAGGCTTTTCTGCTATAACTAAATTCATTCAAATTCCTCCTTTGAGCGCAAAAACAGCGCCCAAGTAATGAACGCCGTTTTCAATAAAAATTACAAATTATTTTTTTACAATAAACCCTGAAAACAAATCACTACAAGATACAATTTCATAATTATAATTAAATTTAAAATCATATTTTGTTGGTTTGCTAATCAATTCGTCAAGTTTTACAAATCTGTATTCTTTCTGGTTTCTAAAGGCTATATCTTTGCACTGCAAATGTCTATACCTATTTTCATACGTCATTGTACCGCTTCTAATAGGGGCATATTCATCGCCAGTACATAGAAACATATATTGTTGTATATACATTTTAGAGTAATCATAATATCTAATGCTTGAAGCAGCAGTATTTAATTGTGTTTTCATATCTTCAATATACTTTTGCGGCTCAAATATTATTAGCGCGCTATCTGGATTATGAAAATCCTTAATTATTGTATTTTTTATATCATCAGTAAAATTAATGGTATAATTCGAGTTTGATATATATTCAGAGCAATCTTCCTGCGTTCCGCATGTAAAGCAAACAATAGGCATATTGTTTACATCTTGAATGCTCACTAAAATATTTTCAGGGTGATTTACCGTAACAATTTGGCCCGTTTCATAATTTTCTATTTGCAAGGACTCACAATGTAGTTTCATTTTTCCCTCTAATAAGTCGCCTTGACCTTTATCGTGTAATCGTTGCTCTTGTTCTATATATTCCTGAGAGGGCGAAAAACGAACTTTTCCATCTACAATCTCCTGAAGATGTTGCCTTTCCCCAAACTTTATAAGAAACAAAATATCCTTGTCCTCTACAAATCCCGAAAGACTATTGATTTTATTGCTCATGTTGACACCTCATAAATTCATTTTTATTATTCTACTATAAATCTACCCATTTTGTCAATTGACAGACTGTAACAATTTACTCATTCTCTATATTGCCAGAATATTTCTCGTTCATTTCCTCGCTTGAGGTCTCCTCAAGCTCTACACCTTCTATGTCGTCCGCTTGTTCCAGCTTTTTCTTCGGAAGAAGTGCCTTGAAATAGTAAAGACCGATTGCTCCGGCGGCTATCAAGTCACACCACCGCCAAGACTGCAAGAAAACCGTCCAATAAAAGGCATCTTACCAATGGAAAGGCGGCGGAGTGGACAAATGGGGCAATAGACATGCCGCAAAATTAAGGATTCCAAAGCGCAAAAAAGCAAAACAAAATACTTTCTTTTTTACCCCTCAAAAATTGGATTCTATATGTCCACTTTCTCATAAAAAATACCGTGATGCGGATTTGCTCCGTATCACGGTATTTTATTATTTATGATTCAATTCCTCCAGCATAAGCCGTTCTATGCGTATTGCGTCAGGTTGTGTAGGTGTAAATTTTACGCCTTTATGTATCATTCTAACGATTTTGGATGCTGTTTTTTCAAGCATTGCGACCGTATTGGGGTCTGCTATTTTCACGGAATGACCGCCTTTTATATATTCATTAGAAATATATGCCTCTGTAACGGGGAACATATCTTGAAAAAGCAAAACGGTTTTATCGCCAAATAAAGTAATAATCTTAATTGCGTCAACGGGCTTATGCTGTGCTTTTTTCTTTGCTATAATCTTTTCAAATTTTTCAATCTTTGAACTGCATGGTACTAACCATAAAAGGCCGGTGTTTTTATCTGCAAACGGAAAATAATGCGGCCTGTATGAGTATTCATAATTGATTTTTAGATAAGGGTCTTTCACTTTCTCAAAGAACGAGTCCGCAACAAAATAAAAATGTCCTGCCGTAATTTTCATTGCAATCCTCCGTATGTATGAATTAAGCCCTCCACATTGCAGAGGGCTTAACCTACTTAATCACGGCCTATTTGTTCCTCGCATGGCCGGTAGCGAGCTACGGTTACACGACCTATTTATTCCTCGCATAGTCGGGAGCGAGATACTTTAAGAGAATTGCTTCTCTCTATGCTATTATTATATGCCGAAATACGAAATTTGTCAAGACATATAGGATTGGCGGATAAGATGACGTAAACAAATGCTTGAAAGGCGCATAAACACTGGCTTTTTGCAACGTATGGTTTGTTCCTGCAAAATACAAAGTATACAGAAATAAACAGTATTAAACAGTGCTGAGTCAGTCAAAAGTCAGTCAAACAAGGTTATTTAAAAAGGATATCGGCTATAAATAATTATTCATAAAGCCAAACACAATTTATAATACATTTTTTATTATATTTTTAAATGAATACTGACACGAACAAGACAATATTGATTTAAAGATATAATCCCATTTAACCTAATATCGCGTAAAAAATAGGGTAGGGGACACTAAATCCTCTGCCCTGTTTTACTAAAATGAAATCTGTGTTTTATATACATATGCGTAAAAAAGAGCCGCTCATAAAACGGCTCACGTTAATCATCATGATGGTTTCGTTTCCAATATTCGTATATATCCCTTGCCAATGATTCACAAGAGGTGTGGGCAACGATGTCTCCATGCTTTTCAAATATTTTCTTTAGCGGCGAAGTTGACACAGCATTCTTTGCATTGGCCGTAGTCATTTTATATCTATTCTTTAAAATAATTTCAACACCGTCCGCTGTTTGGTTATATAAATCATCCATAACTCTAATATCCATTACTGTGTTATTTATAGTTATGTCAGCAATAATTTTTTGAGTATGCTCCGTGGTGTTTGCCTTTATCATCGGTACAATTACCGAGGTAATAATGATACCGAGCAAACCAATTAACGCCACTACGATTTGTGTTAAGTCAAGATTTGTAATCAATGTATCCATAGAATCAGCCCAACTCGCTCATCAAATAGCTGAATTGCCAGAACGGATAGACAACATGCCCGTATCCGAGAATCAATAAAAGAACTATTTGTTGCACATTTACAACTGAATATAGACTTTGCACTTGCATATTACATATTCCTGTGGTATAATATATACATAAAATCAATAAGGAGCGTGATAATATGTCTAACAGAGAAAGGGCGATACAGATAATAGATAGTATTCCCGATAATAAACTCATGGTTATTATTGATATACTTGAAGCGTTACAGGCACATATAAATGGGACGATGACTCCTGAAACAGTTCAACCCGACGAATGGGATATGACGATGATTGCCGAGGCTGAAAAAGTCAATGACGGTGAAACAGTGTCATTGGATGAAATGTTAGCAAAGGATGGATTAACATATGCGGACTTACAAGATTGAATTCCAAAAAGCCGCACAAAAATTCATTGAAAAACAAGACAAGCGACAACGATTGCGACTTTATAAAGCTATTTATAAATTACCACAAGGGACAGATATTAAGCGTTTATCAGGTACGGATATATACCGATTGCGGGTGGGCGATTATCGTATACTGTATGAAGTAGATAACGGTGTTTATCGAATTAATATTATCAATGTCGATAGTCGCGGTCAGGTATATAACAACCTTTAAGTAGCCCGTAAAACGCAAGACGCTAATATAAGAGTGCAGAGTTTATAACAGACTTTGCACTCTTTTTGTTTGGTTATTATTTTTTATATCAGTAACTAAATAAGGAGGGACAAGTATGCCACAGGAAGAAAGGTTGATAGTCAGTGCGTACCAGAGACGAAACGGGAACAGCGGAGAGAGCATGCGTCGGCGGCGATGATGTTGTAACTGTGACAGCACCGAATCTGCAGGATGCTGTATGGGAAACGGGCAAGCGCGTCGAGCCTATGGAGAATAAGGACGGCTCGCAGGAATACACGTCGCAATACGGAACTGTTACTGAGACGATATCTAAATTGGAGGTTTCGGAAATACGGATAAAGTCGCAGCCGACAAACACAATGGTTGTCGAGGGTATGCCGCTCGATACGCGCGGACTTGCGATCGAGACGGTTTACTCCGATGGCTCGTCGGTCGAGATAACCGATTATACGTTATCCGGTTACAATACCTCCATGCCAAGCAAGCAGACCGTGACCGTCACATACAAAGGCTTAACGACATCGTTTGACATAACGGTAATTGAAAAATCTCTTACGGGAATAGCCGTGACGCAGATGCCCGACAGGCTGGAATATATCGCGGGTGAAACGCTTGACACGACCGGCATGGTCATTACGGCAAGCTATAACAATAACACTGCCGAGAAAATAGAGGATTATGATATTACCGAACTGACAGACGAGGCGGGAGAACAGATAATAACCGTCAGCTACGGCGGCTTTACGGATTCGTTTACCGTCACGGTAACAGCACCCATGGCTCCTCCTCAAACGGTAGAGACACCGCTGATAAACGTCGCGGATTATTACGAAGGAAAGAAAGTAACTATCTCCAGTGCAACAGGTGATGCCGAGATTCGCTACACAACCGATGGCACTGAGCCGGATGAAAACAGCTGGATCTACTCAGCACCGTTTACGCTGAGCGAGACAACAACTGTTAAGGCTAAAGCGTACAAAGAAAGCATGATGTCAAGCGGCACAGCGGGAAAAACGGTCGGGGTGGAAACCGTAAGTGCTCCCCGATTCAGCTATCCGTCAGGAGAGGTGAACAAAGGAACCATTGTAACGCTGACATGCGCCACCGACGGAGCCGATATATACTACACCACCGAGGATGCGCTGACTCCCGAGACCGCGAAGCTCTATAACGGAGGAATTGCGATAACGGAGGACACGACGATAAAGGCGATAGTCGCCAAGAAAGGCTTCAAATACAGCGAAGTGACAGATGTATCATACACGGTAACGAGCACATGGACAGAAGGCGTGCTGCTGTCGCCGGGATATGTGGACTGCACGGCCGGCGAGGAGGCGTTTATTCCGGTATACCTGTTCGCAAGCGGAGATGTTACGGACTACAGGATGACGATAAATTATGACAGCGAAAGGTTTGAGTGCGTGTCGGTCATGGCGGCCGAGGACATCGCAGCGTCGACATCGGCGGTTATCGGCGAAGGAACCGTGACGATACGTTGCTCGGGAGGAGTGCCGATCAACGACAAGATATGCTTGCTTGAGTTAAAGGTAAAGGATGACGCGCCGGACGGAAATTACAAGATAACGATAAGCGACGCGGCGGTGACAATGGCGAATCAGGGCAACGCGTACATCAAGCTGTACGACGGCATGATAACATTAGGTTTTGAAGCGGAACCTATGTCTACGCCGACACCCACGCCCACGGAATACAGCATAAAATATACGGATGAAAATAACGCCGAAGGCGCGGTTATAACGGCTCCCGAAGCGGGAACGTGTTATGCCGTTTTGGCGGCGTATAAGGACGGCGCGCTCACGAGCGTTGAGATTAAAGAGGTAACGTTTGATACAGCGGGAGAACAGACGGTGACGGCGGAGACATTCACCTCCGACGGCGCGAATACCGTAAAGGCGATGCTTTGGGAATCGCCTGAAGGTATGAAGCCTCTTTGCGGCGCCGATACAATAACAAAATAGAAATTAATCCGAAAAATGCCGGACGGGCAAAAATGAAGCCCTGTCCGGCATTTTATTGTATAACGAAAACCACGCGATAGTCGCGTGGTTCAAAAGAGGCTAAAGCCGGTGATGTAGACAAAGAAACTCCAATTTCTGATGTGTTAAATGTTTCACATGGAGAGACAACAGATTTACCTTTCTTTTTTAAATCAAATTCTCAAATTACTCAAAATACTAAAGTGTATTATTTTAATATGTACCCTATATGACGCCAATGGAAAGGAGATTTCATCTGAACAAATAAAAGATATATTTCCTGTACAAATTACGCTTAATGCCTCTTTGCCATATACTTTGGGGAAAGATTATTCCGTCTATTTTTGTGATGGAAATGCTGCCAAAAAGCAGAACGTTATATATTCAGATAAATCCAAGGTGACTTTTCAAGCCTCAAAATATGGTAGATTTACCCTGTATGCCAAGTGGAACGAGGGCAAGACGGACGACGGAACGGAAGCAACTCCCGCGCCTACGGGCGAGCTGACAACAGAACCGCAGCCAACGGCAAAACCGATGCCGTTTACGGACGTAAATGCGGGCGATTGGTTCTACAATAACGTGCAGTATGTATACGAAAACGGGTTGATGAGCGGTGTCAGTGATACCGAGTTCGCGCCGAACGAAAACGTAACAAGAGGAATGTTTGTAACGATCCTCTATCGTATGGACGGCGAGCCGAACATGGGCGCAAGCACATTTACCGATGTTCCGTCCGACGCGTATTATGCGAACGCGGTCGCGTGGGCGAACGCGAACGGAATTGTTGAAGGCTATTCAGATACGGAGTATGCTCCCGACGATGCCGTAACGCGCGAGCAAGCCGCGGCGATACTGTTCAGATACGCGGCGTATAAAGGCGAAGGTCCGACGGGAGCGTGGGCGATACGGCTTGACTACCCCGACCTTGCTGAAATTTCCGATTGGGCGGCTGAAGGTGTGATGTTCTGCACCATGAAGGATATTATGGTAGGACGCGTCAGTGGAGAATTTGACCCGAAAGTGAATATTACCCGCGCCGAGGGAGCAGCCGTATTTGAGCGGTATTTGAATATGACAAGGTAAAAAATCTGAAAAAGGCGCTGTCCCCATAAAAGAGGATAGCGCCTTTAAGTTTTTTATTATTTGTTTTCGGAAATATCCTTTGTTCGTTCTTCAAGCTCCGACAAATACTTATCAAAGTCTGACACAACAGCCTGTCTTGGATAATTCTATACTTCTCAAATTCCGTTTCAGCGTGGAGCTTAGCCTGTTCCGCGCTTATTTTGCCCGCACCCGTCAAAATCTCCGTGCCGTTAAATTCGAGAAAGCCGTCAAGCCGATTTGCCCAGTCCTCCATGCTCATCGGTATGTGCCGCTCGGCTTGAAGCTCTGCGTAATCAAGGTAAAGCGACACAATTCTTTCCAAAAAGGACAGCTCCTTTTCGGTCAAATAATTCTTCGCAACAGTAACATCGCTTTTGATAATTTTACCGTCGGGCGCGTTTTCCCATGAGGTAAGCCCAATGTGCTCCTTTTCCGCGTCGGCGCGTTCCGCTATAAGCTCCGCCGCCGTGTGCCTGTGGGTGGCATAATGCAGCTTGTTCTGTACGGTCTGAAAAAACAGCTTCGTGGTTTTCGCGTCCTTGTCATAATCAAACGCGGTCGCGTATAAATCTGTCACCTTTTGATAGAATTTTCTCTCGGAAAGACGGATTTCACGGATATTCTCTAACTGCCGCTCAAAATATTCGTCCGTAAACATCGTGCCTTTTTTCAAACGCTCAACATCCATTGTCCAGCCTTGAATAGTGTAATCCTTAACTATCTGTCCCGCCCATTTCCTGAACTGCACGGCGCGTTCATTGTTCACCTTGAAACCAACGGCGATAATAGCCTGCAAGTTATAATGATTGACTTCACGGCTGACTTGACGGGAACCCTCGTTTTGAACTATTCGGAATTTCCGAATAGTTGCGCCCTCTACCAATTCCGCGTCATCATAAATCTTTTTTATATGTTCGTTAATCGTCGATAAGCTGATATCATACAAAGCCGCCATCATTTTCTGTGTCAGCCATATATTTTCATCTTCATACCGCATTTCGACACTGCTTTCCTCTCCGCCCACCGAAGCGACGTATGTAAGATATTCGGCGGCACTTGAGCGGATTGTTATCTCGTTCTTTTCCTTTTTAGCCATAATAACGTCCTTTCATCACACTTTAATATTCTTAAAGAAGTCACTTCTCGGCTCAAACGGAACGCGTATGTCATATCCGAGCCGGATAAGTTCTTGCAGTTTAATTAACATTAGATTTATTTCCGAGTTCATCATTTTTGCAATCTGAACAACATCGTACCCGTTGCGAGCATATTCAAGGCATTCATCAGTATCAATAAGAATATGTGCAGCAAAGGCATTAGCCTCATATTCTATTGCGCTTTTCATCCTAAAAAGCTCAAACTCTTTCATTCCCTCACCTTTTGCCAATTCTCTGTGGTAAGCATCGTGACCCAAGGAATACCCGGCTGCCGAGCTGAATTTTAAGTTCCGGCAGCGATATTATTTTCCCGAACATCGGCGTATACTGCGAGGGATTATCCCGCTCGCGTATCTGCCTCGCCAGTTCCGTTATTGCGTCCATGTTTCCTCCCATGAAAAAAGCGACTACCGATTGGTAATCGCTTGTGCTTGTCTAGCGAAAACCACGCGATAGTCGCGTGGTTCAAAAGAGGCTAAAGCCGGTGAGATAGACAGAAAAACTCCAATTTTGTATA
>CANQQZ010000011.1 GCA_947626135.1 uncultured Clostridia bacterium
GGAATATAGTCCCAAAGCAATTCAATGAGCAGGTGCATAACGCGCATGAACGCCCAGATTATTCCGCCGATAACCGCACCTGCCGCGGCGCCGAGCAATATAAAAACAATCTCATTATTGTTCTTTGTTTTCATTTTTTGTCTCCTTATCCAATATCCATATTTTTATATGTTCTGCCGATTCATCTCTTATAGTGTTATTTTATCAGTATTTTCCGCTTTGGTCAATATTTATATGAAATAATATAAAAAAAATACAGAAGCTTCAAGTATAAAATTTAACGGCAATATTGCATATTTGTTACAAATATAGTATAATATCAATAAGATGACAGCAGAATGATCCAATGCTATATCAATATACGCAGCGGAAAACGATCCGCCGCGTTAATCGCTTTTTGCGTAAATCTGCGCGGGTTTTAACAGCCCCCTTTCCCTCCAAACGGGGGGTCGCGGCGCGGGATAACCCACAGATTTGTACCAATTGTCCTACAGCAGCAAATTTTCCCCAAAAAAATCACCTCCGGTTATTGACTTGTTCATGGGTGGACATGGTATAATTATAATATTAATATACCATATGGAAAGTCAAGAGGCAAATGATAATTTTAAACTTTTCGATATAAAATATCATACTATATGTACCTATATGACAAAAATCGAAAAACCTATTGTTAAATATCGGCAAACAACAAACCACGATGAGGAGGAAATTACATGAAGAAATTGTTATCGGCTATATTATCGGCATCAATGCTGACTACGTCGGCAGCGATCCCGGTAAAGGCGGAACCGACGCCCATACCGCTCGATGCGGAGCGTATTGATGCATCCATGCTGTCGGAAGGCAACGTGTTTTATGTGGGGACCGCCGCCGCGAATCTCGCTGAAGAGGACGCAGTTTATGAATTTCCGGTATATCGAGAGGGCGATTTATCCGGGGAAGCGTCGGTCACCGTGCATACGGTCGATATGACAGCGGTTTACGGCGAGGATTATGAAATAGTCGACGCCAATGCAGAAATCGATGGCGACGGCAGGTCCGTGTTGGAAACGCTCGTAACCGACGCGCAGAACGAGTCGGAGGAATCGCCGGATTCCTCCGTTACGGATACGGCGGACACGGAGCCGGACACGCCGGACTACGGTCTGGAGAAAATACTGGCGGAGAATGATTATGCCTCCGAGGCGGAGGAGGATCCCGACGGCGGCGCGGAGGAAAAATCACTTCGCGAGCTTAAAGAGGAGCAGACCGGCGAGGATACGCGCGACCCGTACTATAGCGAAACCAGTGAGAGTATAACGCAGGAAATGGTGCAGGCGCTGGTGCCGGAGGCTATGCAGTCGGTAAAATATTCGAGCGAGTTTACGCTTACATTCGCGCCGGACGAGGCTGAGAAAACCATTCGGTTCAGACTTATCGACGATAATAAAAGCGAGGGCGCGGAAGGATTTTCAATTGTACTGCTGAACCCCGAAAACGCTGAGCTGTGCTCGCCTTTTTCGATGGCGGCGACCATTGCGGACGACGAACCGGTCGTACACAGCGCGGTAACATTTTCAAATAAATCGTATCGCTCAAAGGACGGACAGGTGAGCGTTAAAATTACGCGTAAGGGCGCGGAGTATTCTTTGTGTAAATTTATACTGCGCTCGTCGGGCGATACGGCTGTATCGGACGAAAATTACAGCGAGATAAACGATGAGATAGTGTTCCTGCCGTATGAGACGGAGAAAAATATAGACATACCCGTTCGCGGCAGCGGTGAGTTTAAGCTGCTGATATGCGAGCTGAGCGCATGCGAGGAGGGCAAATATACCGAGGCGGCGATTAAGATTGACGAGCCGGAGGACGGAGAAATAAGCCCGCTTGCAGCGACCGCTCAGATTGCCTCATTGGACGAAGGCGTGCAGTCTGTCGCGGAGGGGAAAAAACCTACGCCGTCCGAGGCGGACGTTATGCAGGAGGTAACGGTTAACGGACGCGACTGTATGCTTTGCTACAATCTGCCGAGCGGCTGGCCGGCAGTGCATCCTACAATGGGATACATATACGAATTGGGATACGATGTTCCGCCGGAGGTCGGCGTATACTACTTTCCGCCCGACGAGGCGCACGGCGGTAATTTTGTGTACGATTTAAGATACGGGGACTCGGCAGATACAGGCGGCAGCGTGGAGACAAGCGTATATTCGCATGACGACGGCATGGACGATATGACGAAAAATTATGCTCATATCAAATATTATAACCAAATCATGTGGGAACAGGGCGGAAGATTCGCGCGTTCGAAGGATAAGTTTTTCGAGCCGATTTACTTTCAGTTTGCCGTTCCGAACTGGGTCGAGTACGATTCGGGCGGCAACGGCAACCGCATACGTTTTTCGCTCGGCAGAAATTTGGATGGGGACAGCTCCGTAATCAATGAATTGTACGGCGATGTGGACGATGAATATGTCGGAACCGGCGACACTAACGGCACATATAACAGCGAAATGAAGCCGGGACGCATTAAGCTTACGGAAAGCGACCCGTCCGTTAAATATTATGTGCAGGTCACATCTATAGATCATGACTCATGGTGCCCGAAATCGTATATGCGCTATTACGGAATGGCGGCGATGTATAAAAGGTATGATATACAGGTTAAAGACGCGTCGAGCTTAACATATAAGCGCGGCTGGAATAAGGATAAGAACGATTACGATACATATGCTTTTATGCCGTTTCAGGTTTCGACCGATAACGGCGTGGATGTGGGAGACAGCAAGTACCGCGGCGTTTACGCCAACATTGACGAAGCGTCGCAAAATATGGTAATCGACGTAAAGACAGCCGGTATCGACAATCACAACGGAATATTCGGAACGATTTCGGGGTATGACATAATGCTGACCCCCGGAGACTCGCAGAACCAGGTAAAGCTTTCGTATCCCGAGGATTTCCTTAATTTTGTGAATACGACCTACGGAGGCGATGTTTACAATGCGGAATATGATAAGGTACACGCAAACCTTAACCAAATCGTGACGGATAAATATTTCATAAGCTGGATAGGCAAAAACGAGAAGAGAACGTATTCCGACGGCAGCGATTACGACGGTTATCATCAGAAGCTCGATATAACGCCGAGGGCGGACTATCTGCCAATCAACGTAACTGTTCTCTCACCGATAGTGAACGAGGGCGATCACAATGACGGTGCTTTCGTTGATCCGAATCTGACGGTGGGAGAACACAAATTCAATGTGGGCGACCAGCTCAATATGGAAGCGATCGCGTATGACACAAGCAGATACGAGGCGGTCGGATATGCGGTCAGCTATGACAAAGGAATAACATGGGATTTTATAGCGAGCGAGGAGAACAGGGATACCCTGTTCCTTGAGCAGAATTACGTCACAGAAGGATATACGGTGCGTCCGCTTATCGTTGAGAAAAAGAACAGGATTGAAATAATTTACGATAACGGCGCGGAAAATTATCTTGAGGTTCAGAATCTGATTTCTAAAGACGAGCTGAAAAGGATAATAGACAGCGAGGACGAGGCTAATAAGGCGGCGGACGAAGAGCTTCTGGACAGAAATTTCATAGATATGTCTCTGGCAACCTCAGAGTCGGGAGCTTCGGATACATCATCGTCCGAACCGTTAACGGGCGCGGCGGAGCTGGCGGCAAGACTTAATCCCACGGTGGGTAATATATACACGATAAACATAATGTCCAGGGAGGACGAAAATTACATATACCGTCCCATAATAACGCATAAAGGCAACGCTGCCTCTGCCGGACCGTATACGACAAATTCATACAATCTCACTGCGGGACAGCTGGCGGGAGACAACGTCATACATATAAGCTATAAAAAGGTTGCCAAAAAGGAGCTGACATCGTTCAATCTGAAGGGTTCGCTCCTTATCAAATCAAATACTATACGCAACACTACATATGCGACAACAAGCACTGCCGCGAGTGGTTATACCGTAAGCGCGGGAGCGGGAACTCAGAGTGAGAGTACGGAAACGAGCAAAAACGAGAATTATCAGCCGTACAAATACACAATCGACGGAGTATCCGCAGCGGTCGGAGAGGACGGGACATTCCTCCTCGAGGGAGTGCACGGTCAGGCGGGCGACGTTATAACGGTTATGGCGTCAAACGACATTTTCGGCGGTCAGGTCGTTAACGTGACGCTCAGCGACCGGGGCGGCGTGGACAGGGAATCGGGTAATTTTATCGTAAACATGCAAAAGGTGGAGATAGCGTATCCCGAGTTCGCTCCGAGCTTTGCGGGCGTAAGCTACCGCTACACAGGCGGAGAGGTAGACGACACGGACAATACAATATCAATATCGGACAAGCTTCTCACCCTTCAGTTCTCGGTTAACCCAAACGGGCATACAGTAAAGAAGGTCATGGTCAATATTGTCTCCACTACCGGAGCGACGACCGAATATACCGCGGAGCAGTCGTCGAGCGACAGCAACAGCTATACCGTGGAGATTGAAGGACTTACGGAAACGGCACATTCGGGCGACAGAATATACGCATATATTGTCGCGGACGACGGTCAGACGGCGACGAGCGACGAGCTTGACGACAACGGAAATTCGACGGGTAAGCAGGTCGTAAACGAAATTGACACCTATTATCCCGTGGTCGATACGGGATTGATGTTCCAGAACGAAAGCAATAAAACAAAGCCGCAGACCTACGACTATCTTCAGGCGCAGACCGTGGACATACCGATTATCGGCTCGGCAACAGGAGTGGGGCAGACAGGAAAGATAAACCTTAAAAGGCTTGACTGGGATAATAACACGGGATATACATACCAGCTTAATTTTGACACGACGTTTGATTCGGCGGTGACGCCTACAAATAAAGATAAGCTGAATAAAGTCAAGCAATTCCATGAACATGGAAAGAATATGCCGACAAACAAGGCGCTTGCAGAGGATTTGATGCTTAAGCTTTCGCCGGACTACGGAGCAGACTACACATCGGGCACTCTATGGGACGACCTTGAAGACCCAAGTCAATATTTCGAAGAGACCGGAAAGTATGACGAAGAAATCGATATGATGACAAAGCTGGCGCAGGCGCAGAAGGATTCGGCATGGACAGGCTTTAACTCAAAAAAGCTGTCGGTAAACGCGGCGCTGCTGTTCGCGTTTGATTTTGTGTTCTCGCCGGAAACAAACTCGTATATTTTCTCATACGGCACGGTAGCGATAGGCGGAACGTTCACCTATAATAAAACGCTGTATGTAAAGGCGTTTAAGGTGCCGATATTCGTAAATCTGGTGCTCACGCTTCAAGGAAACCTTGTCGCGAATTACAGTACCACGGAGGGCAGAAACGCCTTTGACTCCGGGTATTTCACGGGGTATGAGGGCAACCTCGCCGATTTGCTGGCTGAGGACTATAACATGGATTTCAATGTTATGCTTACCGGCAAAATACAAGGCGGCGTGGGAGTATGCGGCGTACTTTCCGCGCGGGGATACGCATCGCTGACATTGCAGTATGATTTGCAATGCTCCACGCTGGAGTCCGGAGCGCTGTTTACAATCACGGGAGGAATCGGAATAGACCTGCTGTTATTCTCGTTTGATATCGACATAGTATCGGGTACCTTCGGCTTCGGAACGCTTGCCAATAAATCAAGCTATTCGCTGTTCGGAGGACTTGTAAGCAAGGGAACGATCAATATATCAGCGCTTGAACCGCTTGCGATCAACGCGGACGGAGATAAGATAATAGCGGCAGATGAAACGCAGACCATAAGCGAGCATACTTATTCGAACGGCAGTGCGGATATGTCCGGCTTTGGCGCGGGCAGTGAGGTAATGCCCATGTCGGTGCCGAAGGCGGTAAGCATACATACGCTGCTCAATAACGCGGCGGAGCGCACAAGACCGCATATAATTCCGCTCGGCGGCGGACGCAGGCTGGTAACATTTATCGGCAACAACGCAGACCGCGGCGGGGCAAACGGCGCGACGCTCTATTACAGCGTTTACGACGGCGCATGGAGCATGCCGCAGCCGGTAGCAGAGGACGGTACGGCTGATTCCGACCCGGTTATGGATATGTCGGACGGCAAGGTATATATCGCATGGGCGGACGCGAACGGGACGTCGGACGCAGACGACGGCACGGCGGAGGTACTTAACCGCTTCGGTATTTCTATGGCGGTATACGATGTTGAATCGGGAGCTATGAGCGATGAAATAACAGTTACGGACGACAGATTTATGAATTCATCGCCGCAGCTTGCAATCGACGGCGACAGCGTCTATGTCAGCTATATAAAGCGCGACCTGACGGATATGCAAAATGATATTGAGTTAATGGATGCGGGTCATCTCTATTCCACAATGGCTTCCGTAACGTATAATGCGGCGACGGGCGCGGCGGACGGCGAGAGGCTTATACCGATACGGCATGAGCTCACGGATCCGCTTGTGGAAGATTATCAGACGCAAATATATAAGACCGGAGGCAAAACGTTTATGCTTTCGGCGTATACGGTTGACGGGGACGAGGATATCTATACCCCCGAGGACCGCGAGCTGTATCTGGGAATCACTGATCCCGACACGGACGAGGAGTATTATCCGATACGCATAACAAATAACGCCGTTGCCGATACCACTCCGCAGCTTACCGAGCTGAACGGCGAGGTATATCTGACGTGGCTCGAGGACGGATATATGTTTGACATAATAAATCTGTCGGGAATAATCGGCAATATGTTTGACTCCGGGCAAAACGGCGGCATATCGGCTTACGAAAATGCCGATAAGTCAGCCGACGGCTGGTGGATACGCTCAGCCAGTGAAGTCGGCATGAGCGAGGAGGATTATGACGGCACGATATTCTCTAAAATCGCGGAGGGCGATTTCAATACGGCAAGGACAAACCTCAGAGGGAATCCGGAGCTTATGACGGGTATAGGCTCGTATAAGCTTGTCACCGACGGCGATAACGTATACGTGTTCTATACCGAGCCGAGCCACGATCATGAAAGCTCCGGCATGGAGATTTTCGGCGCGCGTATGGAGAGCGGCGGCACATTTACCGCGGGCGTACAGATTACGGACGAGGATAAGGTTATAGACGAGCTTGACCTGTATATGAACGAGGACGGAAAAATTGGCGCCGTATCGAATTATTACAGTCAGTGGATTGACGGCGCGGGTAATATACAATACGGTGACAACAGTCTTGTTGAAATTGATTTCGAGCCGGAAAGCTCGGTGAAAATAGAGGACGGAATAACGTTCCCGAATTCGATTGTGCCGGGCGCGAACGATATGATAGACTTCAGCGTGGAGAACGACGGTCTGCTCGACGCCCACGGCTATAACATAAAGGTGAGCGAAATTAAGGACGGTGCGGAGAACGTCATATTCGACAGGGATTACGACACGATATTGAAATCCGGCGAAACGGCTGATATTTCCGTTCCGTGGACGGTTCCTGCCGACGCCGCAAATATGGAAATCAAGGTGGAAATAACCGAGCATGGAGCAAACGGTTCGATAACGGAAACGGAAAAGGTTCCGTATGAGGCAAGGCTTCGGATGTCGGAGGTTAACGTTACGCGCAGCAAAAACGAATACACGGCATCCGTGAAAATCGTAAATAACGGAAATATCGCCTCGGAAGCCACGACGGCGGAGCTTACGGCGTCAGACAGCAATTACAATAAAATCAGGAGCTTCGGAACGGTCGAAATACCTTCTGTCGAAGCGGGCGGCGAAACGGAGGTGTCAATCACTTTCAAGCCGAACATAAAGGATTTCGATGCGCATCAGTATATCAATCTGAAGCTTGCGGCAGAAAACGGCGAAGAGGCATACGGCAAAATTTCGGGGCTGGTGCCGGTTATCGCGGAGATTAACGACGGTGCAAAAAGCGTGGATGTCGCCGCGGGAGAAGCCGTGCCGATAGAGACGAAGGCTGCGCCGTGGGGTTCAACCGCAGGCACCGCGCAGTATTATTCGTCCGACAACGGCGTGGCGGTCGTGAACGGCGATGGCGAAATAGTCGGCGTATCGGAAGGTACGGCTACGATCTACGCTTACTACACGTCATGCGAGGCGGAGGACGAAATTACCGTTAACGTTCTGCCCGCCGGAAAAAGCGGGGGCGGCGAAGCATTGAAGCCCTCAATAAGCGTCGAGGATAACGTCATAACCGTAACAATAGACCGAGACGCGGTTGTTATCGCGGCGGATTACGACCCCGACACGAATAAGCTTGAAAGGGTATATACAAAAGCGGTTAAGCTTGCGGACGGCGAACGGCAGACGATTAACGCGGCGGAGGAATGGGATATGACCGGGATCGGCAGCGAGGACAAGATAATGCTTTGGGACTCGCCGGATAAAATGATGCCGCTGTGTGGCGCGTGGACGGCAGGGTCGGCGGATTAAGGAGGGCGCAGAAATGAAAAAGAGACTTATAGGATTATTTATCGTATTAAGTATGCTCACCGGACTTGTTCCGGGAATAACTGTCAACGCCGACGCTTTGGACGGTGTTGCCGGCTTGGGTCAGAGCTGGTCTCCGTATGAGTTAAATGGCGCAAGCGAAATTAAGACTGTGGCGGATTACATAAACAGCAACGATACGACGGACATATATATAACCGTAAAAAAGAATATTGATGCCTCCGATTTGAGCGATTTCAAGGGCTTTGGTTCGGAAAGTCATCCGTTTAACGGACACTTTGCCGGCAACGGATATACCATTACCGCCAATATTTCCGGCAGCGGGAAATATTCGGGGCTGTTTCCGTACATAGGCGAAGAGGGTACGGTGCAGGGTATTACTCTTGCCGGAAGTGTAACGGAAACCATTGACCCGGGAAATGACTTTTTCGTCGGAGGTATTGCGGGTGAAAACAAGGGAGAAATAACAGGCTGCACCAATACGGCATCGATTTTAGCGCAGCACGCCGACGGCGATTATACGATACTTGCCGGAATAGCGGGCTATAACTACGGAACGATACAGGGCTGCCGCAATATGGGAGTTGTCGGCACGACCGATGATTCGAACGACGGAGTGCTGCCGACTCTTGCCGCCGCCGGTATCACCGGAGCGAACTACGGCGAATCATCACAGAAGCCGGCGCAGGTTCTGAACTGCGAAAATATCCGAACTGTCAGCGCGCCGGGCGGCTGTGCGGGCATTGCCATTGCCGCGAACAAGTTTACGACAATCAAGGACTGTAAAAACAGCGGTGAGATAAAGTCGGGGAACAACGTCGCGGCGGGTATTATCTGCGAAGCACGCACCGACGGCAGCGGCGTTATAGAGAGCTGCACCAATACGGCGAATATTACTGCCGGTGGAAAGACGGCGGGCGGTATCGCCGCGTCGGTATATGATACGGATATAAGCAAATGCTCAAATTCGGGCGATGTAACGGGCAGCTGGGAAAACGACGGAAACAGGATAGGCGGTATAGTCGGCGATGCGGCGAGCGGTAACATATATATGTCGGACAACAGCGGAACGGTAACGGCAAACAGCAGGATCGGCAGCAGCGTCGGCGGTATTGCCGGCGAGTTCGGATACACCGACCAAAGCTTCGTTATTGACAGCTGTTACAACGCGGGCAGGGTTAACTGTGAGGGTATAGGCTATGTCGGCGGTATAGTCGGCATAAATTACGGTTCGGATATTTACAATATCTATAACATCGGCGCAATTTCCGCCAAGGGCGAGCAGCGCCACGCAACGACAATCGACGGCGACGGAAACGTAAGCGAAACGGAAGGTATGATGGACGGCATAACGCGCGTCGGCGGTATCGCGGGCGGAATTATGCCGCGTAATTCAAACGCTCCTTTTATAAAATTCGCGTACAATGCGGGCGAGCTTACCATTACAAACGATGAGGGCACGGATTCCGCCGCGGGCGGTATAGTCGGCGTAAACGAAACGGATTCGGCAGGAAAAATAAAAGGCAGCTATGAAAGCTGCTATTACGAAAACGACAGCGCCGAAAGCGCCGACGGAGAAGGCGATAAGACCGGCGGACTCACGCCGGAGGAGATGCTGCTGGAGGAAAGCTATGAGGGCTGGGATTTTCATTTCACATGGGAGATAATCGAAGATCTGCCCAAATTTAACGTCAGCGGCAGATACAGCGGCAGTCCCATTATGCTGAACAAGGGCGATCTGGAAATAATCGCGCAGGGTGTACAAAACGGAAATACGTACATAGGCAAATATTTTGCCACAAACGACGACATCGAGCTTGGTGATGACTGGACGCCGATAGGCAGTGCGGGTGCGCCGTTTATGGGCACCTTTGACGGAAAGGGTCATACGGTCAAATTTTCGATAAGCACCGGCGGCAAGTATAACGGTCTGTTCGGCTATATAGGCTCGCGGGGCAGGGCAAGAAACATTGTCACGGGCGGAACCATAGAGATAACATTGGATGAAGCGTCATATACCGGCGCAATCGCGGGCTTCAATGAGGGTACGGTCGAGGGCTGCGAAGCCAAAACGAAAATAACGGTCACCGGCAATACAAGCGGCACCATATATGTGGGCGGCCTGGTCGGATATAACAGCGGCGGAACAATCAGCCAAAACAGTGTTGGTGGGTCCGGCGCCGACAGATTAACCGTCACCTCGGATAACGGTACGCTTTACGCGGGCGGAATAGTGGGCTGCAATATTCTCGAAGGCGTGGTTAAGAATAATTACAGTCTCATGGATGTGAGCGCGGATGGCAGCGGCGCCGTTACGGGGCTGCTGGCGGGAACGCTTAGCGATAACTCGCCGGTTGAAAATTGCTTTCAGTATTACTCCGGCTACAGTACCTCCAAAAATATGGTAAGCGAAGGCGGTCCGTATATAAGCTGCTACTATCTTTCCGGGACGCGCGGCTCGGACGGCGGTATTGAGTATGATGATTTCAAAAACAAAAGCACATTTGTCGGATGGGATTTCACGAACGTTTGGAAAATGGGCAGCAAATACCCGATTCTGAAAGAGTTGAAAGAGGAGCAGACCACCGTCGAGATAGAGCTTAACGGTCAAGGCACTCAGGACAACCCGTATCAGATTACAAGCGCACAGGATTTGAAAACGCTGCAGGCATATGTCAACGAAGCGAAACAGCCCGCCACGGGTCTTTATTTCAAGCTGATGTCATCGATAGACCTCGACGGCAAATTGCTAAATGAATGGACTCCGATAGGCAACAGCAGCGGCTGCAGCTTTGAGGGTTATTTCGACGGCGGAGGACATACGATAAGCGGACTCTATGTAAACAAACTGGGAACGGAATGGGAGTACGCCGGCTTATTCGGCGGAATAAAGGACGCAAGAATAAGCAATCTGACCGTAGAGGGAGAGATCCATGTTGAATTTTTCGACCAATACGATAAAGCTTATAGAATAGGGTCGATCGCGGCAAGTGCGGAGAACAGCGAGATCAACCATTGCTCAAGCCGCGTCGATATAACCGTCAGAAACATATACTACGGTGAATATGCAGACGACTGGACTCCCGACTATGATGAATACAGCTATATCGGAGGAATAGTCGGCGCCGCGGGCGCCGAAGAGCCTTCGCTTGTGAACGACTGCGTAAATACCGGAGCCATAAGTGTAAGCGGTCTACTCAATTACGTGATGAACAGCAACTATGTGGTAGGCGGTATAGCGGGATTCGCAAGCGAGGTAAGGCGCTGCGTTAACAGCGGAGAATTTGACGTCAACGGGGTAGAAGCCGCCGGAGGCATTGTCGGAAGCACCGTCTCTCATAATCTGGAGGATTCACGAGACAACAAGCACGTATTCGGTGAAATCTGGGACTGCGAGAACAGAGGCGAGCTTAAAGTGAAAACCGCAATCCTGTCAAATGTGGGCATGTATGTTGAATTTATTGGGGTTTATTACGGCGGTATCGTGGGATATGGCGACGCCGTACACCGATGCACAAACAGCGGAAGCATAACGATCACGCCCATACCTAACGAGGAGGATTATACGGGGTGGTTTGCGTTCAATGTGGGCGGAATAGCGGGTGCGCTGCTGTTCAGCGACAGAAGCTTCAATACCGGTGATATAGACGTCACATTGGAGGCACATGCGCGTACAACCGGTTTATATGTCGGAGGAATAACCGGCAGCCGTAGCACGGCGATTTCGGCTGACACGATGCGGGAAAGAGACGTCGGATACAACGCCGTTATATCAAACAGCTGCAACCTCGGAAATATAACGGTTTCGGGAAGCGAGGATGACACCAGACGGAATGAGGCTTATGTGGGCGGATTGTTCGGATATATGTCGTCGCTGAACGGCCGTTATTGCCATCCGATGGGCGCTAAGAACAGCTACAGCAACAGCAAAATAAATGCAGATGATTTCGGCGCCGATGTGACAGTCGATGGAGTCGGAACGTTTGAAAGCAAAAATGACAGTGTAAAAGACAGTTATTGTGTCAACAGTAAGACCGAGTGCCCCGGGGCGAAAAACGTGGGGAATATGAGCGCCTTGAGATCATATGTTAGTGAGGATTGGGATTTAGAATATGTATGGGAGGAGGGTTATTCAGACAAAACAGGAGAAAACGCACTGCTGCTGAAGACGGGAGGAACATTTGAGGACCCGTTTGAAATTACCTGTTACGACGACCTGGCGACCTTTGCCGGGAGCGTTAATGGCGGCGTGGGATTTTCCGGCACTTATTTCAGACTGACGAGCGATCTGGAGGTGAATGGAAATGAAACGATGATTGGCGTTGACTCTCACATATTTCACGGTGCATTTGACGGAAACGGGCACACGATTAATCTCACCGGCGACATCGGACAAATAAAAGGCTCGGACGATCAGTATTTCGGATTGTTCGGCATCTGCGGCTATTATTCCGAAATAAACAATCTTAGCATTAACGCCGACATAAATATTGAAAATCACAGCAAAGGAGATTCCTATGTCGGCATGGTCGCAGGATATACCTACGGTATCATTTATAACTGTAATGTGGAATTCAAATGTCACTATTCAAATAATAATACCGGATATATCGGCGGAATTGCGGGACATGCCGTCAGTGTAACAAACTGTGTGGCAGGCGGAGGTTTTGAGATCAACGCCGATTCGGAGGACTATTATTTGGGCGGTATTGCAGGAGCGATAGACGAAAGAGCCGCACACTGCGTATCGGATATCGATATTGATGCGTCCGGCTGCTCTGTCGTGGGCGGTATCGTCGGCGTGGGAACCGATATCATCGTGTCCGAATGTTATCATACGGGCAATTTGTACAGCGAATTCTCCGTAGGAGGTATTGTCGGAAGAGCCCTTGGAGAGTCGCAGGTTCACGATTGCTTTAACGAGGGTGAAATTAATGTCGGCGCGAGCTCCGGCAAAAGCGTGTTCAGACAGGGCGGCGGAATCGTCGGCGAAGCATTCGGAACGGCAATAGATAACTGCTATAATTACGGCAGTATGTCAGCACTCAGCCCGGACGGGAGGTGCTACGGCATTTTCGGACTTTATTCGACAAGCGATAACCCGATAGAAGGCAGTCCGAATTTGTCGGAATGGCCGTATACGGAGGCGAAAAACTCGTTCTATTCGTCCAAGGGCGTGGACGCTACGTACAGAGAGGATGTGTATTCCGTGGCATCCAATTGCAGAGATCTTACGGATGCCGATTTTGCCAATCAGGATACGTTCATCGCCTGGGATTTCGACAGCATATGGACGATGGATGAATCGAAGGGGAGACCGGTTCTGAGAAACGCCGGAAACGCGGAGAACACCCTTGTGCTGCTTGACGGCAGCGGAACGGAGGATAATCCGTATCAAATTCCGACCAGAGCGGCATTTATGGTAATGAAAGGGTATATTGACGAGGGCAATCCCACGTCGGGAGTACACTTTAAAATTACCGGAAATATTGATCTTGGCGGCGTAACGCCGGAGGGCGCGCCTCTCAGCGCGGGACGTATTACGCCGATAGGAACGCCGATCGGTTCTTCGGAACGGACGTATTACGCATTTGACGGAGTATTGGACGGCGGCGGACATACGCTTTCGGGATTGTATATTGACGGCTCCGCTTCACAGCGCGCTGGACTGTTCACGCAAATATCCGGTTCGGGCGAAGTGAAAAATCTTACGATTGATAATTCCGTTGTCAAGGCATCAACATTAGGCAGCTCGGGTATGTTCGCGGGAATATGCGGCGGAACAATATCGACCTGTATCAATAAGGGTACGGTAAGCGCGAACGGAAGCAGTACTTTGAGCCTCGTCGGCGGAATAGCGGGAAGCGTTAACGGAAGCGGCGTTATAGAAGAATGCGGCAACGAAGGAACGGTTTCCGGATATACGGCAGGAGGAATTGCCGGAAGCTTTAACGGCAGCAAAATCGCTAACCTGTACAACACCGGCGGGATTTCGGGAAGCAATGCGGCGGGAATCGTTTCGATTCTCGGCGGAGGACAGTCGGATTCGCCGCTTGTCGTATATAATACCGGAAAGGTTTCCGGCACAAGCACGAGTATGCAGATTGTAAACACCGATTCCGCCTCCGTGCCGATTACAGCGTATCTTCCAGGCTCGTCAAGAGACGGCGCCGCGCCGGACGGTACGGATATTACCGTGAAAAATGTCGGCGGGGAAGATATTTCAAGCGGAATAATGGCTTATATGCTTAACGATTCGGCTGAGACGGATTATGTCTGGAGACAGCGTCTTTCCGCCGAAGGCAGCCATCCGACGTTTACGGTTGACGACGGAGCAAAGGTCTACAAAATAACCTTTATGAAGGATGAACAGCAGGATGACGGAAGCTACGCCAAGGCGGTATATCATGAGGAATATGTAAACGCCGACGATGAGATCGAATATCCCGAAACGCCGACCGATATGCAGTATAAATTCAAGTGGTGGACGGCGGATACTCAAACTATGACCGAATTTGAACCGCCGGTGACAGGCGATCTGACGCTTTACGCCGTCGGTGAGGAAATGTACGGCTCAAGCGGTAAATTGGGTGATTTTGATACAACGTATTTAACTGAGGGCAGATTTGATTTGTCGGCACTCGTTGCGTTCGCTCCGTCGCGCGACGGTGAAACCGACAGTACGGCGGAAAAGTTTAAGTATGTCATACTGGACAACAGCGGATGCAGCGGCGCGTATATTATTGGCGATGAGCTTGTCGTTCCGGCGGGAACGAGCGCGGGACGGTATCAGTTTAAAATAAACGCGAACGAGGTGGTGTCGGAGGATGATTTCGTGCTGTTCTCTCTGCCGAGCGTGTTTGACATCGAACCGATTACGCTGGACGTTACGGTAACCGTAAAAAAGTGCGAGCAGATGCTCGACGCGCCGAGACTACAGGGCAACAGCGCAACGACGATCCGACTTGTACCGGTTACGGCACACGGCGACGTGACCTACGCGATTATGAGCGAGCAGGATTATCTGGCGAATTCTGCAAATATTGTATGGCAGGACAGCAATGTCTTTACGAAACTGACTCCCGGCACTGCTTATTACGCATGGGTTCAGGCAGCGGGCGACGAAAATTATGACAGCGGTATAAGTCCGGTCGGCATGGTATATACGTCCGAGCATACGCATATCTGGAAATACAGCTTTGACGGAAACACCGTATCGGCGCAATGCACCGCGCTGGAGTGCCCGAACAGGGACGGCGGCAGATATACGATGAGCGCGCCGCAGGAAGACATCGTATACGACGCTCAGCCGCATCCGCCCGTTATAACCGATACGCTTGCGACCGACGACATTCCGGCGGTTACATATTATTACAGACCGTTCGGCACGGATAATTATACTGTCGCAGCGGCACCGGTTGATGCGGGTGAGTACAGAGTTACAGCGACGGTTGCGGGCTATTCGATGGAGACCGAATACAGCATATCAAAGGCGCATTCGGCATCATTTGAGCAGACGTTATTTGAGCAGACATATTACGGCAGCATCCTTGCCGATATAGAGCTTCCGGCGGGATATACATGGGACGGCGACAGCTCCGGGTCCGTCGGCAGCATAGGCGTGCATACATTCACAGCGACATATACTCCGTCAAGTACGGTGAATTATTATGTTGAGCAGGCAAGCGTGATAGTGGAGGTATTGCAGAGACCGGAGAATATTATAAGCGCCGACGACGTGGAGATAGACTACGTTAACGAGCAGCTTACCGGCTTTGAAAGCGGCGATTATCTGATAATATGCGGTGATGACGCGTATACCGAAACAGTCGGAGCGGACGGCGCGATCGGCATAAAGGAACGCTGCATCGGACGGGATGTTGAAATTATAAAGCTGGGACGCAATAATAATTATACCGTCAGCGAGCGAATTACCGTATCGATACCCGATAAGAGCGCCGCGCCGGAGGGTCTTGAGACGGTTAAAGCGGACGGCAGCGATTCGCTGACGGGTGAGATTTACGGCGTGAACGATACAATGGAATATTTCTCGCTTGAAACGAAAAAATGGGTCCCGGTCGAATCCGGCGCGGACAGTATAACAGGACTGGCTCCGGGCGCGTACTATATTCGCGTTAAAGGGAGCGAGACATCGTTCCCGGGCAGAATCGCCAGGGTTATTGTCGGTGTGAAATCGCAGATTATCGCAACATTTATTGACGGCAACGGCAGCATTTTAAAAACGGAGATCCTTCCGGACGCAAGTACTCCGACGTATGATATGGGGACGGACCCCATCCCGACAAAGGAAAGCACGGCGCAGTATGACTATACCTTCGTCGGCTGGGACACGGATATAAACGAGCCGATCGGTATGGACACGATTTATACGGCGCAGTTTGAGAGTATTCTACGCTCATATACGGTAAAATGGATCGTAACAGGTTCGGTCAGGAAAACCGAAATGTATAATTACGGCGCGATGCCGGATTACGGCTCCGAGCCGGAGCGCGGGGATAACGACCGGTATTCGTATAAATTCAGCGGCTGGACTCCCGAGGTCGGAGATGTTAAAAGTAATGCGGTATATGCGGCGGTATTTGACAGGATACCGAAAACATACAAGGTCACTCTTAATACGAACGGCGGCGAAATACCGGGCTCGTATAAAACCGAATACACTTTCGGCGAGGGATTAAAGCTTCCCGTGCCGGTGCGCGAACACTATGATTTCCTCGGCTGGTATGACGGAAACGGAAGCAGATTTACGGAAATCAGCGTTACAGCAACCGGAGATAAGGAATTTAACGCGCGCTGGAAGAGAGTGAGAGAGCGTGAAACGATTATTGACCCGGGCGAGATCGTGATAGGTTATGAAAATGAAACGCTCGGCGGTTTTGAAAACGGAAAATACCTTGTTGTCTGCGGCGTGCAGTCGGAGCTTGTCGATGTAAGCGATGGAACGCTCCCGATTAATGAGGATTATTTCGGCAAGACAATCTACATAACGAGGATTGCGCGCGACGAGAACCATCTGAACAGCACCCGTATCGCGTTCGCCGTACCCGCGCGCCCGGAAATGCCGGGAGGTATTGCGGCGAAAAGGGCATCGTCGATTGATACGGCGGACGGACAGATTACGGGATTGAGCGACGCTATGGAATACCGCTCCGCAAGCAATACGGAATGGATCCCAATCGAAAGCGGAGAATCGGAAACAGGTAATCTGACGGCGGGATTATATTATGTACGCTGCAAGGCGACCGACTCCGCATTCGCGGGTAATGCGGCGGCTGTTACGGTAGGCGTGGAAGGCTATGTTCTGGCGGTCTTTGTGGACGGTGACGGCAAGGCTGTGAAAATCAAAGCGGTTCGGGAGGGCTCATCACCCGGATATACCGAGACCGACCCCCTTCCGACAAGGCAAAGCACCGTACAGTATGAATATACGTTTAACGGCTGGGATAAAAATCCGGACGAACCAATAAGCGAAACAACGGTATATACGGCGCAGTTTGACAGTGTTCTGCGCTCGTATAAAATAACATGGAGAGTCAACGGCGAAACGAGAGACGAAACGTATCTGTACGGTTCGATGCCGTCATACGGTTCGATTCCCGAAAAGGAAAGCACTGACAACCATTCATACGAGTTTGCGGATTGGTACCCGTCGATTATGACGGTATCGAGAGATCAAACATATATTGCCGTATTCAATGAGACAGCGAGGAGGTATAAGGTGACGCTTGACCCAAATGGCGGAACGCTCGCGCCGGGCAGCGATATTACAAGCTATACCTGCGGCGAGCCGAGAAACCTGCCGACGGCGAACGAAATTAAAAAGAGCGGCTGTGACTTCCTCGGCTGGTATGATGTGGAGGGCAATCATGTCACGCGTATCGAGTCGGACGCAACAGGCGATAAGACGTATACCGCGCATTGGGATACAACGGTGACAAAGGAGGACATTATTTCCGAAAGCGATGTTGTAACCGATTATGAGGCGGAGACGCTCGGCAATTTTGAGGACGGGGATTATCTTATAGTTCTCGAAAATCTGCTGCTGTCGGTGACGGTCACGAACGGCACGATTCCGATAAAGGAAATATACTTCGGACGCGATATACAAATCATTAAAAAGGCAAGCGACGGCTATCACACTGACAGCGATCCCATAACGGTCAGCGTGAAGGAACGCCCTGCCGCGCCGGACGGAATTACAGTTAACCGCGCCGCGGATGATAACTCCGCAGATGGCGCGATGATCGGCGTTACGTCGGATATGGAATACCGCAGGGCAAAAACTGACGAATGGATCCCGGTTGAAAGCGGACAGACGCGTATAGACGGGTTGGAACCCGGCACATACTATGTGCGCATAAAGCAAAGCGGCGAGGAGTTCCACGGACGTTCAAAGATAGTCGTTGTGGGGATTGCAGGTAAGGTTACAGCGGCGTTTATTGACGGCGACGACAATTTGTTATATGAAGATCATATAGCTCCGGGCTCAGCGCCGGAATATCATGGCACAACTCCGACAAAGTCGGAAACGGACGCTTACCGATACGAGTTCAGCGGCTGGGACAAGGATATAACACAGCCCTTAACTGCCGATACGGTTTTCATGGCACAGTTTGCAGAAATTCCGAAAACATACAGCGTAATACTTAACCCGAACGGCGGAACGATTGCCGATGGATATGATATAACCGAATATACCTACGGCGATGCGGTCAGACTGCCGGACGCGGATCATGTAACGCGCGGCGGCTTCGTCTTAGCCGGATGGTATGACGGAAACGGACGGCTTATGACGGAAATCCCGCAATACAGCGTTGGCGACGTGGAATATACAGCAGGCTGGACAGCGTCAACGGATGAACCGCAGACAACGGATGAACCGCAGACGACGGATGAACCGCAGACAACGGATGAGCCGCAGACGACGGATGAGCCCGACGCGACTGCATCACCCACGCCAACGCGCAGACCGTCATACGGCGGCGGGGGAGGCGGAGGAGGCGGAGCCGGCGGAAACGCGGCACCAACATCCAAGCCCACGGCTACAGCCGCGCCGGAAACGACCAAAGTGCCGGGCGCGACGGGAGCACCCGACAAAACGGCTGGGGGACCCGGATCCGTTACAGGTCAGGTATTCGAAGACGTGCCTGCCGATTACTGGGCATACAGTTATATTATGGACCTCTACAACGTGGGTATCATAAACGGCGAGACAGCTACATTGTTCGTTCCCGACGGAAATGTGACCAGAGCGGAATTCGCCAAGATGGCGGTAATGCTGTTCGGTCTGACGGCGCACAGCGAGGATTCGCAGTTCGCTGATGTAACGGCAGGCGACTGGTATGCGCCATACGTAGCAGCGGCAGCCGAGGCCGGAATAGTGAACGGCACGAGCGAGACGACGTTCAGCCCGAATGACAACATCACGCGCGAACAGATCGCGGCGATAATCGGCAGACAGATGAGATGGACATCCGGGAACGCGGCGGCATACAGCGACGCGGCTTCCATTGAGGCATATGCGCTGCCGTATGTAAACGGCTTGACTGAGCAGGGAATTTTGACCGGAGACAACGGAATGTTCAGACCGAAGGACAATTCCACGAGAGCCGAAGCCGCGGCAATAATCGCCAGAGTGAAGAATCACTAAAATAATAAAAACCACCAGTGGTTTTTATGCTGGGGAATTTAAAAATCATCTTTAACTATTGACTTGTCCATAGGTGAACTAAAATATACTGTACGTGCGCGGTAAGCGACCGTTCCGCAGGCTGCGATACGCACTGATTTTGCGGATAAACAGCGCAATGAGGATTGAAATAATTGTAAAAAATTGATTTTTCTATTGACGTACAAGGCTTTGGGCTTGTATAATAACGGTATGTATTATAAAAAATATACAAACTGCGCCCGGGCAGCCGGGCGCATGAACGGAGATTGACGGAGATTTTTCGGAGGAGGGGGTGACATAGTAATTTGCGTCAGAACCCGTTCGAAATTATTTTAACGGCTGCCGCACGGAATGCGGGCAGCGGAAAGGAATAAAAAAATGAATGTATTAATTATGATCTTGGGAATAATTATGGTACTTTGCGGAGGCTCTTGCCTGTTTACGCCGCTGCGCACGTTTTTAGCGTCGGGATATGCGCTTATGGTGCTGCTTCTCGTTTACGGAGTTGCGGGTATAGTAAAGTCAATCGCGACGAAGGAATACAGAGCCAATTTCGCGTTCAGCATAATCAGCGTTATCGCAGGATTGGTTATGGCATTTATACCGGGACTCAAACTTATGGCAGACGGCGTATTCATCTATATGATGGCCGGTTGGTTTATTCTTCAGGGTATCGTGTCCATTGTAATTTCGATGAAGTTCAAGGGCGCTGGCGGCGGAAAGAAATGGATTTGGGGACTTGTTCTGGGAATACTCGGAATAATACTCGGTCTTTACTCAATGTTCCACCCGGTACTTCTCGCATTAACAACAGGAATACTTATCGGTGTGTATTTCATCGTAAGCGGAATAAATATGATTTTTCTGTCGTCGCAGGACGCGAATAACTAATATGCTTTACGAGTACGGATGCGGCAGATGAAATTATGAAAAGGTTCAGAAGAATAATAAGGGTTTTAAAATATACCGGCACGCTTAAAATGCTTACGAGCTTCATTATATTTTACTGCGCGGCTTCCATCGCCCTGTGGCTGATCGAGCCGTCGATAAAAACTATGGGCGACGGTTTCTGGTACTGCTTCGTATCGTGTACCACGATAGGCTTCGGCGATATTGTCGCCGCAAGTCATATCGGGCGCGTTATCACGGTTCTTACGGCGATTTATGCGATAGTCGTCACGGCAATGATACCCGGCGTTGTCGTAAGCTACTATATGGAGTTTATGAAAACAAGAGAAAATGAGACTATATCGCAGTTCCTTGAAAAGCTGGAGCGGCTTCCGGAGCTTTCGCAAGAGGAGCTCGCGGAGCTTTCGGAGCGTGTAAAGGAGTTCGAAAAGACTAAAGCCGCGCATAAGACGAATAAAAAAATATGAAGCTCGTCATTCTTTTTCTCACACACCCGGAAAACGACTTCACGTAACCCCAAAAATCAGTGGCAGTGCCACTGATTTTTTCGGTTGTTATAGGGGATTTAAAAAAATGCAATCCCCCGGGGAATGTTTTTTGACATTGTATTCAGCTTCCGAACTCAATCTCATTATCGCCGCCGATATATATCAATCCGTATGGATTGTCATATTCAAACAAATCGTGCCAGATTTGCATATAATTCATCTGGGACTGCGCCATATTATCGCTGAGCTTACAGGTATAGATATCGAGATCCGCATAATCGCTTGCCGGTCCGCTGACCCAAATTTCATAGCTGATGGCGTCGTCATTGAGCGACGGCATATAATTCAGCCTGGTCCCGCCTACGTTCATCATCAATATCTCCGCCGGTTCTCCGGCGGCGGCAGTCCGGAACTGCCAGCCTCCGTCCGCATTGTAGAGCGGCTGCTCCTGAAATTGGCTGAAGGCTGGCCGCGCCTCTTTAAATACGAGCTTATAGTTTATGTACGGCATTTTATTCGTAGTTTGCTTTGTGTCAAGTATAAGACATTCGTCGGAATCAACAGTAACCTCGCATAGCTTTCGCGCCTGATTGCCGTCGATATTTTCCGGTACTGAGAACCGACCGTTAAAGAAGGTATTTACTCTGTTGGATTGAAGGTAATTGTTGTTGACATTATTGGCTATAATCGCCTCCTCTGTAAAGTCGCCGTAATGCGCGCCGAAGCATGAATAACTTTGAACAGACTCCTTCGGGAATACATTTCGTATTACGTACACGCCTTTATCGATTATTTCGGAAATATATTCATAATGGCTGTATTCATCTTCGGGAGCCTTATAATTCAATTCGAACAGTATTTGTTTTTCGATCATCTCCAATAAAACGGGATCGTCGTTATAGGAAACTGCGTTGTCCGCAAAGCAGACCGTAACCTCCTTCCCGCCGATTGTCATTGTTTTGAATTCTGTTTGCTCAAATCTTTCCCACTGATTGTTAAGGCTTTTATCCTTAGGCAGCCAGAATTTTATAACTCCGTAATACGGCTCCCGCCGGTTATAAAAATCGAGCATACCGCCCTCGTCGTCGATCAGATAATAATTTTGTAATGACGCGCTGAGAAGCGGCGTTAAATACCGTTCGAACAAATTATATCCGTAACGGATAGATGACAGACGGGGATATAGCAGCGCGTCACTGTATTTTTCATTGTAGATGCCGAGCACATGATTGACATTGTACTCCATATCCTCCTGCGGATACGCGTAAAGCGTATACATGGCTCCGCCGTACTCGCTGCCGTAGTCCGCTGTATCCATTGCGGACGCGGCGATAGTCGCGCATATGGCAGTCACCAAAACAACGATTGACATTACCGCGGACATGATCCCCGCGTTTTTATTTGACCCGGCGCGTATTTTTATAAATCTTAACCTGAGCTCATCGCTGTCCGAACTCATTTTTGTCGTAAACATTCTTTCAAACATTCTTCCTTCCTCCCTTTTCCGCTAAAAGTAAAATTGTCTTCATATACACAGTCTTGTTTTCCTCATCCATATTTTCCACTACCGACATATCACAGTACACCTCGCATGACTGCGATACGTTCGCGCTCAGCAGATACGCGAACGGATTAAACCAATGCAGCGCGTTGACGACCAAAACGAGCCATTTATAAATCAAATCGCCGTGCTTATAATGCGTAAGCTCGTGCAGAAATATCATTTTTTCCGCTTTGCTGTCCATTCCGTTTTGCGGGATATAAATCACCGGAAAAAATGTTCCCGCGAGCATGGGCGACGATATATCGCCCGAAACGCGTACTTTTATGCGGCGTTTAACGCCAAGCTCCTTTTTTGAATCCTCAAAAGCCGCGGTATGCTTAAGCTCTATGCAGCTTCTGCGTTTCCTGAACAAAAATACGCAATAGTTGCCAATCGCCGCCGTAAGGAATATTCCCGCGCCGGCAGCCCATATGTATGCGATTAAATCATAAATCCGAAGCCTTTTCGTCAGTCCGAGGCGTATCTCACGGTATTTTGCCGGTATATTATCCGGCAAAATCACCGGTGCCTGATTTCGCGGCGGCTGTGTAGCCTGCGCCTGAGGCTGTGTCGGTTGTATACGCGATGTCTGCGCCGTATCGGGAATGATTCTTTGCGCCTTTGGCTGAGGAACCGCCCTCCAGAACGGAACGATCATGCATATTGCCGCTATCAGCCACATATAATACTGCCATTGCGCCGGCAACCGCTTAACCGTAAGCGGTTTTAACGCCAACAGCAGCAGTATTACCGCCGTGCCGAGAGCGCCCGATAAGAGCAGCGTCCTGAAAATTTCAAACATTATTATTTCTCCAAATCAAATATTTTTTTCAATTCGTCAATATCCGATTGAGACAGCTCCTCGCTTTTATAAAGCGACGCGACCATATTACCTACCGAGCCGCCGAACATTTTTGACAGGAAGGATTTTGTCGCGCTGATGCTGTATTCCTGCTTTTCAAGCACCGGATAGTAGTAGTGATATTTTCCCTTTTTATCGTATGCGATAACTTTTTTATCGCAGAGCCGGACAAGAAGCGATGCCACAGTGTTTCTTGTCCACTCGTTATCGTCGGGGAGCCGCTTTAAAATTTCGCCTATCGTCATAGGCTCATCAGCTCCCCACAGAATCTTCATGAGCTCATATTCCGATTCCGTAATAATTTGCCGTGCCATAAGTCCACCTCCGAAATATTATTAACCACAATTGCCGTCAATGATATTATATAACGACAATTGTGGTTTGTCAACATTTTTCTTGAAATATTTTGAATACAGCATCGTAATCCCGTCTTAACCATTCCTGGAATTATTAACTCGTTGTTTTTATCATATTTTTATACGTTTGACGAAACGGCAAAAGCTGTTCGATTTGTATCTTTACACTACATGAAAAATATGGTATGCTGTAATTGTTAAATAAAATTAATGTACGAGTTGCATTTAATATATTAAGAAAAATTTTATTTACGGGAGGAAGGAATAATGAGAAAAAGGATTTTCAGCTTGATTACGGTATTGGCAATGGTAACGGCAATTATGCCGACGCTGCCGGCGGATTCGGCAGCTGCCGCAGAAAATGTACATACAGCGGCGATAAATGAGGACGGCAGCCTATGGACGACATGGGATTATAGCGGTGACGGCACATTCGGTGAAACCAATTCCACCTCATCCGGCGCGCCGATTATCACCTCCGCGCAGGTGAGGTATTCGGGTAAAACGTATGATTTGTTTAAAGATAATCTAAGTGTAAACAAAGGCAGCGAAGACGATTACTTAATTGAAGGAAAGGTCGATTTAAGCGGCTGCGAGGACGTGCGTTTATACATAACGCAAGACTCAAGCAAAGCGATAGAGATACAGCTGAATACCAGCAAGAGCATAAAAATCGGCAAAGAGTTTTCCTCCGGCAAACCCGTGTATATGATAGCGATAGATAAAAAAACGGGCAAGTCCACTTCAAAGCTTACAAAGCTGCAAATCGTAAACGGGAACATGCTTGAAGGGAAATTGTCGTCAGAAACGATAAGTCTTTTCAAGAATTTTGGCGTTAATATTCCAAAGGATGTGCCGGTCCTCGGCGGACAGAAATTCGGGCTTAGCTTAGGCGCTATTTCAAGCGCGGTTGAATTTGACGGCAACAAATTCAAAGTATCTATCGGGACTGATTTCCTCAAAGGTAAAGAGAGCCCGGACGGCAAATGGACAAAGGAAGCGTGGAAGGGCTTTAAGGAAGGCTTTAAGAATGCGAAGGAAAAAATGAGCAGCGGCGCGACGGGATACAGATATTTAAAAGACATAGCGTCCAAGAGGGCAAGTATGGAGGTATCAGGCGGCGTGAGCGGCAGCGCTGATGTAATAGGATATATAGAGGGGTATGCGGACGGCAGCGGTCTGCACATCGCCGAAGGCGGTATTATAGTGTCCGCGAAAATAGAGTATACATATAAAGGCATGGTTGTCGTAGTCTTTGTTCCGTTATATTATGAAATCGGCGCGGGAGGCGAGCTTACCTTTGTGGGAGGCGTCAAGGACCTTCTTCCGAGCAGCGGCTTGCAGGGCGCATTTACCGGGTCTATAACGCCCGCCGTATTCTTTGAAGTGGGCGGGGGAGTCGGTGTTCCTTTTATATTTACAGTCGGCGTATCCGGCAAGGTCAAGGTCGAGCTTGAAATTGCTTTGGAGAGATTGTATCAGAAGCTTGATCTTACCGGAACGGCTAAATTTAAGCTTGTAGGACCACTCGGACTCCCTACATATGAAAAAGCCTTTGCAAGCGGCACGTTCCATATATATGAAACCGGCAATAAGAACACGCTGCTCGGTAAGGCAGCGCACCTGTATTCCTTAAATGATAACGGTTTATATCCGATATTTGATATAGACTCTCCTTTGACCATAACACCGCATGATGACAGCACGCAAATATGGGTAGGCGGTGGAGCGGATATAGAGCTTGCGGCGAACTACAGTAATCAGGAAATAAAGACGCTCGAAGAAAATTCATATGAAAGCACCGCGCCCGTTCTTGCGAATATGGGTGGTAAGAATGTGATAGCGTGGATTACCGATAATAAAGACAGACCTGACGGGAATAAGCCGATGCTTGTATATTCGGTTGAGAATAACGGCTCATGGTCCGCGCCGGTCGCAGTATATGACGACGGTATGGCGGACGCATCGCCCAAGATGAAGGACGGATATATTGTATGGCAGAAGATGGACGGTAATATCACCGACGGAATGACCGTGCGGGAAATGAGCGAAAAATGTGAAATATATCTTGCAAAATGGAACGGAAGCGGTTTTGACACGCCTGTGCGCTTAACCGAGAATTCGGTTGTGGATCAGACTCCGATTTTGGCGGTCAAGGACGGCAATGCATCGGTTGTGTGGCTCCGGAACAGCGAAAATGATTTCACCGGACTCACCGGTGAAAACAGAATAATGTCGTACACTGACGGAGAAACAAAAACCGAGGTAACGCTTAATGAAGCGGTAACATGGCTTGATATGGCATACATTGACGGAAAGCTTAATATCGCTTATGAAACCGACGCTGACGTTGATTTTAACACGCTTGAGGACAGAGAAATTTATACCTGCGTCGGCGGCGCAAAAAATCAAATTACAAATAACGGCATTGTTGATACTCATCCGACCTACGGGGAATTTGAGGGAAAGACAACGCTTTACTACTACTCGGACGGACACATTATTTACCTTAATAACGGCGCGGAAGAAACGGTTACAGACAGAGCCGTAACGGATCAGTTTGCAGTCGTATCAAACGGCAATAATCAGGCTGTATTGTGGACGGCGATAAATGATGGCAGCGCGGAGATCCACGGCGCGCTTTACGAAAACGGCAAATGGAGCGAGGATGTGCAAATTTCCGATATAGGACAGCGCGTTAAATTCCCCTCGGCTGTTATGCGCGAGGACGGAAGCATATTCGCCGCCTTCAACAGAACCGAAAAGGTATCGGACGGAGCGGATTATTACGAGGACGGACAGTCGGATTTATGCACTATTAAGGTGGTGCCGTCGTATGATTTGGAGCTTACCGACGCGTATATTGACGAGGACACCATGACGGTTTACGCGACGGTGACGAACAGCGGCGAATTGGCGGTTAATTCGTACACGGTAACAATCACCGACAACGGCGCAAAGTCCGAAAAGACGATAACAGAGCCGCTCAGAGCCGGTGAAAGCGCCGAGGTTGAAATAGCCTACAGTAAGCCGGAAGATCTGACCGAGCATGATTTTGATGTCGCTGTGACGACATCTGACGGCGATGAATACAATATGCAGAATAACATGGCTGTATTATCGGTTGGTCACGCGGATATTGAGGTTGATAATGTTGCCGTTAATGCGGAGGAGAACAAAATCACTGCGGATATATCAAATACGGGATATACCGATGCGCAAGGCGTGACTGTACGGCTCAGAGAAAACAGCGCTGACGGCACTGTGCTTGATGAACAGACCGCAGACATTAGTGTGAATGAAACCCAGTCGGTAGAGTTTGATTTCGACAAGACTACCATGAGGTTCTATAATCCCTCGAAGCAGCTGTACATAACGGCGGAATATGACGGCGAGGAAGCGTCCGTCGGCAATAACGACGGCTATGCCGTTATCACAAGCCCGTCCGGCGCGGCGGACTATCAGACCGAAATTTTAAGCTATGATAAGATTGACGGAAGGTATATGATAAATTCCGTCGCGGTGAATAATACCGACACCGAGCTAACGTGTCAGCTTTATACGGCTGTGTATTCCGCGGACGGCGTACTGAAGGGCAGCGGAACGGTCAGAGCAGTAATAGATGCCAATGACGATACGGGCGTGGATATTTCCGTTCCATGTGAAATCGAAAGCGGCGATACGATAAAGGCGTTCATGTGGAAAAATCAGGAGCCGCTGTGTAATGCGGCGGAAATGGCGATTGAGTAATCGTATAATCATCATATTTTCCAAATAGTGACGCATACACCTTGAAAAGGCATATCGCTCACAAAACGCGATATGCCTTTTCCTGCACCCTGTCGACAATTTGTTATAAATTTGTTGTTTATACTGTCTTATGCCGTCTGTTGCCGTCTGTTATATTATCTCGTTAAGCGCGGCGATGTTTTCTTTTATTATCTGCGCGCTCTTGTGAAGCAGCGCGAGCTCCCGCGCATCTATGGGGATTTCAAGTACGCGCTCGGCGCCCGTGCCCGACAGCTGCACCGGTACGGACAATGCCGCGTCCGTGATGCCGTATTCTCCGTTCAGAACTGTCGATACGGTAAGCACGGAATTTTCGTTTCCGGCGATACATTCGCATATCCTTGCGACAGCCGCGGCTATGCCGTAGTATGTCGCGCCCTTCTTTTCGATGATACAGTACGCGCTGTTTTTAACCTCACGGCAGATATCCCGCAAATCATCGTCCGTGCATTTGCCGGTGCGGCTGAAAAATTCCTTCATCGACATTCCTGCTATATTTGTCACGCTCCATGCGGCGACCTCGCTGTCTCCGTGCTCTCCGATAATATAAGAGCTGCAATCGCGCGCGTCAACGCCGCTGTGACGGCTTATGAGATATTTAAGGCGCGACGTGTCAAGTACGGTGCCAGATCCTATAATCCGGCTTTTGGGCAGTCCGGAAAGACGGTAGGAGGCGTATGTGAGTATATCCACGGGATTTGTGACCGGCATTATTATAACGTCGCTATCGGCATAGCGCATGATTTGAGCTATTACCTCCTTGAAAACGAGGACATTGCGTTTGAGCAAATCAAGACGCGTTTCGCCCATTTTTTGATTTGCACCCGCGGCGATTATTATAATGTCAGCGTTTTTGCAGTCGGAATAGTCGCCGGCATATACGGATACCGGCTTTAAAAATGCCGCGCTGTGCGACATATCCATAGCGTCGCCCTCGGCTTTGCTTCGGTTTATATCGATAAGAGCAATTTCATTGAAGCTCCCGCCGAGCATGATGGTATACGCGCATGTCGAGCCGACATTGCCCGCGCCTATTATTACGACCTTTCCGCGAAACAAGTTTATATCAGTCCCTTCGATTACTTTTATTCCGGCTGCCGCTGCGCGGCGGTGCGTTCGCGGGGAGCCGGGATAATCAATATAAAAATATTTTTTGCAAAAAGCTGAAAAATATTCAAAAAATGCTTGACAAACCGGCAGTCCGCTGCTATAATAGTCAGGTAGAAAATAAGCAGAGCGTCTGTTCTCACCGTGCGGCGAAGGTCGGTACGGTAAATACAATAAAAATCCCGAGGGGGATTTTTGTGTGTTTGCGGACGGCTCTGACGTCCGTTTTTCTTTGCAAAAACGAAGCACATGTATCGGCTACGGAAAAGGGAGGGATTAACCATTAGCAAGAATGATTTGCAAATCAATGAGGAAATTCGCGACAATGAGGTAAGATTAGTGTCCGAATCGGGCGGTCAGCTTGGCGTAATGAGTTCTGCGAAGGCTTTGAGCATAGCGGAGGAAAAGGGTCTTGACTTAGTTAAGATTGCGCCGCAGGCGGCGCCGCCTGTGTGTAAGCTCATGGATTACGGCAAGTATAAATTCGAGCTTAATAAGCGCGAAAAGGAAAACAGGCGAAATCAGAAGGTGGTAAACGTCAAGGAGGTACAGCTTTCCCCGTCGATTGATACCAATGATTTCAACACAAAATGCCGTAACGCTCAGAAGTTCCTCAGAAACGGAGATAAGGTAAGAGTTATGGTTCGTTTCAGAGGGCGCGAGGTAAGTCATTCGGAAATCGGGTTTACGCTTCTCGCCCGCTTTGCCGAGCAGTGCAGCGAGGTCGGTTCGGTTGACAGACCGGCGAAATTAGAGGGAAGGAACATGGTTATGTTCCTTAGCCCGTTGTCACAATAACAGCAGATAGTTTTTCTGTAAGTATACAATCTGGGAAGGAGAATATTACAATGGCAAAGACTAAGATTAAGACACACAGAGGCGCTGCCAAGAGATTCAATCTCACTAAGAACGGTAAGGTTAAGATGAACAAGTCGTTCAGACGCCACATTCTTAACAAGAAGACAACAAAGAGAAAAAGACATTTGAGGAAGCAGGCTTATTGCTCCAAGGCAAACGCCGCAGTAATCAAAAAGCTTATTCCGTACAAATAATTGAAAGAGAGGTAGAAACTAATGGCAAGAGTAAAAGGCGCATTAAATACAAGAAAAAGGCACAAGAAAATCTTAAAGCTTGCTAAAGGCTACTACGGCGCTCAGAGCAAGCAGTTCAGAACAGCCAATCAGGCGGTCATGCGCGCGATGCAGAACGCGTATATCGGCAGAAAAAGAAGAAAGAGAGACTTCCGCCGTATGTGGATTACAAGAATAAGCGCGGCGGCAAAAATGAACGGTATGAACTATTCGACGTTTATGAACGGTCTTAAAAAGGCGAACATTGACCTTAACCGCAAGATGCTTTCAGAGATTGCCGTAGCTGATCCCGCGGCATTCGCAAAGCTTGTCGAGACGGCAAAGAACGCGAGATAAATCAACGAAAATATGCTTTTGTTTACGGAGTGGCTTTAAGCCGCTCCGTATTTTTTGCCGCGGATATCGGCGGACATACGCGTTATGAATATAACGCGCCGTGCAGGTTTTGATTTTCCATAATAATCCTTAAGGATGTATGCGCATACTGTTAATACAATATCAATACGGGCGTATATGTCCGTGTTTATTCGGTTATGTAGATCCTTGTGCGCAGGGGAATTGTATCGGCTATCCAGTTAATATCGGGCGCTTTAAGACGCACGCAGCCGTGCGAGATTTTCACTCCGACCCGCCCGTCGTATTCTCCGCCGCCGTAATAGAGCAGAGTCGAATGCAGCGCATAGCCGTTATAAAAACGAAGCACGGGTCCCACATAATACGAGCCGTAATCCCAGAAGGTGCGCTCTATGTATTCGAAGGAGCCGGTTATCGTGGGCGTGCCCGGCGCGCCTATCGCGCAAGGCGCGGTGTATATCCTGCGCCAATGATTTTCATACCCCTGATATACGCGTACTGTATATTCGGATTTGGATACCCAAATCATATAATCCGTGCGGCTCGAGATATTCCATTTATTAACCGGCTCATACTGCTTAACCGTCTCGCTTTCCCCGATTATAATATCAAGATGGTCGCCGTAATCCTTCGATTCAATCGGCGCCTCGAAGGCTTCGGCAAGCGAGCGGACGGGCACGTAAGCGCTGCCGGAAAAATATCGCGGAGCGGTGGGAAGATATATGTCTTCGCCGAAGAAGGTTGCGTAAGTGGAATTCATGTTGTAAATTATTTGTTTATCTCCGACGGAGCATACCACGCTGTCGTAGCTTTTGTCATAATATACCGATATTCCCATTGCCTCCGCCACCGCGCGCACGGGCACGAGCGTATTTCCGTCAACTATGCGGGCTCGGTCCGGGAGCTTGGGCTGATCGCCGCCGACATAGACGACGACATCCTTTTCCCAGAGCGGTACGGCGGTGAATATGTAGGAGTTATACGGCACGACCGCGCCGCTTGCGTTACGATACCAGTCGGTCGTGATTTCAAACGATTTGCCGGCGTAAGTTACCGTATCGTAGTATTGGAGGGACTGCGCTCCGTCGGCGAGCTTTACGGTGAAGCTGTCGCCGAGCGCATATTCTGGCACGTCGAGATGCATATTTATGCTTTCCGTCGCCGCGCCGATATGCTCGCTGCCGCTTCCGGCAAGTGCTCCGGTTTTGTCGTATACTTCGATTTTTATTGTTGATTCGATAACATGCTTTTTCTTGCTTATTTGAATAGTGAAATCAAGTGTCGATGCCGTGGGAGCGCCGGACGAGGGCGTGTATGTGGGCTCGGCTGTCCGCACCGGATTGTCTGCGGGTTCGGTGCTTTCGGGCAAATCCGTTTCCTCCGGTCCGGCGGTCTGAACGGCGGCTTCCGCCGCCGCGGACGCTTCGGGCTCCGGCGAAACGTCGGGCATTGCTGTAATCTCCGGCGCAGGTGACGCCGAATAAACCGGCGGCTGTGAAGCCTGCGGTCCGGGCGCGGCATACGTTGTGCCGCAATATATGAACGCTGCGGATAAAACCGAAGCAAGTGCTGCTGATTTTAACTTTCCTTTCATGAAAAAAATCCCCCCGATGTCATTATATTACAATGATAACATAAGGAGGATACAAAGTCAATCCGGTATTTTTGCCGCGGGAGATTTTTTTAGCGCGGCTCGCGGATAAACAGTCGTTTTGTGTCTGCGCAGAGTCCGGTATTCTCATCGATGTCAAAAATACAGCCGCAAAACTGCCCGGCGCCGGAAGCGGGACGGAATTTCTGCGGGAGCGCTGTCAGGAATTTTTTCAGAATAATATCCTTATCCATGCCGAGAACGGAGATTTGCGGACCCGTCATGCCCAAATCACTGATATAGCCGGTGCCGTTTGGCAAAATCATGTCATCGGCTGTCTGCACATGCGTGTGAGTGCCGAACACCGCGCTTACGCGTCCGTCGAGAAAGAAGCCCATAGCCTGCTTTTCGGACGTTGCCTCAGCGTGAAAATCGACGAAAATAAAGTCTGTCGTTTCCCGGATTTGCCTGAGAGCATTTTCCGCCGCTTCAAACGGCGAGTTATGGGAATAATTTAAAAACGTTTGCCCTATCAGATTTATGACCGCTATTTTTGCGCCGTTTTTCGCTGTCATTACAGTATAGCCCTGACCGGGCACGGAGCCGCAGAAATTAAGCGGACGTATGACATTTCCGCCGTGGTTTATGATGCTGCGCAGCTCGTTCAGGGAGCCCCACGCGTGATTACCGAGCGTGATAAGATCCACTCCGGAGCGGATAAGCTCGTCATATGTTGAGCGGGTCAGACCGTTGCCGTGCGCCGCGTTTTCACCGTTCGCTATTACAAAGCAAATATTTTCGCGGTATCTGAGGTCATCGACATATTTGAACAGCATGTCGCGTCCGACACGGCTTACCACGTCGCCTATACATAAAATTTTCATGTTAAAGTCCTTCTTTCCAATGAAATAATTTTAGCAGACTTGCGGCAAATAGTCAAGAAAAACAGAAATTTCGTATTTATTCTTATAATCGCTTTGTGCTATTGCTATTTTTTAAAGAATGTGGTATACTTTGTATAAATTCAAATTACGGGAGAAAATAAATGATTGCTGTTATAGATTACGGCGCAGGAAATCTGCGCAGCGTAAAAAACGCTCTGGCGTATCTGGGCGAGCAAGCGGAGATTACCGGCGATAAGGACACGATTTTAGCGGCGGATAAGGTGATTTTGCCCGGAGTGGGCGCTTTCGGAGAGGCGATGGCGAGCCTTGAAAAAAAAGGGCTTGACGGCGTAATACGAGAGGTCATAGCGGCTGAAAAGCCGTTCCTGGGCATATGTCTGGGCTTGCAGCTTTTATTTGAGGAAAGCGATGAGAGCCCGGGAGTACGAGGGCTCGGCGTGTTCCGGGGCAGGGTGGTAAGGATACCCGACAGAGGCTTAAAAATTCCGCATATGGGCTGGAACGATATAACCTTGGCGAAGGAAAGCAGGATTTTAACGGGAAACCCGTTCGTGTATTTTGTCCATTCGTATTATGTGACGACGCCCGATACGGAAATCGTCTCGGCGTATGCCGAATACGGTGAACGCTTAGCGGTCGCTGTCGAGCGGGGCAGCGTGTTCGCCGTGCAGTTCCATCCGGAAAAAAGCGGAGAAGCGGGCATGGCGATTTTGAAAAGATTTGCGGAGATGTAAATTTTAGTTTATGCGTGTAAATAGCCTTCCCCTTAAGGGGAAGCCTAATACCCGCCATATGCGATTTTTGCTTACGGAAACGCTCTGCTTGCGCCCCTTGTTAAAGGGGAGAGGGCCAACGAAGTTGGCGAGGGGATTCCGCAATTACAGCCAATCGCTTAAATATGCGGTTTTTTTTAAAAATGAATCCCTCCACCGCCTTCGGCGGTCCCCCTCCCTTTGACAAGGGAGACTTGCACCCGCCGTTTACGTTACCCCGATAAACTAAAATTTACCCCGGGAGGAGAAGGAATGAGAAGGACGGTATGGATTTTGGCGGCGGCGAAGCGGTGCGCGTGGAATTTGACCGCGGCGCGTATAGCAAATACAGACCGAACGAGGGACTGTCGCTATACAGACGCGGCGGGCGCACGCTTATACGTCCCGAGTCGATAGCGTTCTCAATATCAGCGTGGACGGCTTGGAGGTAAAATAACCGCCGCGCCGTCGGTCGGAACGCGGAAAATACGATTGAATAAGGAGCAGGTATGTACGCGAAAAGGATTATACCGTGCCTGGACGTGAATAACGGGCGCGTGGTAAAGGGAGTAAATTTTGTGAATCTGACGGACGCGGGCGACCCTGTGGAGTGCGCGAAGGCGTATAACGCGGCGGGCGCGGACGAGCTTGTGTTTCTGGACATAACCGCATCGTCGGATGCGCGAGGCACAGTCGTCGGCATGGTCGAGGCGGTGGCGCGCGAGGTATTCATACCGTTTACCGTAGGCGGAGGAATACGCACGGTCGGTGATTTCCGGAGGATATTAAACGCGGGCGCGGACAAGGTCGCTGTAAATTCCGCGGCGATAAAGCGTCCGGAGCTGATAAGCGAGGCTGCGGAGGTGTTTGGCAGTCAGTGTGTGGTGTGCGCGATCGACGCGAAAAGAAAAAGCGATAACACCGGCTGGGAGGTGTATCTTAACGGCGGCAGGGTCAATACCGGCATCGACGCTCAGGTGTGGGCGAAAAAGGCGGAGGAGCTGGGCGCCGGAGAGATACTTCTGTCAAGTATGGACTGCGACGGCACCAGATCCGGATATGATTTGGAGCTGACCCGCGCGGTGTCGGGAAACGCGGGGATACCGGTAATTGCGTCGGGCGGCGCGGGAACTATGGAGCATTTTCTCGACGCGTTCCGGGAGGGGCGCGCCGACGCGGTACTTGCGGCAAGCCTGTTTCATTTTAAGGAAATGGAAATTATGGATTTAAAGCGCTACCTTGCCGAAAACGGCGAAAGCGTAAGAATATAAAGGAGAGATAAAATTATGGCAAAGAAGCTCGGAAAGGGTCTTAACGAGGATACGCATTTTATAAAGCGCGGAAAATTCGAAATGGAAACGGCGAAGATTTACCTTATAATCGCGCTCATTGTGTTTCATATCGTGCCGCTGGCGTTTGTTTTCATGGGCGAAACGGGTCTTAACGTTTTGTTCAACATGTTTCTGTATACGATAAATACGATTTTTCTGTTCGGCATTGGCTTGTTTTACGGAATAAGGGTGGGCTATAATTTCAAGTTCCCGCTTGTCCTTACGCTCATTTCGGTGCTGTCGTTCGTGTTTTATTATAACAGCGATATGATTTTTACCGACGCTAATTATTATATTATGACCGGAATTATTACTCTCATAGTGTATGCGGTATTCTCGTTTTTGTTTACGGCTGCCGGGGGCTGGCTGAAACGATTCTTTTAATTAAACGGACATACGCATGATAAAAGGAACAGGGCAGCCCCTGTTCCTTTTATCATAGTGCAAAGAAAAAAGAGGCACCTACAGAACGGGTAGAAGCAAGCGTCCGAAGATCTGTTTCCTACCTTTATCGCAGGAAAATCATCGAGCCTCGGTGCTTCCGCTCTGTAAAGAGCCTCTTATTCACAGGTTTACTTCGCGTAATCCACCGCGCGCGTCTCCCTTATCAGACTTACCTTGATCTGACCGGGATACTCAAGCTCGGCTTCTATACGCTTCACGATATTTTTTGCGACCATGATCATGCCGTCGTCATTTATAACATCGGGCTTAATCATAATCCTTACCTCGCGTCCCGCCTGAATAGCGAACGACTTATCAACTCCGTCGAAGCTGTTTGCTATTTCTTCAAGCTTCTGTAAACGTTTAACGTAGGTTTCAAGATTTTCGCGTCTTGCTCCGGGGCGCGCGGCTGAAACAGCGTCCGCCGCCTGCACCAGCGAAGCTACGAGAGTCTGCGGCTCTACGTCGCCGTGATGTGCCATTATGGCGTGAATAACTTCTTTATTTTCATGATACTTCTTCGCGATATCCGCGCCGATAGTAACATGAGATCCCTCCACCTCATGGTCAACGGCTTTGCCTATGTCGTGCAAAAGACCGGCTCGCTTTGCCAGGGTGATGTCCGTGCCGAGCTCGCCCGCCATTACACCGGCGAGATTGGCAACTTCAATTGAATGCTTAAGAACGTTCTGACCGTATGATGTACGGAATCTGAGCTTGCCCAAAAGCTTGATAAGCTCGGGATGGAGCCCGTGTACGCCCGTTTCAAACGCGGCGTTCTCGCCCTCCTGCTTGATTACGGCGTCGACTTCCTTCTTTGCCTTCTTGACCGACTCCTCTATCCGCGCCGGATGAATGCGTCCGTCAACTATAAGCTTTTCCAATGCGACCTTGGCTACCTCGCGGCGTATCGGGTCAAAGCTTGACACGATAACCGCTTCGGGCGTATCGTCGATTATCAGATCAACGCCCGTTAAGGTTTCGAGAGTTCTGATATTTCGTCCCTCGCGTCCTATTATGCGGCCCTTCATTTCGTCGCTGGGAAGGTTTACGACCGATACGGTCGTTTCCGCGACATGATCGGCGGCAACCTTCTGAATTGAAAGAGCAACAATGTTCTTTGCGTTCTTTTCAGCGTTTTCTTTTGCTTCCTGCTCAATTTCTTTAACCATTTTAGCGGCGTCGCGCCGTGTCTGCGCTTCAATATCCTTTAACAGAATTTCGCGCGCCTCATCGTGCGTCATACCCGAAATCTTTTCGAGCTCCGCTATCTGGCGGTTTTTAATTTCTGCAATTTCATTTTCCTTGGCTTCAAGGTTCTTCAGCTGCTTTGTAAGCTGCTGATCCTTTTTCTCCAAGTTTTCGGCTTTCTTGTCTAAGTTTTCTTCCTTCTGATTAATCCTGCGTTCCTGGCGGTTGAGTTCGTTTCTGCGGTCTTTGATCTCCTTATCGAGATCGGCGCGCAGACGCTGGTTTTCCTCCTTAGCCTCAAGCATAAGCTCGCGCTTTTTTGCCGCGCCTGATTTTTCGGCGTCGGTGAGTATTGCCGCCGCTTTTTCCTCGGCGCTTCCGAAAAGCGCCTCGGCTGTCTTTTTGCGGCGCGAAATTCCCATTGGAATTCCCGCGGCAAAGCCCGCCGCAAGACCTACAAGGAGCGCAACGATTATCAGTATAATCGATAGTGTTTCTATTGTAACACACCCCCGTCTAAGTAAATTTACCCGAAACCTGCATAGGGGGCGAGCTTAAAAATGAAGGTTCTATTTATATACACTTTCGCGGAACCGGACAAACAAGGCGTTTGCAGGTATCTGCCTTACTCCTCCGGCATATTCCATAGAGCGACCATATTTAAGCAGCTCCGTCTGCCTTCGGGATTAATGCTATATTAATCTCAAAATTAATTCACAGAAAACGTATTTTTTAAAGAACATTAAGCATAATATATTCTATACTATTTTCTTTTTCATGTCAAGATTTTAATTTAATTGTTACATGAAGTATATGGTAATGAAATTAAATTTTAACATAAATAACAGGAAAATCAATCTTTTTAAAGAAATAAAAGGTAATTTTGCACAAAAGTTACATAGTTTTTTTATGAATATAATCACTTTACGTATCTCAACATTTGTGCTACAATAACAATAGATATGTGTAATCTTTGTTTATAATTGTGCAAAATGATATAAACAGAGATTATGTCAGACTGAGAAAAGGAGAAGATTATGGCAGAAGAAAAGACATGGGCGGACATAAGCGGTTTTCAGACGTATCTGTTCAATTCCGGTGAAAATTTCAAGGCTTACGAGATGCTCGGCTCGCGCGAAATAACTCTTAACGGCGAAAAGGGCTGGCGGTTTGCCGTCTGGGCGCCGAATGCCGTAAGCGTCAGAGTGGCGGGCGATTTCAACGGTTGGACAGGCGAAGGAAAGCAGCTTGAAAAAATTGACGACGCCGGAATATGGTACGGCTTTTTCACGGATATTAAAGAAGGCATGCTGTATAAATACGCGCTGGAAACGCAGTCCGGCGAGGTGCATATGCGCGCCGATCCATATGCGGTCCTGAGCGAGCTTCGCCCCGGCACGGCGTCGGTGGTAAAGAAGATGGGCGGATATAAATGGTCGGACGGGAAATGGATAAAAAAACGGTCTGAAACCGATCCCTTCTCCGCTCCGATGAATATCTATGAGATTCACGCCGGTTCATGGAAAATTCATGAGGACGGCAGCTTTTATACATATCGCGAGCTGGCGGACGAGCTTGTACCGTACATTACCGATATGGGCTATACGCATATCGAGCTTATGCCGCTTATGGAATATCCTTTTGACGGCTCGTGGGGCTATCAGGTTACGGGGTATTTCAGCGCGACGTCGCGTTATGGGAATCCGGAGGATTTGCAGTATTTTATAAACGAGTGCCATAAAGCGGGGATAGGCGTTATCATGGACTGGGTTCCGGCGCATTTCCCGAGGGACGAGCACGGCTTGAGGATGTTCGACGGTACGCCGACATATGAATATGCCGACCCGAGAATGGGCGAGCATAAGGACTGGGGCACGATGGTGTTCGACTATTCGCGGTACGAGGTGGTTTCGTTCCTGCTTTCGTCGGCTCATTTCTGGGCGTCGCAGTATCATATAGACGGACTTCGCGTTGACGCGGTGTCGTCGATGCTTTACCGTGATTATTCCAGAAACGACGGCGAATGGGTGCCGAATGTCTATGGGGGAAACGGGAATCTCGAAGCGGTGGAGTTTTTCAAAAAGCTTAATCGTATAATGTGCACGGAGTTTCCCAATTTCCTGATGATAGCGGAGGAATCGACGGCATGGCCCAAGGTTACGGCGCCGCCGGAGGACGACGGACTGGGATTTGTGTTCAAATGGAACATGGGCTGGATGAACGATACCCTGAGATATGTGTCTATGGACCCGTATTTCCGCAAGGACAATCATTCGCTGCTGACGTTTATGATGATGTACGCGTATTCGGAAAATTATATACTGCCTCTTTCGCATGATGAGGTCGTTCACGGCAAGCATTCGCTTATTGATAAGATGTACGGAGCGTATGAAGAGAAATTCGACGCGTACAAAACTCTTATGAGCTACTATATGTCGATGCCGGGCAAGAAGCTGCTGTTTATGGGCGGCGAGTTCGGTCAGTTCCTCGAATGGCGCTATGACGATCAGCTTGAGTGGAATTTGCTCGGTATAGACAGGCACAGGAAGCTGAAGCTGTTTATCAAGGATTTAAATGCGTTTTACCGCGCGCATCCGGCGTTTTGGGAAAATGACCAAAACTGGGACGGCTTTAAATGGATTAATGATTCCGACAACGAAAATTCCGTGTTCTCATACATCAGAATGAGCAGCGATCCCGAGGACACCGTAATCGTTGCGGCGAACTTTACTCCCGTGGATCGTCCGGTATATAAGCTCGGAGTGCCTCTGGACGGGGATTATGAGGTCGTTATTCATTCAAATTCGACAAAATACGGCGGCAACCGACTTATAAGGCGCAAAAAATACAAAGCCAGAAAAGAGCCGTATTCCGATATGGATTATACCATAGAGGTTAGCATAGACGCCAATTCGGCTATGTATCTGATGCGGGTGCCGGATGGCAAAAAGGCTGAGAAAGCCCGCGCCGGCAGGAAAAAGACGGCGGATGCCGCTGATAAAAAATAATATTAAAAACAATATGGAGGAGATGATAAAATGGTATCAAAGGACTGTGTTGCAATGATACTCGCAGGCGGTCAGGGTTCAAGACTCGGCGCCTTAACAAAAAATGTGGCTAAACCGGCAGTACCGTTTGGCGGAAAGTACAGAATTATAGACTTCCCGCTTTCAAACTGTGTGCATTCCGGTATAGACACGGTAGGTGTGTTGACTCAGTACCAGCCTCTGGAGCTGAATACATACCTCGGAACCGGAAAACCGTGGGATCTCGACAGGAGTCATGGCGGTGCGTATGTGCTGCCCCCTTACCAGAGCGCGAAAGCGGAGGAATGGTACAAGGGTACGGCGAACGCCATATATCAGAATTTAGGCTTTTTGGAGGGATTTAATCCGCGCAATGTGCTTATTCTGTCGGGCGACCATATATATAAAATGAATTATCGTGAAATGCTGCGCGCGCATATAAGCTCGGGCGCGGCGGCGACGATAGCTGTAATGCCGGTGCCGTGGGAGGAGGCATCCCGGTTCGGCATTATGAACGTGGATGACGACGGCGTTATTGTGGAATTCGAGGAGAAGCCCGCTCAGCCAAAGTCTAATCTCGCGTCTATGGGTATATATATCTTTGATTACAAGGCTCTTAAAAAATATCTTGAGGATGACGAGCGTTCCCCTGAGTCCGATAATGACTTCGGAAAGAACATCATTCCGACCATGCTCAAAAACGGCGAAAAGATGATGAGCTATAAGTTTGAGGGTTATTGGAAGGATGTCGGAACGATACAAAGCCTGTGGGAAGCGAATATGGATCTTATAGACACGCCGCCGAGGTTTGATATCAATGACCGCCGCTGGCCCATCTATTCGAGAAGTCTCGCGCTTGCGCCGCATTATGTCGGCTACGGGGCGAAGATAACACGCTCGACCGTAACAGAGGGCTGCACGATATGCGGAGAGGTGGATCACAGTGTACTGTTCGGAGGCGTGTCGATAGGCGAAGGCTCCGTGATTAAGGATTCCGTTATTTTGCCGGGGGCGTCCGTCGGCAATAATGTCACGATTGAAAAAGCCGTTATAGGCGGCGAGGCGGTTATCGAGGACGGCGCGAAAATCGGCGTGACCGAGACAGATGACAATCCGTATGCTTCTAAGTACTGCACGCACGGAATAGTCCTTATCGAGGGCGGCGCGGTTGTCGCCGCAAACATGGACGTTCCCAAGGGCAGCATGATTGAACGGGAATAAGAAAGGAGAGCTGATATAATGAGAAGAGATACAATGGGCGTTATCCTCACAAGCGAGGACAGAATTCCGCCGATAACCGATATACGCGCGAACGCGGCGCTTCCGATTGCGGGCAGATACCGTATAATAGATTTCGTGCTCTCAAATATGGCAAATGCCGGACTGACAAATGTGGGCATTGTCACGGAGTCCAACTATTCGTCGCTTATGGACCATGTTAAATCCGGTAAGCCGTGGGATCTGGACAGAAAGAACGACGGCTTGAGCGTTCTTCCCCCCAGCCTCGAGCAGACGGTTCTCGGTACTATAAAGGGAAATATAGATATGCTCGCGGGCATACGCGATTATCTTATGAGAAGCCCGCAGACATATGTTATATTGTCTTTGGGCAACTTCATTTACAACATTGATTTTTCCGATGTCGTTCAGGCGCATATTGACAACCAGTCCGATGTGACGATTGTATATAAGGACGTCAAGGGCTATGAGGACGCGGAGCTTTCGCGCTTCACGCTGCTTGATTTTGACGATGACGGTAAGGTTAAGGATATAGAGGTTCAGCCGTATTATCCAAAAACAACCAACGCGTCGATGGAGCTCTACGTTATGGATAAGGCGCTGCTTGAAAGCATTATAGACGAATGCAGCGCGAGGGGCGACCGCGATTTCGTGAAGGACGCGCTTGTTAAGAAGATGCTGGGAATACGCATTTTCGGATATAAATACGAGGGATATATGGATAAAATTGATTCCATGAGGTCGTATTATAAAAATAATATGGCATTCCTTAACGGTGACGTGAGAAAGGAGCTGTTTAATCCCGCCAATCCCGTTTACACAAAGACAAAGGACCAGTCGCCGACAAAATACGGCGACAGCGCTGTTGTCGAGCACAGCTTCGTTTCGGACGGCTGCACAATAGAGGGCACCGTAATAAACTGTGTGCTTTCGCGCGGCGTTGTAATAAAGAAGGGCGCCGTTGTCAAGAATTCGATTATTATGCAGGATTCCGTAATATGCGAGGATGTAGACCTTGAGCATGTCGTGTTTGACAAGGAGGTTTACATAACCAAGGGCAGAAAACTTATCGGACAGGAAAGCTATCCGCTCGCTATTGCGAAGGGATCGAAAATATAAAGGATTTATGTGACTGCAATCAAACTGCGGAGGGCTCAGCCCTCCGCAGTTTGTCGCTTACAACCCTCGGTGTTTTTGATATTAACGTATAAATTTGCTGAAAAAATCCGTATTTTTCGTGATTTTTGAACATAAATTCAATACAAGAATTGACAAATCGGAAAAATTAGGGTATTATATCAAAGAATAAAAGACAATATTAAAGAAAGGATGTTGATTATGAACGTATTATTTGCCACTTCGGAATCTACGCCGTTTGCAAAAACGGGGGGCTTGGGCGACGTAGCCGGTTCTCTTCCCGCGGCGCTCAGGGAAAAGGGCGTTGACGCGAGGGTAATTATGCCGTTATATCGCTGTATCCCGCAGGAATACAAGGATAAGATGAGGTATATAGACCATATTTATATTGATATGGCATGGCGCAAGCAGTATGCCGGAGTGTTCGAAATGGAATACAACGGCTGTATTTATTATTTTGTTGACAACGAGTTTTATTTCAACGGCGATACTCCGTACAGCTATATTCATTTCGACTGCGAGAAATTTATTTTCTTCTCGAAGGCTGTGCTGTCGCTGCTGCCCACTCTCGGCTTCAGACCAGATGTTATAAACTGCAACGACTGGCAGACGGGACCCATTCCTGTGTTCCTCGACACATTCCAGGATAATCCGTTTTTCCAGGGGATTAAGACGGTTATGACCATTCATAATCTGAAATTCCAGGGACGCTGGGATTTCCGCGCCATAAAGGACGCTATGGGAATAAGCGATTATTATTTCACGCCGGATAAGCTGGAATATTACAGGGACGCCAATCTGTTAAAGGGCGGACTTGTGTATGCGAACAGGATATCCACCGTTTCCGAAAGCTATGCCGGCGAGATTACAACGGCGGAATACGGCGAGGGGCTCGACAGTCTGCTTTCAGCCCGCCGCGGGGATTTGACGGGTATTGTCAACGGTATATCATATACCGACTGGGACAGCTCGAAGGATGGTATGATTTACGTTAATTATACAAAGAAAAACGCCGCGAAGAAAAAGGCTGAAAACAAGATGAAGCTTCAGGCGGAGCTGGGTCTGCCGGTGGATGAGAATAAAATAATGATAGGCGTGGTATCGCGTCTTACGGACCAGAAGGGCTTTGATCTTGTGGCATACAAGATCGAGGAGCTTTGCCAGAGCGAGGCGCAGATCGTTGTGCTCGGAACGGGCGATGAAAAATACGAGAATTTGTTCCGTCATTACGCATGGAAATATCCGGAAAAGGTTTCGGCGCAGATTTATTTCTCAAATGAAATGTCGCATAAAATTTATGCGGCGTCCGACGTGTTCCTTATGCCGTCGCGGTTTGAGCCGTGCGGACTCTCGCAGCTCATTTCCATGAGATACGGCACTCTTCCGCTGGTGCGTGAAACCGGAGGTCTCAAGGATACCGTTATCCCGTATAACGAGTATACCGGAGAGGGCACGGGCTTTTCGTTCGCGAACTATAACGCGGATGAAATGCTGAAGGTGATATGGTATGCTATGGATGTATACTATAATCACCGCGACGCGTGGAATAAGCTTATAGATAACGCTATGTCGGCTGATTATTCATGGAATGTTTCGGCGGATAAGTATATAAAAATGTACAGCGAGCTGACGGGAATTCCCGCTCCGGAGCCTAAGGCGGCGGAGGAGAAGCCGGCGAAAAAACGTGTCGGAAGACCGAAGTCGGCGGCGAAAAAGTCCGCGGAGGAAAAAACAACGGTAAAAAAGACAGCGGCTGAGGAAAAAACAGCCAAAAAATCAACGGCAAAAAAGCCTTTAAAGAAAAAGGAGAGCTTCGAGACGCGTTTGCAAAAGGACGCCGAAGCTTCGGAAAAAACAGCCGTGGAATCGGCGGCTCCGAAGGTTAAGAAGGTAAAAAATCCTTTTGAGGAAAAATAAAGTTTGAGGGGATGTAAGTAAAAAAATGGCACAGACAAAAGCAGCAAAAAAGTCACAGGTAAAGCTTACCGCGAAGGAGGAAGCGCTCAGAAATGAAATAGTCGGCAAAATCAGCCGCCATTTCGGCAAGGTTCTCGAGGACGCGACTCCGCATATGGTTTATACGGCGTGCGCGCTCACTGTCCGGGACAAAATAATGGAAAAGTGGGCTGTTTCGCATAAAGAGGTCAAGAAGGAGGGCTCGAAAAAGCTTTATTATCTTTCGTTTGAGTTCCTTATGGGAAGACTTTTAAGCACAAATATTTTAAATCTTATGCAGACAAAGGAATATGAGCACGTCCTGGAAAGTCTCGGATATACTCTTCAGGATGTTGTTGAGCTTGAAAACGACGCGGGTCTCGGAAACGGAGGACTGGGACGTCTTGCGGCGTGCTTTATCGACTCGTTGACAACGTTGGATTTGCCGGCATACGGCAGCACGTTAAGGTATGAATACGGCTTGTTCCGCCAGAAGATTGTGGACGGATATCAGACCGAGGTTCCGGATACATGGCTCGAAAACGGAAACGCGTGGGAGGTCGCAAGACCCGAGGAAACGGTATCGGTTAACTTCGGCGGCTACGTTGAATCGTATTGGGATAACGGTCATTTCGTATGCAATTATAAGCCTCAGAATACCATTCTGGCAATGCCGTATGACATTCCGCTTGTAGGCTACAAATCAAAAATCGTAAACAAGCTTAGATTATGGAGCGCAAAGTCGCAGAACTCCATGAATATGCTTGCGTTTAATCAGGGAGATTATGCCAAGGCGATGGAGGAGACCGCTCTTGCGGAGGTTATTTCAAAGGTGCTTTATCCGGAGGATAACCATACCGAGGGCAAGGAGCTCAGATTAAAGCAGCAGTATTTCCTTGTATCGGCGACGCTGCAATGGATTTTAAAGGAGTTTGAGGAACGCAACGGCGAGAACTGGACAAAGCTGCCCGACAAGGTGGTTATCCACATCAACGATACACATCCGACGCTTGCAATTCCCGAGATGATGCGCATACTCATGGACGAAAAAGGCTTGGGCTGGGACGAAGCATGGGATATCGTTACGCATACATTTGCGTATACAAATCACACGGTCCTTGCCGAGGCGCTTGAAAAGTGGCCGCTTGATTTGTTCGGACGCGTTCTTCCGCGTATAATGATGATAGTGGAGGAGATCAACCGCCGCCTTATGATAAGACTTGAGGAGGCGTATCCGGGAGATCACGGCAAGCAGAAGTATATGGCTGTAATATCCGATAACCAGGTATTCATGGCAAATATTTGTCTCGCGAGCTGCTTTGCGGTAAACGGCGTATCGCAGCTGCATACGGAAATTCTGAAGGCGGATATATTCAAGGATTACTATAATCTCGACCAGAGCCGCTTCTTTGCCATAACAAACGGAATCACATTCCGCCGTTGGATTGCCAACTGCAACCCCGAGCTTACAGAGCTTATCTCGTCAAAGATAGGCGACGAATGGATCAAGGACGCGGCTAAGCTTGAGAAGCTCAAGCCCTACGCCAAGGACGCGGAATTTAAAAAGAGATTCGCCGAAATTAAGCATAAGAATAAGATTCGTCTTGCGGAGTATATAAAGGAGCATAACGGAATTGAGATAAATCCCGATTCCATTTATGACGTGCAGGCAAAGCGTCTGCACGAATATAAGCGTCAGATGATGAACGTTCTCCATATCCTGGCGGAATACAACAGGATTTTGGAGGATCCGACATATGATTATTATCCGAGGACGTATATTTTCGGCGCGAAGGCGGCTCCGGGCTATAAGAGAGCGAAGCTTATAATTAAGCTTATCAACGCTGTCGGCGAAAAGATTAACAACGACCCGAGAATAAACGGGAAAATCAAGGTGGTATTCCTTGAAAACTACAGCGTATCAATTGCCGAGCAGCTTGTTACGGCGGCTGACGTATCAGAGCAGATTTCAACGGCGGGCAAGGAGGCGTCGGGAACCGGCTGTATGAAATTTATGCTCAACGGCGCGGTTACAATAGGCACGCTTGACGGCGCGAACGTTGAGATGGTGGAGCGCGTCGGTGATGAAAACATGTATATATTCGGTCTCAGGGACGACGAGGTGGCGGCGCGCAACCGTTATCCGGGTACGGACGAGGTAAAAACGATATATATGTCCAATCAATCCCTGCGCCGTGCGCTGGAGCAGTTTATAGACGGTTCGCTCGTGCCGGATAATGCCGGTCTGTTTAACGACCTTTATCACACTCTCCTGTTCGGCGATTACGGCTATCCCGACACGTATATGGTCATACGCGATTTCGAGGATTACATGAAGACTCATGAGCAGATTTCAAAGGACTATCGCGATACGGATAAATGGCTTGAAAAGGCGATTATGAATACAGCATGCTCGGGCTTTTTCTCCAGCGACAGAACAATTGAGGATTACAATAAGAATATCTGGCATTTAAAGCCGATAAAATAATCCGACGCGATATTAATATTCGGTCGTGGGGCGGGACTGCCGGCGGTCCGCTTGCGTGGCAAACGGAACCGGGGTATCCCGCTCTGCGGCTGTTATTTTATATTTCGGGGGTATTAAAAATATATGGATATAGAGCACAATTCAAGAGAATTGTTTTACCGTTCGCCGTTCGGCGCGGTCACGTGCCGGACGAAAATACGCTTTCGGTTATCCGTCGCCGGGGTGGGGATACCGAACGCGATACGGCTTGTGTATATGCCGGACGGAAAAGGCGAAATTCGCAGAGACATGCCTTATGTGTTCGAGGTAAGCGGTCACAGTATATACGAGACAACGGTGCAAATGCCGGATGAAGCGGGGCTTATATGGTATTATTTTGAGATAGCCACGTCGTCGGGCATGATATATTACGGAAATAATAAGAAAAATCTGGGCGGCAAGGGCGAGATGTGCTTTGAGCAGCCGCATCATTCCTTCCAGATTACAATATACAATGATTATTATAAAACGCCGGACTGGTTTAAGAGCTCAATCGCGTATCAAATTTTTCCCGACCGCTTCTATAACGGCAATGAGGACGGGAGCTTTCTTGGAGACAGGACAGACATAATAAAGCGCGGCTGGAATGAGACCCCGTATTATAAGGCGGAGCAGTTCGGCGGCGAGTATAAAGCCAACGACTTTTTCGGCGGCAATCTCGAGGGTATAATTAAAAAGCTGCCGTATCTTGAAGAGCTGGGAATTTCGGTAATCTACCTGAATCCGATTTTCAAGGCGTATTCCAACCATAAATACGATACGGGCAGCTATGAGGAGATCGACTCGTCCTTTGGAGACGAGAAAACGTTCAGGCGGCTGTGCTCGGAGGCGAAAAAGCGCGGCATAAGAATCATTCTCGACGGCGTGTTCAATCATACGGGCTCGGACAGTCAGTATTTCAACAAGAACGGAACGTATGAAAGCGTGGGCGCGTATCAGTCTAAGGAATCGCCGTATTACACATGGTTCAGATTTATGCAGTGGCCTGACGTATATGAGTCGTGGTGGGGTATGACGACGCTGCCGCAGGTCGAGGAGCAGAGCGAGGAATACAGAAAGTATATTCTTTCCGGAAAGGACGCCATTATAAAAAAATGGCTCAGAGCGGGCGCGAGCGGCTGGCGATTGGACGTTGTCGACGAGCTGCCCGACTTCTTCGTGAGGGAGCTTCGCGAAAACGTGAAATCCGTGGACGAGGACGCCGTAATAATCGGCGAGGTTTGGGAGGACGCGTCGAACAAGATCGCTTACGGCGAACGCCGTAAATATTTTATGGGCGACGAGCTTGACTCGGTTATGAACTATCCTATGCGCGATGCTATAATAAACGCGGTAATGATGAAGATTGACGCGCAGGAGCTTGACGACAGGCTGATGAGCCTTAAGGAAAACTATCCGCCCGAGGCGTATTATTCGCTTTTGAATATTTTGTCCTCGCATGACGTAGAGCGCATAATGACGCTTATGAGCGGCGCGCCGACGCGCCATGAGGTAAACAGAGAATATCAGGCGAATTTTAAAGCGGAGGGGTTTGCTCTCGAGCTTGCCTGCGAGAGGGCGGCGCTTGCGATGGGACTGCAATTTACTCTGCCCGGCGTGCCGTGCATATTTTACGGAGACGAAATAGGCTTGCAGGGCTACGGAGACCCGTTCTGCCGCCGCACCTTCCCGTGGGATAATATGAATATTGACGATCCGTCGGGTATTGTGAATATAAGGCACAGGAACATGATAATGCTCAGACGCATGTCTCCGGCATTCTCCGTAGGCGAGTTTGAGAGCGTGTATAAAATCGGGCACGTATACGGCTTTGTACGTTATACGGACGAGGAATGCTTCCTGATTATGATTAACTGCGGTTTGAACAACGAGCATGTGCGCGTGGATGTCGGCAGATTCGGAATAAAACGGCTTGAGGGCTTGTCGGAGAACTGCGAGACGCAGGAATCCGCCGACGGCATTTACAATATAGATTTGCCCAAAATATGGCTTAAGGCTTACAGAGCGGTTCGCGAATAGCTTTATAATACCGAAAAAAACGTCCTTCGGGACTTTTTTTTCAATACTCTCAATAAATACTTGATGTTTCGCGAGCTTTTTGGTACAATAAGCATATAGGTATTTTGTATAAATACGGAAAGGAGCTTTTATGCCAAGGTTTTTCGTGCCCGAGGATGATATATCCGACGGAAAAATTAAAATCAAAAGCGGCGACGCGGCGCATATTTCAAAGGTTTTAAGGCTTGGCGAGGGCAGCAGCGTCACAGTCTGTGACGGACGCGGATTTGATTACGCCGCGGTTATACGGGAAATCGGTGGGGGAGAGATAATCTGCTCCGTAACGGAAAAACGGCGCAGCGAATCGGAGCCGCCTGTTGCCGTAACCTTGTATCAGGGCTTGCCGAAGGCGTCGAAGATGGACGTCATAATCAGAAAAACAACGGAGCTGGGCGTAAGCGTGGTTGTTCCGGTGGCAATGTCGCGCTGTGTGACGAGAGTAGACGATAAAAAAACCGAGGCGAAAAAGCTTGACCGATGGCGGAAAATAGCGAAGGAGGCGGCGCAGCAGTCTCAGCGCGGCATTATTCCCGAAATCCGTCCGATTATGACGTTTGACGAGGCGGTGCAAGCCATGAGGGAAAGCGATTTGTCATTCGCGCCGTATGAGTGCGAGGATACCCGTGCGCTGAAAAGCGCGCTGACGTCGGCGGGCAAGCATGGAACCGTGTCGTTTATAATAGGACCCGAGGGAGGCTTTGATTTGGAGGAAATCGAAAAATTAAGAACCGCGGATATACCCACGGTGACGCTCGGACCGCGTATTCTGAGAACGGAAACGGCGGGGGAAGCCGTGCTGGCAATGATAATGTACGAGATAGGGGATGTTAACATATGACGCTTCAGGAAATAATCGACGACAGCAAAAGAATCGTATTTTTCGGCGGCGCGGGCGTTTCGACTGAAAGCGGGATACCTGATTTCAGAAGCGTTGACGGCTTGTATAATCAAAAATATGATTATCCGCCGGAAACTATTTTAAGCCGGACCTTCTTCTTAAGTCATACAGAGGAATTTTACAAATTTTACCGTGACAAAATGATAATCCGCGGCGTTAAGCCGAATGCCGCTCATAAAAAGCTTGCGGAGCTTGAAAGGGCGGGAAGGCTGACGGCGGTGGTAACGCAGAATATAGACGGACTGCATCAGGCTGCGGGCAGCAAAAACGTTTACGAGCTGCACGGCTCGATAAAACGCAATCATTGCATGAGGTGCCGCAGATTTTATGATTTGGAATATATCGACCAAAGCGGCGGAGTGCCGAAATGCTCGTGCGGCGGCACGATAAAGCCGGACGTGGTTCTGTACGAGGAGCCGCTTGACGATGAATGCGTAAGCGGCGCGATAAAGGCGATATCGGAGGCGGATACGCTTATAATAGGCGGCACGTCGCTGAACGTTTATCCGGCGGCGGGATTTATACATTATTTCAAGGGCGGAAATCTTGTTATAATCAACAAATCCGCTACAGGCGCCGATGCCGCGGCGCGGCTGGTCATACGCGAGCCCATAGGCGAGGTTCTGGGAGAAATAAAGGTTTGATGACGAACAGAGCGCGGCGCGCGGATTAATCTGAATATAATAGAGGAGGTACATATAAAATGAATATTTCGGTTAAGAATATCTTTTCGGGTTTAAGCAAGCTGAGGAAGGGCTTGGGCGGCTTTGCAAAAAAGCAAAGCGGCAAAAGGCAGAATATTCAAAAATACATACCTGAGCCGATAAAGCGTCATATTGAGCCCAAAAAGGCACGAAAGACAATCGGTAAGCGTATTCTGACGGTGCTCGCCATAGGTCTGGGCGCGGCGGGCGCGATCGCGGCGGGTCTGGGCACGGCAGAGGCGGTGCGGAAAAGGCTTGCGACAAAAGCTGTTATCCTTGTGGGCAGCGGCGGAAAGAAAATGCTCTCGGGCAGCGCGGCGGGCTTTAACGGCTACCTGTTAAAATATACCGACATTGACGGCTTGGAGGACATGATTGACACTCTTGCCGGAAACGGATTTACAGAGCTTGTAATAGTGCCGATGACGGTTGTAAACGGCTATGAAACCGATATGATCAAGGCAATAGCACTGAATAAGAGCGGATTTTTTGAAAAGATTTCATATGCTCCGGCGCTGCTTACGTCAAACGGCGATTATGAGCAGATAGCAAAAACGCTTATCCATTATGCGCAGGACGCGGACGAGGATACGGCTGTTGTTTATGTCGGCAAAGGAACGACGCACCACGCGAACGCGTCGTATATAGCCCTCAATGAGCGTTTAAAGCAGCTGGGCGGCGCGAATGTGTTTATCGGAACGGCGTCGAGCTATCCCGATATAGATAAGGTTGAAAGCGATATAGAGGCGGCGCATTATCAGAATGTCGTTCTGTGTCCTCTCGAGATGACGGTTGACGACGAGCTTAACGAAAGCATTGCCGGCGAGGAGAATTCCTGGTATTCGCGCCTCAGCGGCGACGGCTATAACTGCGGCTGCTATATGAAGGGACTTTGCGCGTATAAGGATGTGCGTAAGCTTGTGGTGGAGCATACGAAATCTGTAATGTAATATTTTCATAAAGAGGCAGGAAAAATGGTAATACTTTACGAGGTCCATAACAATATTTATGTGAATTTGACGAACAAATGCCCGTGCGCATGCACGTTTTGTCTGCGTCAGAACCGTGATGAAATGAACGGCAGCGGCAGCTTGTGGCTTGAGAGAGAGCCGTCGCTGGACGAGGTTAAGGCGGAGTTTTGTAAGCGTGTAATGGACAAATATGACGAGGTGGTATTCTGCGGCTTCGGAGAGCCCACCGAACGGCTGGACGTGATGCTTGGCGCGGCGGAATTTGTAAAGGAAAAATATGGCAAAACAGTTAGGGTTAACACGAACGGATTGGGCGACCTGATAAACGGCAAAGACACGGCGCCTTTGTATGAGGGCAAGGTGGATATAGTTTCGATAAGTCTCAATACGCCGAATCCGAAACGGTATTTGGAGCTTACCAAATCGCGGTTCGGGATTGAGTCGCACGCGGCAATGCTCAAATTCGCAAAAAATGTGAAGCAATACGTCAAACAGGTGGTGCTTACCACCGTGGGCACAACTCTCACCCGGGACGAGGAAGAGGAGTGCCGCAAAATTTGTGACAGCATAGGCGTAACATACAGAATACGTCCGTTTGAATAATTAAAAATCCCGTTCCTGACCGGAACGGGATTTTTTGTATGCTATATATTTTGCCGCGCAGGGAAGGCTTTTTTTGAGTAGTGCCTGTATGTAAGAAGCGACAGCGCGACTGTCAGCACATCCGCGCTGACCTGAGACCAGACGATGCCGTACATGCCCGCAAGACTGTTCAGGAAAAACAGCATTGGTATATTGAATACAGCCCAGCGGGTCACGCCGAGAAACATCGCATAGCCGCCCTTGCCGAAGCCGTTGAAGAGATATACATGGAAAAAGCTCAGAAACATCAGCGGCGCGGCAAGCACACGGACACGCAGGAAGCTTGTGCCCAGCGCGACCGTATCGGCGTCATTGATAAATACGCTTATGATTTGTCCCGCGAATATTTCATAGAAAGCGATACTGGCTGCCGCGCATATAAGCCCGAGCCTGAGCGAATAATTTTTAGCGCCGTTCATCCGCTTATAATTTTTCGCGGAATAATTGTATGCTATAATCGGCATCATACCCTGACAAATACCTATCCCGACATTCAGCGGCAGGCGTTCCGCCTTCAGCACGATACCTACCGCCGCCAGAGCGATGTCATTGTATCCGGACATGAGCCTGTCTATAACAACATAGTCCAGATCAAACAGCAGCGTTGCAACGGACGACGGAAGACCCACGCCGAAAATACCCATAATGCTTTTCCCGGACGGGAGCTTTAATGAGAGATGAAGTACGCCGCTGTTCAGCCGTATAAGAGAGATAATAAAGTACGCGCAGGCAATACAGTTTGACAGGCATGTCGCCATGCCCGCTCCGATAATTTCCATGCCGTCAGGCAGAAGCACGAACATAAACAGAGGGTCGAGCGCGATATTTATAAGCCCGCCCATTGTTATTCCGAATCCCGCGCGCCGCGATTCGCCGATACTGCGTATAAGCGTGGCGAGCGTATTTGAAAGCACGGTCGGGACGCCGCCGCATACTATAACAAAGAACGCGTAGCCGCTCGCGTAATCATATGTATCCGCGCCCGCTCCGAGCAGATTCATAAGCGGACGCATAAAAACAAGCGTCACAAGCGAAAAAATCGCGGATAATCCGAGGCAAAGGTACACGCTGAAGCTGTAAACTCTGCGCGCCTCATCCGGGCGTTTTTCTCCGAGCAAGCGCGATATGAGCGCTCCGCCGCCGACTCCGGCAAGTCCGGACAGCGATAAAGTAATATTAAAAATCGGCAGAATAAGCGACGCGCCCGCCACCATATAAGGGTTGTTTGTGCGTCCGATAAAAAATGTATCGGAGATATTATATATAAGCACGATAAGCTGACTGATAATCGTCGGTACAGCCATTGTCATAACAGCCTTTGAAACAGGCATGTTTTCAAATATGTCCGTGTTGTTTCTTTTCATTCCATCATCCTCCGCGGGTTTTCTTCCGTTTACGCCCCCATCAAGCATGGCGCCGTTCATGCTTTATATTCCGTCCGGATTGCTTTTCACGCTGTACCTGTAAATAACGGCGCGTGATTTTGACTCCGTGACGGATTGAGCCCAGACGCCTATCAGCGTCCCGGTAAAGCAGTGTTCGGCGGCGTCCGTTGTCATGAACTTTGCAGAAGCCGAACCGGCGGCAGCCGCGCCGCTATCATTTGCCGACCAAAAAAATTCATATTTTTCTGTATTGGATTTTACCGTGAATTTTAAAACGCCTTCGGGAGCCTTTACCCTGTATATTTCCTGTTCAAAATCGTCCGCAAGCTTGTCGGTGACAATATAGTCGGTTCCGTTTTCGCGCCGCTTTGCTATTTTATATATATTCCGCGGCGACAAATAGACAGCCAGCCCCGCTTCACAGCCGTCCTCAAGAGGACTGAAATCAAGTTCAATTTCGGCTTCGCATTCAAAATCCGGCTGACGTACAGCCGCCAGGGACGGCAGTCCCATATCGTCGGTAAGCTTAGCCGCCGACGGGCGGAGAATGAGCGCGCCGTTTCCGCGCTCTATATATTTATCGGAGCGCCCGCGGGGAAACAGCCACTGCGGCTCCCAGCCTTCCGTTTCAAACCGGCAGCAAAATACGTGTTGAATACGCTGCCCTGTGTTGATATCGGATATATTGTCAATCAATGCCTTTTTATGTTCGGCTGCGAACCAGCCGTTCACGTGCTTTACGGGCGTGAGGAAGGTTTCGCGCCCGAGTGTGGTCCCGCCGTTTACATAGGGACGCGACGCGAGATGGACCATGTACATGCTTCCGTCCGGACCTTCGACCATATCGGCGTGTCCGGCGCATGATACCTGTTTTGTTGTATCGTTCCGGCTGGTCAGTATGGGATTAAAGGGGCATTCCTCATACGGACCCCATACATTACGGCTGCGGGCAAGCACGGACGTGTGATTGACGCCTGTGCCGCCTTCGGCGGCAAGAAGATAATACATACCGTCTATATGATAAATGTGCGGAGCCTCAAGCCAGCCGCCGCCGGTACCGTCCCATATGCGCCGCACGGCGCCGTTTACTTTGCCCGTCATCGGATCCATTTCCGCGAGAGAGATACCCTCGGTTTTATGCAAACACGCTCTGCTCCCGCAGTCGTTGGCACAGTAATACATTTTCCCGCCGTCAAAAAGCATAGACGGATCAATCCCGTCCATATCCGTCCAGACCGCGTCAGACCATTCCCCGCGCGGATCGTCAGTGTAAATTATAAAATTGCCGATGCCGCTGAATGTGGCTGTAATATAAAACATGCCGTTGTTAAAACGTATAGTAGGCGCCCATATCCCGCCCGACGCCTCCGCCTTAGCCAAAGGCAGCTGTTCCGCGCGAGTTACGGCGTTCGCTGTATGCGTCCAGTTGATTAAATCCGTGCTGTGATAAATCGGTATCCCGGGGAAATATTCAAACGTGCTTGTCACAAGATAATAGCCGCTGTCGGCGCGGCACACGCTCGGGTCGGGATTAAAGCCGCGTATTATGGGGTTTTTATATCTCATTGACATATCCTTTCATTGCTTTTTGAAGCGCGCGGTATGCGCGCCGAACTGACATTCGCGGAAGAAATCGCTTCAGCCGGGCATATTTAATTGACCGGGCTTTCCAAAAGCCTGCGGAATTTTCTCCCGTTTTCGATATATCATATCACAATACGGATAAAAAATCAAATTTTTTATTACGCCGCGCGTTATGGCAGCAAATATTCCGCGCTATGCCGCGGCGGAGAATACCGGAGCGGGGTCACACGCTTGTTAAGCGCGGGGTCGAATATAATTCAGAACATATGTTTCGTTTTGGCGGAATGCGGGTAAATATATTTACAGGGGATTTATCCGGCGCCCGGCGGAACGGACGCCGACCCGGATAAGGGACACATTACGCAAGCGTTATAAAGGAGCGGACAGCCTATTATGGAGAGGTACTTAAAAAATATATATTCCGTAATCGCGGACGGAAGATATAAGGATACATGGGAATCACTGAGTCAATACAGAGTGCCGGAGTGGTATGCCGACGCGAAATTCGGCATATTCATCCACTGGGGCGTTTATTCGGTCCCCGCGTTCGGAAGCGAATGGTATTCGCGCAATATGTACATACGGGGGAGCAGAGAATATGAGCATCATATAAAAACCTACGGCGCGCATAAGGATTTCGGATACAAGGATTTCATCCCGATGTTTACGGCTGAGAAATTTAACGCGTCGGAATGGGTGGATCTGTTTAAAAAAGCGGGCGCTCAATATGTTATTCCGGTGGCGGAGCATCATGACGGATTTCAGATGTATTTAAGCGGGCTGTCCGATTGGAATTCCGTAAAAATGGGACCGAAACGCGATATTTTGGACGAACTGTTTAAGGAATGCGCGAAAGCGGGGCTTGCCGCGGGCGCGTCGAGCCATCGCGTTGAGCATTGGTTCTTTATGGGACACGGCAGGGAGTTTGAATCCGATATAAGGGAGCCGCTGAAACGCGGTGATTTCTATTGGCCCGCTATGAGAGAGCCGGATCATCAGGATCTGTTTTCCGAACCGGCTCCCACGGAGGGATATTTGAACGACTGGCTGTGCCGCTGCTGTGAGATAGTCGATAAGTACCGTCCCAAAATCATATATTTCGACTGGTGGATCCAGCACAGCGCGGTTAAGCCGTATCTGAAAAGGTTTGCGGCGTATTATTATAACCGCGCGGAGGAATGGGGCGAAAAAACAGTCATAAATTACAAGCACGACGCGTTTATGTTCGGCACGGCGGTGCCGGATGTCGAACGGGGACAGTTCGCCGACGCGAAGCCGTATGTCTGGCAGACCGACACGGCTGTCGCGAAAAATTCATGGTGCTACACCGAGGGAAACGATTATAAAACAGCGGTTCAGATCGTGCGCGATTTGGTCGATATAGTGAGCAAAAACGGCAGAATGCTGCTAAATATAGGACCCAAAGCCGACGGAACGATTCCGGACGCGGACAGGGATATTTTACTTGAAATAGGAAACTGGCTCAAGGTAAACGGTGAAGCGATTTATGGCGCGCGTCTGTGGCGCGTAAGCGCGGAGGGTCCCACAAAAATCGAGGAGGGACAATTCGCCGACGGTAACGCAAAGGCATATACGTCAGAGGATATTCGCTTTACCGTAAAGGGCAGCTGCATTTACGCCATATGCCTGAATATGCGGGGGAAGGACAGCGTCTGTATAAAATCTCTTGCCGATGCGGACGCGTCGCGTAAGCCGTGCTTTCATGGTGTTATTAAATCCGCCGAGGTTCTCGGATACGATAAGACGCCCGGGCGGACGCGGGACGAAAATGGATTGACGATTAAAACGAGAGTAATTGACACTGATATGCCGGTGGTATTTAAGATTATCACCGACTGATGCGGTGCGGCGCGTCAGTTCAGACCGGCTCAGCCGGTCTGAGCCGTGTATAACGGCGGGGAGACCGCTTTTACCCGGTTTTTACCACAACCTCAACATCGGAATAAAGATTTGTATAGCAGTCCGCGTCGCTGCCCTGATATTTGGCGTATGTAATACGTCCCGAAACGATATTCTGATTTGGTTCGCCCCATACCCAGCCGTCGGGCAGCAGGATATCGCTGTAGGTTTCGCAGTCCGGTTCACACTCTATGGTGCAGTGAACCGGAAGATTTGAAGGATGCTGCGCCTTTGTAATGCCGTAATCTATCGTGCGGCTGCCGGAGTATTCGCCGATGCCTGTTACAGACGCCCAAAATCGTCCCGTATACACCGAAGCGGGATATGTTACGCTGTAGTCCCGCCCTTCTGTAAGCTGCTCGCCGTTAAAATACACCGAGAGCTCGGGGTGCTGTTCGGCTTGATTATATTTAAGGCTGCGCCGGTTAATGCGTATGTCTGCGTATTGCAAAGAGTTTTCGGCATTCTGCCGCCGCGGTTCGTTAACTGTCAGGACCTTTATCTGAGCGACAAACTCGTATGGCTGGCGAAGGTTTACCCAACCGTTTTCGCTGCTGCGGAATGTCATATCATTGACGGGATACTCGCTGACTGTGTTTTCGCGGTCGATTGCGGCGCGCAGCCTCGCCCCGTTCGTCACCTCGACAACGGCGCTGAATGCCTGATTTTGCTCCAGCTCAACCGGCGTGTCCAGCCTGACGGTATACGCTCCGCCAAAAGGCAGAACCTCCGTTTCAGCCTCGGCTGCGAGCTCGCCCGATTCGGGATCGTTTGAGGGGTCATATATATCGCTGAAGTTTACATTAGGGTTTTTGTAAATTTTTATCTTTATTTTGAAGTCGCTGCCTTTTACGGCAACGTTAACTCCGGAAATCATCTCCCGTTTGTCGGCAAAAGCGGTTCTTGCCTCGAAAGCGGCGGCAGCCTTTTCACCGGATTGCAGATATCCGCTTGAGGAGGTGCTTACGCCGGAATCGTAATGATAATTATTTTGATAGTCGTCAGCCGGACACATATCGAGCGCGTAAATGGCGCCAAGATTCACATCGTAGGAGACATAATAATATCCGCTTTCACCGAAGCTTGTGCCCCAGCTGTTTTTCAGAATCCATGCCCCGTCCTGCGACGCGGGGCAATAATGTGAATTGTCAAACCAAAAGCTGTCCCTCGGAATGCTGTCGTCCCAGCCTACCAAAATGCTGGCGTGACCGGCGCCGGTCAGGGAGCTGTCTGGATCGTTATTGTAGTGATTGGTTTTATACAGCGCATCATTGCAGTACCAGCTGACTGCCACAGAGCCGTATTTGACAATTGCGCGCTTGAGCGCTTCAGGATCTCCCGAAGGTATATTCACGGCGTTTTCGAGAATATAAAGGGGACGGGAGTGTATTTCCGTGTCGGGAACGGTCTGAGCTACGGGCGCATTCCAGCGAAGCATCGTGTAAACAGCCTCGTGCGTTTCGCCCCCGACGTTCCAGCTGCTGATATAGCTGTGAAGGTCCGGAAGGTTATTTCCCAACGGATCGGCGGTGGGATTTATATCGGCGCAGGCAAGATTGCGTTCGCTGAAATTCAGCGTCGCTGCTGCTGACGCCGGTTCGATCCCCTGCCGCAGAACGTTTGTTTCCGCGGCGGCTATAACCGCATATGCCCAGCAGGTGTTGTCGCTCTTATCCTGCTGTCTCCGTACCGGCGTAACTATGCCGTAAACACGGCTGTCAAACCGGGGCAGTCTTGCTATCTCATTAATTGCCGCGTCGTTTGCCGATTGCAGCTCCTTCAGGTTTTGAGGCACTCTTGAAATGTCAATATTTGGAGTAGGCTCGGGCGTGGCGGAAGGCTCGGGTGAAACCGACGGTTCGGGCACAATAGAGGGCTCGGGTGAAGCAGACGGTTCAGGAGCAATAGAAGGCTCGGGAGCAATAGAGGGCTTGGGTGAAACCGACGGTTCAGGAGCAATAGAGGGCTCGGGAGCAATAGAGGGCTCGGGTGAAGCAGACGGCTCAGGAGCAATAGAGGGCTCGGGCGAAACAGACGGTTCGGGCACAATAGAGGGCTCGGGTGAAACCGACGGTTCAGGAGCAATAGACGGCTCGGGAGCAATAGAAGGCTCGGGTGTAACCGAAGGATTGACAATTCCCCCGGGGGTTAATATTGACGCCGCTGTTTCCGTACTCAGCCTTGCCATATCCCACAAAAAGGCTTTTGCACATTCGGAGGCTTCACCGACATTGACCCCGGTCTGTGCGCTGCCGCCGCGCGCCGCCGAAATGCTTACGGCTTTGAGGCAGCCGTCGTTATACAGCGCAAGAATAAGAGTCTGATTATCCCGTGCGCCCGAAACGGTCACGGATAAATCTCCGGCGTGAAGCGTTTCCTCGCTCCAATAAAAATCGACGCCGGAGGCGAAAGCTCTTGCCGGAAGCAGAAAAGCGCAGCATAAAATAAGCGCTGTCAACAGATGCCGCGCCGCCGCGTTTTTTAACCTTCCCGTCATGCTCCCGTTCCTCCTTTTCGTCTGATATATGCGTTTGATTAAGATGTATCCGCGATGCTTTTGATACGGATCAAACATTTTTTCCCGTATTGATTTTCCGGTAATTATTTAAGATACCGGCGGTTTAAATAAGCCGCGCATGTTCTTAATTATTATATATAAATTCGATATTCATGTCAACAATCGCGGTAAAAATTACATTCCGAAGCCAAAAAAATAAATAAATATTGAAATATTTGTTAGATTGTGTTAGAATACCAATAGGGAGTATTTTATTTTTATATGAAAAAGGGGGAAAGAAAATGAAAGAACAAAAGGAAAAGTTTAAGCCGTATATTCCCGCGGATAAGATCGTGCCGGAATTTACGGCAACGTCTATTATACTCGGCGTGATCCTCGCCGTGGTATTCGGTGCGGCAAACGCGTATCTGGGACTGCGCGTCGGTATGACGGTTTCCGCATCGATTCCGGCGGCGGTCATATCAATGGGCGTTATACGCGTGATTTTAAGGAGAAAAATCAATCCTTGAAAACAACATGGTTCAGACAATCGGCTCGGCGGGCGAATCGCTCGCGGCGGGCGCAATATTCACGCTTCCGGCGCTGTTCATGTGGGCGGCGCAGGGCGAAGCGAAAACGCCGTCGTTTTTGATGATCACGATTATCGCTATATGCGGCGGAGTGTTGGGCGTACTGTTCATGATACCGCTTCGCACGGCGCTCATCGTTGAGGAGCATGGAGTGCTGCCGTTCCCGGAGGGTCAGGCATGCTCGGAGGTACTGCTTGCCGGCGAGGAAGGCGGCGACAAGTCAAAGCTCGTATTTTCGGGTCTGGGGATCGCGGCGGTTTACAAATTCATCGCCGACGGATTATGCCTGTTCCCGAGCGAGATCGACTGGTCGATAAAGGCGTATCCCGGCTCGGGCATCGGCGCGGACGTTCTGCCGGCACTTGTCGGCGTGGGCTACATATGCGGCGCGAGAGTGTCATCGTACCTTTTGGGCGGCGCTGTGCTCGGCTGGTTCGTTATTATGCCTATGCTTGTGCTGATCGGCGGCGACGCTGTTATGTACCCCGCAACACAGGCGTTTAACACTTTAAGCACCTGGGATTTATGGGGTAATTTCATTCGCTACATAGGCGCGGGCGCGGTTGCCGCGGGAGGCGTTTTAAGCCTTATAAAATCGCTTCCGCTTATCGTAAAGACGTTCTCAAAGGCGATAAAGGGCTTCGGTCACACGAGCGATACGACCGCGCGCACGGAAAGAAGCATTTCGCTTCCCGTCGCTATGATAGGCGCGCTTGTCGTGGCGATATTGCTCTGGCTCATACCGAGCGTACCGATAAGCCTCATTGCGGCGCTGATTATAGTAGTGTTCGGCTTCTTCTTTGCGACGGTTTCTTCGCGGATGGTCGGACTTGTAGGCTCGTCAAACAACCCGGTATCCGGCATGGCTATCGCAACGCTGCTTATCGCGACGGTAATACTTAAGGCAACGGGCAATGTTGGTATAGCGGGCATGACGACGGCTATATGCATAGGCACGGTAATATGTATCGTCGCGGCAATGGCGGGCGATACGTCGCAGGATTTAAAGACCGGTTACATAGTCGGCGCTACGCCGATATATCAGCAATACGGCGAATTGATTGGCGCTGTTGCGGCGGGTCTTGCGATAGCGGGCGTGCTGTATTTGTTAAACGCGGCATGGTCCTATGGCTCTGCACAGCTTCCGGCGCCTCAGGCGACGCTTATGAAGATGGTAGTCGAGGGCGTTATGGGTGGAAATCTGCCGTGGGGATTGGTGTTCACGGGGCGTGTTTATAGCAATTGCTGTGGAGATTATCGGAATACCCGTACTGCCGTTCGCGATTGGTCTGTATCTGCCGATACATCTGTCAATGCCTATTATGGTGGGCGGTCTCATCAGACTTTGGCTTGAGAAAAGAAAGTTCAAGTCCGAGGGCAGACGCAAGGAGGTTATCGACAACGGCGTACTGTACGCGTCAGGCATGATCGCCGGCGAGGGTATAGTCGGCATATTGCTGGCGATATTCGCGGTAATAGGTATCGACCTGAGCCTCGGCGGAATTTTAGGCAACTGGGGCGGACTTGCATTCTTTGCGGCGCTCGTAGCGGTAATGCTGCTGTTTATGTTCGGCGGAAAGAAGAATAAGAAATAATGGCGAAAAGGAAGAAAAGGATCCCGGCGAATTATATGGATAAAATACCGGTGCGTGACGCCGATCATGCATGGCGTATAACCGAAGACGGTATGGTAGAGGTTGATATGGAAAACAAGGGATTTTATCATACCCTTGCGCAGAAGCTTTTTAAAAAGCCGCGCGTCAGCCATATTGCACTCGACAAGTACGGCAGCGTCGTATGGAAAAGCATGGACGGCGAGAATACCGTGGCGGATATAGTGCGTATCATGGAGGAAGAATTTCCCGACGAAACGGACAGAATGCTTGACCGGGTCGTTACGTTTACCGCAATATTAGGCAATAATAAATTTATAAAAATGTCAAATTAAACAAAGGGTCCGAACCGAATGGGTTCGGACCTTTTGCCGTATGGCTGCCGGATAATGGGATTATTTCGTGAAACGCAGATTTATATTCGTAAACAGCAGGTCGGTTTGTATTGAAAATGCATTGCAATTATGGTATAATATATATGGTGTACTCACGGTTTGCCTGTGCGCGGCGCGCGCGAGGCTTTATGCGGTGAGTGAAAATTTTCAAGCAGGAGGAATTTACAATGAAAAGAAGAATTACAGCGCTGGTTTTGGCGGCAATCATGACGCTCGGCGCGGCGCCCGCGGCATTAGCGGCGGATGATGATTACGCGAACCGCGGACAGGTATGCGATATGCTGCTTGCGGCGGCTGACGACTATAACCCCGGGGTTGTAAAAACGGATATTTTAAAGGGATATGAGGACGGGCAGCTTCATGAGGAGCGCGACGTAACGAGAGCAGAGGCGCTCGTAATGCTTAAGCGCGCGTTCGGCGATATCCCCGAGATCAAGGGTGCGAACAAATACATAGCCATTCCTACGGAGAACTTCACAGATATCCCGGCCTGGGCGAAGGACGAGCTTTCAGACGTATTTGACGCGGGAATCGTCGCGGGAAAAGCTGAGGGCATATTCGCGCCGGACGATAACGTTAAGGTGTCCGAAATGGAGCTGTTTATACAGCGCATGTACCGTGTGTTCGGTACGAATCTGAAGGATGATTTCTACCAGACGGTTAATTATGACAAGCTTAATAACATTTCCATTCCCGAGGGACAATCATCTGCCGGAACAATGTCCAGCGAATATGTTTCGGAGCAGCTTAAGGACATTATCAAGGGAGTTTCGGAGTCAAATCCCCAAAAGGGCTCGATGGAAAGCAAAATAAAAACGCTTTACGACAATTATCTTAACAAGGAGGCGCGAAACGCTCAGGGCTACGAGCCGATAAAGCCGTATCTTGACGAGATAGACGCGGCGAAAAGTGTTTCTGATTTTGTCGGCAATGCAGCGATAGAGCAATTCCTCGGCTTTTCGGTGGATTTGGATGATATGGATTCGACGCACTACGCGGATCACTTCGGCACCATAGCTATAAGCGACAAGGACATGTACGAGGGTAAGGATGATAACAAAAAGGCGGCGTATTTTAAATATATGAAAAAGCTCTTTACGCTTGTAGGCTATTCGGATGAGGACGCAGAAGCAGCGGCGCAGGCGGACTTTGATATAGAAACGCAGATTGCCGAGGCAAGCCTGTCCGCTATTGACCAGTATGATATAGAGAAAACCTACAACGTGTACACGCTTGACGAAATAAGCGCACTGTTCAAGAATATAGACATTAGCAAAGTATTCGAGGACAGCGGTTTAAAGAACAAGGATAGATTTATCGTCTATGACCCAGGCGCGATGGAAAAGATGGCGGAGCTTCTTGACGATAAAAATCTCGACGCTTTAAAAACGGCGGCAAAAATTAATTTAATTCAAAGATACGCCGCTTATCTGAGCGATGATTTTGTTCAGGCAAGCAAGACTTACGACTCGGAGGTATACGGTATCGAGGGCGACCGCGGCGATGAAATGGAAGCGGCTATGATGGTAAACGACTGTCTCGAGTGGTATGTCGGCGAGCTGTATACGGACAAATATATTGATGAAAAGACGGTATCTGACATAACGAAAATGATAACGGATATGATAGACATTTACCGTGAGAGAATACAAAATCTCGACTGGATGAGCGAGACAACGAAGGAAAAGGCGCTCAACAAGCTTGATACCATGGGCATGAAGGTCTGTGTGCCGGATAAACTTATGCCGTCGGCGCTTGATGATACGGAGCTTGCAAGCTATGACGAGGGCGGCTCGCTTGTGGAAAATCTGATGGCGATAAAAGACGCTCATACCGCCGACGCGATCGCGAACGAGGGCAAGGAGGTTGACCATTCGCAGTGGGTTATGTCTCCGCAGACTGTAAACGCCTGCTATATGCCGAACTTTAACGATATTACCATATGCGCGGGAATTGTGCAGACGCCGGGCGTTTACTCCTCCGACTCGTCATACGAAGCAAATCTCGGCTCGCTGGGCGTAGCCATAGGTCACGAGCTCAGTCATGCGTTTGACTACAACGGCTCGCAGTACGATGAAAACGGAAATGCGGTGAACTGGTGGACGGACGAGGACGCTGCGGCATTTGATGAGCGCTGTCAGGCGGTCATAGACTTCTACGACGGTTATGAGGCGGCGCCGGGAATAGCGACAAACGGCGAGCTGACGCTTACCGAAAACACCGCGGATATGGGCGGTTTGTCCGTCGTGACGGAGCTTGCTTCTAAAACGGAGGACTTTGACTATGAGGAAATGTATGAGAGCTACGCTAATTTATGGTTAGACGCTACGTATCGCGGAGCTATGGAGCAGCAGGCCGCAACCGATTATCATAGCTTAAGCAGCGTTCGTGTAAACAGGATGCTCGAGACGAGCGATAAATTCTTCGAGACCTACGGCATTACCGAAGGTGACGGTATGTGGGTAGCGCCTGAGGACAGGGTTTCGATATGGTAATAATTAGGGCAAATGACTTTGATTGATTTATCATAAAATTTATAATGAGGAGGAATTCGATGAAAAGAAGAATTACAGCGCTGGTTTTGGCGGCGGTAATGACGCTCGGCGCAGCGCCCGCGGCATTAGCGGCGGATGATGATTACGCGAACCGCGGACAGGTATGCGATATGCTGCTTGCGGCGGCTGACGACTACAACCCCGGGGTTGTAAAAACGGATATTTTAAAGGGATATGAGGACGGGCAGCTTCATGAGGAGCGCGACGTGACGAGAGCGGAGGCGCTCGTAATGCTTAAGCGCGCGTTCGGCGATATTCCTGAGATTAAGGGAGCGAACAAGTATATCGCGATACCGGCGGAGGAATTTACAGACATACCCGACTGGGCGAAGGACGAGCTTTCAGACGTATTTGACGCGGGAATCGTCGCGGGAAAAGCCGAGGGCACATTCGCGCCGGATGATAACGTTAAGGTGTCCGAAATGAAGCTGTTTATCGAGCGCATGTACCGCGTGTTCGGAACAAACCTCAAGGATAACTACTACCAGACGGTCAACAGCGACCCGCTCAACAATACGGTTATCCCCGAAGGACAGTCATCTACCGGAACCATCAGAAATGACACGGTTGACATTCAGATAAGAGATTTGGTTAAGGAAATTGCGTCGTCAAACCCCGACAAGAATTCAAAAGAGGGCAAAATTAAGACGCTTTACGACAACTATATGAACAAAGAGGCGAGAAACGAGCAGGGCTACGAGCCGCTTAAGCCTTATCTTGATGAAATAGACGCGGTGAAGAGCGTTGCGGATTTGGTTGACACATACGCCATAGAGTCGATTATGGGCTTTACGGTCACCAACGATTATATAGACTCGAACAGCTATATAAATGGGTTCTACACACCGTCCATATTGACAAAGGATATGTACGAGGGCAAAGCCGAAAGTCAAAAAGCGGCGCTGCTTGATTATATATCCGACGTCTTTGTGCTTATAGGATACAGCGAAGCGGACGCCGAAGCGGCTGCCGATTCGGTATTTGAGTTTAACACGGAGATAGCCGAGGCGAGTCTTTCGGCAATCGACGCCAGAGATATAAGCAAGATCTATAACATATACACGCTTGACGAAATATGTTCCGAGTTTAAAAACATTGATATTGAAAAATTGTTTGAAAAAAGCGGACTTAAGACAAAGGATAAAATCCTTGTGATGGACGTCGGCTCGATGAAAAAGCTGGCGGAGCTCCTTGATGATAAGAACCTTGAAACTATAAAGACTTTTCTCAAGTTTAACCTGCTCGGCACATACGGCGAATATCTGAGCGATGATTTTACAGACGCCGAGAATAAATATGATTCCGCCGTAGTGGGAACTCAGGGAACAATCGCCGATGATATTCAGGCGGCGGGCGTGGTAAACGATATGCTTCCGTCATATGTGGGCGAGAGATATGCAGAAAAATATGTGGACGATGAGACTAAAACAAAGATAACCGAAATGATAAAGGGTCTCATAGAGATTTACCGAGAGAGAATAAAAAATCTCGACTGGATGAGCGAGACTACCAAGGAAAAGGCAATAAAGAAGCTCGACACAATGAGAGTAAACGTCGGCGCACCCGAAAAATACGACGAGATAACTCTCGACGACAAGGAGCTTAAAAGCTATGCCGACGGCGGAAGTCTTCTCGACAATATAATCACGATACAAGAGGCAGATTCGGAGGACACTACAGCCCTTGAGGGTACCAAGGTCGACAAAACAAAGTGGTCTTCGCCTCCTCAGACGGTAAATGCGACTTATAATTCGTTATACAACAGCGTTACGGTATACGCTGGATTTTTGGCGATGCCGGGCGTTTACAGCAAAGATGCGTCTTACGAGTCAACCATGGGCAGTATAGGCGTGGTTATCGGTCACGAAATCAGCCACGCGTTCGATAAGAGCGGTTCTCAGTTTGACGAGAACGGAAACGCGGTTAACTGGTGGACGGACGAGGACGCTAAGGCGTTTGACGAGCGTTGTCAGGCGGTCATAGACTTCTACGACGGACAGGAAGCGGCGCCGGGTATCGTCACCAACGGCGAACTGACGCTCACCGAAAACACCGCCGACCTGGGCGGCTTGTCGGTTGTGACCGAGCTTGCTTCAAAGACCGAGAATTTTGACTATGACGAAATGTTCAGAAGCTGGGCAAATGTTTGGATGAGCCTGAACTATCGTGAAAAGCTGCAGCGTAATGTTATGAGCGACAGTCATAGTCCCGACAGCGTGCGCGTTAACAGACTGTTTGAAGCCTGCGACAAATTCTTCGAGACCTACGGCATTACCGAAGGTGACGGTATGTGGGTAGCGCCCGAGGACAGAGTTTCGATATGGTAATTTACAGACATAAAAAACAGTCCGCCGTTTTAAACGGCGGACTGTTTTTTGTGCTCTTTGGGTTTATTTTTGCAGCTGTGTTTTTGACGATACGCCGCAGCGGATTATAGCCGCGGCGTAAGCGGCGGTAAGGATACCGGCGATTGTGTAGCTTACGGACCACGGTAGGTTAAAGCCTATAGCGGCGTTTAAAATAAAGCTTGAAATTACGAACATATAAAACATGCCGGGTATAAGCGCCATTATAAACGGCTGCTTGTGCCGCATCATATACACGGTAATCATCGCGAACGCGAATACAGCAATCGTCTGATTTGCCCACGCGAAGTAACGCCAGAGAACGTTAAATCCGCCTGCGTTTAATTTCGCGAACAACAGAATGACTGCCACCACGGCAAATATTATTATCGAAATACCGAGCCGGTTTACTTTCTTTGACTGATCGATTTTCGCTGCCTCCGCAATTATAAGCCTGAGCGAACGAAGCGCCGTATCGCCCGAGGTAATCGGGAGCACGATGATGCCTATTACAGCTATCATTCCGCCTACGCTGCCGAGCAGATTGTTCGCAACAACGCCTACGATGTCCGTAGGGCTTGTCTGCGCGTCAGCCAGACCAAGCTTCATAACCCCCATAGCCGCCGCCGCCCATATCATAGCGATAAGGCCTTCGACAATCATCATGTTGTAAAATGTGGCGCGCCCCTCCTTTTCGCTGCTGATGGTGCGGGAAATAAGCGTGGATTGAGTGGAGTGGAATCCGGAAACTATTCCGCATGCGACCGTTACGAAAAACACCGGTATAAAATGAAATCCCTCGGGATGGATCCCTGCGACTCCCGTTGTCCATATATTGTCAAGGGGATAGCCTTTCACAAATAACCCCACGAAAACTCCGACTGCGGAGAGCACGAGCAGTGCTCCGAAAAACGGATAAATTTTGCCGATGATTTTATCAATGGGGAACAGCGTCGCTATTATGTAATACGCGAAAATGGCTCCGTATACGATCCATACAACGGGATTCGCGGCGCCGTTATCCGTCCCCAAAATCTGGGTTATAAACAAATCGCCCGGAGTGTATATGAAAACCGTGCCGACGAGAAGCATCGTAAGACATACGAACACGTTGTACAGCGGGTACGCGTATTTGCCCAAATATTTCCGTATGAGCGAAGGCATCTGCGCGCCGTCGTTGCGCACGGAAATCATGCCGCACATGTAATCGTGAAGCGCGCCGCCTATCACGCAGCCCACAGGTATGGTTACAAAGGCGATGGGTCCGAAAAGAATACCCTGTATAGGTCCTAAAATCGGTCCCGTTCCCGCGATATTCAAAAGCTCTATAAGCGCGTTTTTCCATTTCTTCATAGGCACGAAATCAATGCCGTCGTTCAAGCGCACGGCGGGCGTTTCGCGGCTGTCGGGACGGAACGCTTTTTCGCACAGCCTTCCGTACAGCGCACCGCCTATTAAAAGAACTACAAGTCCTATTATGAATGTAGTCATACAAATCAACTCCTGTTTATGATATTTGTGTATATTTATCCAATGGATATTTTATCATAAAAAATTTAAATTGTCAAATTCCGCAAGCGCCGTATTTATTTCATTTTCTGATTAGAGACGATCCGTAAAATCGCCCCGGTTATTGACGGGTCGATAATAAAATTACAAACGGGGTGTATAATAATTCCAATATACGGGCGACGATATGCGATATAAAGCCTGCCGCGGGGACATCGTGAGATAAAACGACAAAAGCTAAACAGAACAACAACGGCATATCGCATGAATTTTGCGATATGCCGCTGCATATATACGCTATTATTTCAGCTGAAGTGTTTTTTGACAGAAACGCAAAATGCAGATGTTTCGTATAATCATTCCGAAGGCTGGGAAGCCCGCGCTTCCGTTAATAAGCACGACCTGAATTCCGCTGAGCGATTCCGTATATAATTAGGTTATCAGACCCAATCCAATCTGCGGCGGAATTGTTTTTATCAAAACATTACCGACGCTTAGCGGATAATCCGTATACAGCATTTTTTGAGCGGCGGCATTTACGCTGTAATCGGTATGAACAATCGGCTGCTTTCGGTGAGCTTTGACCGGCGGGTCAATCGATTCTGTCAATCATTGTCAAAAGCTCGGCTCGTGTTACGCCTGACGCCGGAGACAGCGTGCCATCGGGATAGCCGTTTATAACACCGCCGCCGCATGCCCACTGTATTGCCGGTACAGCGTATTCGCTTATATCAGACGTATCGATAAAGCTCAATGCGCCGGTATTTTCGCCGGCGGATACCTCCGCGCCTTTATACTGCATATATCTGTAAAGTATCGCCGCAGTCTGTTCTCTTGTAACGTTTTGGTCGGGCTTGAATGGTGCCGTCATCAAAGCCTGTTACTATGCCGTTTTCGGCAGCCCATGCCACATATGGGGCGTAATATTTATCCGCCGAAACATCGCCGAAGGATACACCGCCGGACGGCGAATCTCCGTTTATTCGTCCCATTACAGTCACAAGCATTCCGCGTGTTACGGTCATTTGCGGTCCGAATTCGGTATCGCTGATCCCGTTAACAAGACCCTTTGTGTACGCCGAGATCACGGCATCATAAAACCAATCGGAGGGACTTACGTTGATAAAGGTTTCTCCGTCCGCGGCGGGAGCGCCCGCTGTGGTCGGCTCTGCCGAAGCGCTCGGAGCTGCCGAAGCGTTCGGAGCGGATGAAGCTGATGCCTGCGGCTCTGCCGAAGCGCCCGGAGAGGGTGAGGCAGACGCCTGCGGCTTCGCGGTAGTTTTCGGTTTGCCTGAACCGCCGCTGCTGCTGTGAGCCGCCGACGGTACTGACTGCGGACGGAATGTCAATCGCTTAACAACGCTTCCGTTCTCATCAATGTAGCTTATTTTTTCACTGTCATACTTTACGGTTTTACCGTCCGATACGGCTGTAACGCCGCTAAGCTCCGATACGGACGCAGTGTCCGAACCCTCCGCTGTAAATGTGCAGTTATTATCCATATTTACGATTATAGGCGTATTACTCTCACTCCTTGCCGTAATGCCGCAGCCGTGAACCGCCGTTGCCGCTGCATCAATTGAGCTGCCGCCGGAAAGATTGATTTTTCCGGCGCCGTAATCGTCCCAGGCAAAAAGGAAAATTCCGTAAGAATCATACGCGTCTGAAGACATTGCCGTAAGGCTCGATTTGTCCTTTACCGTAATTTGATTAGCCGCGCAGCCGATACTGAAGGTTCCTTCCGTATCGGTACAGGCGCCGGCTGCCGCGGTAACTTTTGAGCCGCCGCTTATTGTCATAGCATGAGGCTCTATTGACGGATAGTCCACGTTTATACCGGCTGAAAGACTGTAGGAATCACCGCCAATAGCGTTTGCCTCGGCGATAGATATATTAAGGTCGCCGTAGCTGACTATTCCGGCGCTGTCGCCTCTCGATCCCGTCAGAGTCTCGTCATATACAACATCTCCGCCGCGCGCGGTAAGGCTGCCCTTACCCGTTATATTTAACGACCCGTTTTTGGTGGAGTTCACAATACCCCAGCTGCTTATGTTTGTTCCGCCGCAGCCTGTGACTTCAAGATTGCCGTCTATTTCAAGCGTATTGTCTCCAAAACAGAATATACCGGAGCTGCCGCCGACACCGGCGCCGAGCACAAGACCGGAAAAGCCGCCGCAAACTGTCGGGCTTTCACCCTCGGGAACATAAAGCGTTGTGTCATTGCCAAGATATAATCCGTCCATATAGTCCGTATAGAATTGGAAATCGGACGTGAGCGTAAGCTTATTTCCGTCGCATGTCGCGCCCGGGACTTCGATCGGGTCGGAATATGTTGCATTTACTACATCACCCGTCTCCTGATCAAAGCTGTAATCGCACGCTTTGTAAAGCCTGCTCGTCTCGCCGTCGAAAAAGAGCGGATAATCCACCGCCGCGCTCTTGAACAGAACATAATTAGCTTCGTCCTCTGTGCCGGGGATAACGTATGTATAGCCGTCATATTCAAGCGAGGCGCCGTTGCCGTCCGTAACGCTTACGCCGCCTGCGGCGCCCGCGCCCCAAACAGCTGTGTCCCCGCGCACGGTGACCTCCGCGTTGCCAGAAGCGGTAACCTCCGCTTTGCCGTCGTCATATTTTCCTGTTTCCGGATTGTACATCCAGCCCAAAATTCCTGCCGCGTCTTCATCGGGCAATCCCTCAAAGTTGATTTTTTTCGCGGAGATATTTATGCTCGCGCTGTCTCTGGCGGTTATTGCTCCCGGGCTTTCCTGCGTTCCGTAAATCACTATACCGCCGTCTGCGTCAAGCTCCGCGTTATCCTCTGCCGTGATGCCTCCGCCGCTCATTATCATAATTCCGCGCGAATTTTTGCATTCTGAGGTCGTGAGCGCCGAACTGCCTTTCATCTCGATATCTACCGCCACAGCGCCCGCAAACGGGAGATTGTTCTTTCTGGGATCCGGAGAGTAAGCGTAGGCTGATACGCTCACCGAGCCGTCCAGAATAATTTTTGTATTTGACATAAGTCCGTAGGAATAACCCGAGCCGTTATCTGAATAAGCTGTTACAGTGCCCGAGCCCGTTATTGTCATATCGTCGTAGGAGAAGAAGCCTACGACATTATTTGTGCCGCCAAAGCCGTAGGCGCCGGCAGTAAGAGCTCCGTCAACCTCAAAGGTATTTCCGCCTTCGGCGCCTATACCGCAGGTCATTTCGCTTTCAGCTTCGGGATTTGCCATGATATAAGCGGTCTTGTTTTCGGGAACCCTTACAGTGACGCCTTCGCCGACGCGGAGAGCAATGCCCGCGCTTGATACAAACGACACGTTATCGAGCGTCATAACATTACCGTCCACACTCATACCCTCGGGTATTTCATCGCCCGTCAAAGGTTCGCCGTCAGGGTTGTTTTTGCGTAATCCCGATTCCGTGTCATAGTATATGCCGTAATCTGCCGCGGGCACGGCTGCGAGCTCCGCAGCCTCCATAATGCCGCCGGCGCGGCTGTCGCTTAACGCGTCATTGATGGGTGAGCGCCCGCGTTCGCTGTCGGGCGCCGCGAAAGCCGCTTGTGCGCAAAAAGGTACCGTCATGGCTGCCACGATGAGTATCGACAGAGTTTTTTTCAGGTATTTCATAATTCTGAGCCTCCAATACATTTATTAACAATATAACTGCTGTTATAGTTTTGACATAGTAAAAACGATGCGTTAATATCGTTTCACGTCTGAAAACAGCCCGGACGAACGCGGTCGGAGCTGCTGTTATAAGCTGTCGGGTCATTGCAATTGCTCCGTTCCGTTTTCAATCCGAATTTATATACAGTATAAACCCGGATTTGCTTTTCGTCAAGTACAGATGGCATAAAACGCGTATTTTTGGGCGCAGATAACATAAGCATGTCGTCCGTATATATAAAAAAGGCTTAAAACCATACGGTTTTAAGCCTTTTCCTTTTTTGTCAGCTTATTCTGCCAATCACCGCCGCGCATTCGGCTCGGGTGATATTCGCCTTCGGGTCGAATGTGCCGTTCTCGCGTCCGGTCATAATGTCCTTCATCGTGCAGAACATCACGCCCTCGACTGCCCAGTCGGAAATTTCCGCAAGGTCGCTGTAATCGAGGCGTATCGCCCATTCGCCCGTCGGACCATCGCCCTTGTAATCATAATACGCTTCAATGATTTTCGCCGCCTGCTCACGCGTTACGGGATCATTCGGGCGGAACGTTCCGTCGCCCATTCCGTTTAATATGCCGTTTTCCGTTCCCCAAGCAACATACGGTGCGTAATATTCGGTTTCGTCAACGTCGGTGTACTCAGTTGCGCCCGCCGCCGCGGAAACGCCGTCTGCGCGCCCGAGGATTGCCGTCAGCATTCCGCGCGTAAGCGTTGCGCCCGGCGCAAAGTCCGTATCGCTTACGCCGTTCATCAAACCGTTTTCGTATACGTGCTTTACATCATCATAGAACCAATCGCCCGTATTTACGTCCGTGAACGGTATTGATTTTGCCGTATTGTCCGGCGCTGCCGTGGACTGCGGTTCTGCTGCCGGTCCGGTCGTCGCGCCGGGATTCTCCGCTGCGGTCGGTTCGGGAGAAGCTGTGGGCTTCGGCGATGCCGTTGCCTTCGGTGTTGCCTTCGGGCTGCCTGAGCCGCCACCGCCGCCGGTGCCGTGTGCCGCCGAAGGTATCCGGCGGTCCGCCTCAAACAAAGCGTATTGCGCTGTGTCCTCCGTACCCGGGAGTACGTATGTACCGTCGGCGTATTCAAGCGCGTATGTGTCGCCTTCGGCATTGCCGCCTGTAACCTTTACGCCGCTCGCCGCCTTTGCATTACCAACCGCGCCGCCGTTTTCGGCAACTGTGTACACCGATACGCTTGCGTTGTCCGTGACATAAATCAGAGCCGCATCAGCGTCCGGCAGACTGCTGCCGGTTCCTGACGCGCCCATAATGCCCCAATCCAATACATTATCGCCGTCTCCGTCATAGTTGCATGTCACGCTTATTTTACTGTTGCCCGACGCGCGGATCGCTCCGGGTTTTGTCTCCGCGTTTCCGTACAAAATCAAGCTGCCGTTAGCGATAACGGACGCGTTATCCTCTGTTACCAGGTCATAGCCGTCCCATATTCCTATACTTCTCGAATTGTATCCGCCCGATGTGTCAAGCACAGCGTTGTCCTTTACTGTGAGCTGACGGGACATAGTGCTGGCAACATTGGGTTCCGTATCTCTCACGGTTGCGTTTGCATACGCATATACATGCGCCGAATCCTCTATCGTGAGGTCATCGGTCGACATCAGTGCCCAGGAACCATTATCGCCATACCATTCCGCCACGATTATTTCTCCCTCGCCCTTTATAGTCAAATCGCCATACGACGCTAAGCCGAAGGTCCTGCCGTTTCCGTGGACCGAAACGGTCATCGTTCCATCCGCCCGGATAACGCTGTCTCCGAAAAGACCCACACCAAAGACGTTTGTCGCTTCGGGATTTTCGGGATCTACGGAATCATAGTTAAATGCCGTCAGCGCCGCCCTGCTGTTTTCGGGAATGTTGAGCGTTACACCGCCCTCCGCGCTGAGCGCGCATCCTGTAGTCGTGGAGAACGCTACATCGTTAAGCGTGATCGTATTTTCCTCCGCGCTAAGTCCCTCGGGAAGCGAAGTAAGCGCTTCGCCGTTTTTGTTATTTTTACGGAAGCCCGTTTCCGCGCTGTAATATATCGTGTAATCCGCCTCGGGACGACCTTTAATTACCGCCTTTTGCGCAGGCTTGCCGTCGGAATCGACATAGCCGTACACGTCCTCGCTGTATGTAAGCGGAGTATTTTCTCCGTCGGTCACGTCTATATTGCCAAATATTCGTCTTGACGCGTTAATAGCCTGCGTGTCGCCTTCGAACTTCATACTGCCGTAATCCGGCATATTAACCGAAATACGTTTGGTGCCGTCAACCTCTTCGTTATCAAACAAAAGCTCGCTCAGACCGCTTGACCAATCTCCACCCGACGCTTTTCCGTTTACCGAGGCACTGTCGATTATATCTATTCCGCTGTTATCGTTAAGCTCTATTCCGAGACCTATCGCGTTAACTGACTCCCCATACGTGTTGAGCACCAATTCCGAATTGTCGCTCATAAGCAGATGTGACGTGACACAGCCGAAGGAGTCCGCGTTTCCGCTTCCGCCGGTTGCGGACGCCGATACATATGCGTTGCCGTAAATGCCTATGCCGTCACTTACATCAGCGTTTACCTCGCTTTCGTAAAGAGCACCGCTGAGCATACCGATGGACTCTCCATCGGCTCCCTCGTTATCAGCGTAAATACGTCCGCCGTCGGTTAACACCAAGGTATCGGACACCAAAATTGCGCGTCGTCCGTAAATTCCTATGCTTTGGTTAAAGCCGTCGGACACGTTCACACAGCCGCCGACAGATTCCAGTATGCCGTTTCCCGATATATTCACACCGCGGTCGCTGTATATGCCGAAGCTGTCCTTATCATTTCCGTATCCGCCGGACACGTGAAGCGCGCCGACATTGCTGCCGCTGTTTATTCTTAAAACACAGCCCTTCATCGAGTAAATACCCGCGGTAAACTTGTTTTCCGTGAGGCTTCCCGCGATTATTGTCGGCTGCTCTCCCTCATTAACGTTAATATACGTATACTCCGGCAGAACAAGTCCCAGGTCCGCCGAGGTGTAAAACTTAAAATTGCTTGTGAGCGTGATCGTATCGCCGGCGCATGATGCGCCGGGAACATTTTCAACCTTATCGCTATAACCGCTTGTATCGTTGTAGCTCTTGTAGAACGAGCTGTCGGCGGGATTGTAGTAAAGCGAATAATCGACCGTCTCGCCCTTTGTGAACTTAACATATTTTGCGTTCTGACCGTTGTATGTATATGCGCAGTTATCGGAGTCAAATGTGACAATATTTGCATTCAAACCGTCTATATTGACATCGCCGGTGACATTGACGCTTCCCGTCGGCGCTTTGAGTTTCGACTCGTTCGCGCTGCTGTCGCTGTCTTGCATATAAGCCGCCGTTTCACCATACGCCGTAACATTCGATTGAGAATTTTCGCTCACGCTGTCGTCAATTACAATTCTTACTCCGCCGAATTCCGCATCGGGATTTTCCTCATCTGAGAAATAAACCGCACCTATTCCGATGCTGCCGCCGCCTCTGCCGCAAGCGAATATATTACTGTCATTGTCGGCTGTGATAGTTCTTGTTCTTTCGTCCGTGACAGCGGTCATAAGACCTATCGAGGGAAAGTCATCCGCCGTGCTGTCCACCTTTGCGCCGCACGCGTAGATTGAGGAATTATTGCGCGCCTCGGTGTTCGACGTATATATTCCGTAGGTGTAATCCGTGCCAATGCCGCCCGCGCCTATGATAATTGCGTCGTCCGTCGCCGACACTGTTCCCGCGCCGAAGGTGCCGTCCGCTTGCTGCCTGTCTTCCACCATTATGCCGATGCTGCCTCCGTCGCCCGGCGCGCCCACGCCGACAAGCGAAGCGCCTTTTACGCTGATTGAATAATCTGCGTCTACGCCGGTGGATTGACTCTGCGCTTTGCCGCCGTATGATGCGACTACGCCCGTGCCGTAAACATTCAGATTTCCCGCATATATTCCCCAGCTGCTTATCGTGCCGCTGTTAAAGGCGGCGACAGCCAGATTACCCGTTTCGTTCGTGTTGATGTTTAATGTGGTATCGCTGTCAATAACCGTGGGGTACGAGTCCTCCTCCTCCGGCTCTGCCGGCTTGTACGCGCTTATAACCATTACCGACGAATTGTCGGGAATGTTCAGCGTCGTTTCTCCTTTAAGGGCGAACGTCCTTTCCGCCGACGAGATTATAACCGTATCTCCCTCGGGGAAGGTGATCGAGCCTTCCTTAAAATCCAAATCGTCCAAATCGACATCAGACTCCGTATCGGTGTAAAACGCTCCCTCGTCGGACTCAAAGCTTAAAACGCTGTCGGTTGTTATAACATTAAATTTTGTCTCGTCAAACAAAGCCGCCAGCTCGTCAGCCGTCTTGTCCGCAGCGCCTTCCCAGTTAACGCCCTCAAACGCTCCCCAGTCGGTATCGCCCCAGTCGATTGCGCCGATACCGCCTTCGTAGCTCGGCAACAGTGCGTCTATAAACGGGCGCACCGTCGGCGCGGCAAACGATACCATAGGCATGAGCGATAAGGTCATTGTCGTCGCAAGAAACATTGACAGAGCTTTTTTTAGATATTTCATACTCCTAAACCCCCAATACATTTTACTGACGATACTATAATTTTATCATAATTAAAACGCAGTGTCAACATCGTTCACGCCCCAAAATGTAGGTTTTACGCCATTGGATCAGAACTGCCGTATGATAAATCGGTGCTCTGAAATACACGGCAAGCAGCTTTTTTACCTTGATATCCGATAACCGGACCGCGGCGAAAACGAAAAACGAGTGTCCTCACAGCTCTAAGTTCCGTAAGAACACCCGGTATGGAGCAAGCGAAGGGAGTCGAACCCTCGACGTCAGGTTGGGAACCTGAAGTTTTACCGCTAAACTACGCCTGCATTTTATTGTCCCAATTGTTATATTAACACAAATCACAGAAAAATTCAACTGTTTTTCGGCGAAAATTTTGAGTTTCGGATATATTCTCCGAATGACGGATTTCCCGCCGGCAAATATGCCGGGGGTCGTACTCGCCTTTTTACGGACACGTCCGCGCGGATTGCTTCAAAATCATCGCAGCTGTTAAATTATTTTGATTGAAACGGAAAAAAATGTTGAAAACACCGTTTTTTTGTGTTACAATGAACACACAATTTTATGGAGGGAAAAGCTATGGAAAACGAAACGGTGATTGTTCTCGACTTCGGCGGACAATACAACCAGCTTATCGCGCGCCGCGTGCGCGAATGCAGCGTGTACTGCGAGGTCTGGAGCTACAAGACGGATATAGAAAAAATAAAAGCGAAAAAACCGAAGGGAATCATTTTCACCGGCGGTCCCAACAGCGTATACGACGACAGCTCTCCGCGCTGCGGAAAGGAGATTTTTGATTTGGGAATACCCGTTTTGGGAATTTGCTACGGCTCTCAGCTTATGGCATATCTGCTGGGCGGTCGAGTAGAAAAAGCGCCTACCCGAGAATACGGACGAACGGAGATAAGCCTTTCAAAAAGTCTGTTATTTGACGGCATACAACGCGATATCGTATGTTGGATGAGCCATACGGATTACATAGCCGCTGTTCCCGAGGGCTTTGAAATCACGGCGTCATCGGCGTCATGTCCGTGCGCAGCGTATGAAAACGCGGACAAGAAGCTTTACGCGGTGCAGTTCCATCCGGAGGTAAATCACACCGAAAAGGGTCGCGAAATACTTAAAAATTTTCTGTTTAACGTCTGCGGCTGCAAGGGTGATTGGAAAATGAGCGATTTCGCGAAGCGTTCGATCGAGGCGCTGCGAAATAAAATCGGAGACGGCAAGGTATTGTGCGCTCTGTCGGGCGGAGTTGACTCGTCTGTGGCGGCTGTAATGCTTCACAAAGCCGTCGGGAAGCAATTAACGTGCGTTTTCGTTGACAACGGATTATTGCGCAAAAACGAGGGCGACGAGGTGGAAAGTCTGTTCAGGCAGCAATTTGATATAAATTTAGTAAGAGCGAACGCGCAGGATTTATTCCTCGGGAAATTAAAGGGCGTTACGGATCCCGAAAGGAAGAGGAAGATTATCGGAGAGGAATTTATCCGCGTGTTTGAAGCAGAAGCGAAGAAAATCGGCGCGGTCGACTTCCTTGTGCAGGGCACGATTTATCCCGACGTAATAGAATCCGGCGCGGGCGACGCGGCGACGATAAAGAGCCATCACAATGTCGGAGGCTTGCCGGAGCACGTAGATTTTAAGGAAATAATCGAGCCGCTGCGTGATTTGTTCAAGGACGAGGTGCGTCAATTGGGAATGGAGCTCGGGCTGCCGGAAAAATTCGTCTGGCGGCAGCCGTTCCCGGGTCCGGGCTTGGCGGTTCGTGTAATCGGCGAGATTACCGAAAGCAAGCTTGAGATTCTTCGCGACGCCGACGCGATTTTCCGCGAGGAGATTGCGGACGCCGGACTGGATAGGGATATTAACCAGTATTTTGCCGTGATCACCGATATGAAAAGCGTCGGCGTAATGGGAGACGAACGGACGTATGATTATACTCTTGCTCTGCGCGCCGTGACTACGACCGATTTTATGACCGCCGACTGGGCGCGGATCCCGTATGATGTGCTGGAAAGGGCGTCGAATAGGATCGTGAATGAGGTTAAGCATGTAAACCGCCTCGTCTATGACATTACATCCAAGCCGCCCGCAACGATCGAGTGGGAATGATGTACGAAACGGCTGAACACCGCATAAATACTGGGTTTTTCGAAAATTAAAAGGTGTTTTGG
>CANQQZ010000012.1 GCA_947626135.1 uncultured Clostridia bacterium
TAGATAAGTATTTAATATCATCAGTATTTGATTTTTTAGTATTTGTTTTATCTTTATTTATTTGCGTTGGATTTTCCAACGTAGGCTTGCCCAATATAGGGTTTTCCAATATTGGATTATCCAACATAGGGTTTTCCAACGTAGGATTTTCCAATTTAGGCTTTTCGGTATGTGGCACGACACTTTGAGGATACTCGTATATGACATATTCCGTATCGGTAAGCTGACCTTTTTCATTACGATTTCTGTATCGCTTGACGTAACCTATCTTTTCAAGCTCGCGTATAGTAGCTCTGATTGAGTCGATGCCGTCTTTACAAATCAGTGATAAACCTTTAAGTGTATAGTCCCAATCCTCCGGCAAGCTGAGTATGAAGCATAGAAGCCCCTTTGCTTTGAGCGATAGGTTAATATCGCGCAGATGATAGTTTGACATAACCGTATAGTTTCTGTTCTTTTCAATTCTGAATACAGGCATTGCAATCCTCCTTCCCGTAAAATTTTACAAAATATCAGCGTTTTCGCTTCCGCTTTTCAAGGCGTTCCCGCTCTAAACGATTGTATAACTTTTTTCCGTCCATATCGGTCAAGGCACAAAACCATTCGGACAAGAAGAAGTTTTTAAGGACTTCTCTAATCTGCGGAGTGCTGGCTCTCCGATAGTCCTTTGCGGCTTGTACAATAACCGCATCGGTAGGAAGCACATAGTTTTTTTCAAACATATCTCTACCTCCCTAAACTTGATATTAAAAAAGCGTGTCCACATAGCTCATACCGAGCAAGCAAACGCGTGTTCAAATTCATTTTAATTTTATTAAATTGTGTCAGACTATGACAAACTCATCAAATAAAAATCAAGGTAAAAAATCAAGATTTTGCACTCAAAATTTCACCCATCATTTAACCCATTTGGGGTCTAAAAAGTGAATTTCACCCCTATTTAACCCCTATAAATTGATTTATTTTGAGTTAAAATCTGTCAAAATCCGTTAAACCAAACAGACAAATCACCCCACACAAAAACCCCGAAAGCCGCAAGGCTACGGGGTTTTTTGTAATTTTGTGTGAAAATTTATCTCTTACTGAACTGCGGAGCGCGACGTGCGGCTTTGAGACCGTACTTCTTTCTTTCCTTCATTCTTGAGTCTCTCGTCAGGAATCCCGCAGCCTTTAAATCTGCTCTGTATGCTTCACTGTCTACCTCTAAAAGTGCTCTTGATATACCGTGACGGATCGCACCCGCCTGACCTGTGAAACCGCCGCCTTCAACCTTAACGATTACGTCAAACTTACCCTCTGTTTTAGTGAGTGCAAGCGGCTGACGGACGATGAATTTTAATGTGTCAAGACCAAAATAATCATCAATTGTTCTGCCGTTTATTGTAATGCTTCCGTTACCCGGAACAAGACGAACTCTTGCAACGGAAGACTTTCTTCTGCCAGTACCGTAAAATTGTTCCTTTGCCATTATAAAATCCTCCCTTACTTAATCTCGCCTGTCCATACAACGGGCTGCTGCGCCTCGTGGTTATGCTCCGCGCCCTTATATACGCGAAGACGAGTCGCGGACTTTCTTCCGATTGAGTTCTTCGGGAGCATTCCGCCCACGGCGTATTCCATAGCTTTTTCCGGCTTCTGAGCCATAAGCTTGTCGTAACGGATCTCCTTTATTCCGCCTACCCAACCGGTGTGATAATAACGCGCTTTCTGCGATAACTTGTTTCCGGTTAAAACAACCTTGTCCGCATTGATAACGATTACATGATCGCCGCAGTCAACGTTCGGCGTATACGTCGGCTTATGCTTACCGATTAATATATGTGCCGCCGCCGCCGCAACGCGTCCCAAAGGCTTGTCAGCCGCGTCGATAATATACCATGTTCTCTCAACGTCAGCCGGCTTCTGAAGATAGCTTGAATTCATTGCTGTTTCCTCCTACTTTTTTATGACCGCCGAAGTTTCTCTTCGACCTACCTGACGTATTTTACTATCTTTTTTACCGGTTGTCAACACCTTTTTTGCAAAAAATTTGATTTTTTGTATTTTGCTTTTATTTTCTTTAATTTTCTCTTGTTTTCTCTTTAATACTCACTTTCTATTTTCATTTTTGCGCGGTTATCTGTGTCGATTTGAAAACGTTTTGTAGGTTTGCACGAAATTTTCGTGAAAAATTCTCCGTTCATGTTAATTGACAAATGTCTTTATTTCCGATATTCTTGAAGTATAGAAAAAATTATTTCAGAGAGGAGATTTTATATGAAGGCAAAACGAATCATATCATTTATCGCCGCAGCGTCGATCGCGGTTACCGCGATGCCCGTTTTCGCGGGTTACGAGGCGATAAATTCCGACGACGGATTTACGCTTAATAAATACACGAGCGAAATCGATACCGCGAAGCGCGCCGAGGTTGACAAGGCTTACGAAAACCGTCCGGTAGAGAACCGTCCGGCGGAGGATCTCGACCGCGGACTTATCGCGGTTCCCGCCGATGACGGAGTGCTTGTAAGCTGGCGGTACCTTGCGACGGACGTCCGCGCGCTTGACCCGGTGAATTACAATACTTTTCACGGAGATGTATTTTACAATCTGTACCGTGACGGCGTACTGCTCAATCCCGAGCCGATGAGCGCCACGAATTATTTTGACGAGCACGGAAAGCCGGGAACGGAATACACGCTTGAAACCGTCACCTCTTTGGGGAACGGGAACTACGAAAAAAACACAACGCAGACGGTCAAGGCATGGGATAAGGAATACATAAGCTTTTCATTAAAGAACCGCGAGGTGTACATAATCGACGACGGCGGCGCGGGCGACCTCGACGGCGACGGCAAATACGAGTATCTGTTCCGCCGCACGCCGACGGATATGGTGCCGTCAACGCGCACGCTTTACCCGATAATCGAGGCGTATGACGACGACGGCGCGTTCATGTGGGAGATAAATATCGGTCCGAACGAGATCAATGAGCACGATATCAATTTCATGGTATACGATTTCAACGGCGACGGAAAAGCCGAGGTCATAATGCGCTCGTTCGAGGGCACGACTGACGGCGCGGGCGCGCAGATAGGCGACACGAACGGCGATAAGATTACCGATTACAGCAAGGACGAAAGCAATCTTGCGATATTCAAGGACAGACAGTATATCGTTTCCACTCCCGAATTTATGTCGATGTACGACGGCGAAACGGGCGCGGAAATCACGCGCACCGATCTTTTACCCGCGCGCGAGCCGCTTTCAAGCTGGTCGTACCGCTATGACGATACGGGCAGGCTCACTAAGCGCGCAAGCCATTTCCTCTGGGGCGTTGCGTATCTCGACGGCAAAACGCCGTCCGTCGTAATGCTTCGCGGCGCGTGGGATAATGTCAAGGCGGCGGCGTGGCACGTCGCGGACAACAAATTCGTAAGCGACTGGATTGTCGATACGCCCAACACCGACGACGTTAACTCCATCTGGGGCGCGGTGAACCATAATATGGGCACGGCGGATATAGATTTCGACGGCAGGGACGAGATTTTCTCGGGACCGATGGCGATCGACGATGATGGCTCGACGCTGTACGCTGTAAAGGCAACGGACGCGGAGGGCAAGGAAATCAAGCTTTGCCACGGCGACGCGTTTGATATGGCGATTATGAGTCCCGATTATCACGGCTACCTGACGTGGGCGTGTCATGAAACCTCGTCGCTTCCGGCTAATATCGAGCTCCACGACGGGCTTACGGGTCAGGTATTGTGGGGCTATGGAAAAAATAAGGACACCGGACGCAGCCGCGCGGCGGATATCAACCCGAATTATCGGGGCTATGAGGTCTGGGGCTCGACATGGACTGTTCCGGCGAATATCAGCGGTGAGGAAATCGCAAAAAGCTGGAATGAATTCAAGGTTCAATTGCCCGACGGTACGTATGAAAAGGGCGAGGACGGCTCTGACGCGCTCGTGTCGCTGCCGATGAATTTCAAAATCTACTGGGACGACGATTTGCTGAGCGAGTTTTTGGACGGCACGCGCGTTTCGGAGTACGATTATAACAACAAAGAGGTTGATGTTATATTCGACGCGAACGGCTGCGCGTCAAACAGCGGCACAAAGGCTGTACCGTGTGTGCAGGCGGATCTGTTCGGCGACTGGCGCGAGGAGATCGTGTGGAAGACAGCCGACGAGCAGGGAGTAAGGATTTATTCGACGAATATCGAAACGCCGTATAAAATCCCCGCGCTGCTTTATGACCCGGTTTACCGCGCCTCGATAGCGACGCAGAATAATCACTATAACCAGCCGCCCAATTTAAGCTATTACCTCGGCGCGGAAACAACGGAGGTGCCTCTTCCGGAGGTCGCTGTAAGGAGAAATGAAACGATTGTTACGACGGCGGCGCAGCATTTGACGATTCCCGTTAAACCTGACGGCGCGGCGAGCGCGGCGGCGGACGAGATAAAGCTGCTCGTCGGCAGCCCAAACGCGTATCTTGACGATGATATTGTAAAAATCGATCCGGATAACGCGGAGGTCACGCCGATTATCGTTGACGACCGCACGCTTGTGCCGGTGCGCTTTATAGCGGAGAGCTTCGGTATGACGGCGGATTGGGACGCCGACGCACGCGAAATCACGCTGTCCGGACGTGGAAACACAGTCGAAATGACAGCAGGTTCACCGGATTATACCGTTAACGGAGAAGCGAAGCAGCTCGACGTTCCGGCGCAGATCATAAACGATCGCACATTGATACCCCTGCGCGCGATGGCGGAGGCGATAGGCAGAAATGTATTCTGGGACCCGAAGGGATTGATCGTGATAGGCAAAACGGAATTTGCCGGCACGGCGGCGGTTGACGGCATTATAACCGCACTCACCACAGGAGAGAAGCCCGCTCCGCCCGAGCCGACGACATCACCCGAGCCCACACCTACCCCCGACCCGCTCGCGGGAAGGACGGCGGAGGATTACACGGATCCCGACGGCAATAAATGGAAAATGTACGTTAACGAGGACTTTTCATCATACAATGTCGGCGACGCGGGCGGATTCGCCGGAACGAAGCCCGCCCCGCTCGATTCAATCACTGTGGCAAAGGATGGAGACAGAAACGTTGTCGCGATTTCCGGCTCGTCCAAGGGCAACAGAAACGCGATATATCACACCGGTGCGCCGCTCAGCGGCAAGGTTCTGATTGAGCTTGACTGGAAATCCGGTCTTACGACCGGCGGCAATTCGTCGGGCGAGCTAAGATTCGCGGATTCGTCAAACAACGCGTTTTTGGGCTTGTCCGTACAGGACGGGCGCGAGATGCGCTACAGTACGGGCGGCAAAATCTCGAACGGCGGTCTTGAAACGGCCGAATGGCAGAGCGTGGATAAGTCGTTTAATAAAGACACATGGTATCATGTAAAGGTCATCGCCGATTTTAACGCGAAAAAGCTGTCTTTTACCGTATCGGACGGCAAAAAGACGGCAGAGATAAAGGATATGCCCTTTGAGAACGCGGAGAATTTCGAAGCTCTCGAAATATTGGCTGTACGAGAGGAAAAGAATTTCGGCTGGTCAACGTCAATCGCGGATATCAAAGCCGGAAATGCGGAATGATACGAGGCAATCAGACACTATCAGGCGGCGGAAGAGCATTCTTCAGCCGCCTGCCGTCTTATGAAGCAAATTGAGAGAAAAAATACTGTACAAATCATAAAAAATATGTTAAAATCAAAAATACGATATGTAATACAGTGAAATGGAGAAAAACAATGGCAGAAGAAACCAAACATGTACCAAACGTGGTCATACACAGATTGCCCAGATATTATCGGCATCTAAGCGATTTGCTCGCGCAGGGAACAACGAAAATATCCTCCACGGAGCTAAGCGTCCGCATGGGTGTAACAGCGTCGCAGATTCGGCAGGATTTTAACTTTTTCGGGGGCTTCGGTCAACAGGGCTACGGCTATAATATAGAGCATTTGCAGAATGAAATTGCCGAAATTTTACGGCTTAAGGACGGTAATTCCGTTATTGTAGTCGGCGCAGGAAATCTGGGACGTGCTTTAGCCAATCATCCTGGCTTTGAGCGGCGCGGATTTAAAATCACCGCTCTCTTCGACAAATCTCCGGAGGTTGTCGGAACCGTTATAAACGGTATGACTGTTATGGACATGAGTAATTTAGAGGAATATATAAAAAACAACCGTGTCGATATAGCTGTTCTTACTCTGCCCAAATCAGGCGTTCAGGAGGCTGCCGGACGCCTTGTGGACAGCGGAGTAAAAGCGCTCCTTAATTTTTCGTATGCGGAGCTGAATCTGCCTGAGAATATCGCCGTTGAAAATGTGCATCTTTCCGATCCTCTCATGACGCTTTCGTATAAGCTCCGCGAAATGGAAACGGAGGGTAAATAATGAGAGTAATCGCGTTTGTGGGACCGAGCGGTACCGGAAAAAGCTACAGAAGCGTAAAAATCGCGTCGGCATATGGCGCAGACGCGATTATAGACGACGGGCTGCTAATCTCGCACGGCAAGGTTATTGCCGGCACATCCGCAAAAAGCGAAGCGACAATGATGGCATCGGTAAAACACGCGCTTTTTATGAAAAGCGAGCAGTCAAAGGATATAAAGCGCGCGCTCGCGCAGGGCAGCATAAACTGTCTGATGATTTTGGGGACCTCTGAGGGAATGGCGCAAAAAATCGCCGACGCACTCGGGGTCGGCGCAATCGAACGGTATATTCATATAGACGAGGTGGCGTCAAGCGAGGAAATGGCGCTGGCGCGCAATACGCGCACCCATGAGGGCAAGCACGTAATACCCGTGCCGACATTTGAAATCAAAAAGGATTTTTCCGGATATTTTCTGCACCCGCTGAGATATTTGCAGCGAAATCTCGATGCCGACACAGACGCCGACAGCGACGAGCGCTCTATTGTGCGTCCCACGTTCAGCTATATGGGCGACTACATCATTTCCGATAACGTAATCATAGCTATGGCGGTGCATGAAGCGGAAAGCATCGAGGCTATAGTCAAAGTTACGAATATCAATGTCCGTAAAACGGCTCACGGCGTTCATCTTGATATGACAGTGACCGTAAAAATAGGGCATAATATCCCCGATGTATGCGAAGCAGCGCAGCACGCGGTCAGATATAACGTGGAAAAATACACGTCGGTTAATATACGGCGTGTCCATATATTCGTAAAATCACTCGTTACGGAATAGGAAGCAGACAGCGGCATAGCCAAAGCTATGCCGCTGCCGTAAAAACTCAAAGCATTGCTATTTTATGAGAACCGCGCATTTCGCGGTTCCTTTTTTCCCTGGAAATATTAATATACTTCCTTCCACTCCGCAATATTGTCCGGATCAAACTTAAACGGATCGCCCAGCATTACCTGTGTGCCGCCGTCAGCAGCATCGGTAACTGACTTCTCGCCCAAGTCGCCGGCTGTAAATGTCTGACCGGTCGTACCGTCTACATCTCCCTTTACAAGCGAGTCCATAGTATATCCCGCAAGATATCCGATGTCTACCGGGTTCCACAAATACATCCACGGGCATGTGCCATCCTCGATAAACGGAGCCATTTCCGACGGGAGACCCAGACCGGTAAGCAATACATCGGACTGCTTATCCTGTAAAACCTTACCCGCGGCAAGCATACCAACCGTCGTCGGAGCGATTATAACCTTGATTGACGGATCCGTAAGAAGCGCCTGCGTTTCAGATGTCGATTTTGTCGGGTCGTCATCACCGTAAGCAATTTTTACAAGCGGCGTTTTAGCATACTTGTCGGGATTCTCGTCAAGCTCCTTCTGCATCCAGCTAATCCAGAGATTCTGGTTTGTCGCCTGTGCCGTAGCCGAAAGAATAGCGATGCCTCCCTCGCCGCCTACCATATCGTAAGCCGCCTGGATCAAGCCTCTGCCTATTTTCTCGGGATCAGCCTGTTCGATGTGTACCTTACGTGATGCCGGATTAACGGCGCTGTCAAGCGAAATAACCTGAATACCCGCATCCATTGCCTCTACAAGAGCCGGCTGCAAAGCATCCGCGTCATTTGCCGCAATCGCTATTCCCGATACTCCCTGAGCGATAAGCTGGTTAATAATCTCAATCTGCTTTTCGGGAGTCGCCGCTTCGGGTCCCTTGTAAAGCGGTTCGGCGCCTATCTCGCCGCATGCTTTTTCAAAGCCTTCATAAACCTTCTGCATGTACGGATTCTGCACGTCCTTCGCCACAAACGCGTATACGCCGCCTCCGGAAGCGCTTGTGCTCTCCGTATCCGCCGGTTCTCCGGCGCCGCCGCAGCCCGCAAGCATGGACGCGCATGCTATTGCCGCAAGTCCTAATGCCAACATTCTTTTAGCTTTCATATGAAAACCATCCTTTCTGTACGGATTTCTCCGTTATTTTATTTTTATTCAAGAGACGGCGGCTTTGCCGCGAATCTCTTTAATATGACTGAATTTACGTGCCCTGCGATTTTGCCGCCATTGATTTGAGCTTTTTAAACCAATTTGCGTTTCCTACGCTTTCTCTGAAGCTCGGGATCGCAACCGCTATAATTAACAGTGCTCCCACTACAATCATAATGATCTGGCTCGACGCATTTATCAGTCCAAGACCGTATCTTAAATATCCGATTACGAGGATCGCCAGCGCCGTGCCTAAAATTCTGCCTTTTCCTCCCGATGTCGAAACGCCGCCCAAAACCGCCATAGCGATTATATCAAGCTCATAGCCCTTAGCGACGTCCGGTCTTACGCTCGACATCTTAGACGCGAGATATACAGCCGCAACCGCCGAGAACAGACCTGCCATCGTGAATACTATAATCTTAATCTTATTTGTTTTAACTCCCGAAAATTTTGCCACCGTCACGGAATTACCCATAGCATAGCAGCGCCTTCCGAATTTGGTATAATGCAGCAAATACGCGAAGAACAAAGCCTCGGCTATCGTAAATATCAGCACATACGGCACCATGCCGCCTATCTTGCCCGCCGCAACCTGCGTGAACCACGACGGGAAGCCTCCGACGGAATTTGTTTCAAGTATGATCTGCGCTATGCCACGATAAATAATCTGCGTTGAAAGCGTTACAATCATGCTTGAAAGCTCCGGGAACTTAACCAAAATCACGCCGTTTATCAATCCGCATACCGTGCCCGTCGCAAGCGCTATACATATCGCGCCCGCCATCGGAATACCCGCCTGATACGCAATGCCCATTATCGTCGCTGACAAAGCCATAATTGACGCAACGCTTATGTCTATTTCTCCGAGCATCAGCACAAACGCCATCGGGAACACTACAATCGCCTTGTCCAGAAAGTCGCGCGTCGCGTTTAATATATTCTTCACGTTGGCGTAATTCGGCGATACGGAAATGTTAAACACGTTTACTATTATAAGCATCAGCACAAGCATCCACTCCCATTGGAGCAGAAAACGCTTCCATGAGAAACCTCTTTCAGCCGAGATTATTCGTGTGCCGTCGCTTTGCATGACCTGCTTAGTTATATTCTTAGCCATCAGATATTCCTCCTTCTGAGCGCTTTCATTTCGACATTCCGCTGAATAAGCGAGTTGGCGATAATTGAAAGCAGAATTATCAGACCTCTTATAGCCTCCTGCCAGAACGACGAAACATGAATGAGCGGCATCGCGTTATTTAAAATTCCCAGCAGCACTGCTCCCAAAAGCACGCCGCCTACGCGTCCCGTACCGCCGTTCACACTTACTCCGCCAAGTACGCACGCCGCGATTACGTTCATTTCATAGCCCGTGCAGGTTTCACCCTGCGCAACGCCGTATTTGCAGACGTAAAGTATTCCGCCGAGTCCCGCTATCGCTCCTAAAATCGTATAAACCATCGTAAGCGTTCTGCCGGTTTTAATACCGGATACTCTCGCGCTTTCCTCACTGTTTCCGACCGCGTAAATCTTGCGCCCGGTCCGCGTCTGTGTCATGAAAAACGCGGCTATTATGTACACTGCAAGCGCTATGACAATAAGGTTATTGACGCCCAGAACCCTGCCCGTTGCCAAAGAAAGGAAATTCGCGCCCATATCCTGCTGCATAACCCAGCTTCCGTTTGACACAAGGTACGTTATGCCGCGGAAAATATTCATCATTCCGAGAGTAGCTATAATAGGCAGTATCCTTAGCTTCGATACAAGCGTACCGTTTATAAATCCGCATACGATTCCTACGGCGATTGATATAAGCACTATCGCTATCGTGGGAACGGACTGATTGTTTTTAAGGACCGTTCCGCCTACCATAGCGCTCAGCGCCATCACCGCGCCTATCGAAAGGTCTATTCCACCCGTCACCATTACCGTCATCATTCCTACGGCGCATATTGCCAAAACAGCTGTTTCTGTCAGCATATCGCTGATATTTTCGCCGGTAAAGAAGTTGCCGCCGCTCCTGAACTCAACGAAAAACGCTATCGCTATCATCACTATAATCAGGCTTATTTCCCTGATGTTTGACGAAAAGAATTTTTTTATCTTATCCATTATCCAGCCGCACCTCCTTTAAGTGTTCATCGCAGCTTCAAGGATCTGCTCCTGAGTTACGCTCTTAACCTCGCTGAAAATCTTCGATACTCTGCCTTCCTTCATTACAAGGATCGTATCAGCCATTCCCAGCACCTCCGGCATTTCCGATGAAATCATTATTACTCCATAGCCCTGTGCCGCCAGGCCTGACATAATCTCGTATATCTGCGCCTTTGCGCCCACATCCACGCCCTTTGTCGGCTCGTCGAGTATTACCACCTTCAAATCCGAATTTAACACCTTCGCCACAATCACCTTCTGCTGGTTGCCGCCCGACAGGCTCGATGCCTTATCGAATACCGAAAGCGCCTTTGTCTTTACTCTTTCCAGAAGCTCCTTTGACTTTTGCCGTTCCTCCCGTTGATTTATAATGCTTCCGTGAGTAAACTGCTCAAGCGTGGCGAGCGTAACATTCTGTCCGAGACTCCAGTCAAGAATAAGTCCCTGCTTCTGCCTGTCCTCGGGAAGATACCCGATACCGTAATTCATTGCATCGGAGGGATGCGATATGCTGAGCGCCTTGCCTTCCAAATAGACCTTGCCGCTGTCCGGCTTTTCTATGCCCATAATGCCCTGGCATACCTCCGTCCTGCCCGCGCCGACAAGCCCCGTCATGGCAAGGATCTCGCCCTTGTGCAGCGAGAAGGAAACATCCTTGTAGTATCCCGTTTTGGAAAGTTTATCGACCCTGAAAATTTCCTCTCCCATCTCTACATCCTGCTTCGGGTAAATCTGCGAAATTTCGCGCCCCACCATCTTTGTTATGAGAACCTCGTTTGAAATGCCGTCAACATCCCATGTTCCTATATACTGCGCGTCACGGAACACTGTTACGCGGCTCGCAAGCCTGTACATATCCTCAAAGCGGTGTGAAATGAATATTATGGAGCAGCCCTCGTCGCGAAGCTGCTCGGTTATTCTGTACAGCTCCTCGCACTCGCGTTTTGAAAGCGCCGCGGTAGGTTCGTCCATAATAATTATTTTCGCATTGGTGGATATAGCCTTTGCTATCTCTACTATCTGCTGCTCCGCCACCGTGAGATTACCCATTACGGAATGCGGATCTATACTGCTGCCAAGCCGGTTTAAAAGCGCGGCGGCATCCTTGTGCATCTGCTTCCAATTAATGGTTTTCAATTTCGTCATTTTCTCATGACCGATAAAAATATTCTCAGTCACGCTCAAATGCTGGTATGCGGTGCCGTGCTGATAAATTGCCGCTATGCTCAAATTCTGAGCATCCTTCGGATTCTTTATCGAAACCTTCTGACCGCGGATAAATATCTCGCCCGCCTCCGGCTGATGTACGCCCGTTATTACCTTTATAAAGGTGGACTTTCCCGCTCCGTTTTCACCCATAAGAGCGTGGATCTCACCCTCCTTGAGCGAGAAATGCACGTTGTCGAGAGCCTTAACGCCCGGAAAAATCTTTGTTATTCCTTTAAGCTCAAGAATATAGTCCGACACATTTGCTCATCCCTTTCTTTATTCTACAGCCGCGTGATTCGAAACGCATGGCGCTAACCGCGCTGTAAACTTATTTTTATTAATTTTAAAATTTTTCCGGATAAATTTCAATGTAAAAAATTGAAAATACGATGTAAAATTTAAAAAAGATAAAAACATACGTATTTTCCCTCAGCTCAAAAGACTCTTATATACCGTATCGGCATTTGAAGCAAAGACTAAGAAAGGATATGATTTCATCATATCCTTTCTCAGCCTGTTAACCGGCTCAATGTCCTCCGGCGTATCGGCAGACTTTTTTTGATTATTTTAATTCCTTTAAAATTTCCAAAAGATACTCCCAGCATCTTCTGACCGATTTTATCTCAAGCTTCTCGTCCGGCGTATGGACGCTGTACATATTCGGACCTATCGAAACCATGTCCGCATCCTTAAGCTTACCGGACAAAATTCCGCATTCAAGTCCCGCGTGAATAGCGCATACCAAGGGCTCCCTGCCGGTCATATCCTTATAAACCTTTATCATTAAATCCCTTAGCGGCGAATCCTTACGGTACTCCCACGGCGGATAATCGCCGCTGACCTCGATGTCCCCGCCGAGATAATCCGAGAGCGACTTAAGTCCGCGAACGATTTCCCTTTTATCGGCGCCGGAGTTGGATCTGAGCATAAAGCTCAGCTCCAGCACGCCTCCGCCGTACAATGTCTCGCCAAGATTCACCGACGTCTGCGCCAGCTCCGGCATATCCTCGCTCATTGCCCGCAATCCCGACGGCGACTGCATGAGAGCGAATATGATTTTTCGAGTGCCGCTGCGGTCAGCGCAGATTTCGGGCAGGACGGTCTCATCGCACGATATATGCGCGTCCGGCTCGCGCAGGGCGCGTTCACTCTTAAACTCCGCGCCGAATTGCTCTATGATGCTCTTCGCTTCCCGAACATCCTCAGCGCATATGACAGCCTCAGCCCACGGCGTGATAACATTAAGACGTCCGCCGGCACTGATTGAAGCCGCGTAAACAGGCGTCTTTGAATTGACCTCATACAAAAGCTCTCCCAGTATCTTGGCGGCATTTTTCCTGTCCTTGATAATATCAATACCCGAATGGCCTCCCAAAAGACCGCTTACTGTTATTTTCAGCGCGCTCATACCGTCAGCTTTCATTTCGCTCACCGGGATCTTACATCTCACATCCGCCGCTCCGGCGCAGCTGACGGTCAGTACGCCCTCCTCCTCGGAGTCGATATTGATAAGCCGGCGCCCCTTAAGCCTCGATGCGTCAAGAGCATCCGCGCCGCACAGCCCCGTTTCCTCATCCGCCGTAAGCAGAGCCTCGATAGGCGGATGCTCCGCCGTCTTATCATCAAGCAGCGCAAGTATGTACGCGACGGCTATACCGTCGTCTCCGCCGAGCGTCGTACCGTCGGCAAATAAAAACTCTCTGTCGGTTAAAATATCAATGCCTTCCCGCTCCATATCCTTTTTACAGCCCGGACGTTTTTCGCATACCATATCAATATGCCCCTGTATTATTACGGGCGCGCTGTTTTCATATCCTGCCGAAGCGTCCTTAAAAATCATAACGTTTCCGTAGTCATCGCGATACGCTTCAAGCCCGCGTTCCTCTGCAAAGCGCAGACAATATTCGGCAAGGCGCGCCGTATTGCCCGATCCGTGCGGGATTTCGGCAATTTGTGAAAAGAACTCAAATACCTTTTTCGGTTCAAAATCATTAATCTGCATAAATCCTTCCTCCCAAAATTAATTATTGTTATAATTATATCATACCGAAAAAATCACGTCAAGGAAAATACCTGTTATTTTGGCAAACAACACGTATCCGCATTTGCGCAAAAACAGCGGCGGAAAATTTTCGCCGCTGTTTTCCATATTCACTTCCGCAATTCCGTGCGCCGGATTTTGCCGCTGATTGTTTTGGGCAGCTCCTTTACAATTTCTATCTGATGTATATGCTTGTAATACGCCAGCTTTTTATTAACGTCGCGCTTTATCATATACGCGGTCGAATTTGCCATATCATAGCCGTCGTTTACGATAACGAACGCCTTTACCGACTGCCCGCGCTCCCTGTCCGGCACGCCGATAACCGCGCAGTCAAGCACCGCCGGGTGCTCGATAAGCTTGCTTTCTATTTCAAACGGACCTATGCGGAAGCCGCGCGATTTAATAACATCGTCGCGGCGGCTGACGTAGAAATAGCAGCCGTTTTCGTCAAAATATCCGATGTCGCCCGTGTGGTACACGCCGCCCTCCCAGACGCTTTTATACAGCTCGTCGTTGCCGTAATAGCCCATGAATATGCCGTACTGCTTTTCCTTCGGGATAACGACGATCTCGCCCTCCTCGTTTGCACCCGCGAATGTGCCGTCCGGTCTTTGTATCCGTATATCGTAAAGCGGCGACGGTCTGCCCATCGAGCCCTCGGACAGGTTATCGTTTTCAAAATTCGCGAGCATAAGAACCGATTCCGTCTGCCCGAAGCCCTCATGGATTTTAAGTCCGGTGCGGTCAAATATGTCCGATTTGACCTGCGGATTTATCGCCTCGCCCGCCGTTGTGAAGCGTGTAAGCGCGGACAGGTCGTAATTTTCTATGCCGTGCTTTGCGAAATATTTGTAAATCGTCGGCGGGGCGCAGAAGGTCGTCACGCGGTATTTTTCCATGACCGCAAGCAGCTTTTTCGGCACGAACACCTCAAAATCATAGACCATTACCGCCGAGCCGCAGAGCCATTGACCGTAAATCTTGCCCCATGACGCCTTGCCCCAGCCCGTTTCCGCGACGGTCATATGAAGCCCGCCGTCAATGACGCACTGCCAGTAACGCGCCGTTATGATGTGCGCGAGTGTGTATGTGTGGTTGTGCAGCACCGCTTTGGGGTAGCCCGTAGTGCCGGACGTGAAATACATCAGCATCGGCTCGTCCGCGCGCGTGTCGATACGTGTAAGAACAGCGGGCGCGTTTTCAATCGCCGTTGTCAAATCAAAAATCCCGTCCGTATTATGCTGACGCACGCCGAAAATCGTTTTCAGCGCCGGATTTTCCGCTCTCGCTTTTTTAAGCCGTTCCGGCACGTCATTTTCCGCCGTGCAGACCGCGTATGAAATATCGGCGGCGTTTATGCGGTACGCGATATCCTCGACCGTGAGCATATGCGTTGCGGGGATAATAACCGCGCCGATTTTATGGAGCGCGGGCGCGACGTACCAGTATTCGTAATGCCGCTTTAATATCACAAGCACCCTGTCGCCCTTTTTTACGCCGTTTTGCAAAAACACGTTCGCCGCCTTATTGCTGAGCCGCGCGATGTCCGAAAACGTGAAAATCCGCTCGTTTCCTTCAATATCGCACCAGACAAGCGCGGTCTGCTTCGGCGCTTTTTCGCCCATAACGTCAACCACGTCATAGCCGAAATTGTAGCTTTCGTTAAAATTAAGCTCAAAGCCCTTGAGCGCGCCGTTTTTATCAAATTTCTCCATGCAGAAGCTTTTATATAATCTCATTTTTTATCCTTCCCGACCGTTTGCAAATTAAATACAAGTAAATTATACCCGACATAATATATGCATGTCAATCGGGGGCATAATGCAAAAATCACGTAAATCGGATCGAGCTATCCAAAAACAGGATAGATAAAATATATCCGTTTTAAAGTACAAAAATATCCGCCCGTAAAACGGGCGGATATTTTTTACCGCTGTTTATTTAAGCTTATACACGATATCATTATAAAGCAGCTCCTTTTCCATGCTTTCGGCAGTGGTATCCGCTCCGATATGAACAAATTCGATATCCATCATCGCCGCCCAATCATGAAGCATTTCAGCCGTCACATCGTAGGAAAGCACACTGTGATGCGCGCCGCCTGCCATGATCCAGCACTGCGCCGATGTTTCAAGCGACGGCAGCGGCTTCCACATCACGCCCGCAACCGGCAGGTTAGGCATCGGACGCAGAGGATTGCATGCCTTAATATCATTTACAATCAGTCTCATTCTGCCTCCCATATCGACAAGCGAGGCGACAACCGCATCCCCGTCCTTAGAGTCGAACACAAGCCGCGCCGGATCGTTTCTGTCGCCGATACCCAGCGGATGTACCTGTATTTTCGGCTTATTTGCGGCTACAAGCGGACATACCTCCAGCATGTGCGCGCCCAAAATATGTTCGTTGCCCTTCTCGAAATGATAAGTATAGTCCTCCATAAACGCCGTGCCGCCTGTCATGCCCTCCGCCATAGACTTCATAATGACATCCATCGCCGCAACCTTCCAGTCGCCCTCCGCGCCAAATCCGTAGCCGTCCCTCATCATGTTCTGAACGGCAAGTCCGGGCAGCTGGTCGAGTCCGTGCAAATCCTCAAAATTCGTAACAAAGGCTTTATACCCAAACTCCTCGCAAAGCTTACGAATAGCGATTTCCTCCTTCGCCTGATAGCGAACGGCAGCCTCGTTATCGGTATCCATGTCATAACGGCTTTGATATTCCGCCATCTTTTCATCAATTTCCTCTTCGGTAACATCGTTTAAAATGCGCACAAGGTCACCCACGGGACGATATTCGATATCCCAGCCGAATTTAATTTCCGCTTCAACCTTATCTCCCTCTGTAACCGCGACCTGGCGCATATTATCGCCGAAACGGCATAATTTGAGATCCTGCGAAACATTATAGCCATAAGCCGCTCTCATCCAATCGCCCAATTTTCTGCGCGGTTCCTCATCCTCCCAGTAGCCTACGATAATTTTTCTCGCCTTACGCAGTCTTGAGCCGATGAATCCATGCTCTCTGTCTCCGTGCGCCGCCTGATTGAGATTCATAAAATCCATATCGATCTCGTTCCAGGGGATTTCGCGGTTATACTGCGTATGGAAATGGCAGTACGGCTTTTTAAAATCCTTCAAGCCGTTAATCCACATTTTCGACGGACTGAACGTGTGCATCCACGTTATAACGCCCGCGCATTTATCATCATAAGACGCTTCCCTGAAAATCGCCTTAACCTCCGCCGGCGTCTTGACCGTCGGCTTCCATACAAGCTTCGCGGGGAGCGCGCCCGACGCGTTTAAACCGCTAACTATCGCCTGTGAGTCGGCAGCAACCTGCTCGAGAGTTTCCGGTCCGTACAAATGCTGACTGCCCGTTACGAACCAAAATTCATAATCCTTTATTGTGCTCATACGTATCTTCTCCTTAATATAATTGTATTTAATTCAATTATACCAGAAACAGGAATTTATGCAAGTATTTTTTGCGCTAAATTTATGTCAATATCTTTTCTTTACTATCATATAGCATATACAGTATATCAGACAAAAGCCGCATACCGTATACGCAATGATCTGTCCCGCCGTATCCTTATTAATTGCGTACAGTATGATTACCGCGGCGGAGGCAAGCGTTATATACACGGCAAAGGACAGCGAGCGCGCTTTTTCCATAAGCATGACATTACGCTCGTCTTTTTCGGCTATCTCACATTCACGAAGCCTTTCGGGATTTTTCAGCAGCCTTATGTTCCGTCCCAGCTGTACCGCTCCCGCGGCTATAAGAGCAATCCCTACCGCCGACAAGGTATCGTTAACGCCCTTGGAAAAAAATGCTGCCGCCCACAGCGCCGCGCCGATGATTATATAAAACACCATCAGATACGCTCTTGATTTGATTTTCTTTTCATATTCCATTTTATTCATCCTCCTCAAATATAAATATATCCTCAATTCCGACGCCGAAATATTTGGCAATCCTATGAGCAAGCTGCAGCGATGCGTTATATTTGCCGCTTTCCAGAGATATTATCGTCTGCCGCGTCACTCCGACCGCCTTTGCGAGCTCATCCTGCGTTATTCCTATTTTTTTTCGCGCGTCTCTTATCGCTATTATCAAGTCATCAACTCCCTTCAAAATAATGTAAAGCTCGCTTTACATTATCATTATAGCACTCTTTTTGAAAATGTCAAGCTTATTTTACATTTTTATTTAAAAAAACACATGCCGCGTATTCGCCGCCATAAAACCGGCTGCTTTCGCGTTATGTGTTTGCGCACGTGTTTAACCTTATCCGTGCCGTAAAAATCTTTTTTTCTGCATCGAATCGAAAATTGTCGCTCCCGTCATATTTCCGCGCGGTTTGAGCTATACTGCGCAAGCCGCGTCCTCCTTCGGGATTCCCGCTCAAAAACGCTTCCGCCGGCAAAAATCCGCTTTTATTCTGAAAATACCGGCTTACTCTCACTTCCATGCAAGGATTTGATATCTCTATCGCCAGCGACCTCTGTACCGTACCGATTTGTATATTAATCCATCGGTTTTCTTTGAATCTCATACACGCGTTAATGGCGTTTTCCATCGCATTTCCGAACAGGACGGTTAAATCCACGGGATCTATATTTAATTCGCCGCACTCCGCCCGAACTTGACAGCTGATATTTTTTTCCCGAGCCAGACCTATATAATACTGCAAAAGACCGTTGACCGTCATATTCCCGCAATACACCTCGTTATCGTGCTTTACGGTGGTGTCTATAACCTCTGAAAGGTAATCCTTCATTTCCTTCAGCATTCCCCTGTCTAGCATATCGTTCAGCGTATTGTAGTGATGACGCACATCGTGGCGCATTCGGCGCGCGTTCTCTATATCTCCGGCAATTTTTTCATACTGCATACGGCGGATTCCCTCCATCCGGCGGCGCTCGCCGTCCCGCTTGCGCCGTACCGATTCGCGGAAGATAAATCTGTAAATCAATATCTGGTACATCAGCAAAATCAACAGCATCGCCAGCAGAAGCAAATATGATTTGCTGTCCAAATAGTAATATGTAAAATCAACGCATATCATCATAGCGATAAAAATAACGGTTGAAACAGCCAGAACGTAAAATTCGCGCCGCATATTCTGCGTTTCCACCTCCTGAATATACTCGCGCAGCATACGTATAACAAACAACAGCATCGGCGGCAGGAGCAGCAGGTTCGTGATCATATACATCATGATCCCGTGTGCAGAATACACCGCCGACTCATTATGCTCCGGAGCAATATTAAAAAGCACGGCGAGAGAACCGTTCAGAGCATTCACCAGGCAATACTGAAAAACCGCGTAAAACATTACGACAAGAAAAACCAAAAGCTTTTTAGTCAGCGCGTCCCGTACCAGACTTATATACGCAGCCATTATCAGAAATATTGTTGAAAACATGTATATATTTGCCGCAAGCGCGGTATTTGAGCTTATTCCGCTGCATATTACAAGGGCAAACAGCATTGAAACAATAAATACCGCAATCGTCATACATGAAAAAATCACGCCGCGCCGAAAACGGCAATCCTCCCTTGGAAATGGCAGAAAAACCATTATTGCGCAGGGAAGAAGCTGTATAAAAAAGCCTGCGGCGTTCTGAACAAAAGCCATCATGACTTATCCCCCTTAAAATTTCCTCGGCTCGAAAGTCTGTCAAAGACATAGTTATCATACGCCGCGCGTATGGCTGCGCTCTGCCGTATTGCAATCGGCAGTCTTTTCCCGTCCTGTAAAATGCACGTATCCGTACCCATCTGAGCAATATAATCCATATTTACGGAAATTCCCCGATTAATTCTCAAAAAATTTTTGTTCATTTTCCGTTCAAGCTCGCCGAAAGACATACGAACCCTCAGCTTGCTGCCGTCGGAGAGCGAAATGTTTACCGCGTGATTATCGCTTTCAATAAGGCAAATACTATCCAAAAAAACAGTATGTCTGTTCGGTCCTACCATCAGAGTTATACGCTCCTTATATTTTGAGCGGGATTCGTTCAACCGCCTGAAGGCCTCCGTTACAGCCTCCGTGGTTACGGGCTTTATCAGATAGTGCATGGCGTAGACCGAGAAGGCCTCCACGGCATGCTCTCTGCTGACAGTGACAAAAACTATTCCCGTATCGGGAGAAATTTCCCGAAGTCTGCCGGCGATATCAATGCCGCTCTCTCCGGGCATGTATATATCCAGAAAAACAATATCAAACCGAGGTGATTGCTTCGCCGCCTCCAAAAGAGACGCCCCGCTGCTGAATTTCTCCGCGCGCAGAGCCCCATCATAGCCGCGCAGCGCTTCCTCAAATTGTTCCTGTTCTCTTAAATCATCGTCGCAAATCGCAATCCGCATACAGTATTCCTCCTATAGCTGCGCCGGCGTCCGCACCGCCGTATTTACAAGCGTCAAAGCGGGCGCCGGAAGCCGCGGTCAAAATATATTTAAATTCCCAAAAAATTTTCAATTAATTTTTTCCCGCATGGCGTAAGCACCGATTCCGGATGGAACTGTATGCCGTAAACAGGGCGGGTTTTATGCATTACACCCATTATGCAGCCATCATCGCTGCGCGCTGTAATCTCCAGTTCCGCCGGGAGAGTGTCTTCGTCAATAACAAGCGAATGATAGCGTCCGACTTGAGCCGACACACCCATATCCCTAAAAATCGGACAGGCGCTGCTTATCGCGACAGTATCACCCTTCCCGTGCATAAGCCTCGGCGCATGTATAATATTCGCTCCGAACGCCGCGCCGACAGCCTGATGTCCCAGACAAACGCCCAAAACGGGTATGTCTCCGGTCGATTTTATCAAATCTATGCAGATTCCGGCTTTATCCGGATATCCGGGTCCGGGAGAAATAACGATATGCGACGGTTTTTTTTCAATGACGTCCTCAACCGTGATTTTATCGTTTCTGTATACCTCTATATCGGGGTTTATCTCCCCGATATACTGATACAGATTATATGTGAATGAATCATAATTGTCTATCATTATTATCATACTATATCACCCGCCTCCTCTATCGCCTTGAGCACAGCCGACGCTTTGTTTACCGATTCCCGGTACTCGTTTTCCGGCACACTGCCGCTGACAATGCCGCCGCCCGCCTGAACATACGCCTTCCCGTCCTTAAACACGCCGGTACGTATTGTAATACAGCTGTCGAAGCTGCCGTTGAAGCTGATATAACCTATGGCGCCGCCGTAAACGGAACGCTTTGTTTTTTCCAGCTCGTCTATTATCTCCATTGCGCGGATTTTCGGCGCTCCGGACAGCGTTCCCGCCGGCAGTGCCGCCGCGAGCGCGTCAAAGCATGTTTTATCGGAGCGAAGCCTGCCCTCAACGTCTGATATTATATGCATTACGTGGGAAAACCTCTCAACATATTTAAACCGCGTCACCTTAACGGAGCCGAATTCGCTGACCTTTCCCACGTCGTTTCTGCCAAGGTCAACCAGCATGGTATGCTCGGCTATCTCCTTTTCGTCCGCGAGCAATTCCTTTTCAAGCCGCAAATCCTCTTCGATTGTCTTGCCTCTCCAGCGCGTTCCCGCAATGGGTCCCGTCTGCACCACGCCGTTCTCCACTCTCACCAGCATTTCCGGCGACGCCCCGACTATCTGATACTCTCCGAAATCAAGAAAATACATATACGGCGACGGATTTATCAGACGCAGGGCGCGGTACGCATTAAACGGACTCACGCTTGTTTCGGCTTCAAACCTATGTGAAATCACAACCTGGAATATATCCCCGTTTTTAATATACTCCTTCGCCCGCTCCACCGCGCCGCAAAATTCCTCCTTTGTCATATTGGATGAAATTTTCGCCGACGAACGGTAATGTCTTTCCTCCTTTACCGAAAGCTTTGACAAGTCCTCCATTTCCGCGCGTATGTCTATTATCCTATTTGTCGCTGCCTTGTAACGGCTTTCTATATCTCCCTCCGCGTGAACGTTCACTATGATGTGCAGCTTTTGCGAAGCATGGTCAAACGCTATTATCTCATCGGTAAACATGAATCTCATGTCCGGCAGCTTCAAATCATCCTCCACGCTCATGGGAAGCTTTTCGTAGTAACGGATTATGTCATACGCAAAATATCCCACCGCGCCGCCGTTAAACGACGGAATGTCCGTCAGCTTCGGAGCCCTGTACCGCGCAGCGATTTTTTCCAGCTCCTTCATCGGCTCTCCGGTATATGTCTCTGTTTTTCCCGTATAATCCATAACCGTTATCTCGCCGCCCGAGCAGGAAAAGCTCAGGAACGGATTACGTCCTATGAATGAGTATCTCGCCGTAACGCTGTTTTGACCGATACTCTCAAGCAAAAAACAATTTTTTTCGGTGCACATCCGCTTAAACACGCTTATAGGCGTATCCATATCCGCGTAAAGCTCCATAGAAACGGGAATAAGATTGTAGTCCTTGGCGTATTCCCGCACCTCTTCCAAACTTAAATTAAACATTTCTGCCTCCCTCCGGTCCTTCGACAAGCCCGAACGCGTTTTCCTGCCGCCGCAGCCGACTGCGTTATAAAAAAATGTCTTTTCCGCGCACAGAAAAAGACATGGAAATATTCCGTTAAAATAGCTCGTCTCATCTCATCTGTTCTCATCTGATATCTTATTATACCAATACGGTCCGCATTTGTCAAGCGCTTTTCGCCGCTCATGCGCATGACGTCAAATTATAGCGCTGTGCTCCGCAAAGCCTTTAAAAAGAATCCGTGCAAAAAATGAGAAGCCCGCGGGCTTCCCACTTTTTAAAATACAAAATCAAATTCCAAATCGCCTATTATAACATTATCGTTTTCTTTAATTCCCATTTCGATGAGGTCCTCTATAACTCCGCGCTTCAAAAGCATACGCTGGAAATATTGAAGCGATTCGCGGTCGGAAAAGTTAACGCTTCCGCCCACAGCTTCGATCCACGGTCCCTCAATAACATAGCTTTTGTTTTCGCGTCGTATTGTGTAGCCTTTTTCGTCAGCGTCCGAAAAATCCTCCTCTATATACGCCTCCGGCTCGAAAATTATCATCGGTTCAAGCTTTGAAAGCTCCTCATACGTCTTATTCATGAGCTCTCTTATGCCCTTGTTAACAGCGGCGGATATCGGAAATACCTCTATTCCCCTCTTTTCCATCTCGTCAAGGAACGCCTTGTACTCCTCCTCGTTCTGGATTATATCTATTTTATTCGCCGCCACGATCTGCCTGCGCTCCTCCAAAGCCATATCATACTGCGCAAGCTCGTTGTTTATGGTGTCGAAATCCTCGATTGGGTTTCTGCCCTCGATCCCCGATACGTCCACAACATGGATAATCACGCGTGTGCGCTCGATATGACGCAGGAACTCATGTCCCAAACCGGCGCCCTCGGAGGCGCCCTCGATAATTCCGGGAATATCGGCAAGGACAAAGCTTCGTCCTTCGCCCAAATCCACAACTCCCAAATTCGGCTCAAGCGTTGTGAAATGATAATTCGCAATTTTCGGGTCCGCCTTTGTGGTCATTGACAAAATCGTTGATTTTCCCACATTTGGAAAGCCTACAAGTCCGACGTCAGCAAGCAGCTTGAGCTCCAGAATCAGCTCACGCTCATCACCCGGCAAACCGTTTTTGGCAAAGTTCGGCGTTTGACGCGTGGATGTGGCAAAATGCGAATTTCCCCAGCCGCCGCTGCCGCCGCGCGCCGCGACAAATTCTCTGTCCGGATCTGACATATCCGCCAATATGCGGTTTGAAGCCGCGTCGCGTATGATCGTTCCCTGCGGCACCTTTAATATAATATTGTCACCCGCTCCGCCCTTTCGATGGTTTCCTGAGCCGTCGGCGCCGTTTTGCGCGGAGTATTTGCGCTTGTATTTGTAATCGTTAAGCGTTGTCATACCGGGCTCAACGCGGAATATAACGCTGCCGCCTTTGCCGCCGTCCCCTCCGTCGGGTCCTCCGGCGGCGATATATTTTTCACGCCTGAACGATATCGAGCCGTTTCCGCCTTTACCGGCTTTTACAAGAATTTTAGCTTTATCCGCAAACATCACTGAGCTCCGTTGACCGCGTTTTCGATATCGGACTTAAGCTTATCCTTGTCCGCGCATTGGAACTCCATCGCCGAAATATCATTATTCGTATTAAGCATAATCAGCGCCGGGGTCATGCCGTCAACCGGGAAATTCTCCTTATCCTCGGGCGTCTCGTCGATATTATGAATATCAAACTTAATCATTCCATCGTATTCCTTCTGCAATTCATTCACGACTGCAAGCGCCTCGTCCTTGTTCTCATCCGAATTTGACACAAAGTACATGAACGTAGGCGTATACTCCGGTTTGGTTGAGCAGCCCGCAGCCGCCATTAACGCGAACATCATAATTACCGCCATTCCTAAGCTTAAAATTTTCCTTTTCATTTTTTTATCTCCTTTATATTAAATTATTTTTAACTGTTTCAAGCGCTCGAAGCGCTATTTTATTATATCTCTCCCGTTTATTCCTGATTTTCTCCGAAAGTCCCTCCATTATTCCGAAATTCGCATTCATCGGCTGGAGCTTATCTATGGTTTCATCAGAAATATACAGCGGCAGCGAGCCTATCGCCGTCCGTGCCGACGGCTCCCACATCCTGCCGCCGCGCATCATGCGCGATACGTTATACCCCGCCAATATTCCGGAGGAAGCGCTCTCAACATAGCCCTCAACGCCCGTTATCTGTCCGGCGAAAAACACCTTCGGGTACGCGCGCATCTGGTAATATTTATTTAACAGCTTCGGCGAATTTATATACGTGTTCCTGTGCATCACGCCGCAGCGGACAAATTCCGCGTTTTCAAGACCGGGTATCATGGAAAATACGCGCTTTTGCTCGCTGAATTTCAAATTTGTCTGGAACCCGACCATATTGTAGAGCGTGCCGTCTCTGTTGTCCTGCCTTAACTGAACCACAGCGTAAGCGTCATCCTTACCCGTTTTCGGATTTACAAGCCCCACCGGCTTTAACGGGCCGAATACAAGCGTCTGATAACCGCGCTTTGCCATTACCTCCACCGGCATGCACCCCTCGAAAACCGACGCACCCTCAAACTCATGCATAGGCGCTGTTTCGGCGCTTACGAGAGCGTCGTAAAACCGCCTGTATTCGTCCTGTGTCATAGGGCAGTTTATATAATCCGCCGTGCCTCTGTTATAGCGCGCCGCCTTAAATGTCTTTTCTGTATCTATGCTGTCCGCCGTCACAACCGGAGCCGCGGCGTCAAAGAAATAGAGCCCGTCCGAGCCGGTAAGCCGCTTTATTTCCGCCGCAAGCGGCTCAGACGCAAGCGGTCCCGCGGCGACTATCGTATACTCGTCCGGATCTATCTCAGCCGCTTCTTCGTTTATAACAGTTATATTCGGATGCGAACGGATTTTTTTCGTTATATATTCCGAAAAAATATGCCTGTCCACCGCAAGCGCGCCGCCCGCGGGTACGCGCGATTTGTCAGCCGCCTCCATTATAACCGAGCCGAACAGACGCATTTCCTCCTTTAACAGTCCGCACGCATTTTCTATCCGCTCCGCCTTAAGCGAGTTAGAGCAAACCAGCTCCGCGAAATTTTCATCCGAATGCGCCGGCGAAAACTTTTTCGGCTTCATTTCCCAGAGCTCAACGCGAATATCCGCGTTTGCCGCCTGCCATGCGGCTTCACAGCCGGCGAGTCCCGCTCCGATTATTCTAAGCTTCATTCTTTTCCTTTCGCTCATAGCTGCAATTCTCATTATAACAGAACACGCGCGCATTTCTGCCGGTGCGCTTCATGAGCAGTCCTCCGCACAGCGGGCACTTTTCCTTGAGAGGCGCATACCACGCCATAAAATCGCATTTCGGCGCGTGCTCGCATCCGTAATAAACCTTTCCCCTCCGCGAACGCTTTACGAGTATCTCTCCGCCGCACTTGGGACATTCCACTCCCGTACCTTCGCGGATAGCCTTCGTGTTTTTGCATTCGGGATAGCCGGGGCAGGCTAAAAACTCGCCGAATTTACTCAGCTTATACACCATTTTGCGTCCGCATTTTTCGCAGACGACATCGGACTCCTTATCCTTTATTTGAATTTTTGCCACATTTTCTTCCGCATTCTCAAGCGTCTTTTCAAACGGAGGATAAAAGTCCTCTATTACCTTTTTCCAACCTATTTTGCCGTCCTCGATCTCGTCGAGCTGCTCCTCCATTCCCGCTGTAAATTCCACATCGACGATATCCTTGAAATTATTTTTCATTATCTCCGTCGTAACCTTGCCCAGCTCCGTCGGAACCAGCTGCCGTTTGCTTCTCACAACGTATCCGCGCGATACGATGGTGGAAATCGTCGGCGCGTAGGTCGACGGACGTCCTATGCCGTTTTCCTCAAGCTCCTGGATAAGCGCCGCGTCGGTAAATCTCGCGGGCGGCTGCGTGAAATGCTGCTTTTCCTCATCGGACACAAGCGTAAGTATCTGTCCCTCCTTAAGCGGGGGCAGCATTTTTGTCTTTTCCTCCTTCTCGTCCGAGCCCTCAACATATATCGCCGTATATCCTTTGAATTTAATGCTTGCCGCGCTTGCGCGGAATGTATGCGTTCCTGCGTTTATGGAGGCGTTAACGGTATCGTATACAGCCGCGGTCATCTGTGACGCGGCGAACCGCTCCCATATAAGCTTATACAGCTTATACTGGTCGCTTGTAAGCTTATCGCGTATTGAAGCGGGCTCAATGGATATAGATGTCGGACGTATCGCCTCGTGCGCGTCCTGCGCGGTTTTCTTCGTTTTAAACTGCTTCGTCTCCACATACTCCGTGCCGTAACGCTCTGTCAGAAACCCGCCGGTTTCCCGCAGCGCGTCATCCGAAATCCGAAGCGAATCCGTTCTCATATACGTTATAAGACCAATGGTTCCTATCTTTCCGCCAAGATTTACACCCTCGTAAAGCGTCTGCGCGATCTGCATTGTTTTTGCCGCCTGAAATCCATACTTTCTTGACGCGTCCTGCTGCATTGTGCTCGTCGTAAAAGGCGGCTTCGGATTGCGCTTCTGCTCTCCGCGCTTAGCCTTTGTTACAACAAATTGCTGATTTTTTATATCGCCGGCTATGCGCGCGGCGTCCTCGGCTGTTTCTATAGCCGTTTCCTTGTCATTTTCACCGTAATATTTCGCCGCAAACGTTTTCTTCCCATCCTGAAGCAGTACATCGATAGTCCAGTATTCCTTCGGCGTAAAATTCTCTATTTCCTCCTCGCGGTCGCATATAAGCCTTGTCGCCACCGACTGCACACGTCCCGCGCTCAGACCTTTTTTTACCTTGTCCCACAAAATCGGGCTTATTTTATATCCGACGATCCTGTCGAGCACCCTGCGCGCCTGCTGCGCGTCCACAAGATTCATATTAATACTTCTGGGCTCCTTCATTGCGCTCTTTACGGCTCCCTTTGTGACCTCGTTAAAGGTTACGCGGCAGTGCGATTTCGGGTCTATATTGAGCGCGCGCGCCAAATGCCAGCTTATAGCCTCTCCCTCGCGGTCAGGGTCGGTCGCAAGATATACCTCATCCGCCTTTTTCGCTTCCTTTTTAAGCGAGGACAGTAAATCCCCCTTACCGCGTATCGTGATGTATTTAGGCTCATAGTCATTCTCCACATCAACGCCCAGCTGGCTTTTGGGTAGGTCTATAACGTGTCCCATAGACGCCGTTACGGTATAATCTCTGCCAAGATATTTTTTTATAGTACCCGCCTTAGCCGGCGACTCGACTATCAGAAGCTTTTTCTTTGCCATTTTTTTCCTCCATATCCCTTATTGTCAGCCCGATATATCATAATATCCGCCCGGCAGACGCTTTATGTACTTTTTCATCTCCAGCACGGTCAGTCTCACATTAACCTCGCCCGCGTTCATGCCTACGGCGCGCGAAATCTCGTCTATACTCACGGCGCGGGTCATTATAAGCGATAAGATTTTTCTGTCGGCTTCGCTTAAATCCTTATATCGCTCGTTATCCTCCGTCTTCTTTATCTCGGAGATAGCCGCCGTATTGCTAACCTCGCCGTCTTTATCCGGCGTATTTTCGGCGGCTTCGGCATCGCCGTTCTTTTCGGATTCCGAACGTTCCGCCTGCAAAGCCGGCTTTACCCGTCTGGCATACGGATATTCCTCCAGAATATCGCTTACCCTTACTGTCAGCTTTGCTCCCTGCTGTATGAGACGGTTGGAGCCTTCGTAATTCTGCTCGTTTATGCGTCCCGGCACAACGAATAAATCACGTCCGTATTCCAGCGCGAGCCCCGCCGTTATAAGCGTGCCGCTTTTCCTGCCCGCCTCGGTCACCAGCAATCCGTTTGACAGTCCCGCGATTATTCTGTTCCTCGCGGGGAAATGCATCGCCAGCGGCGGAGACGACGGAGGATATTCCGTTATAACCGCGCCGCGCTCGGATATTTCATCGGCAATACCGGCATTTTCCGGCGGATACATATTATCCAGTCCGGAACCGATAACTGCTATCGTTCTGCCTCCGGCTTTAAGCGCGCCTCTGGCGGCGGAGGTGTCGAGCCCGCGCGCAAGACCGCTTACTATTATCACGCCGTTCCTAGCAAGCTCCGACGACATTCTCGTCGTCACCATTTCTCCGTAAGCCGTGTAATGACGCGACCCTATTACGCCTATTGTAAGCGTATCATCAAGCCCCGATATATCGCCTCTTACATACAATATGTAAGGAGGCGCCGTAATATTCCTGAGCTTGTCCGGATAATCCTCGTCCTCAAACGTCACAATACGCGAGCCTATCCTTTCCGAAACCTCCCGTATATGTTCGGCTGACGACATGCTTTTATCCCTTAATACCGCAAGCTCCTTCTCGCCGATATTCGGCACATTTCTATATTCCCTTTCACGGTATATCTCGTCCGCTGAGCCGTACCGTTCCAGCAGCGACATTATTTTGTTCGGACTTATTACCGACTTTGACGTAAGCCATATCCAATACAGTACTCTGTCCATAATCAGCCGCTTCCCCTTCTCAAAATGTATTCTTTTTAAAAATACTACAAAATCCTCTAAATGTCAACCCCTGTTATTTCTCGCCCACTCATACATGAGTATCCCGGCAGCCACGCCCGCGTTAAGCGATTCCGCTCCGCCGAATATCGGAATTTTAACATGCGCACACATTTCAAGGACCTCGGGCGAAATACCGTTTGCCTCGTTCCCGATGACGATAATTGCTGACTTGGCATAATCCGCCGCGCGATAATCTGCGGCGTCCTCCGTAAGCGCGCCGCCCACAAGTTTAAATCCCGCATCCTTATACTCCCGCAGATCCGCGGCGCTTTTCCCGGGTACCAGCTCTATATTGAAAAACGAGCCCATACTGGAGCGCACAGTCTTCGGCGAATAAATATCGGCGCATGTCCCGGAAAAAATAACGCCCGAAAATCCGGCGGCGTCCGCCGTGCGAATAATCGTGCCCAGATTTCCCGGATCGCTTACGCCGTCGCAATATACATACGCGCCCGTTAAATCGGGTCTGAAGCCGGACATATCATTCATTTTTATAACAGCCGCCGCGCCCTGCGGGGTTTTGGTATCGCAAAGCCTTTCAAACAGTCCGCCGCTTACCTCGTAAACCGGTACCGAGCCGCAGTCCAGCTCCCGGCAAAAGCCGTCCGATACTATGACCGCGCTTATCTCCCTGTTTGAGCGCAGCGCGTCGCGTACCGACTTTACTCCCTCCACAACAAATTCGCCCGATTGATACCGCGCCTTCTTCAGCAGCAGCGACTTAAAATATTTATAGGTTTTATTTGAAGCCGACGTAATTTTTATCATTTCCGTTTTTCCTTATTTCTTTCTTATTATTTTCTTAGTATACACCTAAAATCGCCGTATGGCAACAATAATTTTAATGATATTTTTTTAACAAATATCACATTTACTCTTGATTTTTATAACAAAAGCTGTTAAAGTATAGTATAGTTCCGAAAATGAGGGCTGCGGAGGCGCGGAGGCGCCGCCGTAATTGTAGTATGGTAGGAGGGAAAACAATGGCACCACAACAGGGAACTTTATTGTCTTACAGACCGGATATAGAGGTCATAGACGCTACGCTGCGCGACGGCGGACTTGTAAACAGCTTTTATTTTACCGACGAGTTTGTGAAAAAGCTCTATAAGGCAAACATAAAAGCGGGAGTAGATTACATGGAATTCGGTTACAAGGCTTCTAAGGAGCTCTTCGATGTAACCAAATTCGGTAAGTGGAAATTCTGCGACGAGGAGCATATCCGGGAAATTGTCGGCGATAACGACACAAAATTAAAGATATCGGTCATGGCGGACGTGGGAAGAACGGACTTGGAAAAGGACATCCTTGACAAAAAGGACAGCGTTATTGACCTTGTGCGTATCGCAACGTACATCAACACCATTCCCGCGGCGATTGACATGGCGGAATACTGCAAAGCCAAGGGCTATGAAACAAGCATAAATATCATGGCTATTTCCACCGCAAGCGACAAGGATATTCGCCAGGCTCTTGAGCTGATAGGTCAAAGCGGCACGGACATTATTTATATTGTTGACAGCTACGGCTCAATGTATCCCGAGCAGATCCGTGAGCTTGCGGAAATGTATATGGAAATCGGCGGAAAGTACGGCAAAAAGATAGGTATGCACGCGCATAACAATCAGCAGATGGCGTTTGCGAACACCATTGAGGCGACAACGCACGGCGTAAGCATGCTCGACGCGACGATGTGCGGCATGGGACGCGGAGCGGGCAACTGCGCAATGGAGGCGCTTTTGGGATTTTTAAAAAACCCCAAATACAAAATCGCGCCCGTCCTGAAATTTGTTCAGGATGAAATGCTCAGGCTCCGCAGCGACGGGCTTGTATGGGGCTACGATATCCCGTATCTTCTGACGGGAATATTGAACGTCCACCCGCGCTCGGCAATCGAATGCATTAAGCAGGGCAATACCGATTATCTTAATTTCTATCAGAATTTGTGGGATAAGGAATGCTAAAAAAAGACTGCGCGAGCAGTCTTTTCTTTTATCTATTTCGCCAGCGGCCGCATTCCGTCAATGCTGTCCCAGACAAGGATCTTATGCTCCGTTCCCTGTCCGTATGTGAACTGCTTGCTTTCGCCCGCGGAAAAGGTTTCGGTCTGCGTATGTATGTCGGTCAGCGCACCGTCGGTGTAATCGGCAACTATTATTGTTACTGTCCGCGTCCTGCCGGAAACATTCGTCACCATAGCGCTGTCGGCGGACGATTCCGTTGTGAAAGATGTCTCCGGAAAATCATCTATAATATACGGATTTTCCTCCGTACCCGCTCCGGAAACAAACTCCGCACCGTCATCAAGATAAAACGCAGGACGCACGGCTCCCGGACCATATGGCGCATTCATATTAACGTTACCCGTTTTTGTAAATACTCCGCGCATATTACTGTATGTGCTGGCAGATGGAGTTCGCAGCCAAAAAAAGTAATTATCATACTGATATTCACTGTTATTGACTGCCGTATCTGTCAACTGTCCCTTATAATACTCATTTCCCAAAATGCCTCCGGCGCTATATACCGAGTATAATTGCATTACGTCAAGCAAAAACATTTTATCTGTCGCATAATTTGCGTAAGCTTTTGTATAGTTCTGCACCACATCTTCAATACTATTGACAGGAATAAAATATTCGCTGCCCTCTTCAACCATTCCGATATCAATTTCCGCTTTTGATAAAATTATTTTTTGAGTGACTTCGCATATAGCATTTAATTCTCTTGCGCTGAAATTCTTCAAAAAACCTGCTTCTTTGTCATATTCATTATATCCGTTCCATAAATGAGCCTCATCGGGCGGATTGCCGCACGTCCATACCACGCTGCCTGCATTCGCGTCAGAGTTGAGCCATACACGTATGTTGCTGTCTACCCAACAGCTTGAGCCATATTTTTCTCTGCTTCCGGTTTCATTGTCACGGCTATGAGACCCGACTTCTCTGTTTGCTCCTGTCTTCGCATCGAACGCCCTTATGCATATCGCCTTATCGCTAAGCATAAGCGGCAGATATCCTTTAATCTGTGCTATAACACTGTCTGTAGAATCAATTATCGGATTTCCGTTTTTATCATATCCGTTTATTTTCTCAAACGCAACGCACCGCCATAATATCGGCTCGTTATAATATGTACCCATTTGCACATAATCGCCTATTTCTATGTTCGCCGCGCTTACTGCCGCCTGAGCACAAAGCGCTATGCAGAACGACATTATAAACCCCGCAATCCTCTTTTTCATCTTCCTTATCCTCCTTGCATAAATTTTCTGCATTAAAAATGCGCGGTACAAATCCATACCGCGCATAAAAACGCGGCTTGGATAAATGTTACCACACATTTTTTGTTATATATAGAAATACTGCTTCGCGTTTAACATAATAAAAGTCGTTCTACATACAAGCCTGCGCTTTTGTAAAATTTACTTTTATTATGCATACGCAAAAGCAAGAATATTCCCGTAACGGAATACTCCGAATAGCAAGTATTAAAAAAACAGCATTATATATAAATATAACAAAAATTATGTGGTAATTCCATTATACCACATTTCCCGCGTTTTTCAATAGAAATTTTAAATTTCGGCAAACAAATATCCCCGATACGTTTATCGGGGATATTCCCTTTTTTCATCTTTATTCAATTCTCTCGATTACGGCGGCGCACTCCGCGCGGGTAATACCCGCCTTCGGGTCGAACGAACCGTCCTCGCGTCCAATCATAATATCCTTCATTGTGCAGAACATCACGCCCTCCACAGCCCAATCGGATATTTTTGCAATATCGGTATAATCAAGCCGTATCGCCCAGGCGCCGGTCGGACCTTCGCCCTTATAGTCATAATATGCCTTGATTATTTTTGCTGTTTGCTCGCGTGTTACGTACTCATCCGGACGGAACGTGCCGTCTCCCATGCCGTTTAATATACCGTTTTCGGTACCCCACGCGACGTATGGAGCATAATATGCGGCAGCCGGGACATCGGTATATCCGCTCTCCGTTCCTGTCGGCGTTACGCCGTCCAGACGTCCCAGAACAGTCGCGAGCATTCCGCGCGTAAGCGGCATACCGGGTCCGAATTCCGTTCCTTCCGCGCTGACGCCCTCCATAATGCCGCCCTCGCATACCTTCTTTACAGCGTCATAAAACCAATCGCCGGGATTCACATCCTTAAAGCCGATGGGTTCTGTCTGCTCCGGCGCGTTTTCGGCCGGCTTTGCCGTATCCTGCGGCTCCTCCGGCTGCGAGGTTCCGGGCTGAACCGACGGGGACGCTGACGGAGATGCGGACGGCTTCGGCGTCGTCTTAGGCTTTCCCGAGCCGCCGCTGCCATGCGCGGAGGATACTCCGCCTCCCGGCGCGGTGGACGGCGACGGTGAAGCAACTGTATTGTTATACGCTATCGCATAGGTTGAAAACTTGTTTGCGTAAATTGTTACAGCGTCGCTGCCGATCCTGTATCCCTCCTCGGTTCCCGTTGAAGGTGACATTATCTCCGCTTCGTTTCCGTGATAGCGATATACCTTTACGGAGCTCTTTCCCTCCATATCGAACGGAATGACAACAGTAATAAGCGCAGGCGTTTCCGGAACCGCCTCCGGCTGTCCCTCTCCCACTGTTTTTGTTATATCAATATTGATATAATTTATATTCTCTTCCTCCGCTTTATCTTTAATTGCCTGCTGAACCGTGTCGTTATTATCCTCCGCCTTGCTCTCTATCGTCATTTTTACATCGACGGGCTCTGATCCGGCTCCTTCGGCTATATACTCCGCAAGCTCATCCAGACCGCCCGCAACGATTTCCTCAACCTTAATATCCTGCGAGCCTGTGCTTTGACCTGCCACGACCGAGCTGCTGATTTCCGCCGGCGGAAGCGTGATATCCGCGCCCGTAACCGTTCCGTCCTCCGCTACAGTGACAAATTTTGTGACGGTGCCCCCGTCTCCTGTCACGATAACAATATTATAGCTTCCCGCCGCAAGATTCTCAAATTTATAGCCTCCGCTGCCGTCTGTCACCGACGTTCTCCCCGTCGGTTTAAGCGTAAGACTAAGCTGCTGCGCGGCGCTGCCGTCGTGATTTCTTACGGTTCCCGTGATATCAAACACCGGCTTTGCCGTCGGCTCAACTACAGGCGTGATCGTCGGCTCTGCCGTCTGCGCAGCCTCCGGCGTTACAGAGGGAGACGCGCTCGGCGGGATTTCCGGTGTCACCGAAGGAGACTCACTCGGCGGGATTTCCGGCGTTACCTCGGGTACTGCCGTCGGTTCCTCCGTAGGCTCATATGTAGGCTCGACTACAGGCGTGATCGTCGGCTCTGCCGTCTGCTCAGCCTCCGGCGTTACCGTAGGTGCAACACTCGGCGTGATTTCCGGCGTTACAGAAGGAGATTCGCTCGGCATAATTTCCGGCGTTACCTCGGGCACTGCCGTCGGTTCCTCCGTAGGCTCATATGTAGGCTCGACTACAGGCGTGATTGTCGGCTCTGCCGTCTGCGCAGCCTCCGGCGTTACAGAGGGAGACGCGCTCGGCGTAATTGTCGGCGTTACCTCGGGCATTGCCGTCGGTTCCTCCGTAGGCTCGACTACAGGCGTGATTGTCGGCTCTGGCGTCGGCGTAGACTCCGCGTCCGGCTCCGTTGACGCGTCAAAATCGTCAAAGTTGTATCCGCTCATCAGAACGCCGTCCGTCACGGCGGTCTCGTCCGGATAATCGGTTACGCTGCCCTTTAACGAAATGCTCACCTTGCCGTCAGCCGGATATGGAACAGATACGATATAATCTCCGAATTTATCCGTGGTCCTGTTGTATTTTTTACCGTTCACGGTAAACGTGACCGTCTTGCCTGCCGCGGCAGACGCACCGCTTTTAATTTTTCCCGCTATGTTAAGCGTGTCGTTCGATTCGGTATTGTATTTCATTGCAAGCTGACCGGGAAGGGCTTTGCCGCTGAAATCGAATATAGTGGAATTGGATATCACATTCCCCTGGGTGTATCCGCTGTCGTTTACAGCCCAGCCTATCTTGTATTTTCTGCCGTCGTATATCATAACGGGATCCCAATACAAATCGCCTATGCATCTTCCTCCGGCAACCTGCTTCAATTTTGCGTAAAGCTCGGTCAAAAACGCGCGCTGTCCTTCCTTCGTCTCGCCATAAGTATTCTGATAATATCCGTTGTCCTCAAGCTGTCCCTCAAAAGAATCGCCGCGCTTCGCGTTCCAGTTATAGCCGGTTTCCATTATTATAACGTCCTTGTCATATTTATTGACGAAGGTGTTAAATTCACTAACAACGGTATCTATCGAATATGTGCCGTTATAGAACGGATAGTATGACGCGCCTATAACGTCATAGTATTCTGACATGGAGCTGTCATCCAGGATGTTCTTAAACGTGCTCCGCGCGCTGACATTGCCTCCGTTATCGCTGTGAAGAATTATTTTTGTCTCCGGCGATACCTCACGCACCGCGCGGGCGCCCTGCTTTATGAGCCGTTTTAAATAATTTGCGTTATTATATAAACCGTTTGTATTTGTATTCTGATAATCGTTAAACAAAATTCCGACCTGAATTTCGTTTCCTATTGAAACGAATTCCGGACATGTTCCCTGCGCGGCAAGCTTTTGCATTATGTCCTTCGTATATTCGTAAACCTTGCTTTCAAGGTACGTAACAAGCGCGTCGCCCGTAAGATTTTGGTTTGTTATCTCGGTCTGCCATGCTCTCGGCACCATCTGCTTTTCTCCGTCTACCCAATAGTCGGAATAAGCTATTGTAAACTCAATCGCCATGCCCTTGTCCTTCGCGCGCCGCGCCATAGTCAGGCAGTCGCTCTCCGTCAGATATCCCGCGGGGAGATAATAGCCTCCCTGACCGTGCCCGGGACCCGGGTCGTCCAAAAGACGTATACGCGCCATATTGAAGCCGTTTTCAGCCATAATCTGCAAGGCGTCGCCCTGAGTTCCGTCTGCACGGTAGAATTTTCCTCCGTTATCTTCGACGTATGTAATCTTTGAAATTTCGCCGCCCTTGTAGAATTTAACCCGTGTCTCCTCCGCCGGTTCAAACGCAATATTATCAATTGTTACCGATTCGGATTCAACCAGATTAATGCCTATATCGCATGTTCCGTCATTCCCTACGGTAATATTCGGAACTACAATTTTATATGCCGCGCTTCCCTCGGGGATCGACGTTGAAGCCATAACGCTGCCGTCTGTTTTAGCGTAAAGATAGCTCGCGCCCGTTTCCTTTATATCGCTCGTATAAGCATACGCCACAAGATTATAGCTTCCGCTTTCAAGTCCCTCAACCGTTTGACTTACGCGAACCGTTCCCTGCGCCGTAAGCACGCCGTCCGCGGCGGAAGCAGCTGTCGGCTCCGAGACCGTCCAGCCGTCAAGACCCGCCGAAAAATTACCGTTTACTATTTTACTGTCGCTTGTTTCGGCTTCCTCCGCCGTAAGCGTAACGTCGTCAATGTATACCGCGCCCGCATCCCATGCCTCCACGCAGATTACATAGTCTTTAGACGCATCGCAGTGAAAGCTCATGGTAAATTCCTGCCATTCGCCCGTAACGCTGATACTCTGCTTATCACCGACCGGCTTGTCGTTCGGCCAGTTCGTGCTTCCGTCGCAGAAGCAAACTTTGGGCGCGCTTGTTTCGGCGTCCGCCATAGCATACAAGCTAAGGCTGTAATCAGTCCCCGCCGATAAGCTTATTCTCTGTCCTATAGTGCCGTCATTAATCTTTACCGAACAGCTCCCGCCGTGAGCTTTGTCACTTGACTGCGTGATATTGTCCGCGCCGTTGCACGAGGCAATCCAGTTCCCTCTGCCGGCAAACGCCCAATCGCTTGCGAGCAGTGTGCTTTCAAAGCCGCCGTTTTGCAGCAGATTTTCAGCCGCTCCCGCGGTCGTGATACCCATGATATACACAGAGCTCATTACCGCCGCCAGCACAAAGCTTATGAATCGTTTCATGTGTCTCATCAATACTCCCCCTTTTACGTTTTTTCGGCGGATACCGTCCGGTATCACCGATAATTTCCTCTTATTCTCATTGTAACATACAGCGGAATAATTTGCAATCAATTTTTAAAATTATCCCGCCGCATTGAAAAACGGCACAGGAAAAACCTATGCCGTTTGCTTCATGATTTTTTAAGCATCCTCACGCGTATGTCCTCACGCCTTCAAATTTGCCTCGAGCTTCTCAAGCTCCTCCGCCATTTCCTTGGGCAGCCTGTCTCCAAACTGTGCGAAATACTGCTTGATACCCGTTTCGGGATCCTCAACGTCCTTGAGCCACTCTGTTTTATCAATCGTAAGGAGCGTCTTCAAATCGTCCTCGCTTATGTCAAGACCTGCCGTGTCTATATCTCCGGGCTTGGGAACATAGCCTACAGCAACCTCGTCCGCGTCAACCTTACCCGCGCAGCGGTCAAGTATCCACAGAAGAACACGCATATTGTCGCCGAATCCGGGCCAGAGGAAGTTACCCTCGTCATCCTTGCGGAACCAGTTTACATGGAAAATCTTAGGAGCCTTATCTCCGAGCTTCTTGCCCATTTCAAGCCAGTGACCCCAGTAATCCGCCATATTATATCCTACGAACGGTTTCATAGCCATCGGGTCGCGGCGTACTACGCCGACAGCGCCTGCCGCCGCCGCAGTTGTCTCCGAAGCCATTGTTGCGCCGACAAATGTGCCGTGCTGCCAGTCTCTCGACTGATATACGAGCGGAGCGCATTTCGCGCGTCTGCCGCCGAATACGATAGCGTCAACCGGAACGCCCTGCGGGTTTTCAAATTCGGGTGAAATGCAGGGACAATTCTTTGCCGGAGCCGTAAAACGCGAATTGGGATGCGCAAGCTTTCCGCCCGCCGCTATATACTCGGGACCGTTCACCTTTGCGCCCTTCCATTCCGTGGCGTTAACAGGCGGATTCTTGTCAAGACCCTCCCACCAAACAGTCATATCGTCGTTATTGATAGCCACATTTGTGAAAATAGTACCCTGCTTTGTCGATTCAAGAGCGTTGAAATTCGACTTCTCGGACGTACCCGGCGCAACGCCGAAGAATCCCGCCTCGGGGTTGATCGCGTAAAGTCTGCCGTCGGGACCAATGTTCAGCCACGAAATATCATCGCCGACCGTCCATACCTTGTAGCCCTTTTCCCTTAAATGCTCGGGCGGAATAAGCATCGCAAGATTTGTCTTACCGCATGCCGACGGGAACGCCGCGCATATATACTTGACCTCACCCTCGGGATTTTCAAGACCTAAAATAAGCATATGCTCAGCCATCCAGCCCTCGTTTTTACCGAGATACGAGGCTATACGGAGCGCGAAGCACTTCTTGCCGAGCAATACATTGCCGCCGTAAGCGGAATTTATCGACCATATCGCGCTGTCCTGCGGGAACTGAACGATATAGCGGTCATCCGGATTAACATCCTTTTTCGCATGGAGACATTTTACAAATTCGGGGTTGTCTCCCAGCGAATCGAGCACCGGCTGACCTATTCTTGTCATTATTGCCATGTTAAGAACAACATATATCGAATCTGTAAGCTCCACGCCTATTTTTGAAAACGGCGAGCCTACCGGACCCATAGAATACGGAATAACGTACATCGTTCTCCCCTTCATGGAGCCGTTATAGAGCGCCTTTAATTTCGCGTACATTTCATCGGGCGCCATCCAGTTATTGATGGGTCCCGCCTCCTCCTCCGTGGGAGTGCATATGAACGTTCTGTCCTCTACGCGCGCAACGTCATTCTCGGCTGTCCTGTGATAATAGCATCCGGGAAGCTTTTCCTCATTTAATTTAATCATTTCGCCCGTTGATACGGCTTCCTCTCTTAAAGCCGCGAGCTGTGCCTCCGAACCGTCTATTAAAACGACCTCATCCGGCATGCACATTGCGATCATTTCTTCCATCCAGGTCTGAACGGATTTGTTTGCAAGCTGAACCATATTAATTACCTCCTGTTTTTATATAAAGCATAGCCTTATCATCTTTTGTTTGGTATTATACCACATTCCGACCGTTTTTCAAAGCATTTTATTACGATAAAAAACAAATTATTGCAAAGTACATAATTGACATTCAATATTTATTTGTTATATAATAAAATTGCACAAAAACAGAGAGGGGTGTTAATGTGAAAGAACAAATTTATACTATTCCCGTCAACGAGGTTTACGATACCGACTGCGCGTGTCCGCTGTGCGAGCTGGAGTACCGGATTGAAAAGGAGTCGGTCGAGTATTCGCTGGGCGCGGCGATGATGGAGCCGGATTACCGCGTGGAGTCGAACGAGCGCGGCTATTGTAACAGGCACTATTCCATGATGTTCAAAAAGCCCAACAAGCTCAGTCTCGCGCTTGTGCTTGACACGCATATGATCGAGGTCAGGAAGAAATTCGATGAGCTGAAAAAAAGCGCCAATTCCCTAAAGGGCGCGAAAACAGGATTTTTTAAAAAGTCCAACGCGGGCGAGGTCGCGGACAAGCTGTATAATTTCGGCAAAAACGTGACCGACGACTGCATGGTATGCAAAAAGGTGAATTTCACAATGGAACGGTATATTGACGTTATACTTTATATGTGGTCGACGCGCGATGAGTTCAGGGAAAAATTCGCCCGCTCAAAGGGGTTTTGCATGAAGCATTTTCGCGAGGTATGCAAAATGATCCCAAAATCGCTTTCCGACGCGGACGCGGCGAAGTTCATACCGGAGCTGGTCGAAAAGGAGGGCGCGCTCCTTGACGCTCTCCAGGACGACATTCATAAGTTCACTTTAAAATTTGACTACCGCAACAAGGACATGCCCTGGGGCACAGCTCAGGACGCTCCGATACGGACGATAGAATGTCTTGCCGGCTCAATATCGGAACCCGAAAACGAGGACTATAAATAGTGACACCGCTTTGATCGCTTCGGCTTCATATGCCTGATCCGCTGTGTTTTTATCCGATATTTCCGCTTTATATTAATAAATCAAATGCCCGCCGCTTACTCTTCCGTAACCGGCGGGCATTGGTTTTTACTTTAAAAGAGTTACCTTTCCCTGTACCACATATCTCGCGTTGTTATAATCATATGAGCAGGTGGAAAGAGTAATTATGTTGTCATCCGTGGTCATGGGCAGTCCGGACGTATCGATCTTCGACATGCTCCAGCGCTTTTCAAGATAGCCTCCGTATGTCTTTTCCGAATCGAAGAATATCGTGAACGCATCTGAGCCACCCGTGGTTTCGTAGCTTGCGAAAATATCAATCCGGTATCTGTGCTCGCCGGTCAGGTAATACATTACCGGATGCTCCTCGTAATAGCTCTGGCTGTCGTAATTCTGTAAAGCCGCAAACATTTTTCCGTTCTTCATATTATGACCGTATATGATTGTATTTATGTCCGATAAATCCGGCGAATTTAACGCGTCCATGAATATGGCGCCCGATGAATTTTCCTGATTATCGTAAAGACGGTTCAAATAATACGAATTATCGTCGCTTTGCACAACCGGATAATTTATCGGCGTACCCTCGCAGTAGAGCCAGCCCACAACGTCAGCGTTCATAGCCTTGAGCGCCGCAAAATCCACGTCTATGGGAGCCTCGTCCGAAGATACGCTCAAGCTGTCGGATAAGGGCGTTACCATGATATCCGCAAGCTCACTGTATTCCCTGCTGCCGCGGCTGTATTCACAGCCTATCCGAAGCGCCTGAAACAGCGTCAGCGCGCTCGCAGCCGCGCAAAGGACAGCGATACCTTTGAAAATATTTTTCTTTTTCATATTCGTATCCTCCTTTGCGCTAATTTTTCCTGTCCGGCTTGGAAGCCCGTTTCAATGACATCAGCGCTCCCGCGGCAAATATCGCCGAAAGCGCTCCCCACAGCCACGGCATACTGTTGTCGCCGGTGCGCGGCGTATCCACGCCGTCCGGTCCCTGTATGTAACGGTCATTTGTCTGTGTGATATCGGGGCTGCCTTCGTCCTGTCCCGACGGTTCGCTTACAATTATTTCCGAGCCATCCGGCGGCAAATTTTCATTGTTCGGCGATCCTCCGCCGTTTTCGCCGGCTGTGCCCGGTTCGCCTCCCGAACCGCCGGAATTATTCGTGTGCTGACCCGGCGCTCCCCCGTGGGTTATCGGATTTGGCGACGCGCTTGGAGATGCGCTCGGCGACACGCTCGGAGACGCGCTCGGATCGGATGACGCACTCGGATCGGATGACGCGCTCGGCGACGCACTCGAATCAAGCGTTTCCTTCGGAGCCATTGAATTCTTAGGCTTCGGCGATGGACGCCTCTCTCCCTGTACTCCATGAGCAGGCTCGGGAGGAGTATTCGGCGTTTCGCTCGGGCTTATGCCCGGCGATGCACTCGGTGATACGCTCGGCAGCGTACCCGGAGTTGTGCTCGGGCTTATGCTAGGCGACGCGCCCGGTGACGCGCTCGGCAGCGTACCCGGAGTTGTACTCGGACTTATGCCCGGCGACGCGCCCGGTGACACGCTCGGCAGCGTACTCGGAGTTGTGCTCGGACGTATACTCGGCGATACGCTCGGTGACGCGCTCGGCAGCGTACCCGGAGTTGTGCTCGGACGTATACTCGGCGACGCGCTCGGTTTCGCGCTCGGCGATACGCTCGGCAGCGTACCCGGAGTTGTACTCGGACGTATACTCGGCGATGCGCTCGGCGATACGCTCGGCAGCGTACCCGGAGTTGTGCTCGGACGTATACTCGGCGACGCGCCCGGTGACGCGCTCGGCAGCGTACCCGGAGTTGTACTTGGGCGTATGCTCGGCGATGCGCCCGGTGACACGCTCGGTTTCGCGCTTGGCGATACGCTCGGCAGCGTACCCGGAGTTGTACTTGGGCGTATGCTCGGCGATACGCTCGGGTTCGCGCTCGGCGATGCACTCGGTGACGCGCTTGGTTTCGCGCTCGGCGATGCGCTCGGTGACGTGCTTGGTTTTGCGCTCGGTGACGCGCTTGGCGATACGCTTGGTTTCGCGCTCGGCGATGCGCTCGGCGATGTGCTCGGTGACGCAGCCGGCGTTACGACCGGTCTCGGCGTTATAGTTTCCTCCGGCTCCATAAGCGGCGTCGGCGGCGTTTCACTTTTATTCGTAACCATATTAATATGGCTGTTTTCCGTTCCGACATTCCTCACAAAATCCTCGCCGAATTTTGCTTTCCAGTTCGCTTCCACGGCATCGTAACCCTCTCCCGGGAATGTAAAAAAATATTTTGTGCCATCCAAAACGTAGCCTGACGGCGGCGTTATCTCATAATAACAATAGAGCCTGTTGTACACAAGGTCATTCCGCTGCGGCAAATCGCCCGTTTCATCGGTAGTGAGCTGTTCCCCTCCGTCGATCAGCACTATATTCTCAGCCGTGCTGTTATCCACGTCGACCTCCCCGAAAAGGAATACGGCTCCGGGGAGTGTTTTACTGATATTGTCCGCATCCGCCTTTGTGACCTTCATGCTGCGGGTGCTGTAGCCTCCGCCGAAGGTCCCGCTTATTACGGAATACATATCGCTTGTGGAGCTGTTATAGACCCGCGCGCCGCGCAGACGCGCGTTATTGGATATTGAAACCTGCTGCCCCGCTTCAGCGTTAATGCCCACGTAATACTTTACTATGATATACATCTCATCCGGTACTATCACGCGCAAGGTTCTCGTGCTGCTGCTGTACGCCGCCTGATATTTGTCTTCGGGCAGCAGCGTATCCGCCGAATCATCCTCCGCTCTGTACGGTCTTGAATATATCTGCACCGAATTGCGGTCAAGATTCACTCCGCGCTGAATAACATCGGTAAGCTCAAGATAATCGCCGCTCGGATTAAGATCAGTGCATCCCTTGTTGATTTCAACGATATAGTCAACTCCATACGCGGAATTTTGCCAGCCGCCGCGCGCGACCGCCGTTTTGTCGAGGAAGCCTTTTTTTACATCCTTGACCGCGCGCGATGAATCGAGCTCGCTTGAGCCCTGATACGCAGTGGTATAGTTTGCTGCATGAAATACGTCTTCGCTTAAATCCGCGAGGCTTCCCGTTATCATTTCAACGGGAATGCTCGTCTGAAAATGCAGTCTGTAACCAACGCTGCCCGGATTGTTTATGGTGTACTCAAAGCCAATCTCATTGCCGGAGGAATCATATATGCGCTTTATATCCGAATTTACATTTTTCTGCCATTCATTATTGCCGCTCCAGCGATACGCGCTGCCGTTAACGTATTTCATGCCCTCGGTTTGGTATATATCTCTTATAACCACCGGTTCGCTGCCGTAATCCGATATTCCGGAGTAATCCCAGTCTTTTTCCGGGCTCGCGCGGTTAAAGCTTATATCCCAGTCGAAAATATACGACTTCTTATCGGAGCTTAACGAGACGTTTTTCGCCCGTTTATCAACGATAACCTCATTTATCCATTGCGCATTTGCGGAAACCTCGCCTTTATATCCGTTAACGTCATAGAGCTGTGCTTTATTTGTTATATCAAACTCGCCGGGGTTCAGACTGTAGCCTTCACCCAGCTCGGATTTATACGAAATGACGATGGTTCCTGTCATATCCGACGGCATCGGGTCATATTCGCCTGTAAAATAAATATTGAATCCCGAATCGCAAAGCGCCCAGCTGTTCGTATCCTGTAACATGGTAATGCTGTAATCCTTATCTTTAACCAGCGTTTTCGGTTCTCCTCCGTCCGGACGGTAAACGACCGAAAAGCTGCTTTCGATATCGTGACAATGCGCCGTGGGCGTCCACTGTAAGGTTGGGGCAGAATGATAGTCATTCATCCACACGCCCCGCATACCGGAAAGCTTTTCGGCGTCCAGCGTAATCTCCCATTCCAATATCCCGCTGTCACTGTCAATATTGGTTGACCGCTTACCGACAAAATACTGCGTACCCTGCTCCGGTTTAACCGGCTTGACAGGATTTGACTCGCCCGTTGTCGTACCTCCACTGCTGTCTTTCCACTGCACACTGGCGGTATTGTTATACGTTTGGTCATATTCTCCTTCGGCTGTGACTATAACCTCGTAATGGCTGTAATCATCCTTATCCGGGAAAGTATAATTAAGCTTCCCGCCGCTCAGGCTTCCCAAAATATCCGTCTCCTCATTTGTGTCACAATTTCTGAGGCGGACGCTTTTAACGTCAATTCCCGCCGGAAGCTCATCGGTAAGGACCGCATTTTTAAGATTTCTGCGTATCCTACTGTTGTTTAAATGCATAGACCATGTGATTGTCTTGTCTGAGGCGCTGCCCGTTTTTTGAAAATACTCCCTGTCCGCCGTGGTATCAGAGCCCTGTGACTCCTGTCCGCTCCGCAGTCTATATTTAGCCGTATTATTGTTGCCGTTTTCAGCCGTCGGGTCCTTAACCCTCACTCTGTATTCAATATAAGATAAGTTCTTGTTATAGTCGGTACTATATTTGAGTTTGCCGCCCAAATCAACGCTAAAGCTGTTGCCGGACGGAGTTATATCCAGCTTTTGGCTTGTTCCGTCCCCGCTGTAAAGCATAAACGAATCCCGCACATACTCGAGGTTGGAGCCGAGCGTATCCTCTACGATAAAGCTTGAATACGCGGCGTCGGGCCTCACCTGAATCCGATAAATAATTTCTCCGTTCCCGGTGTCCGTACCCTGTATGTATTTATAGAAATCTGCGGGTGAATCCTGAAAATTAACGGTAACCGCCGTTCCCGCGCCCGGAAAGTCAAGCTCCGCGTCATTTTTATCCGAAGCCCAATCGCCGTCGAATTTTAAATCCGCGTCGAAATAGCCCCATCTCGTTCCGCTTGCGCTGTAATCCGAGTTGAAATCCATAACTACTTCGGTTCTTCCGCCGCTTCCGGTTCTGAAGCTGTATTTTCCGATTGGAATATTATTGCTGTCAAGAATATCTCCGGACTGCGTGTTTGTCACATACACGCCTTCCGGGAAGGTATATATAAACTTATCCTCGGCATTGATATTAATATCCTCTTTTACATTAAAGTCAACCCGAATGTGCAGCGTATCTCCGCGTTTTATGCTTCCTCCCGTAAAGGTCGCGCCGTTCAGCTTAAGCTCCGCCGTGACATCGCCGAAAATCCCCTTGTTGCTGCCGTCGATAGAATACTCCTCAGCGTCAGCTGTTACGGCAAAGCCTGACAGCATAATTATGAAAATCGCAATGCTCAGCAAAAACGATGTGAATCTGTGTCCATTATATCCCTGTTTCATAAATTTCCCGCCTTTCCGCAGAGCCTTATTCCACTGTCCGCGCCGTATCAATCGGCTTGCAGTTATTCTCCGACCACAGCATTACCTTTGTTCCCAAAGGCTTTCCGGCTGTGGATACCGTACACTGTTCATCCGCGCCTAGATTAATCTTTTCCGCATGAGCGTCCAGAAGCTCCCCTCCGCCGCCGTACCGCGCATAGATAAGCAGCGCTTCCGTATTTCGAAACTCCTCCGGAACATTAAACGTCACCGGAACGGAACCGTCAATCACAAAATTTTTGAACGCGGCAAATCGGTCCGTTACCGATACGCATCGGGCTATGGCAACTTTTATCTTTGAAAGATTGTCCGCGCCCATTTCGCCCAAGTCGTACTCGTCCGTCTCGCCGCTCATTTTTATCTTTGCGTTTGTCACTCCCGCGGAATCTGTGGTAAACGTTATCTCCGCCCTTTTCCATTCATCGAAACCGGCAAAGGTACCGTAGGTCGTTTCAAGCTCGTTTGAGTCTGTGCTGCTCCACGCCTGATCTTTTCTCTTTCCTACGCCCATTCCTATATAATCCAGGCTGACTAAATCAACATCGGTTAAAACGGTTTGCTTTTCTCCGGTATCTCCCGCATTTTCGGTTTCCTCCTCGCCGCCGCTCTCTCCGGCTTCTCCGGTATCTTCGGCATCCGGGATTTCCTCCTCTTTAACGCCGCACAGTATCAGGCTTCTTCCGAAGGTGAACACCTCCGCCGACGTGACAGCCGTATCAAAGGACAGCGTATACTCCGAATTCGGAACGAATTTGATCGGCTCCGGCAAATTGATTATACCGGTATAACCGCGTCCGTCATCATTTTCCATGTCACCTCCGGCGCTCGTGGTTATATAACATCCTCCGCCGCCTATTTGATGCGCTCTCGGCGGGTTTATGGGATCCGCGTAGCTTGATCCGTTAACGCCGCTGTCATAAAATCTGTAGTCTGAAATCTCGGTGCAGGCGGTATCATTCTGATATACCTTTTCCCCCATGATAACCGTCGGCGTCACCGTAAATTTCCTTATGCGCGCGTCTGAGCCGTCAAAGCCTTTTCTGACAGTGATTTCACCTGTTTCCGCGTTTATCGAAACATTTTCATCCTCCGGAGAAACAGACCATCGAACCGAATATTTATCCTCACTGATTGCTATTCCCAGCTGATCTTTAACGCTTACCGAATACGGCTTGGCTGTATAACTGAGCTGCTCCCGCGGCGCTGTAATCGAGTTTTGACCTCCCGATATTATTATTGAAGCAGGCTCTGGTGTATAATTTATCGGCGTAATATTCACCGAAGTCCCGTTTTCCGCTTCCGCTTTTACATCGAACTCGCCGGACACCGTTTCATAGCCGAGCTTCGATATTTCATATTGATATCTGCCCGGCTCCAGCTTTGTCATAATCTGTCCGTTCACATCGGTTTTATATGAGCTCGTGAAATCCCCGCCGGAAAGCTTAACCGTCGCTTCGGGTACCGGCTTCTCGTCATTCTCGTGCGCTGTGAGCGTCATCCTGTAATATTCGTCTATAACCGAATATGCCGCCAAATTATCTATATTCCAGTTAATGCCTATATTACCGCCGTTTCCCGCGCGTATGGCTTCCAGTCTCATCGCGCCTATACCCAGATCCGCCTCGTTGCTCTGCCGCTCTATAAACGGCATATCCTTAAGCACAGCCGCCGGCTCCTCCGAAAAAGACGTGTTTGACGTATCATACGGACGGAATTCAGCCTTTAAAATCCGCTGCGTCTCAAAATCTATAATTACATTCACCCTGTACCAGACATCGTCCGCGAGAGCCGCGCGGTACCATTCCATATCGCCGCTCATTCTGATGTCCGTAAGCGGATGTTCCCTCTTCTCCCCGCCGTCAAGGAAATCAACAGTGCTGTTCCACGGGTTAGTGCTGTCGCTCTTATGATACGCGCTTCTCAAGCCGAAATATTTAACTCCGCCCGGACCTATAAAATACATATCCATCGTTCCGCCGGTTCCTATTATCCAGGAACGCCAGTCGAACTCAAGCTCCGCCACGGTGCCGTCGACCGTCAGACCGGGAACTATTCCGATAAAATCCTCCGGGAACAAAATATTCGTGTAGCGGCTGCCGGACTGCATAGCCACGGTGCTTCCGTCGCCTCCGCTCTCCGTTTCGCTGCCCGTATCGTCATTCTGGAACTCCGCATGATGAACAAAGTTAAGCCCCTCTTCGCCCAGCGGCGCGTCCGGCGCGGGATTATACGGGCTGACGCTGTTGCTGTAATATGACGAATGCTGCGACGCCCCGTATCGGTTAGTCGATCTGTCATCGGTGTCAACTGTCAGAATCCTCTCGTCCGGACCGGGCTGAAAATCAAATCTCGAGCCTGCAATCTCTATCCGTTCCGCCGCGGCGCTCATAGCTGAAAACATGATCGCGAATGCCGTAACCGATGCCGCCGCTTTCGTCAATTTACTCATATTCTTGCTCCCTTCTTTGTTTATTTATAACAAAAATTGTAGGAATAAACCACCATTTTATGTTATTATACACCAAACATTATTGCCTTGTCAAGTAGTCTACGGCAGTTTTATTACACAAAAAGGACGTGTCTGCGACACGTCCTCTGACAGCTGTTATTTGCTTAAATATTTGTCCACAGCCTCCGCGGCTTCTCTGCCCTCGCGTATTGCCCATACGACAAGGCTCTGACCTCTTCTGCAATCACCGGCGGCAAAAATGCCGCGCACCGATGTTTTATGATTCTTTTCATGCGCTTTATAATTGCTTCTCATATCGGTTTCCATGCCGAGCTGCCCGGCGATTGTCTGAACGGGTCCCAAGAATCCCATAGCTATCAATACCATATCACACGGACGTTCCTTTTCCGTGCCTTTAATCGGACGCGGAGCAAGCGCGCCCGACGGAGTCGTGACCCACTCCACGCTGACCGTATGCACGGTCTGTACGTTCCCGTATTCGTTACCGTCGATTTTTGTTATCGTTGTAAGGTATTCGCGCGGATCCTTGCCGTAAAGATAAATCGCTTCCTCCTGACCGTAATCGGTTTTCTTCACCCTGGGCCATTCGGGCCACGGATTATCGGGTCTGCGTCCCTCCGATGCCTCCGACATAATCTCAAGCTGCGTCACGCTTTTGCAGCCGTGGCGAATGCATGTTCCCACGCAGTCCGTGCCGGTATCGCCGCCGCCGACTACGATTACGTTTTTATCCTTCGCGCTGATATTCATGCCGTCCGTCAAATCGGAATCAAGCAGGCTTTTCGTATTCGCCGCAAGGAAATCCACCGCGTAATAAATACCGTTTAAATTCGCGCCCTCCGCCTTAAGCGGTCTCGGATTGCCCGCGCCTATGCACAGCACAACCGCGTCAAAATCATCGTCGAGCTTATCCGCCGCGTAATCCTTGCCTATCTCCACGCCGCATTTGAAGGTGATCCCTTCCTCCTCCATAAGCTTAACGCGCCGTTCCACGATTTTTTTGTCGAGCTTCATATTCGGTATCCCGTACATCAGAAGCCCTCCGGGACGATCCGATTTTTCAAAGACGGTTACGCTGTAGCCCTTCTGATTGAGCATATCCGCGCACGCGAGCCCGGACGGACCCGAGCCGACCACCGCAACCGTTTTTCCCCTGCGGGTTTTGGGAATTCTCGGTTTGACATATCCCTGTTCCCATGCGTTGTCTATAATATGGCACTCAATATTCTTTACCGTTACCGGATCTCCGTTCATGCCCGCCGTGCACGAGCCCTCGCACAGCGCCGGACACACGCGCCCGGTAAACTCCGGGAAATTGCTCGTAAGCGAAAGCCGTCTGTACGCTTCCTCCATATTGCCGTTATAGACGAGATCGTTCCACTCGGGAATGAGATTATTCAGCGGACAGCCTATCGACGTCCTCCCTATCGCCATACCCGCATGGCAAAACGGCACTCCGCAGTCCATACACCGCGCGCCCTGCGTGCGGAGTGACTTTACATTAAAATGAGTGTGGAACTCGTTCCAGTCCTTTATTCTCTCCTCCGGTTCTCTGTCCTCGGGAAGCTTTCTCCTGTAATCCAAAAATCCTGTCGGTTTACCCATTTATAATCACTCCTTTCTCACGCGCTGACCTTTTTGCCGGTAACCTTCTCAAACGCCGCAAGCATTGCGCGGCTCTCGTCCGCGCCCTTCTCCAGCTCGTCCGTCATCACCGCTATTACCTGCTTATAGTCGGGCGGTATTACCTTTACGAATTTTTTAAGCTCTTTTTCGCTCTTCAATATTTTCTCCGCAACCGACGAGCCTGTGTATTCCAGATGCTTTTCAAGCATTGCTTTTAATTTTTCCGTATCACTGTCGTCAAGCTTCTCAATACAATGCGACAAAGGCTCATTGCAGCGCTTCCCGGCAAAATCGCCGTGCTTGTCATATACGTATGCGATTCCTCCCGACATGCCGGCGGCGAAATTGCGTCCGGTCTCACCTATTACGGCTACGGTTCCGCCTGTCATATACTCGCAGCCGTGATCGCCCACGCCCTCGACTACGGCGCTCATACCGGAATTTCTCACGCAGAAGCGCTCGCCCGCAATACCGCGTATATACGCCTCGCCGTTAATCGCGCCGTAAAACGCAACGTTGCCGATTATGACGTTCTCCTCCGGCACTATTTTGGAGCTTTCCGGCGGCACCACAATGATTTTTCCGCCGGACAAGCCCTTGCCTATGTAATCGTTGGAATCGCCCTCAAGCCTCAGCGTTACGCCTTTGGCGAGAAACGCTCCGAAGCTCTGACCGGCGGAGCCGACAAACTTCAGTTTGATCGTATCATCCTTAAGCCCGTCCGCTCCGTGCTCTCCGGCAATTTCCGATGATAAAATCGTTCCTATAACTCGGTCGGTGTTTTTAACCTCGAGAGTTGATTCGATCTTCTTGCCGTACTTTATCGCCGGATGACACAGCCGCAAAAGCGTGTTCATATCAATTGACTTGCTCAGCTCGTGGTCCTGCGGAGTGTTAAAGTATCTTTCGCTCGAATCCGCAACTGTCGGCTGATACAGCACAGATGACAAATCAACGGTTTTCGCCTTCCAGCTGCTTGTCGTGCGCTGAGAAAGCTTCTCAACGTGACCTATCATCTCGTTTACGGTCTTAACTCCGATTTTTGCCATCCATTCTCTTAGATCCTGCGCGATAAAACGCATAAAGTTCTCGACATATTCCGGCTTGCCGGCAAAGTTTCTGCGAAGCTTCGGATTCTGCGTAGCAACGCCTACCGGACACGTATCAAGATTGCAAACCCTCATCATTACGCAGCCTATCGCGATAAGCGGTCCCGTGGCGAAGCCGAATTCCTCCGCTCCCAAAAGCGCCGCTATGGCAACATCACGTCCGGTCAAAAGCTTGCCGTCTGTTTCTATCACAACTCTGTTCCTCAGGTTGTTCATCAAAAGCGCCTGATGCGTTTCCGCAACGCCCAGCTCCCACGGGAGTCCGGCATGGCGTATCGATGTTTTCGGAGCGGCTCCCGTTCCGCCGTCATAACCGGAAATGAGCACGACGTCCGCGCGCCCCTTCGCCACACCGACGGCTATCGTTCCCACTCCCGCCTCGGATACCAGCTTAACCGTAATACGCGCATCGCGGTTGGCATTTTTTAAATCATGAATCAGCTGCGCCAAATCCTCAATCGAATATATGTCATGATGCGGCGGCGGCGAAATCAGGCTTACTCCCGGGGTTGAATGGCGCGTTTTCGCGATCCACGGATACACCTTTGCTCCGGGCAGATGACCGCCCTCACCGGGCTTCGCGCCCTGAGCCATTTTTATCTGGATCTCGCGCGCGTTTTTCAAATAATGAATATGCACGCCGAAACGTCCCGATGCAACCTGCTTGATCGCTGAGCAGCGCGAATCTCCGTTCTCATCCGGAGTAAACCTGTCGGGACTCTCTCCGCCCTCGCCGCTGTTTGACTTGCCGCCCAGACGATTCATCGCGACGGCAAGACATTCATGCGCTTCCCGGCTAATCGAGCCGTAGGACATGGCTCCGGTTTTAAATCGCTTTACGATGCTTTCCACCGATTCGACCTGCTCAAGCTTAATCGGCTTGTCAATCGTGCGTATTTTCAGCATGCCGCGAATATTGCACTGTCTGCCGTTATGCTTGTCTATTTCCTCGGCATATTCCTTATATAATTCATAATTTCCCGTGCGGCACGCCTGCTGGAGCTTGTATATGGTGGACGGATTGAACATATGATACTCGCCCTTAGCCCTCCATTTATATTCGCCGCCTTCTCTTACCGGCTGTTCTGCGTCAACCTCCGAATACGCTGCGGCATGGCGCATAAGAGCTTCCTTTTCTATATGCTCCAAACCCACTCCGCCGATGCGCGTCGTGGTTCCGGTAAAGTATTTGTCCACAACCTCGCCGGTGATTCCGAGCGCCTCGAATATCTGCGCTCCCTGGTACGATTGTATGGTTGAAATGCCCATTTTGGACATGATTTTCACTATTCCGTGCGTACACGCGTCATTGTATATTTTAACCGCCTCATCCTTTGATACCGTAAGCAGTCCCTTTTCAATCAACTCGTCCATTGCCTCGTACACAAGATACGGGTTTACGCCGTTCACGCCGTAACCGACAAGGCACGCCATATGATGAACCTCTCTCGGTTCACCCGTTTCCACTATAATCGAGACGCGCATTCGGGTTGATTGACGCAGCAGATGATGGTGCAGTCCGGCAGCAGCCAAAAGCGCCGGAATCGGGGCTTTATCCTTATTTACACCCTTGTCGGAGAGAATAATTATATTATATCCCTCCTCTATTGCTATGTCAGCCGCCTCGAATATGCTGTCGAGCGCCGCCTCCATATCGCCGGGCTTGTTCGCGTTAAAGAGCATGGGCAGCGTTACCGTGCGGAATCCGTCCTTGTCGATGTCTCGCAGCTTCTTTAACTCGTCATTTGACAAAATCGGACTGTTTGCTCTTACCTTTCGGCAGTTTAATTCCGACGATGTAAGCAAATTCTGCTCCGTGCCGAAAAACGTATACGACGATGTAACAATTTCCTCGCGTATCGCGTCAATGGGAGGATTTGTAACCTGCGCGAACAGCTGCTTAAAATAATTGTAAAGCATTTGCGGCTTATCCGACAGCACCGCGAGAGGAATATCCGTACCCATAGCGTTAATCGGGTCGGTGTCCTTCTCAACGATCTGACGTATTGTCATGTTGAGATCCTCCCATGTATAGCCGAAAATCTTTTCCTTCGTCAGAAGCGGCGCGGGGTCGGACATATCGTTTTCGCGCCCGGCGAACATATCGTCATATTCCTTAATTGTGCGCTTCGTCAATATGCTCTGCTTTACCTTGCTTATCTCCTTAACCGCGTCATGCCAGGAAGCGCCCTTTTTCTTTGTTTCCGCAGGAAGCTTATCAAGCTCCAGCAAGCTCTTTTTGAGCCATTTCTCATACGGCTTATGCTCCGCTTCATATGATTTTATTTCCTCATCCGAAACAATTTTGCCCTTCGCCGTGTCGATAAGAAGCATTTTGCCCGGGTGCAGACGCTCCTTCTTTATAATTTTGCTTTCGTCAACCGGCGTTACTCCGACCTCTGACGACAATATTACCATATCGTCATCGGTCACGTAATAACGCGCGGGTCTTAACCCGTTACGGTCGAGCGTCGCGCCCACAAGCGTACCATCCGTGAACGCCACCGCCGCGGGACCGTCCCACGGCTCGGTAATGCATGCATGATACTCATAGAACGCGCGCATTTTTTTGTCCATTTCCGTATTTTTCTCCCACGGCTCCGGTATTGTCATCATAACCGCTCTGGGCAGCGAAAATCCCGACAGATGCAAGAACTGCAAATAATTGTCAAGCATCGCCGAATCCGAGCCCTCCTCGTTTATAACCGGGAGAATTTTTTCCATATCGCCTTCGAATTCCGGCGTATGGAACATTCTCTCGCGAGCTCTTACCCAGTTGACGTTCCCGCGTATTGTGTTGATCTCTCCGTTATGGATTATGTACCTGTTCGGATGCGCTCTCTCCCACGACGGGAACGTATTTGTTGAAAAACGCGAATGCACGAGCGCGATAGCGGTTTTCATATCCACGTCCTTTAAATCAAGATAAAATTCCGTCACCTGCTCCGGAGTGAGCATACCCTTATATACTATTGTGCGCGAGCTCAATGATGCGAAATAAAAATAATTATCCCTCCTGCCGGCGCGGATTTCGCGTTCGGCAATTTTCCCGATTACGTACAGACGGCGCTCAAAATCATCGCCGGACATAGCTTTGTCGCCCTTGCCGATAAACACCTGCACAATAGACGGCATTGCCTCATATGCCGTTTCTCCTATGCAATCGGGATAAACCGGAACATGACGCACTCCGAGAAGAATTTGATTTTCATCGGCGATTATTTTCTTTACCGCCTCTATGCTTTTGTCACGCGTAGACTCGTCGGGGGAGAGAAACATCATCCCGACGCCGTACTCGCCCTTTTCCGGCAAATCAAACCCCTCGTTCTTGCACACCTTTTTCATAAACGCGTGAGGCATCTGAATAAGAATGCCCGCGCCGTCGCCCGTGTCCGGCTCCGAGCCCACGCCTCCGCGGTGCGCGAGATTGCCTAAGATCTCCACTCCCTGCTTTATGATCTCATGCGACGCCACGCCCTTAATATTCGCCACGCATCCTATTCCGCATGCGTCATGCTCGAATTGCGGGTCGTACAAGCCCTGTTTCCCGGGTAATCCATACTGCTGCAAAATAACTCATCCCTTTCGGTTTTAATAAGGCGCACAGCGCCGTCATTTAACGTTTTACACGGCGGATCTCCGCCGAAAAAATGCGTTGTCATCCTCAATAGCAAGGACATTTTCCTTTTTTACAGAATTTTCTTGATTCGCTCCATAGCCGCTTCCGTATTTTCCTTTGTTGAGAACGCCGTAAGTCTTACATAGCCCTCGCCGCTCGGACCAAAGCCGGCGCCCGGAGTCGTTCCGACAGCCGCCTCGTTCAAAATCCTGTCAAAGAACTCCCATGAGCCTAAGCCGTCCGGAGCCTTTGCCCAGATATAAGGCGCGTTTTCACCGCCGTAAACTGTAAGTCCCGCACCGGAAAGCGCCTCGCGGATAATTTTGGCATTGTTTAAATAATACGCCACACTTTCCTTTGTCTGCGCCTGCCCCTCCGGCGAATAAACCGCCTGAGCGGCACGCTGAATGATATACGGAACGCCGTTAAATTTTGTGCACTGGCGGCGGTTCCACATGGAATTCAATTCCGTGCCGTTAATCTTCAGCTCATGCGGAATAACCGTGTATGCGCAGCGCGTTCCCGTAAAACCGGCAGTTTTTGAGAAGGAGCGGAACTCAATCGCGACATCCTTTGCGCCCTCTATCTCATAAATGCTGTGCGGCACGCCGGGGTTCGTGATAAACGCTTCATACGCGCTGTCATACAATATCACCGAGCCGTTTTCGCGCGCATAGTCGACCCACGGCTTTAACTGCTCTCTTGTCGCCGCGACGCCTGTCGGGTTATTCGGGAAGCACAAATAAATCATGTCCGCCCTTTCCTTCGGAATTTCCGGCATAAAGCCGTTCTCCGCCGTGCAGGGCATATATATGAGATTTGACCAATGCTCGTTTATGTAATCGCCCGCGCGTCCCGCCATAGCATTTGTGTCAACGTAAACCGGATAAACCGGATCGCATACGGCGACCTTATTATCGATACCGAATATATCGCCGATATTTCCGCAGTCGGACTTCGCGCCGTCGGAAACAAATATTTCGTCGGACTGCAATGTTATGCCGCGCGCTGCGTAATCATGCTCCGCTATCGCCTCGCGCAGGAAATCATAGCCCTGTTCCGGACCGTAGCCCCTGAAGCCCTCGTATGTGCCCATCTCATCCACAGCCCTATGCATAGCCTCTATTACCGCCGGCACCAGCGGACGCGTAACATCACCTATGCTCATTTTGATTACGGGCTTATCCGGGTTCGCGGCTTGAAATTCCGCAAGCTTCTTCGCTACCGTCGAGAACAGATAGCTGCCCGGCAGCTTTAAATAATTTTCGTTAATCCTTGTCATTTTTCTTTCTCCTTTTTATATTTACTAAATATTGATTTTCATTCCGTTTCGTAGCTCATGACCGTTATCTCGGGCGACAGACTGACCGGTCTTCCCGCGGGATACATCGAGCCGCTTATGTCTCCCCATGCCATAAATCTGCTTTCACCGCCGTAATCTATATAGTCAAATCCTGTTTCGTTTATAGTCTCGGGGTCGAGTATTTTGCATTCTATCATAGCTCCGTCAGAGCTGTAAGACGCGACAAACGGCGTAACGCCGTATCCGAAATATGCTGTCATGTCCACATGATTGCCTATGCCCGAATATAAGTCAAAAGAAACCTCTTCTTCTCCGACCGTTACCGTAACATGCGTTTTCCCGGTGCCGAGCGCCGTGATGTCTCCGTTCCGCATATTGACAGAATCCGAACTGAAATCGTACCGCGCGTTTTGATAGCTGCCCGGTCCATTGTAGGAATATTGCTTAAGGGCATAATCGAATTTTTCTCCCACGGCAGCCTTGTTATCGAACAGCCATAGAACCACCGTTTCATTTTGAAGATTAAACATATGCATAAGCATAGGCGGCATATAGCCGTATATTATATCTGCCGCGGCAAGCGGGTAGTTGGTATCGGAAATATTTATATTTCCGAACATCTGCTCATCGCCCGGATAATACACCTCGCCAAGATTCCAGCATGTCTCAAACGCGCTAATGCCTATGTTTGTCACCCCGCTGCCCAAAAACAATAGCACCATGTCCCGGCACCCGAAAAACGCGCCGTCGTCTATAGTAGTCACCAAATCCGGTATTGTAAGCATTTTTATACCCGTGCACATCTTAAACGCATTTGCGCCGATTTTCTCAAGAGTATCCGGCAGCGAAACCCTTTCGATTGCCGTCATACCCAGAAACGCTCCCGAACCGATCTCCTTAATTCCATTGCTTATCCTAAGCTCTGTCGCCCTGTCGGCATATTCCTTCCACGGAGGCTCAATATAAAGGTAATCCGGAATAATTCCCGATTTTACTGATACGCTCAGAACTCCCGTCTCTTCGTCAAATCGCCATGACGGAGCGACGTCGCTGTATTTAAAGCCCCGCAAATCTACGCTCTCTATTGTTCTGTAACGGTAGTAGCCCGGAATATCCTCGTAATATCTGCTGTCGGTAACGGCATAGCTGAAAATGCCGTCTCCCATATATACGCCGTTCAGGTTCTTTATTGCTCTCTTCTCCGCAATCAAAACCGCTTCCTTCGGTTTGCTTAACGGCGACATATATATGGAATACACCCTTTCCTCGGTCTTCCCGTCTATATTACTGCTGACAAAATATATGTAACCGTTATATATCCTCATATCGACAAGCTCTTCGTGAGGATATATACATTCAACCTCACCGGAAGAATTATTGTATTTATTTATTCCCCTTGTGCATCCGTCGAAGCTCCATTGCTGCACCCAATACAAAGCTCCGTTATAATATTGTATCTGAGTTCTCACATCTTTCCAGAAATAGTTGTCATATTTTGAGGAATCCGCGGTTATATAACTGCCCGCTCCCCAATCGATTATCCAGTCATAATGTCTATGATAGTCATCCGATATGGCGGAATCACTAAGCAGCAGATACGAATGCATTACGCGTCCGTATGTATCGCTTATCGGATCGTCCCATGTAACGTCAACATGGTACCATTTTCCGTCCAGCTGCACCACGTTCCATGCGTGATTCATCGGGTCGCTTGTAACAAAATCCCATTTTATCCCGATTTCATCCATAATTTCGCCGAACGCCAGCGCGTATGCCTGACAAACGCCGCGCTTATTCAGAAAAAATTCATCCGCGTAATAGATTTCGTATTCCAGATCATACTCATAATTAAGCACCATATAATCATGCACCGCAAGTATTTTTTCCACATCGCTCATTCCCGGCTTTACCTGCGCGATAATATCGTCAACCGCCTGCTGTATAATCCTGTCATCGGACGCGCTCATAAGATTTACGTCCTCGCGGTAGCGGGGATATATCCGATACCCATCCGCCGTTTCCTCGATATTTACGCTGCCGAGTACATATGAAAGCTTTGGAGCGTGGTTTATAACATCCTCATATACCCCGGACAATTCCTCCGCGCTGAGATTTAGCGCCGATATTTCTATACTCTCCTCCCGCGAAGCAAGCGCGGTCTTTATCTCGTCTCTTAATCCGTCCGGCTCATTTTCCGAATAATACGGATGAGGGAATCCCCCCTCCTGAAGCAGCGTAAGCTCATACTCCTGCGCATGCGCCGAAACGCAGCACGATAAAATAATCGTCAGCAGTGCGCCCGTAAGAGCCGCAAAAATTTTTTTACTCATTACGCCCTCCAATTTGTCAGATCGTTATCTCACCGTCGAATACAAACTCCGCGGGACCTGTCATATAAACGCAGTTATCGCCTTTTTCGTCCCATTTGATGTGCAGCCTGCCGCCCAGCAATACCAAATCAGCCTCATCGCCCACAAGACCGCTCAGTTTTGCCGCGACAAACGTAGCGCACGCGCCGGTGCCGCAGGCAAGCGTTTCGCCCGCGCCGCGCTCCCAGACCCGCATTTTAATCGTCTTATCGTCAACGATCTGCGCGAATTCGGTATTGATCCGCCTCGGGAACAAAGGATGGTTTTCAAACCCCGGACCGATTTTTTCAATTTCAAGCGAATCCGTATCGTCTATAAACGTGACCGCGTGCGGATTCCCCATCGAAACGCCGGTAATCTTGTACGTTTTGCCGCCGACCACGACCGGTTCCTGAATATATCTGTCAAGCTCCGAGTCAATCGGAATATTTTTCGGCGTCAATTCCGGCTCTCCCATATTTACCTCAACCGTTTGAACCTCTCCGTTTTCATTGAGATTAAGCTTTAAAATCTTAATACCGGCAAGCGTTTCAAGAGTTATTTCCGTCTTATCCGTAAGTCCGCGGTCATGTACATACTTACCGACGCAGCGTGTCGCGTTACCGCACATTTCCGCCTGTGAGCCGTCTGAATTATACATATCCATGCGGAAATCCGCTTTATCCGACGGACAGATAAGCACGAGCCCGTCCGAGCCTATGCCGAAATGTCTGTCGGACACAGCCTTTGCCGTGGCGTTAATATCGGTAACCTTTTCCTTAAAGCAGTCAACGTAAATATAATCGTTGCCCGCTCCCTGCATTTTTGTAAATTTAAACGTCTGCATATTCTTAATCCTTTCCCGCTATATATTTAAAATCGACCGCGCCGTGTCAATGAACCTTGAACCGGTGTCCATGCTGCGCTTCTGTATAAAACGATGCGCCTGCTGCTCCGTCATCATATAGGTTTCCATGAGATACAGCTTGGCTTTATTTACTATTTTATCCTCCTCAGGCGCTCTGCCTGTGTTTTTGCTTCTTTTCTCTATGACCCCCAAAAAGACCTCGATAGAGGAAATAAGTCGCTGTCTTGAAACCGGCAGAGGCACCGTGAGTATGTCGGGATTTTCAATGATCCCCTGTTTATCCGCCTTGACGATTACCATAAGCTTCTGCCCTTCGCGCATATCCTCGTACACCGCGTCCGCAACCGCGTCCGGCAGCTTATATCCCATAATCACAAGTACCTCGTCCATATCCGATATGCATCGGATAAGCTCCGACCTTGTCCGGCAGATTGCCTCCACCTCACAGCCTGTGCCGTACAGCATATTTTTTATTTTCTCCGCGGTCTCTCGTTTCGGAAAAGCCAAAACTACTCTCTCGACCATCTATTCTCCTCTCCGGCTGACCGACCGGTATCAACGACCGCCGGTCAATACGTAAGATACCTGCTTATCTCCCACTCACTGATTGATTTTCGGTACTCGTCATATTCGCTCCGCTTAGCGCTGATATAACGTCTTTTTAATTCGCTCCCCAAAAGCTCCGTGACAAAATCCGAGCTCTTCGCAATATTGAGCGCCTCGTTCAGGCTTATCGGCAGGCTTTTAACCTCAAGCTTTTCACGTTCCGCGCGGCTAAGCTCATAAAGATTTATATCTATTCCCGCGGGAAGCGGATAATCGTTTTTTATTCCCTCAAGACCCGCCTTTAAACACGCTGCGAGCGCCAGATACGGATTTGCCGTCATATCGGGCAGCCTTAACTCAATACGGGTGTTAACGGGCTTCGCGCTGTGAGGCACGCGGACCAAAAGGCTTCTGTTATTCTCGGACCACGATATAAAGCACGGCGCGTCGTATCCCGGGATAAATCTCTTATACGAATTTACCGTCGGATTTGTAAGGCAAGCCATATGCGGAATAAAATTCAGCAGTCCCGCAATAAATTTATATCCCGTATCTGACAGTCTCGCGCCGCCTCCGCTGTAAAATACATTATCTCCGTCCTTGTTGAAAAGAGACATCGTCAAATGCATTCCGCTGCCCGGCTCATCCGGAAACGGCTTCGGCATAAATGTCGCATGAAGCCCGTGCTTTGCCGCAATGGTTTTAACCACACTTTTAAACGTTGCCAGTCTGTCTGCGGTCGTCAGAACATCGCTGTGCTTAAACACTATCTCATGCTGCCCCTTCGCCGCCTCGTGATGCGATGATTCAATCTTATATCCCATTTCCTCAAGCGTCAGGCATATGTCGCGGCGGCAGTTCTCGCCGCTGTCAGCGGGCGCCACGTCAAAATATCCCGCCGTATCATGGGGCTCGGTGGTCGGATTTCCCGCATCGTCCGTCTGCACAAGGAAAAACTCGCACTCCGGTCCCACCTCAAACAGATAGCCCATATCCGCCGCTTCCTTTATGACGCGCTTTAACACCAGCCTCGGATCGCACTCTATCGGCTCGCCCTCCGGCGTGCGCACATCGCATATAAATCTCGCAACCTTGCCCTGATGCGGACGCCACGGGAAAATAGCGAAAGTGTTAAGGTCCGGATAAAGGCGTATATCGCTGTTCTCTATGCTCACAAATCCGTCGATTGCCGAGCCGTCGCATACGCACTCGTTATCGAGCGCGTCCGGAAGCTTCGAATCGGTTATAGCCATATTCTTCATATTCCCCAGCATATCAGTAAACTGGAGACGGATGAACTTTACGTCCTCATCCTCGACCAACTTCGTTATTTCTTTCTTCGCAGACATATTTTTCTCCCTCCGACATACGAAAAATGTAAAAGGGCGCGAAATCCCCACGGAATCAAGCGCCCTTGCTTTTTTTATTTTATCATATAAAAACCGGTTTGTCAATAAAATGTTGTCCCGCTCTTACATTTTACTTAAGCTTTCTTGCAAGCAATACATTATCTATAGCGTTAAGTCTGTCGATAACCTCGTCGCTTACGCTCTCATCGGTATTAATTATCGTGTACGCCACATCGTCCCTCGACGCGTTCATCATGTCGGAAATATTCACCGGAATAACGTCCGTGTACTTCGCGATTGCATTCGGCACATTCTTGTGAATAATAGTAAGTCTGCCGCCGCGGCTCTTAGGCAGCCAGCAGCGCGGGAAATTTACGGAATTCACAATATTTCCGTGCTCAAGATAGTCCGCTATCTCCTGACACGCCATAACCGCGCAGTTATCCTCCGACTCCTCGGTTGAGGCACCCAGATGCGGAATAGCCAAAATGCCGTTTTCGCTGACCGCGCTCGCTCCGGGGAAGTCGACCACATATTTGGAAACCTTTCCGGAAGCAATCGCCGCCTTCACATCCTCATCATTTACAAGACCGCCGCGCGCGAAGTTCAGAATTTTAACTCCGTCCTTCATCATCGCAAGAGCCTCCGCGTTAATTGAATCCTTAGTGGCATCCGTAAGCGGCACATGAACGGTAACATAATCCGAGCTCTTATAAAGATCATTCACGTCCTTTACGACCCTGACCTTATCCGAGAGCTTCAAGGCATTTCCGACCGACAGATACGGGTCATAGCCTATAACATCCATTCCCAGTCCTACGGCAGCGTTTGCGACAAGAATACCTATGGCGCCCAATCCTATTACGCCCAGCGTCTTGCCCATAATCTCATTTCCGGCAAAATTGGACTTGCCCTTTTCCACCTGCTTGTCAACATCGTCACCCGTAAGCGTGTTAGCCCACTCGATACCCTCCACGATATCGCGTGACGCGAGCAGCAATCCCGCTATAACAAGCTCCTTTACCGCGTTGGCATTGGCTCCGGGCGTATTGAAAACGACAATTCCCTTTTCCGTGCACTTGTCAATCGGGATATTGTTAACGCCCGCGCCGGCTCTCGCGACTGCCTTTAATGACTTCGGGAGCTCCATGCCGTGCATTTTATAGCTTCTCAGAACAATTCCGTCAACATCGGCGCTCTCATCATCGGTGATTGTGTAGTTGCCGCCGAGCTGTTCAAGTCCGACAGCGGCAATTTTGTTTAATGTAAGTATATTAAACATTGTTATTCTCTCCTATTATTTATTCGGGAGCCTTTCCTTGACGAAAAGCCTCCTGTTACTTATTTTCAGCTTCAAATTTCTTCATAAACTCAACGAGAGCCTCAACGCCCTCTATCGGCATAGCGTTGTATATGCTCGCGCGCATACCGCCGACTGTTCTGTGTCCCTTCAGGTTGATAAATCCGTTCGCCTTGGCATCCGCAACAAACTTTGCGTCAAGCTCCTCGCTGCCGGTAACAAACGGAACGTTCATAAGCGAGCGATCCTCCGGAACGACCGTACCCTTGAACATTTCCGACGAATCCAGATAATCATAAAGGATCTTTGCCTTCTTCTCATTTATTTCCTGAAGAGCCTTAACGCCGCCCTTATCCTTAATCCATTGCAGCACAAGCCCGAGCATATATATGCCGTATGTCGGAGGCGTGTTATACATGGAGCCGTTGTCGCGGTGAATGGAGTATTTAAACATCGTGGGTGTTCCATCCAGCGTGTCGCCGATAAGATCGTTTCTGACAATTACAAGCGTTACGCCCGCCGGTCCGAGATTTTTCTGCGCACCGGCATAGAGAATACCGAATTTCGTAACGTCGATCTCCTCCGCCATTACGCATGAGGATATGTCCGCAACAAGCACCGCATCGGTATCGGGATATTTATTTTCCGTATAATGCGTTCCGTATATAGTGTTATTATAGCAGATATAACAATAATCCGCCTCGGGATCAAACATGCTCCTGTCTGTTTTCGGGATATAGGTAAACGTCTTATCCGCCGATGACGCCGCAATGTTAACCTTTATATATCTTTCAGCCTCCTGAGCTGCCTTTTTCGCCCACTGACCGGTTATAATGTAATCGGCTTTCCCGGATTTTGTTCCCAGGTTCATGGGTATCGCCGCAAACTGAGACGACGCTCCTCCCTGCAAAAACAGTACCGTGTAGTTATCCGGAACATGCATAAGCTCTCTTACCAGCGCCTCCGCGTTGTCGATTATCGCCTTGTACTCCTTTGAACGGTGGCTCATCTCCATGACAGACTGCCCGGTTGTTCCGTACTCGGTCATTTCCGCGGCTGCTTTTTCCAGCACCTCAAGCGGAAGCATTGACGGACCTGCCGAAAAATTGTATACTCTGCTCATTTTATGTGTTTCCTCCTCATTTTTCAAGCGCTCCATGACTTTTAACGCAGCACGGAACAGCTTTTGTTCTCACTTGTGCGCTATTATATATCATTTCTTTTAATTAGTCAACACTATTTTGTTAATTAGTTAACATACCGTAGTATTTTTCTACACTTTCCGCAATAGCCCACGCAATTTCGGCTCGATATTCGTCATTTTGCAGCTTTTTTTCCTCCTCGGGATTGGAAATAAACCCGCATTCGACGAGAATCGAAGGCATAACCGGATCCTTCATCAAAAACAGGCGCGTGTCCGCAGTCTTAACCGAGTTTGTCTGCGCTCCGGTAACCTCGGCGATACTCTGCTGAATATCCTCGGCAAGCCGCTCGCCCTCCGGATGCTGCTTATCATAGAAAATCCGCAGTCCCTGCGCCTTGCGATTTGTAAACGAGTTCATATGTATGCTCAAAAACAAATCAGCGCCGCTGCCTTTGATTATATCCAAACGGTTATTCATGTCCGACACCTTCTTTTCGCGTATCGTTTCCGCGTCCCGGTCCCAGATTCCGTCATCTGTTTCGCGGGTCATTATAACCTCTATACCCTTTCCCTCGAGCACCTCCTGAAGCTTTTTCGCGATTGACAGATTTATATCCTTTTCCTCCGTTCCGCTTACTCCCACAGCTCCTCCATCCGGCGCGCCATGTCCGGCGTCAACGACAACGCGTATTTCCCCGCCGCGAAGCATACTCCGCCCTACTCGCTCCACCACCGCCCCCGCGGCTGTTCCCGTCAATGCGCACGCTATCACAAGGCACGCAATCGGTCTTTTTATTTTCATATTCCCGCCTCCATAAAATTCCTGTCCCTTATAAATATGATTTTGCGCATGAAAAAATATCCTTATTCGCGGCTTACGTTGTAAAAGAACGTAGACCTTTGCTTTCATACCGCGAATAAGTATGGATCGTGCGGCAACAATTAGTAATCTGCGTTTTTTTAATGCGCAGCTGCATAATACAGCTACGCATTTTATTATATATGAAAAAATCCTTGCGGAGGAATAATAATGAAAAAAGTGAATTGCAGGTTGAACAGCCATAGCATAAAATGTGCTGTATGCGGCATAAACGGTTATTGAAAGGAATGTCCAAATATGGTATAATATTATATATGACTTTGCAGAAATCGACTCTGATCGGAGGAGGAAAAAATGAAAAGAAGAATTTTAAGCATAATTTTGGCGCTGTGCATGGTTACAGCGCTCATGCCGGCATTCGCGGCGAGCGCGGCGGCGGAGGGTTTTCTTCCCGGGGAGGGAACGGAGAAAGATCCGTACCGTATCTCGACCAATGAGGATTTTTATATGTTCCGCGACTATATCAACGCAAGCAAACGCTCGGGAGAAAACGAGTATTTCAAGCTGATGAACAGCATCGATCTCGAATGTGACGCGGAGCATCAATATGAAGAAATACCGATGTTTTGCGGTCACTTTGACGGCGGGAACCACGTCATAAGCGGAATTTACATTCATCAATATGGTTGGCAGAGATCTTCCATGACCGGGCTTTATGACGGCGCGCCCGCGGGACTGTTCAATTCGATCGATCTTGGCGCTTCTGTAAAGAATCTCAGCGTGGCGGGATATATTTACGGGCGCGGCAGGATAGGAGGTATAGCGGGCGGCTGTTACAACGGCAGCCTCATAGACAACTGCAGGAATTATTGCCATATTTATATCGGACGCGTCGAAGATCCGAACTATCTGGGCAACAGCGGATATGACAACGGAAACGTCGGCGGTATCGTCGGCATAACCGCTGACTCGTATATAACAAACTGCGCCAATTACGGAACAATATCAAGCAATATGTACCAAACTATGGACCGTACAAAGAAGATAAAGACAATCTATCTCCCCCCGGTACTGGCCGGGGCTGTCACCGGCATGTCCAGTTTTGATTGGCCCTACTGCATAAGTAAAGAACACAATGAGGGACGTATTGGCGGTGTCGTCGGATATGCCAACAATTCGCTCATATCAAACTGTTTCAATACAGCCGGAGTCTCGTCATATTGGCACGGCTATTACTCTTATACCCATGACCTTACCGGTCAAGGACCTTCGGAATATTATGGTGAGAATGGGAATATCAGCGGCTTTTTCAAATGCACCGGCGGCATTACCGCCGATCTCAGAGGAACGGTAAAAAACTGCTATAATCTTGGTAATGTTAACGGTAACACCAAGCTTAAAGACGACGATTATTCGGGCGGCGCACAGGCGGGTATTGTCAGCGGCGTCAACGGAGGATATGTATCAAGCTGCTATAATATGGGTTCCCTTCGCAAGCTATATGGCAACTACGAAGACTCGCGCGGCGTCGTCTCCGGGATCGGAACCTTCGGCGGGGACGACGGTGATGATATTGTGGCTAAGGAAATAAAAGACGAGCAGGTCAAAAACCTGTTTTATCTCAGCGGCTTGCCCGGCGACCCCCACGCTACACCGCTCAAAAAGGCGAATTTCGCAAATCAGGAGGTGGTCGATAAGCTTAACTCGGACAACGAAACCGCCGAGTGGATGCTTAGTACGCGGCTCGGAAGACCGATGCTCATAAACAATCCCGAAACGTTTTACGGCAGCGGAACCGAGGACGATCCGTATATTATTAAAAACGCGGAGTCTCTCGCGTCATTCCGTGATTTTGTCAACAGGGGCAACGACTGCTCGGGACAGTATGTAAAGCTCGCTGCGGATGTGGATATGGCGGCGTTATACGGCGCGAGGGTATACGACCCCGCAGGCGAAAACGTAAGAGAGGTTTCATGGACGCCGATAGGCACCGACAGCGTTCCGTTCAGAGGATATTTCGACGGCGGCGGACATAAAATCAGCGGACTTTATATAAACGGCTCGAACGGCGGCTCGTGTCAGGGCTTGTTCGGAAATGTGGAATCGGGTGCGGTGATAGAGCGGCTGAGCGTTTCGGGCGATATCAAAAACAACGCGCAATATATCGGCGGCATTGCGGGAAGCTGCCGTTACGCAAATGTAAACAACTGCTACAGCGATGTAAATATCACAGCCCCGAACATTCGTCAGTCGGACGACGTCGGCGGCGTCGTGGGATGCTTTGCCGGCGGCAGCATGACAAACTGCTATTACACGGGCGAGATGAATGTTCCCGATAACGCTGAGCGCACCGGCGGTATTGTCGGATTGGCAAACGCGTGCTCCGTATCGAACTGCTACAGCTATACGCGGTCGATAAAGACGGCTGAGGGAAGCTCCTCTGGTATCGTCGGAAGCACAAGCACCCGCACGTCGGTCGGCAACTGCTATTTCTTAAGCGATACGCAGTCGGAATACGTTAAGCCCGACGGCAGCATCAGGATAAAGGGCGCGACCGAGGAGGACTTCAAAACGCTTGCCGATTCGCTTAACAACGGCACCGGCGCGTGGTATGATTCCTCTGCGGGCAGACCGATGCTCGCGGAAAATCCCGAAATTCCTTTAGGGGGCGGCGGGACTGAGGACGATCCGTTTCTTATCCCAAGCCTTACCGCGCTCGAATACTTCCGCGACTATGTAAACATTTACGGTGGAAACGGCGAGTATTTCACGCTTACGAGGGATATTGACATGTCCGCGAGGTACGGCGAGGGCAAGCAATCATGGGAGCCGATAAGCGCCGAATTTAACGGAGCGCTCAACGGCGATGGTCACAAGATAACGGGGCTTTACATAAATGATGATGAAAACCCCAACCAGGGCTTGTTCTCCCGGATCGGCGAAAACGGAAGCGTTTCCGATTTGCAGATTTCCGGCACGCTGAACTGCGGCGGCGACTGCGTAGGCGGTATCGCGGGCGTATGCAAGGGTTCTGTATTGCGCTGCACCGGCGACGTTACAATTAACGCCAGGGGCAGCTATATAGGCGGTATCGCGGGCGACTGCCCGGGACAGATCATCCTTTCAAGCAGTACATCCGTCATTAACGCGGACGGCGATTACGTCGGCGGTATTGTCGGAAGATACGGCGATAATATACTGTCCGAATGCAGCACGTATAAGAATAATCACAGCGGCAGCGTGCAAATAAAATCGAACGGCAGCTATGTCGGCGGTATCGCGGGCAGCATCGGAACGGGCGGCGGCACTGACGTCACGCCGCGCGTTGAAGCAAGCGAAAACACCGCCGCTGTAAGCGGTAAAAGCTATGTCGGCGGTATCGTGGGTCATATAAACGGTACGTCAACGGCGTCCACTCCCGCGCCGACGCCAGAAGGCGAGGGCGAAGGCACGGAACAGTCGCCGGAAGAAAGCGAAAATCCGGAGCAGACCCCCGAAAAGGGCGGAGAGGACACGCCGGAGCAGACCCCCGAAGAGTACGAATACACCCCGATGATAGGCGGCTGCACGAACTACGGTGCTGTAACCGGCGGGGAATATGTCGGCGGCCTTGCCGGCTTAACGGCAAACGCGAATATCGAGGACGGCGCGGACTACGGTGAAATAAACGGCGGAAGCTATGTCGGCGGTCTGAGCGGGCAAATTACGGACGGCTCGATATTAAACAGCTATCTTGCGTCCGGCGCGAATGTTACGGGCGGTCAGAATGTCGGCGGTATCGCAGGCAGCGCGTACAACGCTCCGGTGACGAACTGCTATACCTCGGACGGCGGAACCATTCTGTCAACAAGCGGCGATAATACGGGCGGTATCATCGGCTGCTGCACCAACACGACCGAAATAACAATAGAAAACTGCACGAATAATCACAGCGTTGAGGGCTGTAATTATACCGGCGGTATTGTCGGTCAGGCGGATATGGCAAGACCGGGCGTTATGACCGGCTGCCGCAACAACGTTTCGGTTACGGGAGGCGATTACGTCGGCGGCATCGCCGGATTTGACACAAGGATCGCTATATCCCTGAGCGCGAACAGCGGAGCTGTCACAGGCAACGATAATGTGGGCGGAATTACGGGATACCATAAATTCCAGTCGACAGAAAAAATATCGGAATCGTACAATATCGGCGCTGTAAGCGGAAATAAAAACGCGGGCGGTATTGCGGGAATAAGCACCGGTCAAATGCAGAATTCATATAACGCGGGAGAAGTCACGGGCGATGACCAGGTGGGCGGCATCGCGGGAAATCAGGAGGTTGAGTCAAATCTCTCACCGCAAATTAATTTTTGCTATAACTACGGTGCGGTCGCCGGCAATACAAATGTCGGAGGCGTTTACGGAAGACTGTACGGGCGGAACATCATCAGTGCCGTATATTATCTCGATACTGCCGCGCAAAATGCGTGCGGCTTCGGAGGCGATCCCATAATAAGGCCGCGAACCGGTGCGCAGTTTGGCAGTGATGATTTTGTTGGAACACTCGGAGGCGGCACGTGGAAAAGCAGCAGTTACCTGAACAGACCGATACTTATCAATAACCCCGAAACAAACTACGAGGGCAACGGCACACCCGATTCGCCGTTCAGGATTTCCGACCTTGAAACGCTTGAAAAGGTGCGCGATTACCTGAATGAAACAGGCGGCGGTCAGGGACTGTATTTCAGGCTCACGGACGATATAGATATGTCGGGAACATACGGCGAGACCAAGCAGGTGTGGACGCCTATTGGAGATACCGGGGACAACGCGTTTAAGGGCGTATTCGACGGCGGCGGACATAGTATAACGGGAATGTATACAACATTGTCCCAAAATGATTATGTAGGTCTGTTCGGCTGCGTTACCGGCGGAACGGTTAAAAATCTGACCGTCTCCGGCGACGTTCTGGGCACTAAGTACGTGGGCGGTATTGCCGCAGCGCTGCGCGGCGGAACTATCGAAAACTGCCGTAATGACTGCTATGTTTCCGCTCCGGATGTTGTTGAAAAAATAGGCGGTATCACCGGTCTGTTTGAAACGGACAGCAAGACGAACGCTCCCGCGGTTATAAAGAATTGTCTTAATACCGGCAAAATAGAAATGTGGAATATGCAGGGTATGCCGTACAACATAATCGGCGCTGTCGCGGGCGGCAGCAGCAGCGGCGATAACAAGGTGGCAAACTGCTATTACCTGACCGACACATGCCCGAGAGGCGTAGGCGGCGGAGGCTCAGCCGCATCTGTGAACAGCTCTCAGCTTAATTCCGGCTATGCGGCGCGTCGGCTCCAGGGTAACGAAAACGCGCAGGTATGGGGTCAGACAATAGGCGAGGAGGGTTATCCCGTACCGTCGAACGATATAAATAAAAAGGTTTTGGAGGTCAGATTCGACGCGGACAAAGCGGCTTCTTATAAGGCGCAGTATGTGAATTATAATAAAACGGTGACCCCGCCGGATCTGCCGGAGGACAACGACAGCACAAGCTATAAAAGGTGGATAACAAAGGATACAGAGCCGTATAATGAATTTACGGCGGAAACGCCCGTAACAAACGATTTGACCGTGTACGCGGACGGACGGCTGAAATTCAGCGCCAGGACCGGCGTTATCGAGTTCAGCGCCGACGAGGGCTACGATTCGGCTATAACAACCGACCTTGACGGCAATATAGCTTACGTCAAGGAAGGAGTTTCCCCGAAGGGTAAATTTGAATACACGATAACCGACGACGGACAAACCGGCACACAGATAACGGGCAGCACGCTGTCAATTCCTACGGGGCTCAAGATGGGCGCGTATACGATCAAAATCAGCGCATCAGAGAAGGAGCAGCAGTTTGAGCCGGCAAGCGTTGAACTGACAGTGAAGGTCATCATCGACACGCACGCTTCAGAAATTACGGCGTCGAGCGACAAAAACGAGGTGACATACGGCGATACATTAACACTCACGGCGCGGGTGTCAAAGGCGGTCTCAACCATAAGCCTCGCTTCCGTCGCAATCGATACCGTGGACTTCTACGCGGGCGATACGCTGCTCGGCACCGCCAATGTGGACTATACGGGTCAGACTGTGAACAGCGGCACGGCGGCGCTTACCGTAACGGCGGATGACAGCTTTGAGATAGGCAAAAACGAAATACGCGCGGAGTACGGCGGCAGTGTGAATCTGGCAAGCGGCAGCGGCGCGGTAACTGTCATAATGAATAAAAAACCGCTCGAGTATACGGCGTTCGCCGCGGAAAAGCTATACGACGGAAAGCCGGACACCGAAGTTACGCTCGTGCCGCTCAACACGGGAGACGACGATGTACAGCTCACGGCAAAGGGCGCGTTCGCTTCCGAGAGCGTCGGAGAGTATAAAACGGTCAACCTTTCCGAAATTAAAGCCGAGGGCGGCGACGCGGAATATTACAGCGTCGAAGAGTCAAAGGATAACGTTCCTCTTGTAAACGCGGCGCGGATATCGCAGTCAAACGGAACGACCGCCGAAACGGCGGGCGTGATAATGTCCGATTATTTCTGCGGAGGCATCGGCAAACAGGAACCGATACTTGATTACGAGGGACAAATCAAGAAAGTTATGTATTTCTACAAGACGACGGACGCCGAGGATTCGGAATACAGCACCGATGTACCGACAACAGCGGGTGAATACAAAATAAGAGCGATAGTGTTCTCCGACGATTCGGATACAGCCGCGGCTCTGGCGGAAAGCACCTTCACAATAAAGCACGGTTACGGAAAGTGGCGGCTCACAAAGGAGCCGACTCAAACGGAAACGGGAACGGCGGAAAAAACGTGCGTCGGATGCGGCGAGGTTGAAACAACCGACGTGCCGAATCTGCAGGATACGGCATGGACGGGCAAGCGCACCGAGCCGACGGCGGACAAAGACGGCTCGATAGAATACACATCGGAATACGGAACGGTTACGGAAGCGATACCTAAGACGGAGGTCACCGAAATACGGATAACGTCGCAGCCGGCAAACACAACAGTAGTCGAGTGTATGCCGCTCGATACGCGCGGACTTAAGGTTGAGGCAGTTTACTCCGACAATTCGGCGGTCGAGATAACCGATTATACGTTATCCGGTTACAGTACCTCCACTCCGGGCGCGCAGACCGTGACCGTCACATATAAGGGCAAAACGGCAACGTTTGGCATAACGGTTATTGAAAAATCTCTTACCGGAATAGCCGTAACGCAGCTGCCAGACAGACTTGAATATATAGCGGGCGAAGCGCTTGACCCAACGGGACTGGTCGTTACGGCGAGCTATGACAATAACACAACGAAAGATATAGAGGA
>CANQQZ010000013.1 GCA_947626135.1 uncultured Clostridia bacterium
GAGTTTTATTTCCAAGACTTATAGCTTGAAGCTTTACCGAACCCCCGGACTATCCGGGGGTTTTCGTTAGACAAAAACGGCTGTCCGCCGCGCGGACAGCCGCTTTTGTACCTTACGCCTTTGCCTCAAGCGCATCATTGATTTTCGTAACGATGTCGTCGGGATTAAAGCCGTGAACCATGCACGCTTCTTCTATAGACTCGCCCTGTGCGGACGGACAGCCCAGGCAATGCATACCCATGTCAAGCAAAACGGGCGCGACAGCGTCAATGTCAATCGCAAGCGCCTCGCCTATCAGTGTCTCCTTCGTTATCGCCAATGGTGTTTCCTCCTTTCGCATTCTCGAAGCATTCTATAAACTCGCTGCCGTTTATGGTTTCACATTCCATAAGGCGGCAAGCCACCGCTTCAAGCTCTGTATCATATTTCTTCAGAAGCCGTTCCGCTTCCGCGTACTGCTCCGTCAGAATTTTTTTGACCTCACTGTCGATTACGGCGGCAGTCTGCTCGCTGTAATTCTTAGAATGCCCGAAATCGCGTCCTATAAACACTTCACCGCCCGCATCATATGAAACGGGTCCGATAGTCTCAGACATGCCGTACTTCGCCGCCATGCTGCGCGCCATAGCTGTCGCGCGCTCTATATCGTTCGACGCTCCGGTGCTTATATCGTTCATTTTAATCTGCTCCGCCACGCGCCCGCCCAGCAGAACCGTAATCTGCGCAAGCATTTCGCACTTTGACGCATATGTTTTATCCTCCTCGGGAACATACATTGTAAAGCCGCCGCTGCGTCCGCGCGGAATTATCGAAACGCGCTGGATTTTTTGATTGTCATCCGCGACATATGCCAAAATCGCGTGTCCCGACTCATGATAAGCCGTAAGACGCTTTTCGCGCTCCGTAAGCTTTTTGGACCGCTTTTCAGTGCCAATCATGACCTTCAGATTCGCATCCTCGAGGTCCTGATTGCTTATTGCCTTATGCGAGCGGCGCGCCGCGAAAATAGACGCCTCGTTCATCAGATTTTCAAGCTCCGCTCCGGAATATCCTACCGTTTCCTTCGCGATATGCTTTAAATCCACATCATCCTCCATAGGCTTTCCGCGCGCGTGAACCTTCAGGATTTCCTCTCTGCCCTTTAAATCCGGCAAATCCACGACCACCTGACGGTCAAAACGCCCCGGGCGCAAAAGGGCGGGATCCAAAATATCCGGACGGTTTGTTGCGGCAATTACTATAACGCCCTCGTTCTCCCCAAAGCCGTCCATTTCCACCAACAGCTGGTTAAGCGTCTGCTCGCGCTCGTCATGACCGCCGCCCATACCGGTTCCGCGCTGTCTGCCGACCGCGTCAATCTCATCAATAAATACAATGCATGGATTATTCCTCTTTGCCTGCTCGAATAAGTCCCTCACTCTCGACGCGCCGACTCCCACGTATAGCTCCACAAAATCGGAGCCGCTTATCGAAAAAAACGGGACTCCCGCTTCGCCCGCGACCGCTTTCGCAAGCAGAGTCTTGCCGGTTCCCGGCGAGCCTACCAGCAGCACGCCCTTCGGGATTCTCGCGCCCAAGGCTATAAATTTCCGCGGATTCTTTAAGAATTCCACCAGCTCCATGAGCTCGTTTTTTTCCTCCTCGGCGCCCGCCACGTCAGAGAACCTTACGGGTTTGCCGGCATAACCTATCTTCGCCCTGCTTCTTGTAAAGCCGCCGGCGCCTCCGCCGCGCCTCATAAACATCATCACAAACATGACGATTAACAGCACCATAACGACCAGATTTGATATGAACGACCATGTTATCCGCGACTGATACGCCTCCTGCTTGAGCGTACCGGCGTCCATCTGCTTCCTGATCTCGTCTCCGACGTCGGACTGAAGCGTTTCCTGCGACGGGATCTGTACCTTAACGCGGGTCTCGCCGCCGTCCTTATCATTGAGCACGGCAGTCACGTTATTCCCGTTTATAACCATGCTTTTTACCTGCCCGTTCCCGATAGCCGATACAAGGTCGGAATATACCATCCGCGACGTCGGCGACAATATCCCCGACATCATGGCGTACAGCATATACATGACTATGAACACGACTATCCAAACCGTAATACCTCTGAACCTGTTCTGCAAAGTCATACCTCCAAAAAAATTTTCCGGCGCTCCGTTATAAGCGTCCGCGCGTTTTATATATGTTTTACCGTGATCCGTACTCCGCTGCCTTTGAACGCAAAGCGTCTGTCTCTTCGGCGCCCGACGATCCAGACGATATCATCACCCGACAGCAGGACCGGCGTTGTTTCGCGTTCCCGGCGCGGTATTTTTTCATCTATGAAATAATCCTTAAGCTTTTTTGCGCCGAGCATACCGGCGGGGTAAAAACAGTCTCCGTTTTTACGGCTCCTGACAGTCAGATTATCGGTATCTGTTCCCGAAAAATACTGCGCTCCGTCATTTTTACGCTCGTCCGCGGCGTCCGCGCGGATAACGATCCCCGCTTCCGCTATCGTCACGTCCCTTCCGAGAGGAAGCCTGTATTCAAACGGTTTATTATCGCTCGTTTTATCTATAATCAGGCGCCCGTATTCTATTCTCGCACTTTTTCCTCCCGGCAGGCTCACGCTTGTCCCGCTTTTATTGGCTTCCGCCAGTTTAATTACCTTCATCACAAAATCCGACGGCACCTCGCCTATCATCATCCGCACTACCCTGCGCGCCGTTGATGCGCCGCAGCTTAACAGCGCGTCCGTTGCCGCCGAGCTGTTTGTCACAAGCCTGTCGTATGCCGAGCGCGCCTCGCCGCCGATATAATCATCATCCGCGCGGATAAGCTCCGCGTTTCTTGTCACCGCAGATACAAAATCGGGATTAAACTCCCTCTCGATAAGCGGAATAAGAATATTGCGCACTTTGTTCCGCGTGTACGTGTTATCGGCGTTTGTGCTGTCGGTGACAAAATGTAATCCGTTTTCACGGCAGTATTCCTCGATTTGTCCGCGGCTTATACCAATCAGCGGACGTATGATCCTCCCGCGCGCCGCCGGTATTCCGGACAGCCCCTTCAGAGAACCGCCGCGCATGAAATTCATAACAATGGTTTCGGCGTTGTCATTCAGATTGTGCGCGGTGGCGATTTTATTCAACCCGAATCTTTCCAGCGTCTCCGAAAAAAAACTGTACCGGGCCTCCCTGCCAGCCGTTTCCTCTGATATTCCCTTCCGTTCCGCAAGAGACGGAACGTCTATCTTAGCTGTAACGCACTCAATACCGAGCGATTTTGAGTATTCCGACGCGAACGCAGCGTCCGAATCAGCCGCGCCGCCGCGTATCATATGATTTACGTGAGCGGTCATAACGGTTATGCCCAGCTCGTTTTTCAACGAGCTCAGCACATGTGTCAGACACACGGAATCCGCGCCGCCCGATAATCCGATTAAAATCCTGTCGCCTTTATTTATCAGACCGCGCTCCTTTACAGAACGCCGTACCGTCTCGTTAATCCTGTTCATCATACTCACCGTATTCGACATTTGAAAACTTGGTATACGCAGCCTGCCAGCCGAGCTGAAAATTCTTTGTTTCGCCGTTGCGGTTTTTCGCGACTATACACTCGGCAAGCTTATTGTCCGTATTCTCATCATAGTAATCCCTGCGATATAAAAACATTACAAGATCCGCATCCTGCTCGATCGCTCCCGATTCTCTCAAATCCGACAGCATCGGCTTTTTATCCGCGCGGTTCTCCGTGGCTCTGGATAGCTGGGACAATGCGATGACCGGAACGTTAAGCTCCTTCGCGAGAATTTTAAGCGAGCGCGATATTTCCGCTATCTCCTGCTGCCTGTTATCCGCGCGTCCGCTCGACTGCATAAGCTGCAAATAGTCTATCACCACAAGCTGAAGATTTCTCGTTTGCTTCAATCTGCGGCATTTCGCGCGTATCTGCGACACGGTAATAGACGCCGTATCATCTATATACAGCGGCGCCGTTGCGACCTTGTTTACTACCTCGCCTATTTTTTCCCAATCCTCGCCCGACAATGTGCCCGTTCGTATTTTCTGCGAATCCACCAAAGCCTGCGAGCATATTATTCTGTTAACAATTTGCTCGCGCGGCATCTCAAGATTGAAAATCGCCGTAGTGCGCTTGTCGTTTATGCACACATGCTCCGCGATATTTACGGCAAAGCTTGACTTGCCCATTCCCGGACGTCCGGCGATTAATATAAGCTCTCCGCCGTGAAAGCCGCCCGTGCGCTCATTGAGCTTAAAAAAGCCCGTATCAATGCCCGTCAGCCCGCCGCCGCGGCTTGAATCTTCAATCAGCTTTTGATATGCACCGCCCATAATTTCGCTTATGGGCAGAATATCCCCGTAATCATTCGACGACACGTCGTATATCAGCTGCTCCGAGCGTTCAAGGACTCGCTCAACGCTTGTGCCGTCGCCATAGGAGATGTTCAGGATTTTATTCGCGTTTTCTATAAGACGTCTACGGATTGCCTTTTCCTTTATGATATTTGAATAGTATTCCACATGATACGTCGTCGGAACGCTCGCCACATCCCTCAAATATGCCACGCCTCCGGCTGCGTCGAGCTTGTCGTACATACCGAGACGGTCGGATACGGAAACGAAATCAATGGGCAGATTCTCGTTAAACAGCTCCATCATAACGGCAAATATTTCGCGGTTCGCCGCGAAATAAAAGTCCTCCGGGGTTATGATCTCCGCCGCCGCATTAAAGCTTTCCGCTTTTGTCAGCGCGCTGCCTATAACCGCCTGCTCCGCCTCCTGACTGTACGGCAGCTGTCTTGCCGACAAATCAACCGACTCATTTTCCTCCGCCATACAATCACTTCCCTTCCGTTTTATAACTGCTCAGGCAATACCGTATCGTCTTTATTTTCTTTCTACTCTCACTCTCAGCTCGCCTGTTATTCCCGTAAATAATCTCACCTTTACAACATGCTCGCCGAGTGTTTTTATGCTGTCCATCACAAATTTTTTTCTGTCAAGCTTTATATGATGCTGCGCCGTCAGAGCGTCGGCGACATCCTTGGACGTAATCGAACCGAAAAGCTTTCCGTTATCTCCGGCTTTAGTTTCGATTAAAACCTCTATATCCTTGAATTTTTCCACGATTTCCTCGGCGCGCTGCCTGCTCTGCTCCGTCTGATACTCAACCGACTCCCTTTTGCCCTTTAAATCGTTCAGATTCGCCGCCGTCGCTTCGATCGCGGCTCCCTTCGGAAAAAGGAAATTGCGGGCATAGCCGTCGTTTACCTTTATAACCTCGCCTTTTTTTCCTTTACCCTTAATGTCCTGCGTTAAAATAACCTGCATTTTGCCGTACCTCCTTATTTCTCCCGGTCAAGATAATCCTTCACAGCCTTTTTTATCAGTTCGATCATCTGATATATGGTAACGTCGCTTCTTTGCGCGCCCGCAACGGTTGAATGACCTCCGCCGCCGAGCGATTCCATAATCACATGAACGTTTATCCCGTTCAAAGAACGCGCGCTCACGCATGTCCTGCCGTTATCGGGATACACCACAAACGACGCTCTTATGTTATTGATATTTAACATATCGTCAGCCGCCTGCGAAGCGATTACGCGGATATTCTGCCAGTTCTGCGATGTGTGGGCAATCGCTATATTAGGCGCTATTTCAAACGCCGTGCGCACGATTTCCGCGCGCTTGTCATACTCGTCCTTGTCCACGTTGAACAATTTCTTTACGTCAAACGTATTGAGCCCGAGCCGCCTTAAATATGAAGCCGCCTCAAAGGTCCGCACTCCCGTTTTGATCAGGAAATTCTTTGTGTCAAGGACAATTCCCGTATACAGGCATTCCGCCTCCTTCGCCGTGACAGCCGAGCCGAGCGACATATATTGCAGTATCTCCGTCGCCATTTCGCACGTGGATGAGGCATACGGCTCATGATAGATAAGCGAGCAGTTGTTTATAAACTCGGTTGCGCGTCTGTGGTGGTCGATAAGGACCACCTTTGCCGCGCGCTCAACCACGCGCTCGGATTGCAGCATTGTCGGACGATGGGTGTCCAGCACAACGACAAGCGTCAAATCCGTCATTAAATCGAGAGCCGCGTCCTCGCTTATAAACATTCCTCTGTATTCGTCCATTTCCGCGAGCTCGCCGTGAAGCTTCGCCACAGCCGACGCCGTTGAGTCGTCATAAATAATATACGGCTTTGAGCCGAGCGTCCGCGCAGCTCTCTGCAAGCCCATCGCCGCTCCGAAGCAATCATAGTCGGCATTCTTATGCCCGACGAATATCACGCTGTCCGCGCCGGTAAAATAATCTCGCAGCGCCATAGCAACGGCGCGCGTTTTAACGCGCGTACTTTTTTCGTATTCGCGCGTTTTTCCTCCGTAAAACGAATATTGTGTATCGTCCTTTATTCCCACCTGATCGCCTCCGCGCCCCTGCGCCATATCGAGCGCATAGCGGGCGGACTGCTCGTTTTCGTCTATCGACGCGCCCGTGCCTATGCCTATGCTCAGGCTCATGGGACGCTTGACCTCTTCTCCGATTTTCCTTACCTGCTCCAGTATATCGAATTTATCCTTTATATATCCGCTGAGATACCTGTGCTCAAAAAACATATAATACCTGTCGCGGTCGATTTTTTTGAGCACCGCGCAGCTTTTCAGAGCCCAATCGTTTATCGCCTTTCTCAGCGCCGCCTCCGACTGCTGCTCCTCGCTGTCGTTCATTCTGCGGAATACCTCGTCATAATTATCGACGCAGATTACCGCCACATCCGTTTTTTCGTTTTCGTATGCCTGAACGGCTTTTGTTTCGCCGGTTTTATCTATAAGATAAATGTATATCGAATGTTCGTCCTCCTCGGCGGTCGCCTTTGTCGCCTTGTCCTTTACAAGCCTGTTTACAAGCTCATACCTGCCCCCGTTGATATCCACATTCCTGCTGCCGTTATCCGAGCGCAGAAGCTCCGACCATTTTATCCCCGTCACAATCGATTCGAGCGCCTTATCATACATCTGTTCGCCGCCAAACAGCGCGCCGAAGCTTTCGTTATACCAGCGTATCGATCCGTCCGCGTGCGCCACCACCATAGGTATCGGCAGGCTTTCAAGCGCGTTGGCGGGGATATTTCCGGCTGTCTTTGTTACGGAACGAATATAATTCTCCGCCTCGCTCCTGCGCTTCGTCTCGCTGTACGCAGCCACGCATATGACAAGCAAAGCCGCCGCGGCCTCAACCGCGCCGATTGCATAAGGATAATTGAGGAATATATTCGCCGCCCCGCACAATATCAGCACAGCCGCCGCAAAAACGGCTACCCGCAGATACGAGCGTGACGCGCGTCCGAATTTTCTTTTCATCACAGACCTCCGCCCCTGCCGCAAGGGTATATATCAGCGTTTGCTTATGTATTTTCTTAGCTCGGACATATCCGAAAATTCAAGCTCCAGCTCGTGGTTATTATCTACGGCGATCGTTAAAAGCTCATTTATTTTCGCGTCCACCGCGCCGTAGCCTATTCCAAGCCTCCGCGCGAGTATGTAGTCCATAGCGATTATCGTGGCAAGCTCGTCGGAAACGTCGTCGTAGCCGTTTATTTCATCGCATTCCGCCAGCGTCCTGTGGAGATTTGCCACCTCCGATAAAATTTCGCTCTTTATCGTGTCGATCGCTCTCATATTTACAGAAATATTCATTTTGATGTCCTCCCTGATGATGTAATGTCATGCATATTTCCAAATTCAAATTTTAAATTCTTTCCGCTATCAGCTCTGCCATCTGAGCGCAGCCCGTCCTTGTCATACCGTCCGACATTATGTCGCCCGTGCGGAAGCCTTCGTCAAGAACCTTTGAAACAGCCGCTTCGACAGCGTCCGGCTCGTCCTTTAAATCAAGCGAATACCTGAGCATCATAGCCGCTGATAAAATCGTCGCTATCGGGTTGGCGATATCCCGTCCCGCTATATCCGGCGCGCTGCCTCCCGACGGCTCGTACAGACCGAGCTTTGTTTCATTGAGACTTGCCGACGGCAGCATACCTATCGAACCGGTTATCATAGACGCTTCGTCCGATAATATATCGCCGAACATATTTTCCGTTACCATCACGTCAAACTGCGCCGGGTCCTTTACAAGCTGCATCGCCGCGTTATCCACAAGCATATGAGAAAGCTCCACCTCGGGATAATCCGCCGCCGTCTCGTTTAAAATTCTGCGCCACAGCCGCGATGAATCGAGCACGTTCGCCTTATCAACGCTCGTGACCTTTTTGCGGCGTTTCATAGCCACCTCGAACGCCTGGACCGCTATGCGCCGGATCTCGTTCTCATTATATATCAGTGTGTCGACCGCCGTCGTGAGTCCGTCTATCTTCTCCGTCCTCCTGTCGCCGAAATACAGACCGCCCGTAAGCTCGCGCATAATCAGCATATCGAAGCCCTTAGAGCTTATTTCCTCCTTAAGAGGACACGCTCCGCGAAGCTGAGGGTACAGCAGACACGGGCGCAGATTGGCGAAAAGTCCCAGAGCCTTTCTTATACCCAGAAGACCCGCCTCGGGACGCAGATTAGCCGGGAGCTTGTACCACGGCGAGGTATTTGTGTCTCCGCCTATGGAACCCATGAGCACCGCGTCGGACCCTTTGCATATCGCCACCGTTTCGTCCGGCAGCGGCGTACCTGTGGCGTCGATTGCCGCTCCGCCCAGAAGCGCATGAGTGTAATTGAACGTGTGCCCGTATTTTTCGCCCACCTTATCAAGCACCTTTACCGCCGCTTTAACAATCTCCGGACCGATGCCGTCGCCCTCGATTACGGCTATATTGTAATTTCCCATTTTATTTCCTCTTTCCGTTTTATTTATGCCGCCTTTAAACAGCCGGCAGCGCTTGTTTAAAGCATTTTCTTTCCGCGCCGGCTGAAGCGTCCGGCATTATGCGTTATCCGCTTTTTTTATATATTCCACCAAGCCGCCGCTGTTTATAATCTCCTGCATAAACGGCGGAAACGCCGCCGCCCGATATGTTTTTCCCTTTGTTTTGTTTGTGATAACTCCGGTATCGAAATCAACCTCGACCTCGTTTCCGGCATCTATATCCGCCGAGGCTTCGGCGCACTCCAAAATCGGCAGACCGATATTTATGGAGTTACGGTAAAATATCCTCGCGAAATCCTTAGCGATTACGCACGAGATACCGCTTGCCTTAATAGCTATCGGCGCGTGCTCTCGCGATGAGCCGCAGCCGAAGTTTGCGCCTCCCACCATTATATCGCCCTCGCCGTGATTGTTCACAAAATCCTTGTCGATATCCTCCATGCAGTGCGAAGCCAATTCCTTCGGATCGCTCGTATTCAGATATCTCGCGGGAATTATAACGTCTGTGTCTATATTATCCCCGTATTTAATTGCCTTTCCTTCCGCTTTCATATTACATTACCTCCTCGGGTGCGGTTATTTTGCCGGTCAGCGCGCTCGCTGCGGCGACCTCGGGACTTGCAAGATAAACCTCGCTCTCGACGTGTCCCATACGTCCGAGGAAGTTGCGGTTTGTCGTGGATATACATCTTTCGCCCGCGGCGAGTATTCCCATATGACCTCCCAGACACGGTCCGCATGTCGGCGCGGAAATCACGCATCCCGCCTCGACAAGCGCCGATAATGTGCCGTCCTTAAGAGCCTCGAGATAAATAACCTGAGTAGCCGGGAATACAAGAACCCGTATACCCTTTTTGACATGTCTGCCCTTCAGGATAGCCGCCGCTCTTCTCAAATCCGAGAGACGCCCGTTTGTGCACGAGCCTATTACGACCTGATTAATTGCGACGTCTCCCCAGTTATCGGGAGTTTTGGCGTTTTCGGGCAAATGCGGAAACGCTACGGTATGCGGCACCTTTGACAAATCAATGTCGATAACCTTAACATACTCCGCATCGGCGTCAGCCGTAAATTCCTTGTATTCCTTCACGGAATGCTCCTTCATATATTCGCGAGTCTTATCGTCGACCTCGAATATACCGTTTTTTGCGCCCGCTTCAATAGCCATATTCGCTATTGTAAAGCGGTCGTCCATCGTAAGAGAGTGCGCGCCTTCGCCGGTAAACTCCATCGACTTATAAAGCGCACCGTCCACGCCTATCATGCCGATGATATGTAAAATCAGGTCCTTTCCGCTCACATATTTGTTCAGCCTTCCTGTAAGATTGAATCTGATTGCCTCGGGAACCTTGAACCACGCCTTGCCTATCGCCATTCCGGCAGCCATATCGGTCGAGCCCACACCCGTTGAAAACGCGCCCAGCGCGCCGTATGTACATGTGTGCGAATCAGCTCCTATAACGACGTCGCCCGCGGCGACAAGCCCCTTCTCCGGCAGCAGAGCATGTTCAATGCCTACCTCGCCTACCTCAAAATAGTTTAAAATATCCTGCTCGGCGGCAAAATTTCTGACCGTCATGCACTGTTCAGCCGATTTAATATCCTTGTTCGGCGTAAAATGATCGGGCACAAGTGCAATCTTCGTTTTATCGAATACTCTTGCCGAGCCTATTTTGCCGAACTCCTTGATAGCCACCGGAGACGTTATATCATTGCCGAGCACAAGACTCAGCTCAGCCATGATCAAATCTCCCGCCTTTACGCTGTCCAGCCCCGCGGCATTCGCAAGAATTTTCTGCGTCATTGTCATTCCCATCGTTAATCACCTCGTAATTTTCATTAAATGCTATTATACTACATTACGCTCCGTTTGTAAAGACACAAACTTATTTTTATTTTCCCTCCGGCGCAATAAACAAAGCCGCTGTCCGAACACATAATGTCCGGATAACGGCTTTGTTATGTCTTTTATGAGATTATCACTCATTATCCTCTGTTTGAGCGGCTTCCTCCGCGCTGCTGTCCTCCGGCTCATCGGACGCCGTTTCCGCAGTATTGTCCGGCTCTTCTCCGGCGTTCTCCGTTTCAGCCGGTTCCTCCTCATACTGCTCCTCGACCTCAACCTCCGGGTCTGTTGAGTATACAAGCGTTTCCTCGCCTATAGGCTCGTCCGCCGCTTCTTCCTCCGCTTTTGCCGCTTCCTCGGCAGCCGCCGCCTGTATAAGCGCGCGTATGCTGAGCGAGATTTTCTTAGCCTCCCAATCGACGTCGGTGATCATAGCCTCTACCTCGTCGCCTATGGAAAGAACATCCTCCGGCTTTCCTATACGCCTGTCGGCGATCTGAGAAATATGGATAAGTCCGTCAACGGTCGGAATAATCTCCGCGAATGCGCCGAACGGCATGAGGCGTACAATTTTGCACTTGACCACGTCTCCGACCTTGTATTTATTCTGAGCGATAAGCCACGGATTATCCTCCGCCTTCTTATAGCCCAACGAAATCTTTTTCTTTTCCTCGTTAATGTCCTTGATATAAACCTCAAGAACATCTCCCTCCTTAACTACCTCGGAAGGATGCTTAATCTTATTCCACGACAGCTCGCTTATATGAACAAGCCCGTCAACGCCTCCCAAATCCACGAAAGCGCCGAAGGATGTGAGCGATTTAACCGTTCCGGTATACTTCTTATCAAGCTCTACGCCCGACCAGAACTTTTCCTCTCTTTCCTTTCTCGCCTCCTCGAGAAGCGCTCTTACCGAGCCGACTACTCTCTTTCTTCTGTCGTCAAGCTCGATAATTCTGAATTTTACATTCGTTCCGACAAGAGTCTGAAGGTCCTGTACAAATCTTTCCGCAGCCTGTCTCGCCGGTACAAATACCTGGCAGCCGTCGCACAAAGCAAGAACTCCGCCCTTCACCGCTCTTATAATTTTGCCCTCGAGGACCTCTCCCGCTTCGTAAGCCGCTTTGATTTTGTTCCAGCTCTCCATTGCCACCAATTTCTTTCTTGACAGCACTACCTTTCCTTCCGCGTCGTTTACCCCAACGACGTAGACCTTGATTGTATCGCCTTCTTTTACAACATCAGACGGCTTAAGTGCAGGGTCGTCCGTCAACTGATCGGCGGCAAGCTGTCCGTTATACTTGAAACCGCCCAGATCGACGATCACCTCGTTATTGCGAACCTCTACCACTGTTCCGTCAACAATGTCCCCGTTGTTGAGAGCCATTAGCCCCGCTTTCTCAAAAAGCTCCGCAAAGCTCTCCTCATTTTGTAAGTTTTCACTCATAGCCTTTACTACCTCCTCGATAAAACGACGCGGTGTGGATGCCCCCGCCGTAATACCTATTTTATTATATCTTTTTTGCGGAATATCCTCCGCTGTTTCAACAAGAAAAGTTTCGGGGCAGTTCTTCTTCGCGATTTCAAACAGCTTCCTCGTGTTGGAGGACTCACGTCCGCCAATCACTATCATCATGTCCGAATCGCGTGAAAGACTATCCGCCTCTGCTTGTCTGTCTCTTGTCGCAATACATATTGTATCAAAAATCAGGGTACTTTTGCAAGTTTTTTTTATATTTTGTACAATATTACCAAATTTTTCTTTGTTTATTGTGGTTTGTGCTACAACGCATACGTCATTTTCAGCCAAATTCCGCGGAATTTCATCATTCTCGCTGTTAATTACCGCCGCGCTGTTGCCGCACCATCCGTTAATTCCGATTACCTCGGGGTGATTTTTGTCGCCCACAATTATTATTTTATACCCGTCATTATAATATTTTTCCACTATTTTGTGAATTTTTTTTACATTCGGACAGGTTAAATCGACAAAATCCCGATTTTTCAGCTCATCATACACAGCCTTTCCAACGCCGTGAGCGCGTATTAAAACCTTGCAATCCGCCGGTATTTCGGAAACGCTGTCATACGCGTACACGCCTCTCGACTCCAGATCGGCTATAACCTGCGGATTATGTATTACCGGACCCAGCGTTGCCGTTTTGCCTCGTTCAAGCTCCTTATATACTCCGTCCACCGCGCGCCGCACGCCGTAACAAAATCCGGCTGTCCTTGCTGTAGTGATCATTCGCTTACCTCCATAGCATACACGGAATCCATAATATTGTCAGCCATTTTCTGAAGCTCCTGACCTCCGGGACGCTTTGCGTCTCCCTTCGGCGGATAAATCGGCTCGCCCGCTCTTATCGTTATCCTATGTCTGAACCTATACCTGCCGCTTATGCATACCGGAACCACAGGAACATCCGCCGCGGACGATATCAGCGCGACGCCGGGCTTAGGCTTTATATGCGAGCCGTCAAGCACGCGCCGCCCCTCCGGGAAAATCAGCATGACGTTTCCGCTTTTAAGTATTCCAAGAGCGCTTTTTATAGCGCCTATATCGCCTCTGCCCCGCTGTATAGGAAACGCGCCGAGCGATGTGATGAGCCGCGCGAACAGAGGATTGTCAAACAGCGACGCCTTTGCCATATATCTCAGCGGACGCCTCACAAAGGCTCCCGCGAATACCACGTCCCAGTAGCTTCTGTGGTTCAGCGCGATTATCGCGCCGCCCTCGGAGGGCACCCTTTCAAGTCCCTCGGTTTTGCAGCTGAAGACTACCCTTAAAAATCCGCGCACGAGCGCCTGAACTATTCTATGTCCCATAAATCAATCCTCTTGAATTTTTTCCTTGATTATGCGCTTCACCAGCGCTGCCGACTCGTCAAAGGTCAGATCCGAAGTATCGGCAAGCACAGCGTCCTTCGCGCGCTTTAACGGTGATTCCGCGCGTGTCGAATCATTATGGTCACGATATTCTATATCCGCTTTGATTTTTTCAAAATCGCAGTCCACACCTTTTTCGATTAGCTCCTTATACCGTCGGAGGGCGCGCGCTTCAACGGACGCCGTAAGAAAAATTTTTACCTCCGCGTCCGGCAGAACATATTCGCATATGTCGCGTCCGTCCATAATAACGCTTTCGCTTTTAGCCATCGCTCTTTGCATCGCGACAAGCTTCCGGCGCACCTCCTTTATAACGGCGACGTCGGACGCGCCTACGGAAACCTCCGGCGTCCTTATCTCGTCAGTGACGTCGGCGCCGTTGAGGAATACCCGCTGCCCGTCCGCGTTATTTTTAATATCTATGTTTATCTCGTCAAGGCGGCTTATAAGGCTTTGGGGATCCCTCTTTGCGTCTATACCGTTTTTGATTGCGAAAAGCGCGGCGCATCTGTACATAGCGCCGGTATCGATATAAACTATTCCCAAATCCTTGGCGACCGCTTTTGACACACTGCTTTTACCGGCGCCTGCCGGTCCGTCCACCGCTACGGCAATATGATTCATGGTATTCCTCCTGTTTATTATGATAAGTTTATGTTTATCGCAAAAATAGCCTTCCTCTTGAGGGGAAGGGGGACCGGCGTAGCCGGTGGATGAGGTGTGTTGTGAACGGTAACAAAAAACCAGAGCAACGCTGCCTTGCAGTTGCACCTCATCAGTCGCGTTCCGCGACAGCTTCCTGCCGCAGTTTCGCCATGCGAAACCCGCAAAGCGGCTTTTGCCACAGGCAAAAGTGCGATAGGGGAAGCCTAACACCCGCCATATGCGATTTTTGCTCACGGGAATGCTCCGCATCATATTCTGAGCTTTGCTCGGAATATTCTTTGCGGCGGCATGTACATCGCAAAGATCAAAGCGAAAAAAGCTTCTGCCGGAATTTTTTTCGCTGCATTGGTAACAGATTGCCGAAAAACCGTAGTTTTTCGGCGGAGGGGCGTCAGCCCCGACCCTTCACCAGATCCGGGCGCAGCACCTTTGCTCCGCGCAGATACACATGGTTTATTTCCTCCTTCGTTCTGTCGGTATTAATGTATATCATGATCCTTATACACTTCTCGAGACTGCCGTCGATTGCCGGAGCCTGCATATCCAGAAGCGGAACGAATGTCAGTCCGAACTCCCGCGCCGCCGCGGCGGGAAAAACCGCGGTCAGATCCGGCGTAACGGTAAATATGATTGAAATCGAATCCGCTCGTTTTAAATCGTTAGCCTCCTCTATCTCCGCTATCAGCTCCAATGCCGCGTCCAAAATTGCCTCTCTTGTGTTCGCGTCCGCCGTTGTCGCGCCGCGTATTGCTCTTACAGCCATATTTTTTACCTCCGTAATCATACCACTCTGTGACCCATGCCTATAGCCACATCGTTCAAATTTAAAAGTCCTATTGCGAAAAACAGACATACCGAAATATGCGCGCCGCTTCTGGCTATACCTATTTTTCCTCCCAAATTAAGCCCGACGCATTTATTCGTTATCTGCCGCAGCGCCTCGTGCGCCGCGCCCGCCACGGCGCCCTCCTCGGAATGCGTATCGTTGATCAGGCCCTCCCGCTTCGCGGCGACGACCGCGCGTTCCAAAATTTTGGGGACCGCGCTCGCGAAATCGCTTCCGAAATCCACCGCGACCGTCCTGATGTCCATTCCCGAAAAATACTTTTTCAGCTCCGTTTCCTCCTGACGCGTATTCGTAAGCGCGATTTTCACCGCCGCCGCACACACGTCCTTGCTGCCGTAATCCATGCTTCCGTCCTCCTTTTTATATATTCGTTCCCGCCAAATATCCGGTGGAAAACGCCATTTGCAGATTATAACCTCCCGTATAACCGTCCGCGTCTATAATCTCTCCCGCAAAAAACAGCCCCGGCACTATTTTGGATTCCATAGTAGACGGATTGATCTCGCTTGTTTTAACGCCGCCGCGCGTGACTATCGCCTCCTCTATCGGACGGAATCCCTTTACCGACAAAGGCAGACTCTTCATTGTTTTTACCAGCGCTCCGCGCTCCACCCTGGTAAGCTGCGAAATATTCTTTTCGCCGTCCGCGCCGGAAAGTCTTACGACCACCGGTATAAGCGCCTTCGGAAGAACGTCGTCAAGCGCGTTTAAAAGCTTCTTACGGCTGTATTTTTCAAAATCCCTGATAAGACGCGCATCGAGCTTTTCGCTGCTTAATGCGGGCTTTAAATCGATGCTGAGCGCATATTTGCCCCTCTCCATGTCCGTCATGTGCGCCGACGCGGATAAAATCACCGGTCCAGAAACGCCGAAATGCGTGAACAGCATCTCCCCGAAATCCTCGTATACAATCCTTTTTCCGCGCCGAACCGTGACGGCAATATTTCTAAGGGACAATCCCATAACGTCCCTGACCCATGTCTCCTCCGTCACAAGCGGCACGAGAGACGGGACCGGCTTAATGATCGTATGTCCCGCTCCTTCAGCCATTTTATATCCCGAGCCGGTCGAGCCCGTCCCCGGATACGACCTTCCTCCGGTGCAAATAATGACGCGGTCCGCCTCATAGCTGCCGTTGTCCGCTGCCACGCCGGCGGCGCGTCCGCCGCGTATGATGATTTTCTCCGCGTCGGCTTTAATAAGCCTCACATTTTCCCTGAGAGCAAATTTCCCGAGCGCCTCAGCCACATCCGCCGCCCTGTCGCTTACCGGGAACACACGTCCGCCGCGCTCCACCTTTGTTTTTACGCCGTTATCCTCCAGCAGAGCGATTATATCTTCGTTTGTAAAGGAATAGAGCGCCGAATATAAAAATTTTGCGTTGCGGGGATATTGCTTTATCGCGTCCGCCGTCTCCGCGGCGTTTGTAATATTGCAGCGTCCCTTACCGGTTATACGCAGCTTTTTCCCGATTATGCCGTTATGCTCGATTAAAAGTACCTCGTCCGCCCGGCGGGCGGCATATCCCGCGGCTATCAGCCCCGCCGCTCCGGCTCCGACTATCGCCGCTCTCACGACGCCGTCCTCCACTTCGGGCAATTCTTATAACGCCACACGTAGACGGGGTCAATACCGTCCGTCACGTTGCTGCTTGATATAAGGCTTCCTGTTTTGTAATAAATGACCGCAAACGGCGCGTCGTTCACAACGATATCCGAATATTGCTTAAACAGCGCCTTCAGCTCAGCCTCGTCCGCCGTCATTCCCATCTGAGCCGTAATGGTGTCAAGCTCGGGGTTCCTGTACGCGAAATAGTTCCCCGACGACGATGTGAGCTGCGACAGCTCCATACTCGCCGGAAGCTCCACCTCTCCTATAAACATATCGTAATTGCCCGAGGATACCCGCTGCATAAACTGGTCATACGGCAGCCCTTTAACGCTGACGATTAAACCGAATTTATTCATATTCTCCGCTATTGAATCAGCCACTGAGGTCTGTTCGGAGTTATCGGAATTTGTCAAAAGCTCCAGCGACATCCTCTGCGCCGAACCGTTTACGCTCCTTACAAATTTTCCGTCCTCATCCGGTCCCCAGCCGTCGTCGCCGAGCAGTCCGTTCGCTGCGAGCTCGTCCGCCTCAAAATTATCGTTTTCATCGCAATATAAATACGACGACGGGTTTATCGGGATTTTGGACGGCTTGCCCCGCGAAAAAATAACGGAATCAACAATCTCCCCGCGGTCTATCAGCTTCGATACGCCCTGTCTCGTCAAAGCGCCCGAAAGCACCGGATTCGCCGTGTTAAAGCCCAAAAAAATCATACGGTTTTCCGGATAATCATGCAGCTTCAGCCTTCCCTTCGGCATATATTCCATAAGATTTACTATATCGCTCGACGAAAAATCGATTTCGCTCGCCTCGAGCATTGACATGTATTTTTCGTAGGTGCCCGCCATCTGCAAATACATCGCGTCAATATTCGCCCTGCCGTCCCTGTAATTTTCAAACGCTCCGAAATACATTTCATCCACCCGTGATTTTGTCCCGTAACAGAACGGACCCGTACCGTTCGGAACGTAATTCGGATTGACGCTCATATCTGTCTGATATTTCACTATCGGGAACGTCAGCATAGCCTCAAAGGAGGGGGAGCTGTACGCGAGCGTAATCTGCACGGAATAATCTCCCGTCATAATATAATCCGCAACATTAGCGAGATTTTGCGTATAGCTTGTGACGCCGCTTCGTATCATCCGGAATGTATACGCCACATCCGTAGCCGTAAACGGATCGCCGTCGTGCCATGTGATCCCCTGCTTTATATTAAGCGTGACCGTTCTGCCGTCTGCGGACTTCTCCACGCCTTCTGCAAGCACGGGCACGGGTTTCATCTCGCTGTCAAGGGTATAGAGCGGCTCGTATACCAGCTCCATAGCCTCTCTTACAGACTGCGATTTCGTAATAAGAGGATTAAACGTATCAAAATCATAAATACCCGCGTTTATCGTATTCGGCTTCTTAATGACGTTCTGCTCCTCCGTCGTCTCCTCCGCCGGCGGCGGAAACAGCCTGTCGCGCTGAGCGTCAATCCACCCGGTCACAGCCGAGCAGCCGCATATACTAAGCGCCGCAGCAGCAGCCGCCGCGGTGCGCACAAACTTCTTTATCATATTTTTCCGCTCCGTTTATATCAATTCGATGAACGCGCCCTGATTGCCGCGCTCGTTTCCCATTTTTCTGTGTGAATACAGCATGTTTGTATTGCATGCCGTGCATATTCCGCAATCATCTATATTGCCGCGCGGTATGCCCGCACGTTCAAGCTGCCCTATTATCGCGCGCTGCATATTCACATGATATCTTCCGCCGCGCTTCACTGCGGTTTCCTCTCCGAACGCGTCAATAAATATCCGCGCCACATCGTCGCCGACCTCAAAGCAGTCCTCCTGTATCGACGGTCCTATCGCGGCAATAATATCCTCCGGCTCCGAGCCGTATTGACTTATCATCTTCTCAGCCGTTTTCCCCGCGATTTTCAGGACCGTTCCGCGCCATCCCGAGTGCGCCGCCGCTATGACGCCGCGCTTAGCGTCAAGAAACAGCACCGGAACGCAGTCCGCCGAGAACACCGATATCGGCAGCCCTCTCGTATTCGTTATAAGCGCGTCCGCGCTTATGAATTTGTTTTCATATAAAATCCCGTTTCCCGCGTCCTCCATCGTCACATCTGCTATGTTATCCTCATGCACCTGCTTCGACAAGACCAGTTTATGATGATCCATGCCGAGCGCGCGGCAAACGCGCCTGAAATTTTCCAGAACGTTATCCATGTCGTCGCCGCTGTGCATCCGCAGATTTACCGTCGCGTAGCATCCCTTTGACACGCCTCCGAGCCTTGTCGAAAAACCGTGGCGCACGGCGCCCGTTTTTTCAAACGCCCCCGCGCTGTAATATTTTAAGCCGTTTTTATCAATTAATTCAAACATTACCTCTCCTGCTTCCGGAAATAATTATACACATTTTCCGCTGCGGCGCGGGTTATGCCGTCCGCCTTCATAAGCTCGTCAATATCCGCTTCTTTTATTTTATCAACAGATGAGAATTCCGTCAATAGCGATTTTCGTCTTTTTTCACCGATCTGCGGAATTTTGTCGAGCTCCGATTCTATTTTTGACCGCAGCTTCCTGTGATACGATATCGCCGTATCGTGAACCTCGTCCTGAATATTTGTTATAAGCTTGAAAACCGGACTTGCCGCGCCGATTTCAAGCTCTCCGTCCCTGCCGACAAGTCCGCGTGTACGATGACGGTCGTTCTTGACCATACCGAACAAGGGCGTGTCGATATCGAGCATTTCCATAAGCTCCGATATTGTGTTCACATGCCCCTTTCCGCCGTCGAGCAGGATCAAATCGGGATACGGAAGGAATTTAGCGTCTTTTATGTTCAGCTCTCCGCGCTCTATCGCTTCCTCCTCGTCCCTTCCGCGGCGAAAGCGCCTGTATATGACCTCTCTCATCGCCGCGTAATCGTCCGCGCCTTCAAAGGATTTTATTTTAAATATTCTGTATTTGCGCTTCGCAGGCTTCCCGTTCTCGAAAACAGCCATTCCGCCCACATTGTCCGAGCCCTGTATATTTGAAATATCATACGCCTCGATCCGCGCCGGAGCCTTCTCCAGATTTAAAAGCGTCCGCATATTCTCGAGCACCGTGCTTTTCTCGCGCTCCTTCATAACCCTTATTTTATGATTTGACAGCGCGATCTCGGCGTTTCGTTTAACCATTTTGATGAGCTCCGATTTTTCTCCGCGCTTCGGCGAATGTATATGCACGCGCCGGTTGACCTTTCTCCCGAGCCAATCCTCCGTTATTTTTGCGTCCTCAATCTCATATTCCGTCAGGATTTCCGGCGGGATATAATCGCTGTCCTGATAGAACTGCTTGACAAAATCCGTAATTATCCTCGCTCCGTCCGTTTCTCCTCCCGTATCCACCCGGTAGCTTTCGCGCCCGAGCACCTTGCCGCCGCGGATAAAGAATATCTCACAGAATGCCGTGTTCTCGTCAAACGCCGCTGCGACCGCGTCCTTATCCGTTTGATGATTCGCGTTTATAATCTTCTGATTTTCCGCGATTTCTCTGACGGCGGCTATTTTATCCCGGGCTGACGCCGCCTTTTCATACTCCATATTTGCGGCTGCGGCTTTCATTTCCGCCTCGAGAGCCTCTATAAGCTCCTTATGCTCGCCGTCCAGAAAACGGCATATATTCAGGAAAACGTCTCTGTATTCCTCGCGGCTTACATTGCCCGTGCAGGGCGCGAAGCAGCTGTTTATATGATAATTCAGGCACGGCCGCCCCTTTCTTATATCGTCGGGGAATTTACGGCTGCACCGCGGCGGCTTGAATATCCGCTGTATGATATCGAGCGTATTTTTCAGCGTTATCCCCGACACGTAAGGACCGTAATATTTCGCTCCGTCCTTCTCGAGACGGCGGACCTTTATGATTCTCGGATACGGCTCGTTAACGGTGACCTTTAAATACGGATAATGCTTGTCGTCCTTTAGAAGTATATTATACCTCGGTCTGTGCCGCTTTATCAAATTGCATTCGAGCGCGAGCGCCTCCGTCTCGCTGTCTGTGACAATATACTCAAAATAGGCGATATTGGAAACCATCGCCCTGACCTTCGGAGTATGACCGGCGCTTTTCTGAAAATACTGGCGCACTCTGTTTTTCAATACCTTCGCTTTACCGACGTAGATTATTTCCCCGTCCTTATTATGCATAAGGTATACTCCCGGACTTCCGGGTAGATTTTTCAGCTCTTCATCAATATCAAACATATGCCCGCTCCGCGTTTTTTCCGCCGCGCCGGGCGTCCGCCCGACGGCTGATTAAACCAAAAGAACTCTACAAAAAATGTAGAGTTTCTTTATCGTATAACCTTAGATTTAATTATTCGGAGAAGTTGGATTCAATCAGCTCAACAAGGGTCTTTACAGCCTCCTCCTCATCGCTGCCGTCAGCGACAAGCTTGATTGTAGTCCCCTTAACGATGCCGAGCGACAAAACACCCAAAAGGCTCTTTGCGTTGACCCTTCTCTCATCCTTTTCTACCCAAATACTCGATTTGAACTCATTTGCTCTCTGGATAAAAAATGTAGCGGGTCTTGCATGCAAACCTACCGAATTCTGAACTGTAACATCACTTGAAACCATGAACAGTGCCTCCCCATCAATAACGTTATATACTCATCACAAGTTAAATCTCTGTAACATAAGAATACTATGAAAAAGGTTATTCGTCAATATTTTTTTTGCAATTTATTTTTTTTTAGTCAGTTTGACTTATACTTAATCATTTTTTTCATCATTTTCGGCTATTTCGACTACTCCTTTTTTTATCGGCGTACTTAACACCTCCCGAACCTGCCGTTCTATATCCTCCGTAAACTCCTTATGCTCGACCATGTACTTTCTCACATTGTCGCGTCCCTGACCTATCTTCTCGCCGTTATAGCTGAACCACGCTCCCGACTTCTTTATGATGTTATGCTCGACCGCGATATCCAGAATTCCGCCCTCCTTTGATATTCCCTCGCCGTACATTATATCAAACTGCGCTTCCTTAAACGGCGGCGCCACCTTGTTTTTTACAACCTTTACGCGGCAGTGATTTCCTACAGGCTCCGAGCCGTTCTTTATCGTTTCCGTCCGGCGCACGTCAAGACGCACCGATGCGAAAAACTTGAGAGCTCTGCCGCCCGGCGTCGTTTCGGGATTGCCGTACACCACGCCGACCTTTTCGCGTATCTGATTTATAAATATGACCACCGTACCGGATTTTGCCGTGATTGCCGTAAGCTTTCTTAACGCCTGCGACATAAGTCTCGCCAAAAGCCCTACGTGGGTATCGCCCATCTCACCGTCTATTTCCGCCTTCGGAACGAGCGCGGCAACGGAATCTATAACAACCACGTCGAGAGCGCCCGAGCGAACCAGCGCCTCGCATATATTCAGCGCCTGCTCTCCGGTATCGGGCTGAGCGACAATAAGATTATCTATATCCACTCCCAGCTTCTGCGCATACACCGGGTCAAGCGCGTGCTCCGCGTCAATGAACGCCGCTTCTCCGCCCATCTTCTGCGCCTCGGCAACAACGTGAAGCGCCACGGTTGTTTTTCCGGAGGATTCGGGACCGTAAATTTCTATTACCCTGCCTCTGGGCAGCCCTCCGACGCCAAGCGCCATGTCAAGCGTTATCGAGCCCGTGGGTATCGCGTCAACCGACGCCACATGCGTGTCGCCCAGCTTCATTATACTTCCCGTGCCGTATTCCTTTTCAATCATCTCAAACACGGAATTGAGCGCCTTCTTCTTTTCCTCGTCCGCCTTTCTCTCCACCGGCGGCTTTACATTATTCTCTTTCTTTGCCATTGCTTTTTCTCCTTCATTATCGCTTCGCGAACGTTTGTTCTGTCTGTTAAATATATTGTAGCATATGTTTCCGGAAAAATCAAGTGTTTTTTATATCGGTTTATATAAAACCCCGTCATCCCCTTGTCAGAAGCTCTATGGCTTTTTCCAGAGCCGTTTCGCACGACTGCTCCCGCACCCGGGCGCGGCAGCCGTCAAAATGGTTTTCATACACGCTTACTCCGCCTTTAACGCATATTCCTATAAAAACTGTGCCGACAGGCTTTTCGGGAGTTCCTCCGGTCGGACCGGCAATGCCCGTGATACCTATTCCGACGTCCGCGCCGGTACGGGCGCATATGCCCGATGCCATCTGAGCCGCCGTCCCGCTGCTCACCGCGCCGTATTTCGCGAGCGTTTCATGCTTCACGCCCAGCTCCCGTTCTTTAACGTCATTGGAATACGTGACCATGCATTCTTGCAGAACCTCCGACGCTCCGGAAACGTCCGTTAGCAGCGCGCTCAAAAGCCCGCCCGTACAGCTTTCCGCCGTAGATATCGTCATACGGTGCTCAATAAGAAGATGTATTAATTTTTCGTTTAAATCCTTTACATCGACCGTCATCTCGGATACACCTCTATCATTTCCGTTCCCGCCAAAGCCGCTTCTATAAGCGTTTCAACGTCTAATCTGCTCTCTGTTTTTTCAATATTTGCCCTCACCGGATGAGTTGTGGGATGCTTTGGCGTGAATACCGTGCAGCAATCCTCATACGGAAGGATAGACGTGTCAAACGTGCCTATCTTCACCGCGCGCTCGATAATTTCATTCTTGTCCATGCCTATAAGCGGCTGTAGGACAGGCATATCCGCCACGTCGTTCGTAACGTCGAGCGCCGACAGCGTTTGACTTGCGACCTGACCCACGCTCTCGCCCGTCACAAGCGCCAGCGATTTTGTTTTTCTCGCTATCCGCTCCGCTATCCGCATCATGAACCTCCGCATAATAAGCGTCATATGCTCCTCCGGACAGTTATCGCGGATTTGGATCTGGATCTCGGTAAACGGAACGACGTACAGATTTATTTTCGATGTATATCTTGCCAGAATCGAAGCGAGCTCTATTACCTTTTCCTTTGCGCGCTGCGACGTGTAGGGAAACGAAAAAAAGTTGACCGCGTTAATTTCAACGCCGCGTTTGGAAATCATATGCCCCGCGACCGGGCTGTCTATTCCGCCGGAAAGCAAAAGCGTCGCGCGGTCGCCCGTTCCTATAGGCATACCGCCCTGACCCGCCGTTTTGTTTTCGTCGCAGTAAATATACGCGCCGAAATCACGGATCTCTATCCTCACTGTGCGGTCCGGATCATGCACATCGACCGACGAGGGGAACTCGTCGTCGAGATATCCGCCTATTTCCCTGCATATTTCCGGGGATTTAAGCGGAAATCCCTTATCGGAGCGCTTTGCCTCGACCTTGAAGGTCCGTCCCTCGATTAAGTCGTTCTTCAAATATTCACCGGCGGTGCGCTTTATATCCTCGATATCCTTTTCGGCGGCAGCCGCCCTCGTAATTGTTACAAGTCCGAATATCTTCGCCATTCTTTCAACAACAAGATCAAGCTTTTTCGGGTCATGTACCTCCACATACACCGTAGCCTGCGCGAGCCGCATATCAAATTCCGCGACCTCCCTCAGCGAATTCCTGATATTGTTCAAGAGCACATTTTCAAACCGCGCTCTGTTTCCGCCCTTTAATATTATTTCTCCGTATTTGGCAAGTATTATTTCCTTCATCTCATAATTCTCCTGATATTTTCAGCTTCCTCCGCTATAATTTCCGCGGCTGAAATCAGCTCCTCCTCCGTCGTGTTCTGCGAAAAGCTCAGTCTTACCGCGCCGTCTATATCCTTCGCGTCCAGTCCCATCGCCGACAGGACATGGCTCGGTTCGGGCTTATGCGTTGAGCAGGCGGCGCCGGTGGAAACGTAAACCCCCCTCGCCTCAAGCGAATGAAGCAGTATCTCCGCTCTGACTCCGGACACCGAAACGTTTAAAACGCTGCCGGAATTATATTCGTCCGAGCCGTTGAATTTTATATTGTCAAGCCTTTTTAGCAGCTCATTTTTCATCAGCATCCGCAGACGACGCATTCTGTCCGCGTCCGGTCCGGCTTCTCTGACCGCCGCTCCGAACGCCATTATTCCGCCCGTATTCTCCGTGCCCGGGCGCAAGCCTCCCTGCTGACCGCCTCCCACGATAAGCGGCTTGACACGCCTTTCATCCGCGATATAAGCGGCGCCGCAGCCCTTGAAGCCGTGGATTTTATGCGCGCTTACAGTGATAAAATCCACGCCCCATTCTCCCGGCGAAACAGGCAGCTTGCCGAACGACTGCACACAGTCACAGTGGATAAGCGCGTTCGGCGCGATATCCTTCACAGACCTGCGTATCTCATCAACCGGCTGTATAACGCCCGTTTCATTATTGACATGCATCATGCTTATAAGCGTCGTTTCCTTATCCGCAGCCGCTCTCACCGCCTCCGCCGGCACGCGTCCCTGCTTATCCGGCTCAAGATATGTCACGCTGAAGCCGTTTTCCTCCAGCCGTCTGAACGATTCCATAACGGACGGATGCTCGATCCTCGTTGTTATAAGCTTTTTACCGAGCCTTATGCGCGAGTACGCCGCTCCGAAGATTATTAAATTGTTCGCTTCCGTGCCGCCCGAGGTAAAATACACATGTTTTCCGCGCACGCCCATTGCGTCCGCAACGATTTCGCGCGCCTCGGTTATTTTCTTTTCGACCTCGAGCCCTATGCCGTAAAGCGATGACGGGTTCGCGAAAAGCTCCGCGCAAGACGCCATCGCGTCCGCAGCCGCTTTGCACGGCTTTGTTGTCGCCGCGTTATCAAGATATATCATACGCTGTCCACCTTTATCACAAGTCCAGTGCCGCCTTCGCATAAAACGCGGCACTCTCCCGCCGTCATAACATTGCTCACGCCGCGGCTCCCGCCCATTTTGAGCGTTTCTCCGTTCAGCGCATATTCAAGTCCCTCGGTAAAAACGCCCGTCAGATCGCCGTTTACCGGAATAATCGAAACCGTATCGCCGGCATTGCCGCTTAACCTTACCTCGCCCGTGAGCAACCGTATTTCATTGTTATCGTCGGCGATAACGGCGTTCTGAAAATTCATAAGCATTAAAATATTCGTAAGCGTATGATCGGCGCGGTCGCCGGTGAACGCTAAAAGGAGCATATTTTCATATCCCCTTTCCCGCGCCAGCTCCATTGCGATATGGCTGTCGGTAAGGTCCTTGCGCGCCGGATATTGAACGCGCTCTATATCCTCCGGCACGGCGCTTATCGAATCGAAATCGCCTACGAGAATATCCGGCTTTACTCCCATTCTGACCGCGTGATCATATCCCGCGTCCGCGCATATAATATAGTCGCCGGGCAAGATCCGTTTTCTCGCTTTATCATAATCTCCTACTGAGCCCCCGCCTATTATCACAGCTCTTTTCATCTCGTCAGATCCTTTATATTACGCTCTATATCGCCGGTAAAAACGCACGTTCCCGCGACTATCACGTTCGCGCCCGCCTCCAGTATCTCATCTATATTTTCCTTCGTCACTCCGCCGTCGACCTGAATGAGAAAATCTTCTCCCGCCGCGGCTCTTAAACGCTTTATCTTATCGTTTACGCGCGTCATATATTTCTGACCTCCGAGCCCCGGATACACCGTCATTGCAAGTATCATATCGACATCGTTTATATACGGCAGCACCGCCTCAACCGGCGTATCCGGACTAAACGAGATCCCCGCAAGCCTGCCGCGCCTTCTTATCCTGTCCACGCACACGCGCGGGTCATCGACCGCCTCGATATGAAACGTCACGCCGTCCGCGCCCGCGTCGATTATCGCGTCAATATAATCCAAAGGGCTGCTGATCATCAAATGCACGTCAAAAAACAAATCCGTATATTTGCGGATTGATTTAATAACGGGCATAGCGAAGGATATATTTTTAACAAAATGACCGTCCATAACATCTATATGAAGCCACTTTGCGCCCGCCCTTTCAACCTGTTTTATCTGTTCGGCAAGTATGCCGAAATCAGCCGCCAAAATCGAGGGTGATAGTATCATTTCTTTCCCAATCCTTTATTTCCTTTAGTGTATTATACATTTCAACGTAGCTTTCGTAACGGCTCCGCGCGATCCCGCCGTTTTCAAGCTTAGCCTTAACCCCGCAGTCCGGCTCGCTTATATGCGAACAGCCTCTGAATCTGCATCCGCCCGCCGCGTCAGCCATTTCGGGAAAATACCGCCAAAGCTCTCCTGCCCGAAGATTATGAATATCAAACGAGCTGAATCCGGGCGTATCGAGCGCAAACCCGCTTTCCGGCAGCTCAAACAGCTCAACATGGCGCGTGGTATGCCTGCCCCGCTGGATTTTCTCGCTCACATGCCCCGTTTTTACGTCGCCGCCCGTCAAGCGGTTGAGCAGCGTTGACTTTCCAACGCCGCTGAGTCCGGCGAACGCCGTGACCCTGCCCTTTAAAAATCCGGAAACCGCGTCCGTGCCAGCTCCTGTGCCGGCGGAAACCGCAAAGGTCTTAAATCCCGCGGAGCCATAGGTCCTCATCAGCTCTGCTCCGTCCGCGAGATCTGTTTTATTCACGCATATAACCGGCTCTATATCGTTTGAAAGAGCCGCGACCGTGAGCTTATCGGTAAGAAGCATATCCGGCGCGGGAGACACGGGCGCAATGATTATAACAAGCGCGTCGATATTCGCCACCGCCGGACGCGCAAGCGCGTTTTTTCGCTTTAAAATACGCACTATGCTGCCCTTTTTTCCGTTTGCTTCTATCTCCGCTCTGTCGCCGACAATGGGCGTCACTCCGTCCCTCCTGAAGCGTCCGCGCGCTCTGCACTCGTAAATACAGCCGTCGGCGGCTTTCACATAGTAAAAGCCGCCTATACCCTTGATAATAATTCCGTTCATACGTTAGTTAAGATTAATGGTCTGTGACTGCTCAACGCCGTCAACATACGCGGTCACATTTACCTCTCCGCTGCCGCTTATGCCTACCGGGACTGTTCCTATACCCTTTGAGTATGTGCCCTCGCTCGCCAGCGAGCCGTTCACATAAACCTCGACATACACGCTCTCATCCGGCGAGCCGTCCGGTATAGACACATAAAACGTTGTGCTGCCGCCTCCCGAAGAATCGCCGCCGGAATACGAGCTATCCTCCCCGTCGGACTCCTCATACGAAGGCTCCGAATACGAGCTCTCTCCCGCGTCGGACTGCGGCTCTTCACTTTCGTTCTGGGACTGCATTTGCGCCGCCGCTTCCGTTTGCTCCTGAAGCGTGCCGCCGGAAATTGTAACGGAAACACCGCTGCCCTGCGGCAGACTCGTTCCGGCGTCAACCGACTGAGCTATGATCGTTCCGTACTGCGAATCCGAATTCGCGACGCTTATTCCCGCGAGCGTGAGCCCCGCCTCGGACAGCATATTCCGCGCCACGTCTATATCCACGCCGAGAATATTCGGAACGGACGCCGCGCCGCCCGGAGGAGCGGTTTGAACCGAGACCCCTTTGCTTATATAGATAGTCACATAATCGTCCACAAAGAGCTTTGTTCCGGCTATCGGCGTCTGTCTGATTACGTTGCCCGCCGGCACAGTGTTTGAAGCCTCTTCAATTATCGTAAATTTAAGACCCGCGCGCCCTATAAGCTCCAGTGCCTCGTTGCGCGTCTTATTTGTGAGCTCCGGCACCGGAACATTTCCGCCGCGCGCTCCGAGCGACACAACAAGCTTTATAACCGTGTTCCGCTCCACCGGCTCGCCCTTCCCGGGCTCCTGCGATATGACCCTTCCGTCCGCCACCGTGTCGGAAATTGAGTATTCTATATCCTCATCGCCGATTTTCAGCCCGTTTTCCTGCGCCGTCTGCCGTGCCTGCTCGACCGTCATGCCGCTAAAATCCGGCACGGACGTTCTCATCACGAAATTATTTATTATGGAATACACCGCTATGCCCAAAAGAACCACTACCGCTATCGTTGCGACAGCGAGCAGCACGGCGTTTCTGTTTGCCGTCTTTTGAGCCTTCGCGCGCTTTTTATCTATCTCCTTGCGCGTAGTCCGCACATGGCGCTGGTTATCCGCCATCCTGTCCGTTACGCTCTTTATTTCCTCGTCAAACAAATCCTCGTCCGGCTCCTTCGCGCCCTCCGGTTCCTCCGCCTCCTCACCGCGGCTCGGAAGCGGCTCGGAGGCAAGCACCGCATGCAAATCGTTCAGCATATCCTGCACCGTCTGATATCTTTGAGCGGAATCCTTTTTGATTGATTTCATGACGATATAATCGAGATCGGCAGGTATATCCAGATTAATGCATTTTACGTCTACCGGCTCCTCCTCCAGATGCTTCATCGCTACGCCCACGGCGCTGTCGCCGTCAAACGGAACCTTTCCCGCGAGCATTTCATAAAGCACGATACCCATCGAATATATATCCGAGCGCGCGTCCGTATAGCCGCCGCGCGCCTGCTCGGGCGAAATATAATGCACCGAGCCCAGCGCCGTGCCGCCGACGACGACCGTGCTTGTGGAAACCGCCTTGGCGATGCCGAAATCCGTAACCTTCAGAATTTTATCATCCGTCATCATTATATTCTGCGGCTTGATGTCGCAGTGAATAATATTCTGCGCGTGCGCCTCGTTTATACCCTGTCCTATCTGTATCGCGTAATCGCACGCCTCCTGCCACGGGAGCATACCCTTCTGCTTTATGTATTGCTTAAGCGTGATACCGTCCACCAGCTCCATTACCATATAGCTGAGACCGTCCGTTTCGCCCACGTCGTAAACCGACACTATATTGCTGTGGCTCAGCGATGCCGAGGACTGCGCCTCCTTAACGAAGTTGGTCACAACATTTTCCTCGCCCTCAAGCGAATCGCGAAGTATCTTTATCGCGACATTGCGGTTTAAGAGCGTATCCTTAGCCTTGTACACGGTCGCCATGCCGCCCGTGCCTATTTTATCCAGTATTTCATATCTCTCGCCGAGTATCTCTCCTACCAAATTATCTGCGTTCATTTCCACATTACTCCCTTTCCAGCACCACTACGGTTATATTATCGTTTCCGCCCTCTTCTATCGCCCTTTTTATCAGCGTGTCCGCGGCGGTCTGTAAGCCTTCGGATTTATTGATAATCTCCAGAATTTCATCATCATCAATCATATTGGTAAGCCCGTCCGAGCACAAAAGCACCGTCTCCCCGTTATACGGACGTATGCCTATGTCCACCTTGACGGCTTCCTCAGCGCCCATAGCGCGCGTAATATAATTCTTGTTGGGATGGTGCTTTGCCTGCTCGGGCGTTATTTCCCCGCGCATAACAAGCTCCTGGACATACGAATGATCGCGCGTCACCTGCGTGATACCCTTATCGTCGATTATGTATGCCCGCGAATCGCCCACATGCGCTGTTATGAGCTTGTCCGAATGCAGCATGGCAAGAGTAGCTGTCGTGCCCATACCCATAATTCTGTAATGAAGCTTGGAGTAGTTGTAGATACTGCTGTTGGCTTCTATAAATGCGCGCCGCGCCGCCTCGCCCGCCTCAACGTAATCCATATCGGCAGAAAGCGTTTTGGACAGCTCGCCGCACACAGCTTCCACCGCCATAAGGCTCGCCTTTTCTCCCGCCTTATGACCGCCCATTCCGTCCGCTACCAGAGCGTAAGGAAACGGACCGGTTTCCGATACCGCGTAATTGTCCTCGTTTATAACCCTGACCTTGCCTATGTCTGTTGCCGCACCATACGTCATTTTGTTTGATCACCTCGTTTCGGTTTGATTTTTATTTATTAATTGCCGTAATTGCCTTTATAAGACTATTATAGCACCTTTTTTCTGAGTTGTCCACACGAAGCTGAAATATCCGCGCCCAATGTCCGTCTTATTGTCGCGTTTATGCCGTTGTCCGCAAGAATTTTACAAAATCTTTCCGCTTCGCGCCGGCTGCCGCTCCTATACTCCCGTTCCTCGACCGGATTTACCGGTATCAGGTTTACATGTCCGTGGATATCCCGCACCAGCGCCGCCAGCTCCCGGGCGCATTCGGGGCTGTCGTTCACGCCGGCTATAAGAGAATATTCAAAGCTTATCCTCCTGCCGGCAGCTTTATAGTATGCACGGCATGCCTTCAACAGCTCCCCGATATTATAAATATGATTTACCGGCATAATTTCATTCCTGATTTTATCGTTCGGCGCGTGAAGCGAAACCGTAAGCGTTATCGGCAGCCGCTCCTCCGCCAGCTCGTAAATCCTCGGAGCCACGCCGCACGTTGAAAGCGTGATATGTCTGTAGCCTATGTTAAGACCGTTTTCGTTATTTACGTTATGCAGGAACGTCAGCACGTTATCGTAATTGTCAAGCGGTTCTCCTATTCCCATAAGAACCACATTCCCTATCCGCTCTCCGATATCCTTCTGCGCGAAAATTACCTGATTTAAAATCTCGCCCGCCGTCAGTCCTCTGTATAATCCGCCTATCGTTGACGCGCAGAACCGGCAGCCCATACGGCAGCCCGCCTGCGAGGATACGCATACGGTCACGCCGTGGATATACCGCATTATTACGCTTTCTATACAATTCCCGTCGGGAAGCTCGAACAGATATTTTATCGTGCCGTCAAGCTTCGACACGTGTTTTTCGCGTATTTTGAGCGTTGAAATGTACGTTTCCCGTTGAAGCTTTTCCCGCGTTTTCGCGGAGATATTCGTCATCTCGTCATATGACGAGACTCCCCTGCAAAGCCATGAGAAAATCTGCTTTGCCCTGTAGCCCGGTTCTCCTATGCTTTTTAAATAGTCCGCGAGCTCTTCAAACTCCAAATCCTTTAAGTCAAGCATCATTTTATCCTTTTGATTCTGCATATATAAAACCCGTCGGTATTATCGATATGCGGATAGTATGTTTTTTCGTATTCCTTTTCGAAATTCTCGTTTCCGGCTAAAAAATCCGAAACCGCCTCCTCGTTTTCACGGCGGTCGATCGTGCAGGTTGAATAAACCACCGCGCCGCCGCGTTTAACATACGCGGCGCCGTTTTTCAGGATCCGCCGCTGCAAATCCCGGAGCGCTGACAGATCCTCCTCCCTGTTCCATTTTATCTCCGGCTTTCTGCCTATTATGCCCAGTCCCGAGCACGGCACGTCGCACAGCACCGCGTCGGCTGTTCCGCGCAGCGACCCGTCGTATTCCGACGCGTCCTTCACGCGCGTTTTTATTATATCAATGCCCAGTCTTCGGGCGTTTTTTTCAATAATTTCCGTTTTATGCGGATATATGTCGAACGCGAGGATCTCGCCCCTGTTCTCCATAAGCTCCGCCATATGCGCCGTTTTCGCGCCCGGAGCGGCGCACATATCAATCACCGTGCAGCCTGGCTTTGGCGCGAGTATTTTCGCCGCGTCCTGAGCCGCCTTATCCTGAACCGAAAAATATCCGTTTTTATACAGATCGCTCCCGGCTATGTCGAATCCTCCGCAAATGACCGCTCCGTCAGACAGCTCGGCTCCGTTTTGCGCCAGCAGTTCACACAGCCGCTCAGCCGTAATTTTTAAGGCGTTGGGTCTGAGCGTGAGCCTCGCGGGGCGTTCGTAAGCCCGCATAAGCCGCTCGGTAAAATCATATCCGAAATCGGCAGTCCACCTCTTCACGATCCATTCGGGATACGAATATCTGACCTTGAGATACTCCTCCCCCTTTTCCGGATATTGTATTCCCGAACGCGCCGCGCTCCGCAGCACACCGTTTACATATCCCGCCGACGCCTTATGACCGTAGCGCTTCGCCAGATTTACGCATTCGCTCACCGCGGCGTTCGCCGGAATTTTGTCCATAAATATGATCTGATAAATGCCCATCCGCAATATGATCAGTATATACGGCGACAGCTTTTTTATTTTCAGATTCGAATAGCATTCCACCGCGTAATCAAGCGTTATTTTTTTATCCAGCACACCATACACGAGCGATGTTATAAGGTGCCTGTCTCTGTCGGAAAAGCGCTCCGAGGCAAGTGTCCTCTTAAGCGCCATGTTTGAATACGCGCCGTTTATTTCCACATCGTAAAGCGTTTTGAGCGCCGCTTCTCTCGCAGCGTCCATCACCGTCTCCTTCTGTTTGCAAGCATAAGAAGCCTCAGAAATTGCAGCGCCGTCGAGGCGACAGCCGCGACATAGGTCATCGCGGCGGCTGTCAGCGTCTTTTTCGCGCCGACGTACTCGTCGCCCTCCAATAACCCCATATTCTTTATTGTGCTGAGCGCGCGGCGCGACGCGTTTATCTCCGTCGGCAATGTCACAACCTGGAACAAAAGCACCATCCCGAAAAGGAGCGCGCCCAAAACAGCCAGATTTCCTATGCCGAGCAGCAAGCCCACAAGAAACAGCGGCATTGATGCCATATTGCATATATTGACTACCGGCACAATGCTGTTTCTTATTTTGATCGGCGCGTACCCGACCTGATGCTGAACAGCGTGACCGCACTCGTGCGCCGCCACTCCGAGCGCCGCGACGGAGCGGCTCGAAAATGTCGCGTCGGACAGTCTGATAACGTTTTCGTTTGGACTGTAGTGGTCCGTCAGGTTTCCCGCTACCCGTTCGATCCGGATATTATATAACCCGTTCGCGTCCAGTATGCGTCTTGCCGCGTCAGCGCCCGTAAGACCGCGGGAATTAAGTATTTTATCATATTTTTTAAACGTCGACTGCACTCCGAACGACGCGAACATGGTCAGCGCGAAGCCTATAATTACAAGCACGTATGTCGAATCAAGATACATAAAAGGCATTCCGAATCCCATTTTAAATTCCTCCCAAAATCGTTCCTATATCTATCTTATGCCCGCGGGCATAATCCTCCGGGCTCATGCGCCTGCTCCCGAAAAACTGCGCTTCCTTTACGCATATGGCTCCTTCTCCGCACGCGACGATCATTCCCGCGTTTTTTTTGATCTCAAGGATTTCTCCCGCCGAGCCCTTTTCTCCGCTTTTTACAGCCGTAATAATCTTCAGCGGCTCGCCCTTATAATATGTCCATGCCATAGGCCACGGATTCATGCCGCATATGAGCTTTGACACCTCAGAGCTTGATTTTGTCCAGTCGATCCGCGCCGCCGCTTTGTCAAGCATCGGCGCGTATGACGCCTCCGCATCATTTTGCGGAGTGCATACCGCCGTTCCGTTTTTTATCCCGGCGATAGTCTCGATTACAAGCCTGCCGCCGATTTGCGCGAGCCGCTCAAACAGCTCCCGCGCCGTTTCATATTCGCCTATCGGAGCGCTGACCGCCGAAATGATATCGCCGGTGTCAAGCCCCTTTGCCATTTTCATTATCGTAACGCCGGTTTCCTTATCTCCGTTTATCACAGCCGCCTGTATGGGAGCGGCGCCCCTGTATTTCGGCAGCAATGACGCGTGAACGTTTATGCAGCCGTATTTAGGATAATTCAAAATATATTCGGGCAGAATTTTCCCGTAAGCCGCCACGACTATAAGCTCCGGAGCAAGCCTCTCCAGCAGAGGCGCAGCCGCGCCGTCCCTGAGCGTTTCGGGCTGATATACGGGCAGCCCCCGTTCGAGCGCCTTTTTTTTCACGTCCGTCATGACGAGCTTATGCCCTCTGCCCTTAGGCTTGTCGGGCTGTGATATAACGCCCGCTATATCAAGCCCCGCATCGCACATGGCGCTGAGAATTGCCGCCGCAAAATCCGGCGTTCCCATAAACAATATACGCATCAGACAATCACCTTTCGCAGTATTCTATTACCCTTTCACGGAACAAATGCCCGTCGAGATGCTCAATTTCATGGCACATCGCCCGCGCCAAAAGCTCCCTGCCCGTTATTTTAAACCACTTTCCGTATCTGTCCTGCGCGCGCACCGTCACGTTCATCGGACGCTCAACGATTCCGAAAACACCCGGGACCGACAGGCATCCCTCGCTGCCCTTCTGCGAGCCGCTTTCTTCGATGATCGAAGGATTTATAAGCTCAAGCTTACCGTCGCCGACATTTATGACAACCGCGCGCTTTAATATGCCTACCTGCGGCGCAGCCAGACCCACGCCCTCCGATTTTGTCATGGTGTCGTACATGTCGTCAAGCAGAATATGAAGCTTTTTATCGAACGAGGTTACCTCCTTGCATTTTTTGGAAAGTATGTCGTCGCCCTCCGTCCTTATTTCTCTTATCGCCATTTTCTTATCCCCTAATACATCATATTCGGATTCTTATCCGTAACAACCGAGACCGACTTATAGATTTCGTGAGTTCTGCAAGCCTTCTCCGCGTTCAGCAGTCTTTCTCCGAGCGCGTCGCAGTCCTCGCATTTTATAATTATCCGATAACGGTATTTATTATTCATTTTTGAAATTGACGCGGGTACCGGACCGAGTATCTGAGCCTTCTGACCCCAATCCCGCGCGGCGCCCAGCTGCTTCATGTAATATCTGGCGGCGCGCATCGCAAGCGCCTCCGAGCCCGCCGAAAACAACACGCATACTATCTGCGAATACGGCGGATACCACATGAGCGAACGCCGCACCGCCTCCGACTCGTAAAATGCGTCGTAATCATGCGTTTTGACAAGGCTTACGGCTTCAGCCTCCGGCAAATATGTCTGGATAACGGCGCGTCCCTTTTTTGCGCCGCGCCCCGCTCTGCCCGTCACCTGTTCAAGCATTGCAAATGTTCGCTCCGCGCTTCTGTAATCGTTTATGTGCAGCATTGTGTCCGCGCTTATGACGCCGACAAGCGTAACGTTTTCAAAGTCAAGTCCTTTAGCCACCATCTGCGTGCCTATCAGAATATCTGTTTTTTCATTCACAAATTTCTCTATAAGCTTTTCGTGCGACTGCTTTTTTCCCGTCGTGTCAACGTCCATTCTCAGCACCGACGCCGCCGGGAACGTTTTGCGCGTTTCGTCCTCGACCCTCTGCGTGCCTCCTCCGAAATACCGGATATATCTGCTCCCGCACGCGGGGCAGGCAAGATAGTTTCTGTGCTCGTAGCCGCAGTAATGGCACCTGAGCTTATCGTCGAACCTATGGTATGTGAGTGAAATATTGCAGTTGGGACATTTGACCGCTTCGCCGCAGCTGCGGCAGGATACAAATGTCGAAAACCCTCTGCGGTTCAAAAAAAGTATCGTCTGCTCGCGGTTTTTCAGATTTTTTTCTATCTCCCTGCACAGCAGCCTCGAAAACATTGTCCTGTTCCCGTTTCTCAATTCCTCGCGCATATCCGCTATGGCAACCGCGGGCATTTCATTCTCATTATACCGCCTGCGCATTGTTATAAGCTCGTATTCCCCGTGCCTTGCCTTATACATGCTTTCCATAGACGGCGTAGCCGACGCGAGCACCGCTGCTGCTCCGTACTGCTCCGCTCTGAACAGCGCGACCTCTCTTGCGTGATAGCGCGGCAGCATCTCCGATTTATACGTGTCGGAATGCTCCTCATCCACTATTATCACTCCGATATTTTTCAGCGGAGCGAACACAGCCGACCGCGCGCCTATCACGATATCCGCGCCGCCGTCGCTTATACGCTTCCACTGATCGTATCGCTCTCCCATAGACAGAGCGCTGTGAAGCAGCGCTATTCTGCCGCCGAACCGGGAATAAAATCTTTCGGTCATCTGCGGAGTAAGCGAAATTTCCGGCACAAGCACCAGCGCGCTTTTGCCCTCGCTGAGCGCGCGGTCTATCGTTTGCAGAAAAACCTCCGTCTTTCCGCTTCCCGTGACGCCGTGCAGTAAAAACGTTCCGCCCGTTCCGCCGCTTATGGCATGATTTATTCGCTCTATGGCAAGCCCCTGCTCGTATGTCGGCTCCGGGCTTTCCGTGGGGTCATATTCCCTTCCGCCAAACGGATCCCGCTCCGTTATCGCGTCAAAAATCTCTATAAGCCCTTTTTTCACGAGGGCGTCAAACGAGCCCTTCGACGCATTTGACGCGCGGCGCAGATCCGAAAGCGACACGCTCTCGTCACGGCACAGCAGGTCAAGGATCTTAGCCTGGACCGGTGCCCTGCTCTCGAGGATCCGCGATTCCTCAGCCGCCGCTTCGGGCTGTATCAGCAGTCTCGCGTATTTGCGGGTCTTATCGCCCACCGCGCTCGATATGCGGAAATCCCTTGACACGCTGCCCTCAGACAGCATTTTCCTTAGCTGCGCGCGCACGCTCCTCCCGCATACCGCCTCCAAAGCGGATATTTCCATAGCTCCGGCGTTTTGCGAAAGCTCCTCCTGTATTCGCTTCACAGCCGCACCCGTCAGTTCGGACGGGCGCTCGAGCGTGATCCATTCCTCAGCCTTGACCGCGCTTCCCGCCGGGGCGACCGCGCGGATAATATCTATATATCCCGCAAGGTACTTGCCGCGCATCCATTCTATAAGCCCGAGCATTTTTTCATCGAATGCCTTGGGCTGCGGCGCGAGGCTTAAAATTTTTTTTAGGCTCTTCGCCTCCGAGCTTTCCGCCACGCCTATGCAAAATCCCTCAAGCTCCGTATTCGATTTCGAGAACGGCACTATAACCCTGCTTCCTATACCCACCTCGCCGTCCAGCTCGTCGGGTATTATATAGTCAAACGGCTTATCGACGCTTTTTGACCGGTTATCAACTATTACGCGCGCAATCATTTATTCCGCGCCGCCGGCGCCGTCTTCCTCATCGCTCTGCGAATCACTGTAGGACAATATCGCCGCCGCCTTTTCCGCCTCGTATTCCTCGGCTGCTTTAATGGCTTCCGAACGGACATAGCCTATTTTCCCCTGAGAAATCTCAGACGCCGCGATCGAAACGGGCTTTGACGTGACGAACACGCCGTCATGCTCCTCAGTTTTTTCACCTATCATCCGCGCGCGCTTCGCCGCCATTGAAACAAGGGTGTAGCGGCTGTCCACGCATCTTGAAAGCTCCGTTATTCCGGGTTTAATCATCATTTTTATATCTTCCTCTCACATTAATATTTCTCATTCAGCAATTCCTCGACAAAGCCGCGCTTCTGAGCCGTCTCGCCGATAAATCTCCTGATCTCCCTCACGCATTCGTGCAAATCATCGTTTATAAAAATCCTGTTATAATACGGCGCCTGGGAAAACTCCCACCGCGCATTTTTCAGCCGCTCCTTTATCTGCTCCTCCGATTCCCTTCCGCGCTCGGAAAGTCTGCGTTTAAGCTCCCACATCGACGGCGGCAGAATAAACATCATTACCGCGTCGGGATAAATCTTTTTCACCTGCATGGCTCCCTGCGGCTCTATTTCAAGCATTACATCGGTACCGTTTGCCAGACGCTCCTCTATATGCTTCCTCGGCGTACCGTAATAATGGCTGTCGTATCTTGCGTATTCAAGCATTTCGCCGTTCTTTATCATTTCCTCAAAATGCTCGTCTGTGGTATAATTATACGTGACTCCGTCCGTCTCGCCCGCCCGCTTTTCGCGGGTCGTAGACGATACCGACAGATACATGTTTTCCGTCTTCACAAGCTCCCGGCAAATCGTGCCCTTGCCGGTTCCCGAGGGACCGGACATAATATAAAGCGTGCCTCTCATTCAGTCTCCTCCTCCGTAAGCCTTCCGCTTATTGTATCCGGCTGTATAGCCGATAAAACAACATGCTCGCTGTCCATAATCACCACGGCGCGCGTCCTTCTGCCGTATGTGGCGTTCACAAGCAGGCTCCTGTCCTCCGCCTCACGCACTATGCGCTTTATGGGCGCCGACTCCGGACTGACGACCGCTATCACTCGGTCCGCGTTCACCATGTTCCCGAATCCTATATTAACAAGCTTCATTGCAAATCCCCTTATTCTATATTCTGTATCTGTTCGCGCAGCTTCTCGATCTCGCCCTTAAGCGTTACAACTATCTTCGCTATTTCCACATCCTGAGCCTTAGAGCCTATCGTGTTTGTTTCGCGGTTGATCTCCTGTATCAGGAAATCCAGCTTTCGCCCCGCCGGCAGTCCGCTGTCCAGAATCGCATAAAACTCTTCAAAATGACTGGAAAGTCTTACCGTTTCCTCGTTTACAGCCACCTTGTCGGCAAAAATCGCCACCTCCGTCAAAATACGGGTCTCGTCGATATCCCTGTCCTCCAGAAGCTCCTTTATCTTTGCGTAAAGCCTTTGCTTATATGCCTCTACCGTTTTCGGAGAAAGCTCGTCTACTCTGTCGGCAAGCGTCTTCATATATTCTATGCGCCCCCGCAGATCGCGCTCGATTCTTTCACCCTCGCGCTCGCGCATGTCGCAGAACGCGTCCAGCGCGCATTTGGCGGTCCCCTTTACAAGCCTCCATATTTCCTCTTCGTCCTCATCTCTGCGCTCGGTTTTAAAAATCTCCGGATAGCGCGCGACTCCCATGACCGATATATCGTCCTTTAAAACGAATCTGTCGCGAAGCTCGTGAAGCGCCGCTATGTAATCGCGCGTGAGACCCTCGTTTAAAACTATATCCCTATCCGATTCGTCACAGCTTTCGACCGTTACGAACACGTCGATCTTGCCGCGCGTAACGCGTTCCGCCATAAGGCTTCTCAGTCTGTCCTCCAGAAATCCGTAATATCTCGGCACCTTTATGCTATAGTCGGCGTAACGGTGGTTCACCGACTTTATTTCAACCATTATTTTCTTTCCTCCGGCAATCTCCTCATATCTTCCATAGCCGGTCATGCTTTTTAACATCGTCCCCGCTCCCGTTCCTTGTATTTTGCTCAAATGCGCATAAACGCCCATTATTTTTCTATTATACCATATTTTTAATTATTTTTCAAGTGCTAAAGTCCGATTTTATATTTAAACAAATAAAAATTTCCGGAAAATCTCCGGAAATTTTTGTTTGCTTAAACGCTTACTCCCGTTCGACGGGCTTTATAACCGAAAGGGCGCTCCTTTCGGGCACGAAATGATTTTCAAACCGTTTCTTCACATCCCCGAAGGTCACCGATTTATACGCGCGGCAGTAATCAAAATAATCCACTCCCATAAAATGCATCCTCAAAAACTCCGACGCCATATCCTCAACATCGTTTAATGAGCGTATATACGTTCCCCAAAGCACCTTTTTCACTCTGTCGTAGTCCTCCTCGCAGAGCCCCTCCGACCTTACGCGGTTAATTTCCTTTATGACCGTATCGTAAACGAGCTTCGGGTCCCCGGACTGCCCCTCGACGGACGTAAACGCGTAATCGGGCTGCATCGTGTATTCCGCCGCAAATGTAGCGTTTATAAGCCCTCCGTCGTACAGCTGCTTGTAAAGCCGCGAGCTTTTCCCGAACAGCATTTTTAAAAGTATCTGCACCTCGATTGATTTTTTCAGAAGGTCGCCGCAGTCCGTGTCCGTATCCTTAAATCCGAGCATAAACATCGGCATGGCGACGCTCATTGTCTGCTCCGCGTAATTCGACGCCGTTTCGTCGGGTTCCTCCGGATAAATGCGCCGTATCTCCTCGGTAAACGGCTCGGTCTTCTTTATTCCGGCTTCTATCACACCCGCGATTTCCTCCGGCTCCACGTCGCCCGCGACGACCAGTGCCATATTCGAGAGATTGTAAAATGTGCCGTAGCACCGGTACAGCAGCTCGGGAGTTATGCGGCTTATGCTGTCAATAGTGCCGGCAATTTCCTTTTTTACGGGATGATTTTTGTACAGACAGTTGAGAAAATTGAAAAACACCTTCCAGCTGTCCGAATCATCGTACATTCGTATTTCCTGACCGATTATTCCCCTCTCCTTTTCCACGGTCTCGTCAGTGAAATACGGCGACTGAACATAATCCAGAAGAACAGCCAAATTTTCCTTTACGTTCTGCGTTGCCGAGAAAAGATATGCCGTCATGTTAAACGACGTGAACGCGTTGGCGTTTGCCCCCAGGCGCGAAAACTTATCGAACACATTGCTGTTATCCGGCTGATCGAACATCTTGTGCTCCAGATAATGCGCTATTCCGTCAGGTACATGCGTTTCGTCCTTCTCGCCCGGGACTATGAAATCGGAATCGACGGAGCCGTAATTTGTGCCGAAAATTGCGTAGCTTTTGCTGTAGCCCTTTTTGGGAATTATGAAAACGTCCAGTCCCGACGGATGCTTTCCAAAAAAGATCTCCTCTCCGACGGCGCTGTTCTTTTTATGCTTCAGCTCCATTTTTATTCCCCCTCTCCCGTAAGAAAATACACCGTATCAAGCTCCGCACGCTTCGATACGCGGACAATATCGTCAATCGTCACTGCCGAAATTTTTTCCTTACAGTAGTCTATATCATAATTTGTGCCGCTTACCCGCTGATCGGCGAGGAAATGATGCAGCTGCTCCGGACTGTCCTTTATCGCCTCGTAGGCGTTTACGAGAAAGCTTACCGCGCTCTTGTACTCGAGCTCGGAAATCTCGCCGTTTTGTATACATTCAAGCTGTGCGAGCGTCTCGTCATACGCCTTTTGGAAATTTTCAAACTCTATGCCGGCGTTTACCACGATTATCCCCTTCTGCTTTATCGTGCCGCTTGACGCGTAATAGGCGAGACTTAGCTTTTCGCGGACGTTATTAAACAGCTTTGAGTGCGCTCCCGCGCCAAACACGCTGTTCATTACCATAAGCGCGAACATGTCCTTCGACTGCGGCGCTATATCCGCGCTGAATCCAATCGAAAGCTTGCCCTGCGTCACCTCCATGCGGTCGGTAACCCGCTTAACATCGCCGGATTTTTTATGAAGAGGCGTCGCCGGAATTTTCGCCGGCTTAAACTCCGCGCCGAACGTTTTTTCCTCAATCACGGCGCGCAGCCGTTCCTCGTCGGCGCTGCCGCACACGTAGATATCGATAACCGAGCCGACAATTGCCGATTTGTAATAATCATACAAATCCGCCGCGTCTATCGCGTCCACGCCGTCTATCGTGCCGCGGCATGAAATGGCGAAGCTTTCGCCCGCACACATTTCCTCCATGCATCTCTGCATGGCGTATACGCGCTTGTCGTTCATAACGGACGCTATACGCTCCTTCGCGTTTTTCTTCTCGATTTCAACGGTTGATTTTTTAAATCCGCCGTCCTCGGTTACCGGCTCGAACATGACCGACAAAATCAGCCTTAACAAATCCTCCGTGAGCGGCTCGCCCCCGGCGGCGTATTTGTCCTGAATCGTCTGCGCCTCAAAGCGCATAATCTGATCGTCGCCCATATTGACAACTCCGGCGTGAAGCTGCGCGCCGTAAAGATTTTCAAGATATTTTTCGATTGCTCCGCTGTCCGGACACAGCTTGCAGCCGCGGCGCAAAACATAAGGCAGAACCGCGTTTTTTGACGCGTCCGCCTCGTTTAATTCCCTGTGGATATACACACCTATCGTAGTTGTTTTGATCTGTTCGAGCGACACGTATATCAAATTTATATTTTCCATCGGCATCCCCTTCGTAAATTTATTGTTTATATTTTACTCCATTTTTTCCCGTATGTCAACCTACATAATTTTCAATCTCATCAACGGTAATATCCTTATGCAGCGCTAAATTTATGCCCGTCGCGACGGCGTGAGACATTCGGTCTATAACGGTATCGATATCCTGCGTCGTTACCATGAGCGGCGATAAATCCTCCGGGATCTCCGCATTTGATATGGACGCCGCATCAATCACCGTCGGTACTCCTATCGCTATCACCTTCGCTCCCAGGACCTCCTCGTTAATGCACTCACGGTTATTTCCGACTCCGGCGCCCGGCTGTATTCCCGTATCGGCAATCTGCACCGTGGTACTGACGCGGCGTATATCAGCCGCCGCCAAAGCGTCCACGGCGATCACGAGCTGCGGTTTGATTTTTTCGGTTATGCTTTTTATTATATCTACCGTTTCTATGCCGGTCGTTCCCAGAACTCCCGGCGCAACCGCGCAGACATTGCTGATATTATCGCTGAGCACATCGCGCATGTATCTTTTTATATGCCGCGTCACCATAAGGTAATCCACAACCCTTGTGCCGAGCGCGTCCGGAGTTATCTTTCCGTTGCCCAAGCCCACTACAAGAGTCAGACTGTCGGGCTGTACGTCAGCCATAGCGCGCAGCTCGCCGCATATGAGCGAGCATACGGTGTCAAACTCGCTTTTTGAATATTTCAGATCCGCAGCTTCTATCGTCACATACCTTCCTATCGCCTTGCCAAGCCGTCTGCTGCCGTTTTCGTTTATTATATTAACCCGTGTTATGGTCACGCCGTCATAATTTTCCTCAGCCGCGCTTACGCCGTCTATTTCGGCGCTTTCACGTGCTTCGCTTCTGCACATCTCGTGCGCTTCCATCGCCAGGTCTGTTCTTATGGTCATGGTACGTCCTCCTTTTATTAACGTAAATTTATGTTTATCGCGCTTTTGCATATGGCGGCGCTCAACTAAGGCCCCCTTGTCAAAGGGGGCTGTCAGCGTAGCTGACTGGGGGATTCCATAATTACAACAAATCGCTCAAATGTGTGGTTTTCTGTAAAAATGAATCCCTCCACCGCCTGCGGCGGTCCCCCTCCCTTTGACAAGGGAGGCTTTCGCCCGCCATATGTGATTTCTGCTCACGGTAGCGCTCTGCATCATATTCTGAGCTTTGCTCGGAATATTCTTTGCGGCGGCATGTACGTCGCAAATATCAAAGCGAAAAAAGTTTCTGCCGGAACTTTTTTCGCCACACCGGTTAACAGCTTGCCGAAAAACGGCGGTTTTTCGGCGGAGGGGCGGCAGCCCCGACCTTAAATAAACTAAAATTTATATGCTATCTCTCCCCAATAAATTATGGTACCGCAGGTAATCCTGCGGATTTGTGCTTATAATCCTGTCAACTCTGCCGTCGAGCAGCTCCAGCGTCATATTGTTATACATTTTTATATGTCTTTGCCTGATTTGCGTATTGTCAAAAAACACTACGTCCGTCGGCACAACCGAATAAATCATTTTTCCCTCTCCTTATCTATCATTTCATACAGCTTTTCAAGCGCGTCGTTAAGACCGCCCATTTTATCTATCAATCCGGACTGAACCGCCTTTTTTGCGAATAAAATCGTACCGACGTCGTTCGCCATATCATCGGTGCGGAGCATGAGCCGCCGAAATTCAGCCTCGGATATATTCGAGTTTGATACGACAAATTCTATTATTCTGTCCTGCATGTTCTCAAAATACCGAAACGTCTGCATGACGCCTATAACCACGCCGCTCATCCGCATGGGGTGAACGGTCATTGTCGCCGTCGGCGCGATAAGCGAATAATCCGTCGATACAGCCAGAGGCACGCCTATGCTGTGTCCGCCGCCGAGGACAAGCGAGACCGTGGGCTTTTTCATACCCGCTATCATTTCGGATATCGCAAGTCCCGCCTCCACATCGCCTCCGACGGTATTCAGCAGCACAAGCAGACCGTCGATGTCCGGATTTTCCTCCACCGCCACAAGCTGCGGCAGCACATGCTCATATTTCGTAGTCTTGTTCTGCGGCGGCAGCAGCTGATGTCCCTCCACCTGCCCTATTATCGTCAGGCAATGTATATTCCCGCGCGGATTTTTCGTCACCACCGAGCCGAAATCCTCTATGGATTTACGCTCGTCCTCACGCTTATCGGTTTCGTTTTCGCCATCCTTTTCGTTTTCGTCGCACATATTTCGTGTTTCCTCCGTTTTTCACGTACTTATAATTATTATTTTGACGACCGCAAAAATTATGTATGAAATATTGTAATTTAAAAAAATATATGTTATACTGTTGTTTTAAGGAGGGATAGCAATGCCTATAAAAATACCGGATTCCCTTCCGGCGACAAAGCAGCTGAGAATGGAAAATATATTCGTGATGAGCGAGACAAAGGCGGCGCGTCAGGATATACGCCCGCTGAAAATAGTTATCGCCAACCTGATGCCCACAAAAATCACGACGGAAACCCAGCTTCTGAGACTTTTGTCAAACTCGCCGCTGCAAATTGAAATAGATTTTTTACAAATGGAAACGCACGAATCGAAAAACACATCCTACGCGCATCTGGACACGTTTTACAAAACCTTCGATGAGATTCGGCGCTCAAATTACGACGGTATGATCATAACCGGTGCGCCGGTGGAAAATCTCGAGTACGAGGATGTGGACTATTGGGACGAGCTGGCGGAAATAATGGAATGGTCAAAAACCCATGTGACGTCCACGCTGCACATATGCTGGGCGGCGCAGGCAGGATTATATTACCATTACGGCGTACCAAAGCATCCGCTGCCGGAAAAATGCTTCGGTGTTTACCGCCACCGCGTGAACAGACGTACAGCAAAGCTTGTGCGCGGCTTCGATAATGAGTTTTACGCTCCACATTCGCGCCATACCGAGGTCAGAGCGGATGACATAAAAAAGGTAAAAGGACTGGAAATTCTTGCCGAATCGAAGGAGGCGGGAGTTTATATAGTATTCACAAAGGGCGGACGGCGTATTTTTGTTATGGGACACAGCGAATATGATCCGAATACGCTCAGAGATGAGTATTTCAGGGATCTGGACAAGGGCTTGAATCCGAAAATTCCCAAAAACTATTTTCCAAACGATAATCCGAATTTGAAGCCCGTTGTGCGCTGGCGGTCCCACGCGAGCCTGCTTTTTTCCAACTGGCTCAATTACTTCGTGTATCAGATAACTCCGTATGATATCGGAAAAATAAAATAAAAATGGCTGCCGCCCCGAAGGGCGCATTGCCGAAAATTCCGCCGCGCGAAAAATCCCGTCTTTGCCGTATACAAAAGCACGGCTCATCCCGCCGGTAAAGCAGCGCCGCCGCGCACAAAGCGCGGCTCAGACGGATTTGCGCGGATAAAAAAAACGAGCGTCCATAACCTCATCCGTTATGAACACTCGATATGGTGCGGATGACAGGACTTGAACCTGCACGACTCGCATCACTAGACCCTTAATCTAGCGCGTCTGCCAATTCCGCCACATCCGCAAGCACGAGTATTATTATAACATAAAATTCCTGTTTGTCAATACCTAATTTAAAAAAATTTTTGTGCCCGCGGAAAACCCTTATTTATCTTCCCGATTATAAATATTTGCCGATTTCGGCGAATAGCTTATAATTTCATCATACGCCTCCAGCTCCGCTTCATTCTCCGGCGCCCAAGGGATAAGCCCCGTACATTCGCGCGCGGAAATAGCGTCGTTCACGCCGAAATCAAATTGGCTGTCGGTAAAAATAACATGCTCCGGATACTTTTTCATAGCTCCACGTTCCTCCTTTTCGGAACGAGCCGCCGCAGGGCTCGTTGTTCCGAATTTATTATGGAACGCGGGGCAAAAATATATAAGAGGTACTTCCTGACACTTACCGCCTACAGCCCGAGTATGCGGGCGGCTATATTAAAATATAAAACTATGGAACACATATCAATAATCGTCGCAAGAAGCGGCGCAGCCATAATAGCCGGATCGAGGCGGCATTTTTTCGCGAGAAGCGGCAGCGAACCGCCTATTACCTTCGACATTACGACCGTAGCTATAATCGATGCCGCAACGGCGGCGCTCAGCAGAAGATTATGACCGTATGTTATATAAATCCTTATTCCGTTTATCACCGCAAGCACGGCGCTTATTATGAGCGATATTCTGAATTCCTTAAAAATCACCCGGAAAAAATCTCCGAAATGTATTTCATCGAGCGCTATGCCGCGTATTATCAGCGTAGAGGACTGCGACGAGCAATTTCCGCCCGTGTCCATAATCATCGGCATAAACGATACCAGGATGGGCAGCGCCTCGAACGTGTGCTCATAATGCATCGTAACCATGCCGGTCACGGACATGCTTATCATCAGTATCAGAAGCCATATGATCCTGTTGCCGGAATGGCGCAGCACTCCTGTGCGGAAATACGAATCCTCCATAGGCGTCATCGCGTACATTTTCGATACGTCCTCGCTGTTTTCCTCCTGGATGACGTCCATAACGTCGTCGAATGTGACAATTCCGACAAGACGGTTATCGTTATCCACAACCGGCAGGGCAAGCAAATCGTATTTACTGAACATGCGCGCTACCGTTTCCTGGTCCTCATCGGTGGTAACGCTTATAATATTTGTGGTCATTATCCCGCCTATCGTCTCGTCCTCGTCCGCCATAAACAAATCCTTAACCGATACTATCCCGATAAGCCGTCTGTTCTCCGTCACATAGCAGGTGTAAATCGTTTCCTTGTTCACGCCGACCTCGCGTATCTTCTCAAAGGAATCCGCAACCGTCATATCCTTATGTATGCTGACATATTCAATCGTCATTATACTGCCGGCGCTGTCGCGCGGATATTTAAGAATCTCGTTGATCGCTCTGCGCTCGCCCATTGACGAATTGCGCAAAATTCTCGCGACGACATTAGCCGGCATTTCCTCAATCATATCCACCATGTCGTCAACAAATATATTATGCAGAATATCCCGGAGCTCGCTGTCGGAAAAGGCGTTTATAAGATGCTCCTGCATATCGGGATTCATATACGCGAACGCCTCCGCGGCAGCGTCTTTGGGCATAAGCCGATACAGCATCAGAAACTCAGCCCGCTCGTCAAAATCGCCGCCGTAGAGCTCTTCAAACATAGCCGCCGCGTCCGCGCTGTTCATATCCTCAAGGGCGCGCTTCAATCCCGCAAAGTCGGCGCGCTTGAGTAATTCCTCGATATTCGTAAAATCCTTCTCTGCCATTGCCGCGCACCTCCCTTTTGCAGTTAAACCGCTTTAGCTCTCAACGGAAATAAAGCAAAAATCATACTCCGAAATTATCCGGCTTTGAGCTTCTTCGTCCGAACGCGTACAAAATCGCCTCGACCGTCCTTCTTGACGCTTCCCCGTCGCCGTATGGATTGGCGGCGTGCGCCATCGCGTCGTAGGCTTCACGGCTGTCCAGAAGCTCCTTCGCAAGCCGGATTATATCGTCTTTTTTCACTCCCGCAAGCTTTACCGTTCCAGCGGCTACAGCCTCGGGGCGCTCCGTTTCACGGCGCAGCACAAGCACCGGCTTCGCAAGCGCCGGAGCCTCCTCCTGTATTCCGCCGCTGTCGGTCATTACCATAAAGCTTCTCGCCATTGCGTTATGCAGCTCGAGAACGTCAAGCGGGTCAATCAGATGCACTCTGTCAACGCCGCCCAGGATCCCGAACACCGTCTCTCTCACAGCCGGATTCAGATGCACCGGGTATACCAGCTCCACATCTGGGTAACTCTCCACTATCTCCTTCAGCGCTCCGCAGATATTTTCAAGCGGCGCGCCCAAATTTTCACGTCTGTGCGCCGTCACTATGATAACGCGGTTTTTATTAAAGTCAATGCCGTTGAGTACCTCGCCGCGGAAAATATAATCGTCTCTGACCGTTGTCTTCATCGCGTCGATAACGGTATTTCCCGTTACATAAACGCTGTCCTCAGGCACATTCTCCGCAAGCAGATTACGCCTGTTCTGCGGAGTGGGCGAAAAATTCAGATCCGCTATCCGTCCGGTCAGCTGCCGGTTCATTTCCTCCGGGAACGGCGAGTATTTATCATAGGTTCTGAGCCCCGCCTCCACATGTCCTACCCGGACCTGATTGTAAAACGCCGCCAAAGCCGCCACAAAGCTCGTGGAGGTGTCGCCGTGCACAAGCACTATGTCCGGCGTCTCCTTTTTTATAACCTCGTCAAGCCCCTCCAAAACGCGTGTGGTGATCCCGACAAGGCTCTGCCTTGTTTTCATTATATCCAAATCGTAATCCGGAACTATCCCGAAAATTTCAAGCACCTGATCGAGCATTTCCCTGTGCTGCGCCGTAACGCATACAATCGGCTCGATCTCCTCGTATTTTTTCAGCTCCAGAGCAAGCGGAGCCATTTTTATCGCCTCGGGACGAGTCCCGAAAACCGTCATAACCTTTATTTTTGCCAACGTTAATTCCTCCCTTCGCCGTTTGTATCTGTCTCCTCCGCCCCGTCCGCGTTTACAGCGTCCGCGGGCTTAGGCGTATCCTCGCCGCCGTCCTCTTCGTCCTTACGCATATGCGTATGCACATAGCTGTTTTTGCCCATCACGCTTGCTATAAGCAGCAGCACGAGCACGCATATCAAAAGCAGCAGCGCCCTTAATACTCCGCTCTCCGCAAGCAGGACAGCCGTAATTCCCAGAATCCCCGACATCGCATATAAAATAAACACCGTCTGCTTCTGGGAAAAGCCCATATCGACGAGCCTGTGATGGAGATGTCCCCTGTCCGCCTTCATCGGGCTTTCACCGTGAATGATTCTGCGAATCATCGCGAACAGTGCATCAAAGAGCGGTACGCCCAAAATGAGCAGCGGAACCGCAAACGATATGACCGCGTATGATTTGAACACGCCTTGTATTGACAGCGTGGCAAGCATAAACCCCAAAAATGTCGAGCCGGTATCGCCCATAAAAATCTTTGTATGGCTCGAGCGGCTGAAATTAAACGGCAGGAATCCAAAGCAGGCGCCCATAAGCGAAATTCCCAGAATCGCAATTGAAATCTCGTTTGAGCGTATTGATATAAACACAAGCGACAGCGACATAATCGCGCTTACGCCCGCCGCAAGACCGTCCAAGCCGTCTATAAAATTAACGGCGTTGGTGATAAACACTATCCATATAACCGTTAACGCTATCGACAGCCAGTTCGGCAGCACCCAGTAAGGATTATCGGAAAAAATATTCGGGTTTGTGAACACGCTTATTTTTATTCCGCCTACGTATATTACTATCAGCGCGGCTAAAATCTGAACGGCAAATTTGGGAATCGCCGGCAACGCCTTGCAGTCGTCTATAACTCCGACAGCGACCAGCACCATAGCGCCCAGAAGCGTTCCCAAAAGAGCCTGCTTGTCACAATATGGGAATGCAAAGCATACAGTCGCGACAAGAAACCCGAATATAATCGCCAGCCCGCCTATGCGCGGCGTCGGTTTTTTATGCATTCTCCGCTTATCCTTCGGCACGTCGATAGCTCCTATTTTGAACGCAAACCGCCTTACAAGCGGCGTGGCTGCCGCCGTAAATCCAAACGATACCAACAGTGCGAACAGCATACTGAGAATTTCGTTAACTCCTATCATTGGTTTTCCTCCCTACGGTCTTATATCCCATATATTTGCAGACTGCGGAGCAGCCGGCGCCGCCTGCGAAAAATTTCGCGCTGCGGCGCGCAAAGTATGTTAAAATATGCTCTCAGTTACCAAACGCTCCGCGTTTGACAGCGCGAGGTCATTCTGCCACAAACCCTACCTTCCTGTATACCTTTTTAAGCGTTCTGCCGGCGATACGTCTCGCACTTTCCGCGCCCTTCTGGCAAATAGCAGTCAAATATGCCTTATCGGCGATTATCCTGTCGTACTCGGCGCGTATCGGACGAATACATTCTACCACAGCCTCGGCGACGTCGCCTTTGAAACCGCCGTAGCCCTTTCCGGCGTAATCCTTTACTATATCGTCAATGCTTCTTCCCGTGACCGCCGACATAATCGAGAGCAGATTGTTGATCCCCGCCTTCGTATCATCGCCCTCGCGGTACTCGATTACGCCCTCGCTGTCGGTAACGGCGCTCTTTATCTTTTTCGCGATAACGTTCATGTCGTCCATCATCGAAATATACGCCTTGGGGTTCTCATCCGATTTCGACATCTTTTTAACAGGGTTCTGAAGACTCATGATATTCGCGCCGACCTTCGGCAGAAGTCCCTCGGGAATGGTGAAAACATCGCCGTAAAGCGCGTTAAAGCGCTGAGCCACGTCGCGGCATATCTCGATATGCTGCATCTGATCCTTGCCGACCGGCACGTAATTCGCCTGATACAGAAGGATATCCGCAGCCATAAGCACGGGATATGTAAACAGACCCGCGTTAATGTTTTCCGCATGACGCGAGGATTTGTCCTTAAACTGCGTCATGCGCTGAAGCTCGCCCATATACGTGTAACAGTTCAGCACCCACGCAAGCTCGGCATGCGCGGGATTGTGCGACTGTATAAAAATTATATTATTCTCCGCGTCTATTCCGCTCGCAAGATATAGCGCGAGTATCTCAAGCGTCCTCCTGCGTAATTCCGCCGGGGTCTGGCGCACCGTTATCGTGTGCATGTCCATCATGGCGTAAATGCAGTGATAATCCTCCTGTAAGCTGACCCAGTTTTTAATCGCTCCAAGGTAATTGCCCAGCGTCAAAACACCGGACGGCTGTATTCCCGAAAAAACTATTTTCTTATCATCCATATTTTTCATTCCTTTCAGTGTGTGGTAAATTGTGATTTCGCGCACCTGACAGCCTTCCCCCTGAGGGAGGCTGTCATCGCCAAATCATCATTCCCGCAATATTGTCAAATCACAGCAGTTCCGTCAGTACGCCGCCCAGACGCCTGATCGCCTCGGCAATATTTTCAAGCGTAGCCGAAGAATAGTTCAAACGGAACATGTTAGACGGCGCGCTCATATCAACGGCAAAATTAGAGCCCGGCACAATAGCCACCTTCTTCTCAAGGCACTTATCGACAACCGGATTTATATCGGTGATCGTCGGGCATTCGCACCAGAGGAAGATGCCTCCCTCGGGGGTCACCCACCTGACCTTCCCCTTCGGGAAATACTTTTCCATATTCTCAATCATGCATGCGCATTTTTTTCCGTATAATTCACGATTTTTCGCAATGTAATCGTCTATATTGTACTTTTTCATAAACTCCACACACATAAGCTGCGTAAGCATGGGAGTATGAACGTCGTTTACCTGCTTTAAAATTTCAACCTTTTCCAGTATTTTCGCGTCGGCAATTATGTATCCGAGACGCATTCCGGGGGAAAGAATTTTTGAGAAGGAGCCGGCGTAAATCACGCGCCCCTCGGTATCCAGCGATTTTATTGTCGGAACGTCCTCTCCCGCAAAGCGCAGATCCCCGTAAGGGTTATCCTCCAAAATCATCACGTTGTATTTCGACGCAAGCTCAAGCATTCTCTTTCTCTTTTCGAGCGACATGGTGACTCCGGTAGGATTCTGGAACGTGGGGATCGTATAGATGAATTTTACGCCGTCGTTATTTTTAAGCGCGTCCTCCAAGCCCTCCATGCTCATTCCGTCATCCTCTACCGTCACGCCGACAAGTCCGCACTCGTATGTGCGGAACGCGTTAAGGCTGCCTATAAAGCTCGGACTTTCCACAACCACCTTATCGCCCTTGTTTAAAAGCGCTTTCGCCGTAAGATCTATTCCCTGGTTGGCGCCGGTCATGATTATAACCGCATCGCGCTCCGCATTGTATGCGTTCACCTTGTTCGCGCGTGCAATCGCGCACTCCTTCATCTTCGGGTACCCATCCGTAGTGCCGTACTGGAGCGCGAGCGTCGGGCTCGTCATAAGTATCTTTCCCGCAATCTTCGAAAGCTCGTCGCCCGGGAATAATTCCGACGCGGGATTGCCTCCCGCAAGCGATATGATTTCAGGGTCAGCCATGCGTTTAAACATCTCGCGTATAGCGCTGCCCTGCATAGACCTTACTCTGTCCGCAAAAAATTCCGTATATTCCATTTTGATTCTCCTTTGATATTGTTAAATTTTAGTTTATCGGGGTAACGTAAACGGCGGGTGCAAGTCTCCCTTGTCAAAGGGAGGGGAACCGCCGCAGGCGGTGGAGGGATTCATTTCTACAAAAAACCGCATATTTGAGCGATTGGCTGTAATTGCGAAATCCCCTCGCCAACTTCGTTGGCCCTCTCCCCTTTAACAAGGGGCGCAAGCAGAGCGCTGCCGTAAGCAAAAATCACGTATGGCGGGCGAAAGCCTCCCTTGTTAAAGGGAGGGGGACCGCCGCAGGCGGTGGAGGGATTCATTTTTACAGAAAACCACACATTTGAGCGATTTGTTGTAATTATGGAATCCCCCAGTCAGCTACGCTGACAGCCCCCTTTGACAAGGGGGCCTTAGTTGAGCACTGCCGTTTGCAAAAGTGCGATAAACTAAAATTTATTTATTAATTTTTTTCCAGCTGTCCTTAAGCGCGACGGTTCTGTTAAATACCGGCTTATCCGTCGTTGAGTCTCTGTCCACGCAGAAATATCCGAGTCTGAGGAACTGGAACTTATCCCCCTCCTTCAAATCCGTAAGCGTGCTCTCAACCTTCGCGTTTTCTATCACAACCATTGATTCAGGGTTTAAATTTTCGGTGAAATCGTTCACTCCCGTTTCGTCGGACGGATTTTCGACATTGAATAATCTGTCATACAGTCTGACCTCGGCGTCAATGGCATGAGCGGCGCTCACCCAATGTATAGTGCCGCGCACCTTGCGCCCGTCGGGCGTCTGCCCCCCGCGGCTTTCCGGGTCGTATGTGCAGTGCAGCGCCAGAATCGTTCCGTCATCATCCGCCTCATATCCCGTGCAGGTCACGTAATACGCGCTTTTTAAGCGTACCTCGCGTCCAAGCGTCAGCCGGAAGTATTTCTTCGGAGCGTCAAGCATAAAATCGTCGCGCTCAATATAAAGCACCTTTGAAAACTCCACCGTTCTCACGCCCATTTCGGGTCTTTCCGGATTTATCTCAACCTCTATCTGCTCCGTCTTATCGTCCGGATAATTATCGATTATAACCTTCAAGGGCTTCAGCACAGCCATCGCGCGGGGCGCGTTTTTATTTAAATCCTCCCTCAGACACGCTTCAAGCAGCGAAAAATCAATTACGCTGTTAGCCTTTGCAACGCCTATACGCTCGCAAAAGTCGCGTATTGCCGCCGGCGTATAGCCTCTGCGGCGCATACCGCAGAGCGTTGACATTCTCGGATCGTCCCAGCCGGAAACGATGCCGTTTTGAACAAGCTTAAGGCAGCGGCGCTTGCTTGTGAGAGTATAGTTCAGATTCATACGGGCAAATTCTATCTGGCGCGAGGGCTGCTCGAAATCGAGCTCGCGCAGGAACCAGTCATAGAGCGGTCTGTGGTCCTCAAATTCGAGCGTACACAGAGAATGAGTCACCCCTTCTATCGTATCCGAAATCGGATGCGCAAAGTCATACATCGGATACACTATCCATTTGTCGCCGGTTCTGTGATGATGAGCGCGCATAATCCGGTATATAACCGGATCGCGCATATTGAGGTTCGGCGACGCCATATCTATTTTTGCGCGCAGCACCTTGCTGCCGTCCGGGAACTCGCCCTCCGTCATACGCGCGAACAAATCAAGGTTTTCCTCGACTGTTCTGTCTCTGTACGGACTGTTTTTACCCGGCTCCTTCAATGTGCCCCTGTATTCGCGTATCTCATCCGCGGACAAATCGCACACATACGCCTTGCCCTTTTCTATAAGCTCTACGGCGCAGTCGTATATGTCCTTAAAATAATCCGACGCGTAAAGCACCTTGTCCCATTTAAAGCCGAGCCATTTTATGTCCTCCATAATAGACTCTACGTACTCGGTATCCTCCTTCGTCGGATTCGTGTCGTCAAGACGCAGATTGCATTTTCCCCCGTATTTTTGAGCCATGCCGAAATTTATGCAAATCGCCTTGGCGTGACCCGCGTGAAGATAGCCGTTCGGCTCCGGCGGGAAACGCGTCTGCACATGCGTGTAGACCTTAGTCTCCAAATCCTTGTCGATTGCTTCCTCGATAAAATTCCTGCTTACAAATTCCTCGTCCATTGTTTCTCCCCCGCATGATGTTATTTTACAATTTCTATAGCTTCGTCTATTCGTTTAAGCGTTTCCGCGCCGCCCAAAACCTGCATTATTTCATAAAGGTCGGGAGTGTTTCTCCTGCCGGTCACAGCGGCTCGTATAACGCCCGACACGTCCCCGACGTGACCCTTGTACTCATCCGGAGACGCCTTGTATTCCTTCGGGCTCGCGGCGTATCCCAGCTCAACCGCAAGCTCTCTCACCCTCGGGAACCAATCGTCCGCACTGCCGTCCGGCTCGTAAACCTCCTTGTAACGCTCAAGTATTCTTATTATTTCGTCACTTGAAATGTTATCGGCAAAATCGCGTTTCTTATCCCACAGCTCGCTGTAAAAATACGCTAAATACTCCTTCACGTCGGACCATTTGGCGATATCCTTCCTCGGCTTTCGTCCGCCGCGCTCAACTGCGAAAATCGCAAGCGCGTATTCCTCATCCTCCGTCAGGATCCCGTACAGCTCCCTATCGTATTCCTTCGCCCATTTTGAGGTCATGTCGAATACCTCCTCGGCTGTAAGAGTGCTGATATAAGTCTTGCTTATATCATTCAGCTTAGCCAAATCAAACAGAGCGCCCGCCTTGCTCATCTTTGAAAACGAGAACGGGAATTTGTTAATGTCCTCCTCCTTATTGCATTTTCTCCACTCCTCGTAGTTGGAGTTGGCAAGAGTCATCAGATATTCCCACACCGCGCCTCTCGGATAGCCCTGTTCCTCATAATAGCTTACAGCCGCCTCCGGATCCTTTCTTTTCGACAGCTTTCGCTTTCCTCCGTTTTCCTCCTTCATGATCGGAGAAATATGGGCATATTTCACCGGTTTAAAGCCGCATACCTTAAACAGCTGCAAATGAATGGGCACGGACGAAATCCACTCGTCTCCGCGTATTACGTGCGTGGTACGCATGAGGTGATCGTCCGCCGCATGCGCGAAATGGTATGTAGGAGTGCCGTCCTTTTTGAGCAGAACCACATCTAGCACGTTTTCGTCCATTTCTATCTCGCCTTTAATCATATCCTTGAACCTGATCCGTCCTCCGGCTTTACCCGGCGACTTTAAGCGCACAACGTATTCCCGTCCCTCGTCTATAAGCCTTTTTGCCTCTTCGACCGTTATATCGCGATATTTCGCGTACCCGCCGTAAATTCCGGTCAGCTCCTTCTTTTCCTCCTGAGACTTCCGTATCCGCGCTATCTCCTCCTCGGTCATAAAGCACGGGTACGCCAGTCCGCGTTCAACAAGGCGCTTCACAAACGAGTGATAAATCTCCTTGCGCCTGCTCTGCGTATACGGACCGTATTCGCCCTTTTCCTCTGTCTGCGATATGACGCCCTCGTCTATATTGATTCCGAACGCCTTCAAACCATCGATTATCATCTGCGCACCGTTCTCTATCTCGCGCTTTTTATCCGTGTCCTCGATTCTCAGATAAAATATGCCGTTTGACGCGCTTGCGGCAATCCTGCCTATAAAGCCCGCAAACAGTCCGCCAAAATGCAAAAATCCCGTAGGACTCGGCGCAAACCGCGTAACAACCGCGCCTTCCTTCAAATCCCTCGCGGGATACCTTTCTTCATAATCCTCCGGCGCCGCGGTTATGTCTCCGAACAGCAGCCGCGCCATTTCCATATTTTCGTTCATGCTTATCTCCTTTTTTATTTGTGTATGCCTATAATACACCATGTTATTTATTATACCTAAATTCGTCCTCAATATCAAGCTATTTCGGGAAAAAAATTGTTTTTGAGGGAAAATTTAATCAAATACGGAAAAACGGACGCGTTCACGTCCGTTTTAAACCTGTATGAAAGCGCCGTTATTCTTCGGCTGACGTCACTTCCTCCGTCTCGTACAAATCCTCAACTCTGCCGCCGAACGCCTTATACGCCTCCTCAAGCTGATTGTCGGTCAGCTTTTCAAGCTGCTCAAAGCGATTTTCCATAAGCACCTGTGTCGGTATATCAATAATTCCATACGGGATTAGCCCCATATCCATCTGGAAGGTTTTTACAGCGCTCTGCAAATCCTGGAAAAAGTCCTCGTTATCGGAGCTTCCCGCATAATAGCCGAGAAGATACAGACGCTCCTTAGCCGCCCTTATGCCCTTTCCGCTGTCGCCTATGCTCCATTTTGTTCTGAAATCGAACGGCGTGTATTCCAGCGCGTCAATCGGCTCGCGCGTATTTTCAATCTCAACGTCCGGTGTGAGCCCGACGCCGTTTATCTCATTTCCGTTACGCGTTATATACTGAGCCACGGTAAGCTTAAACACGTAGCTGCCGTAAGAGGCGCCGCTTCCCAGCGGGTATGTCTGCTGCACAACGGCTTTTCCGTATGTCTGCGTTCCGTACAGCTTGCCTACGCCCGAATCCTGTATTGCGCTTGCCAGTATCTCCGAAGCGCTCGCCGTCATACCGTTCACAAGCACGATAAAACGCTTGTCGGCGCTCGGGAGATATGAGTTATACGTCACATCGTATTCAGGCTGCCTGTACTTGACGTCAACAATCTTTCCCTTCGGAACTATCATGCCCGCCACGCTTACAGCCGCGTCCATTCGTCCGCCGCCGTTATCTCTGAGATCGAGAATTATCTTTTTAACGCCCCTGTCTGAGAGGCTGTTTAACGCTTCTCTGAACTCGTCGGCTGTGTTGCTGCCGAAGGACAGAATCCTGATATAGCCTATATTGTTTTCAAGCATCGCGCAGGAAACGGTATCCTGACGCACCTCGGTTCTTATGCCCACCAAATCAACGTACTCGTCGCCGCGAAGCACCGTTATGCTGACCGTTGTGTTAACCTCGCCGAGGATTCTGTTCCTGATATCGTCAAGCGGCCAGCCGACAACGTCTATACCGTTAACCTTTACTATTTTGTCCCCGATTTGGAATCCGGATTCCTCCGCGAGGCCGTCCTCCTCGACAAAGCCCGTAATTTCAACATATTCGCCGCTCTGCCTGAACGTCAGTCCGATTCCGTAAAATGTCTGCTCAACGGCGTTCTGGAACTCCACGAACTCCTCTCCCGTCATAAATTCGCTGTACGGGTCGAGACTCGAGAACATGGATTTGAGCATCTCATCCAAAGCGCCCTCATGCTCCTCGAGATATTTCGACAAGCCCATGAGCATCGCGTCATTCTGCGATATGGAATCGTCTATGTACAGCTGCGAAATATAAAGCGCCAGTATTCTGTAGTTTATAAATTCGCCGCTCACCGGAATTCCGTCTATAACTCTTTCCGACTGTATCTCCCTGACCATTTCGTCAATGCTCGGCTTTGGCGTTGCACTCGGAGCCGGCGTCGGAGCGGCATAAGCCGGTGCCGCCGACACGCCGATAACCGCCGCGCACAGACATGCCGCCGCGTATTTTTTTAAACCCTTCATCTTTTATCCCCTATCACTTTTATTATCATATCATTACAGTATTTTCCGCCCTGAATGGTCAAAATATACTTTAATCTCAGTTCGCCGCCTTCATCGCCGAGCGCGGAAATTATTTTCTCCGTCTCCGCGTCAATCCTCCATGCTCCGTAAGGCGTTCCGTATGACGCGGTGGTTTTTCCGCGCGCGTCAAGAACCAGGACCGACCAGGCTGCTCCGGAGCGCCGTATCGTAACATTTTCGTCGGAGACGATAAGCGAAAAGGTTATAACCCCATCCTCGCACGGCGTATCGTATATGATGTACCTCTTCGCGCCCTTGCGCCGGTATTTTCCGCGCAGACGCTCCTCAATAACATTCTCCGTTCCGTCTATCGTCTGAATATTTCTGATTTCTATTATATAATCATTATCAGTATTTTTCAATATCAATTTTTTCCACCTGTCCGTTTATTTCACGTTCCAGAAATATTGAGCCCCGCTCCGCAAATCCTGCCGGATCGTCGCTCACGAAATAACGATATTGCTCCTTATCCCGCCCGGAGCCGTGAAGCATTCCGTGACCGAGCTTTTTCTTAAGGTATTCCACGACCTCCGCGCACGGGTCTATCAGCGTGACATCGGGACCCATATATTCACCTATCGCTTTTTTTAGCAGCGGATAATGCGTGCATCCCAAAATGAGCGTATCGACCCCGGCGGCTCGTATTTCCGAAAGATATTCTTCAATGACAAGCTTTACAACGGGCGTGTCAAAATGCCCGTTTTCCACCAGCGGTACGAACAGCGGACAGTCCCGCTTATAAACCTTTATCATGCCGTCGTATTCGGCTATGCCGTTATCGTAGGAGCAGCTCTTGATTGTTCCTGTCGTTCCGATAATACCTATCTTTTTATTTTTTGTCGTTCTTACAGCCTTATACACCGTGGCGTCAACCACGCCTGTGATCGGTATTTCCTCGTTCTCGCGCTTGACAGCCGGCAGCGAAACGCTGCTCGCCGTTCCGCAGGCAATAATAATCATTTTCACGTCAAAGCCGCGTATGAAATTAATATCGTCGCGCGTGTACTGCAAAATAGTTTCCGGTGAGCGCGTTCCGTAGGGCACGCGTCCCGTATCGCCGAAATATACCACGCTCTCGTCGGGGAACTGCTCCATAATCTTCTTTACGGCGGTCAAGCCGCCCAGCCCCGAATCAAAAACACCTATGGGTCTGTTATCCATTTACTTGACCCTCTCTTTCGCCAAGCGTATAAGCTCGTCTAAAAGCGTCGGATAATCCACCCCGACAGCCGCGAAGAGCTTCGGGTACATGCTTATGCTTGTAAATCCGGGCAGCGTGTTGATCTCATTTAAAATCACCGAGCCGTCGCTGTATTTTACGAAGAAATCCACGCGCGACAAGCCCTGACCATCGAGCGCGATAAACGCGGTTTTTGCGTACTCGCGTATTTTCCCGCGCGTTTCCTCCGGCAGTACAGCCGGAATTTCGAGCACCGTCGCGCTGTCGGACGAATACTTCGCGTCGAAGTCGTAAAACTCCACCGCCGGCTTTATTTCGCCGACCTCGCCGACGCGGACGCTTTTGCCGTTGCCCAATACGGCGGTCTCGACCTCGTGTCCCTCGATATTTTCCTCAATGAGCACCTTGCGGTCAAATTTTGCCGCGTTCTCTATCGCGCTTATGAGCTTTTCGCGATTACGCGCCTTGCCCACGCCAACGGACGAACCCGTTCTCGCGGGCTTTACAAAGCACGGATAGCCTATTTTTTCCTCAATTTCCTTAACCGCCGCGTCAATATCGTCGCCCCTGTTATATACGTACCAGTCCGCCTGCGGAATATTCTCATTCTTAAACACGATTTTTGACGAGGTTTTGTCCATTCCGTTCGCCGACGCCATAACGCCCATTCCTACATACGGGATATGCGAAAGCTCAAGCAATCCCTGTATCGTGCCGTCCTCGCCGTACTCGCCGTGAAGCACCGGAAAAACCGCATCGGGATGAATTTTTTCCGTTTTGCTCCCGTCAAATACCAGAATCGCCCTGTCCCCGGCGTCCGGAGAGATGATAGCCTTTTTCTTGTTTACGGTATCCTTTTCCCATGCTCCGTCTTTAATATTTTTATAATCTCCGGTATATAAGAACCATTCTCCGTCCTTCGTTATACCGATTATGTACAGCTCGTATTTTGTTTTATCAAGATTTTCAATCACCGACGTGACCGAAATCCGCGAAATGTCGTGCTCCGGCGACTGTCCGCCGAAGATTACGCATATTTTTTCCATTTATTTACACTCCAATATATTGTATATGTAATAATATAATACGCCTGTTTTACACATTTTGCAATACCTGTAAGGAAAATTTATTATTTTCTTAAATTTTGACGCAGCGTTTCAAGCGTATTTGTAAAATAGCACGGCAAACCGGAAGAAAATTCCATAAGCTCGCCTGTGCGCGGATGAGCAAAGCCGATTGCCGCTGCGTGGAGAAGCTGACCGTTCAGAGCAAATTTTTCCTTTTTTATTCCGTATGCCTTATCCCCGACTATGCTGTGTCCGATCGACGCCATATGCACACGGATCTGATGTGTGCGTCCGGTTTCCAATACGCACTCGACAAGTGTGTACTGCCCGAACCGCTCAAGCACGCGCACATGCGTGACCGCTTCGCGTCCGCCCGGCACTATCGCCATTTTTTTGCGGTCGGCGGGATTTCTGCCGAGCGGCTTGTTAATCGTCAGCTCGTCCTCTTTTATATTTCCGTTCACAAGCGCGATGTATTTCCTGAGCGCCTTTCTGTCCTTCAGCTGCGCCGCGAGAGCGTTATGCGCCGCATCGTTTTTTGCGGCAACAAGCAGTCCCGACGTGTCCTTGTCTATACGATGGACAATTCCCGGGCGTATTACGCCGTTTATGCCGGACAACGAACCGCCGCAATGGTACATAAGCGCGTTCACGAGCGTTCCGTCCGGGTTTCCCGCCGCCGGATGGACTACCATTCCCTGCGGCTTGTTGACAACAATAACATCCTCGTCCTCGTATACAATATCGAGCGGTATATCCTGCGGCACAGCCTCGATCGGCTCCGCCTCCGGCACGTTGACCGCTATTTCCCTTCCGGACGATACCCTATAATTTTTCGATACCGTTTTCCCGGAAACGCTTACGCGTCCCTCCTCGCACAGCCGCGCCGCCATGCTGCGCGATATGCCTGCGCCGCTATCCGCGATTATTTTGTCAATTCTGCCCGTCTCCGCCGCCGTCAGCTTTATTTCGCTCATTATTTTTGTCCTCGTCAAAGAAAATTATATAAATTATCACAAGCGCCGCGCCTATCGTAATCGCCATGTCCGCAATGTTAAACACGGGAAAGTCGATAAACCGCGCCGCGATAAAATCAACGACATATCCGTAGGCAATTCGGTCTATAGCGTTTCCCAGCGCCCCGGCGAACATCATAGAGAGCGCGGTTTTTAACAGCGGATGCGACGGTTTTTTCACTGCCCAGTATATAATTACACCGATACAGAACGCAACGGAAATCACGCTTAAAATCTGGATACGTCCGCTCATCATAGAAAACGCCGCGCCGCGGTTCCGCACATACGTGAAATCGAACAGACGCGGGATTTTGAAAAATACCTCGTTTAGCTCGACGTTCGCCTTTATTAAATATTTTACCGCGAAATCGGCAATCACTATCGCCGCCGCGATTATTGCGTATAGCATAAAAAAGTCACTCCATATCATATGGTAAATTTTAGTTTATCTAACGATTTATGCTTACGGGAGCGCTCTGCTTGCGCCCCTTGTTAAAGGGGAGAGGACCAACGAAGTTGGCGAGGGGATTCCGTAATTACAATAAATCGTTCAAATATGTGATTTTCTGTACCATTGAATCCCTCCACCATGCTGCGCATGGTCCTCCTCCCTTTGACAAGGGAGGCTAACGCTCGCCGTGTGCCATATAAAATTACGGAACACTCTAAATTAGTCCAAATTATATTTTTCGATTAGCTTATATATCTTAATCACACTGTCATCAAATTTATATTGCTTTCCTTTGTATTCTGGGTTATACATAAAATAGTTGCCGTAAATCCAAAAACTATCTTCCGTACCGTCCGTCTTACCAAATGAAATTATCATAGTCGAACTATGTAACGTCTGCCTTGGAAAAATCATTCGTTCCTTTTTTGCGGAATTTATACAATCAGCTATTTCGGCTATAACTTTTTTATCGGTACTTTCGCGCCGCTCTCTTACCGAGACATAATTATCAGCGTCTATTACGGGAACGATGTGTTTTATATAATAAATGCAAACGCAAAAACATATTATGCTTGCAATTATAACCGTAGCAGCTATAACTTTTTTCTTCACGCTCTGATACCTCACTGGATTTTCGAAATATACTCCACCGCGGCGAAAATCTCGTCCTTCGTCACGTCCGTGACCTGCGTCACCTCGCCTATCCTTGTCGGCAGGACGAACTTCATCACGCCGTTTATCCGTTTTTTATCCTTTAGCATAAATGAATAAATCTTTTCCGGCTCCGGCAGCTTAACGCGCGTTTTAAAATCGTACAGCGTCAGGATATCCTCGATCTCCCCAAGCTTCGCCGCCGTGATCATGCCGCGCCTTTGCGCGATATACGCCGCGCCTATCATGCCCAGACCCACGCACGCGCCGTGCGTCATTTTAAAATCATACGCCGACTCGACCGCGTGCCCTATCGTGTGCCCGAAATTCAAGACCGCGCGCAGTCCGGCTTCCTTCTCGTCCTTCTCAACGACCGCCGCCTTGATCGCGCAATTAGTGTTCGCGAGCCGTATAAGCGTGTACGGGTCCAGCGCCTTCACAAGCTCGCTGCTGCTCTTTAAAAACGCAAAAAATTCAGCGTCGCGGATAATCCCGTGCTTTATGACCTCTCCCATACCGGACACAAACTGCTCCTTTGAGAGCGTTTTAAGCGTGGACACGTTAATGTAAACCAGCTTCGGCTGGTGGAACGCGCCGATTATATTCTTGCCGCCCGCGAAGTCGATACCGGTCTTGCCGCCGACGCTGCTGTCCGACTGCGATAAAAGCGTAGTCGGTATCTGTATAAAATCGATCCCGCGCATATATATAGCCGCCGCGAATCCCGCCATATCGCCGCACACGCCGCCACCCAGCGCGATAATCATCGACTTCCTGTCCATTTCATGGTCGATACACGCCTTGCATATTCCCATGACCGATTCGATATTCTTGTTTTCCTCGCCCTCGGGGAACGCGTGGACTTTCACGTCATATCCCGCGCCGCGCAGAAGATTATATACCTCGTCCGCGTATAAACCCCTCACGCGGGCGTCCGTCACAATCAGCAGCTTTTTTGGCGCGTTAATTTCCCTTAACGCATCCAAAAGCTCGCCGAAGCTGTCCGAAAATTTTATGTCGTATGAGTTGATCCCCAAATTTAAATGCAGCTTTTCCATTTTATTTAAATGTCCTCCAATTCTTTATAAAATCAGTCAAAGACGTCTGATCGGCCGTAAATCCAAAATCAAGTCTCTGGTCTCGGTGTTCGTCATATAACATTCCGCTTATATGAATATGCCCGTAATTGTCTGCCTGAAATATCAAATGAGAACCGTAATATCTATCCTTCAAAACAGCTTTTTCAGACTCAAATGCGTACATCCTTTCCGTTTCCGACGCAAACCTTTCAAATTCGGAGCAGTAACAGTCGAATGTTGCTGTCCCACCGAAAGCGCCGGAACGGATTGTTACCATAAATTCAAATTCAATGTCCTTATCGAGCCATTTAGGATTTGAAAATTCAACAAAATTATCTCCGTATTGAATTTTGTATTCCATTGTTTCCTCCTATATGCTCAATGCCGGAACGGCATTTAATGTCATATCCGCGAAATTCTGTTCCAGATATCCGTAATATCCCGCGCAGGCAATCATCACCGCGTTGTCGGTACAAAGCACCGGCGGCGGATAAAGAACTCTTATCCCGTCCTTCGCCGCCCGATCCGTCATTTTCGCTCTTAACGCGCCGTTTGACGCTACACCGCCCGCGAGCGCGATCGTTTTGCATTTTTCACGTTTTGCCGCCTCGATCGTGTGAGAGCACAGCACATCCGTCACCGCGTCCTGAAAGCTCGCGGCAATGTCGGGAACGCTGTAGCTTTCGCCGTTCTGCTTCAGCTTATGCAGATAATTTATCACCGCCGTTTTAACGCCGCTGAACGAAAAATCAAGCGAATCTCCCATCCTGACGCGCGGGAATTTAACCGCGTCCTTGTTGCCGTCCCTCGCCGCCTTTTCCAAAAGAGGTCCGCCGGGATATCCGAGCCCCAGTACGCGTGCCGCCTTGTCAAACGCCTCGCCCGCCGCGTCGTCGCGCGTGCGTCCGAGAATTTCAAGATCTGTATAGCCCGCGACCCTCACGATATGGCTGTGACCGCCCGACGCCACAAGGCATATAAACGGCGGCTCCAGATCCGGGTGCGCCACGAAATTCGCCATGATATGCCCCTTTATGTGATTCACCGGCACAAGCGGCTTCTTAAGCGCGTATGCGAGCGCCTTTGCCGTGGAAACCCCCACGAGCAGCGCGCCGACAAGACCGGGACCGTATGTCACGGCGATCGCGTCGATATCCGAAAATGTTACGCCCGCCTCCGACAGCGCCGCGTCTATCACCGCGTCGATGTTCTCTATATGACGGCGTGAAGCGACCTCGGGAACGACGCCGCCGAATTTTTGATGAACCGCGATCTGCGTGTTTATTATGTTCGACATAACGCCGCGCCCGTTTTTCACCACCGCCGCCGCCGTTTCGTCGCACGAGCTTTCAATGCCTAAAATCAACGTATCCTTTTCCATAGTATTCCTTTCATATATGGGATAAGTTTATGTTTATCGCGCTTTTGCATATGGCGGCGCTCAACTAAGGCCCCCTTGTCAAAGGGGGCTGTCAGCGTAGCTGACTGGGGGATTCCAT
>CANQQZ010000014.1 GCA_947626135.1 uncultured Clostridia bacterium
TTATGGATGCAGATTTACAGCCCCGAGGGTATTTTAAATACGCTGCTCGGCAAAGTGGGAATAGCGCCGCAGCCGTTTATCCACGGAGCTAATCAGGCGCTGCCGGCGATTGCTATCATGAGCTCGTGGCAGGGAATGGGCTACCAGATGATAATATTCCTCGGCGGCTTGCAGGCGATAAACCCCGGACTTTACGAGGCGGCGGAAATGGATCACGCGGGCGAGTGGAAAAAGTTTAAGGATATTACGCTGCCTGAATTAAAACCGCTGTGCGTGTTCGTGTTTATCACAATAACGATAGGCGCGTTCAAGATGATAGTACAGCCTATGGTCATGACGGGCGGCGGTCCGTCGCACTCGACATATACGCTCGTGTACGACATATATGAAACGGGCACGGTCAACTGGGAGATAGGACTCGCGTCAACAATGGCGATAGTATTTATAGCGTTCGTCGTGGTACTGACCATTATTCAGACGATACTGACGCGTGACAAGGAGGATAAGGAGGAGAAAAATGATACTTACAAAAAAGCAAAGGCGCATTGAATGGGCGCTCGCGATAGTGATGATAATTCTTTCGCTGTTCTTCCTGTTCCCGGTAATATGGATGATAGCGAACTCGTTCAAGCCGGACGCGGCGATAACTGCGGATATGAACTCGGTGCGCGCGTTTATCCCGCCCGCTCCCGGAGGCGGCTTCTTTGATAACTATGTTTCAATCATAACGGACACGTCGTTTTTGAGATACATGGGAAATACGCTCCTTTACGCGGCGGCGCTGATAGTTTTGAGCGTGATAGTGAACGGACTCGCGGGGTACGCGCTCGCTAAGATAGACTTCCCGTTCCGCGAAAGATGGCTGTTTATAATAATGATGCTGATGATAGTCCCTATGGAAACGATAATAACGATACATTTCCTGTTCATCGCGAAAATGGGACTTTTAAACACCGTAATAGGCTACATACTGCCGATGATAGTAAATCCGTTCAACATATTCCTGTTCAGGCAGGTGTTCATAAGCCTGCCCGACGACGTGTGGGAGGCGGCGCAGCTCGATCATTGCAGTGCGATAAAATACTTTTTCACAATGGTCCTGCCGATGTCGAAAACGGTCGTCGCAACGGTGAGCGTGTTCACATTCCTGAGCGTATGGAACGACTATCTCTGGCCCTCGCTCGTGTTCACCTCGAGCGACCTCTTAACGGCGCAGATAGGTCTTAACTCTATCACGGCGAACGTGAATACCACAATGGGCATGACGCTCGCGCTTATCACTATGGTAACGATACCGGTAATTATAATCTACTCGCTGTTCTCAAAGCAGATTGTGGAGGGCGTTGTATCTACCGGTTCAAAGGAAGGTTAATTTGTTTTTTCAGCGCGCCGGGGCTACGTATCCCCTCGGCTCCGGTGCGGCTTGATAAATCGTAAAAGAAAGGAATAAGACCATGAGCTTTATAGAATTAAAAAATATATATAAAAAATACCCGGGTGCGGACAAAAATTCGGTAACGGACGTGAGCCTTAACATAGAGGAAAAGGAATTTATCGCGTTCGTCGGTCCGTCGGGCTGCGGCAAATCGACGACGCTGAGAATGATCGCCGGATTTGAGGACATCACATCGGGTGAGATTTACATAGACGGACAGAAAATGAACGAGACCGCGCCGAAGGATCGCGGCATAGCGATGGTTTTCCAGAACTACGCGCTTTATCCGCACATGACGGTCGAAAAGAATATCTCCTACGGACTAAAGAATATGAAGGTGCCCTCGGACGAGATAAAGAAAAAGGTGGACTGGGCGATAAAAGTCCTCGGTCTTGAGGAATACCGCCGCAGGAAGCCGAAAAATCTTTCCGGAGGTCAGCGTCAGAGAGTGGCTCTCGGACGCGCTATCGTAAAGGACACTAAGCTGTTCCTCATGGACGAACCGCTCTCGAATCTCGATGCGAAGCTTCGAGTAAGCATGAGAAACGAGATAAGCAAGCTCCACCGCCAGATAGGCAGCACCACGATCTACGTAACGCACGACCAGGTGGAGGCTATGACAATGGCTGACCGCATCGTTATCATGAAGGACGGAGTCGTTCAGCAGGTCGGAAAGCCTATGGATCTGTACGAGCATCCGGCGAACAAATTCGTAGCGGGCTTTATCGGCTCACCGCAGATGAATTTCTATGACGTAACGGTAAACGGAAATATCGTGACGTTTGAGGACGGCAGCAGGATCACTCTGCCCGATTCGGTAACGTCGAAGCTCGGCGGCAGACAGGGCGAGCTTATATTAGGCATACGCGGCGAGGATATAAAGCTCGACGCGCAGAATATAGACCTCTTTAAAGCGGATAAGCAGAGCGCGGTCGTAGAGAACGCGGAGGTAATGGGCAACGAAAATAATCTGTACTTCACCTTCGGCGGCGCGTCGTCTGTCGCGAGAGTGTCGAAATATGAGGTAAGCGGAATAGGCGATAAGATAGAATTTGTATTCAATCCCATGAGAATACATTTCTTTGACAAGCAGACGGAAATATGCTATATTTAACGGAGGGACCGTATGGATAAAATTCACCTGAAATCACCGAAAAACTGGATAAACGATCCGAACGGATTTATATACTACAAGGGGAAATACCACCTGTTTTATCAGCATTTCCCGTATGAGCCGCGCTGGGGAACGATGCACTGGGGGCACGCGGTAAGCAATGACCTCGTAAGCTGGGAGCATAAGGATATAGCGTTGTTCCCGTCAAAGAGCGCTGACAGAAACGGCTGCTTTTCCGGCAGCGCCGTTGAGTATGACGGAAAAATGTACATATATTACACAGGCGTTAGGTATCTTACGGAAAATCCGGAGGATATCCACACCTGCCCCGGCGATAACTTCGCGTCCTCGCAGATGATGCTTATAAGCGGCGACGGCGAGAGCTTTGATAACATGAATCAGAAATCGACGGTAGTTGAGCCGGTTGAAGATCCGAGTATCGGCTGCCGCTCCCATACGCGCGACCCGAAGGTATGGCGCGGGAAAAACGCGTGGTACATGGTCGTCGGCAGCACGAGCGGGGAAAAAGGCAGACTGCTGTTTTACAGAAGCGCGGATTTGGTAAACTGGGAATACGTAAACTACGCGTTGCGCGATGATCTCGGCCGGATGTGGGAGTGTCCCGATTACTTTGAGGTTGACGGCGCGCAGGTGCTTATGGTTTCACCTATGGGAATAAGCGAGAGAAGGTACCACGATTTATCCGTGTGCATGACGGTTGACTTTGACGAGGAACGCTGTGAAATGAAAATCCCCGATAAATATAATATGCTCGATTACGGACTTGATTTGTACGCGCCGCAGAGTACGACCGACGCGGCGGGCAGACGCGTGCTCGTGGCGTGGGCGAGAATGCCGGAGCCGGACGATCGCGGCAGGAACGGCATGTTCTGTATTCCGAGAATCGTCAATGTGAAAAACGGTCATATATATTTCAGCCCTCATCCCGATATTGAAAAGCAGTTTTCGCGGCGGATAAGAGATATAAGCGCGGCGGATAAGGCGGGATATTGCGTTAGTCTTGACATAAAGGACGGGGAGCACGTCGATATAGGCGGGTATATGATAGAGCGCGCGGGTCAGAAAATCCGCGCCGACCGCTCTAAAGTGTTCCGCAATCATAACGAAATCAGAACAGTATTTGAAACGCCCGAGATAAGCGGCAATATCCATCTTGACATATACGTTGACGAAAATCTTATCGAAACGTATATAAATAATGGCGAGTATGTGCTTAGCAATATCGTGTACGATTTGAAAAAATATGTCCGCGCGGACGGGGATTGCGAAATTTATACTCTTGCGGGAGGAAAGGAAAATGAAAAAATTTGACGTAACGGCTCTCGGCGAGCTGCTCATAGATTTTACCGAAAGCGGAACAAGTCCGCAGGGGAATCCCGTGCTTGAGGCGAATCCCGGCGGCGCGCCGTGCAACGTGCTCGCGATGCTCAACAAGCTCGGCAAAAGGACTGCGTTTATCGGCAAGGTCGGCGACGACACATTCGGGCATATGCTAAAATCCACCGTGGAGGAAAGCGGCACGGACGTCACGAATCTGCTTATGGACAAAAGCGTCCGCACAACTCTCGCGTTTGTGCATACATACCCAGACGGCGAGCGCGAGTTCAGCTTTTACCGCAATCCCGGCGCGGACATGATGCTCAAAAAAGACGAGGTTAACGCGGATATAATAAAAGATTCGAAAATATTCCACTTCGGCACGCTCTCATCGACGCATGACGGAGTACGCGCCGCGACTCGGTACGCGATAGATATTGCGAAAAATAACGGAGTATTTATTTCCTTCGATCCCAATCTGCGCGAGCCGCTGTGGGCTTCGCTTGACGATGCGAGGCGTGAGATAGAATACGGCTTATCCGTGTGCGATATACTCAAAATCTCCGACAACGAGCTTGAGTTTATGACGGGCGAAAACGACTACGACGCGGCGGCGCGTATGCTGCGCGAAAAATACAATATCCCGCTGATGTTCGTGACGCTCGGCGCGGACGGCAGCCGCGCGTATTACAAGGATATCGCGGTTTACGCGCCGTCGTTTAACGATGTAAAAACGATAGAAAAAACAGGCGCGGGCGACACATTTACCGGCTGTATGCTGAGCTTCCTGCTCGACTGCGGCGTTAAAAATCTTACAGAGGAAAAGCTAAAGGAGCTGCTTATATTCGCCAACGCCGGAGCGTCGCTTATCACGGCGAAAAAGGGCGCGCTTAAGGTGATGCCGGAAAAAGCGGAAATCGAGGCTTTGATAAGGGGAATTAAATAAAATTGAATTGAGGCAAGAATACGAATCGCTAAGATCCGGACGCTTGCCTTTTTTGATAGGCGCGGCGTTGACGCCCCTGTATTCACCGCCGCAGCTCGCTATAAGATAATCGATATTAGTTTTTTCATTTATTTTCACTCCTGGCTTTATGTTCTATATATCAGACAGCATGCATTGATTTCTTCGCCTAAATATTTTATAATCGAACATCCGTTTCAAATAAAATCAATGTGTATTTGTTTATTATATATTGCCGAGTAAAAAATCAATTCGAATTTTGGATATATTATATAAGTTATGCTTATGTGACTGGTCAGTATCAAATCAGGCGGCGTTACCGCCGTTACGTATAGCAGCTTTATTTCAGCGATATTATATGCTTGACGATTTTTGAAATCAGCTCCTGTCCCGTCGGATCCAATCCGCTTATATCCAATAGAGTCCTGTCGTCAATTCCAAGCAGGTAATCCACGCTCACGTTGAAGTATTTCGCAAGAAGTATAAGCGACTGCGCGTTCGGATAGCTTATTCCCATCTCCCACGCGTTTACACTCGCGCGCGTAATGCCTAAGGTTTTAGCCAATGCATTCTGACTGATATTATCCCGCTTACGCAAGGTTTTCAATCTTTCTGAAAAATCGTAAATCATAACATCGCCCTCCTACAAGCCTATATGTCAATAATACTATACAGATTTTGAAATAAAATTATCAATATATGTATAGTATTATTGACATTGAGAAACACAGATGCTATAATGATAAAAACAAACCGATTAAAATCATACATGAATGCGAGGGTCTATCATGAAAAAAACTCCCAAATACGCAGCCGCAATAATGGCAGCATTATTTTTACTTTCTCTCGTTCCCTTCATATTGCTCGCGCCGTACAATACTCCATCCGCGGACGACTTCGGATACGGAGCGCCCGTGCATTACGCTTTGCTGACGGGGGAGGGGTTTTCGGGCGTCATTAAGGCGCTGGCGGAAAATTTGAGATATACATATATGAATTGGCAGGGCACCTTCAGTTCAATTATTATATTTGCACTACACCCTGCCATTTGTAATGACAAATTTTATATTATTACGCCGTTCGTGATGCTCGCTGCGGTTGTTACGCCGATATTTGCCGCCTTAAATTCCGTGCGCGGTCTGAGCCGTTCGGGGAAATTGTTTATCGGAAGCCTAATCGCGTTTGTGTCGGTACAGCTTCTCCCGTCAGCGGCGGAGGGCATATTTTGGTGGAACGGCGGCGCGCATTATATGATTTTTTGGTGTCTTTCGATCCTTGCGGTCATACTGCAAATAAATGCGTCAAATAAAAACCTGAATATAATAACTGTCACCCTGCAATGCGCATTCGCTTTTTTTGTGACAGGCGGTAATTATTTAACCTCGCTGACGTTTTGCCTGACATCTTTTGTTATTACCGTTTACAGGGCGATCTCGTGCGATACGAAACGAACCGCGGCTATTAAAAACGTCCCGATAACGATTTTTGCCGCCGCGGGGCTTATAATCAGCATGGCGGCGCCGGGCAATAAAATCAGACAAGCCGCGCTTGAACATTTATCCCCTTTAGCCTCTGTAACGCTCGCGTTTCGTCAGGCTGCTTCGGATATCATACGTAATACCGATATGACAATTATAGGGGCGCTTATACTGTGTGCCGCTGTTTTTGTTTTTTTGCGGAACGGACAAAGGACATATCGTCTCAATCCGATTATTGTTCTCGGCGTATCGTTTGCTCTGTTTGCCTCGCTGTACGTTCCGCCGTTTTACGCCATGAATGATTGCAATATACCTCGAATAAAAAATCTGTTTTATCTTGCGTATATATTTTTTATATTCGGCAACTCGTTTTATACCGCGGATTATATATCAAGCAGACGTCATACAAAAAATATAAAACCAAAAAAAATCGTGAAGCGGGCAATATGCGCGGCGGGCACGGTAATGTTTGCCGCATCGCTGATTTTTCACGCGCCAAATACCAATTTCGCTTTGGCGTGTAAGGATTTGCAGGGCGGCGCGCAGAAATATCATGCCGAGGTCGAGGAGCGCAAAAGAATATATAACGATAAGTCCGTACTTCCTCCGCGCTTTACCGATATAAGTGTGCCCGCTTGTTTTCATGACAACATGATTTTAACATGGAACACCGATGTTATTTTAAACGGCGTTCCGTCGGATCTTCCTTGCATACATTCCTGTGCCTGCGATGTGACGTATGTGCCGCTTGACCGGGCGGTAAAAATATTTAACTGCGCAGGTAAAGTCAGCCGTGAGGATTTTTCAAGGACCTTTAGCATAGGCGGCGGGGTCTGCGTGCCTATTCGGGAGCTGACCGACAAAATCGGTGTTCGGCTGACATATAATCCCGAATGTGATACGATTGAATTTTTCCAGCCGGATTATCGGTAAAAGGAAGGCATGGCAGCCGGATTTGGCTATAATATCAAAAATCGTAAAATAACGGGTAACGAGGAGCAAGCCGATGCGATACGATAACCGTTAACAGACTTTAATGATAACATTATTTATTTCTTTAACGCCATACAGGCATAGCGGATAACGCTTTGGCGAAACAGTATGCCCAATGGACGGCGGGAAAAATTATCCGGCGTATATCTTTACAAATTTCAATATGTATGATAAAATTATAATTGCGGCATACTATTAATACGACATTAATACAGGCTTGCGCTTGCTAAAGGCGCACGCTTTGATTTTCATACCTGTATTAATGATTGTATGATAAAGTGTGTCGCAGCATTAAATCAAAGTGGCGTTTTTGGGTGCGCCGCTTAAGGTTTATGCGGCGCACTTTTTAATTTACAATTTTTTAGAGGAAGGATGATTTTTATGAGAAAAGGATTGATTAGTTTGGTTACAACAGCGGTAATGCTGATGTGCGCGGTATGTATTGCGCCTATGAGCGCGGAAGCGCGTGCGGAGGACGAACCGCACACGCACAGAATATGCGCCGACGCGGACTGCCCGGACAATCACGAGGTCAAAACGTGGACGGCGTGGAACAGCTCGGACGCGCTGCCGGAAGAGGCGGGATATTATTATCTCACAAATGACATTATAACGGAAAACGGCGTGAATGTTATCGACGGAGTGTATATTTGTCTGAACGGTCATATTATACAAAGCGTCGGCGCAGGCTCTGTAGCGTTGACCGCGACGCCTGCATGCGACAACTGCGGAATTACCGACTGCACCGACACAGTTCACAAATTCAGTGAGCGTGAGGACGGACTGTGGGTGCTCAACGAGAACAGCGGCGATAAAACGGTCATGGGCGGAACGATAATCGGCAGTATGCTTATCGCGTCGGACATTATGTTTGAAATGTATAACATAAACGCGGTCGGCGACGACGGAGCGGGAATTTTTCTGTACAGCAGGGGAAATGTCCTTTTGGAAAATTGTATGCTTTCCGGCAATACCGGTTGGCACGCGCTTAATGCCATATCGCCCGTGGAGCTGCGCGACTGCATTATATCCGCAAACAGATGTGACAGTGCGGTGCGCGTATCAAGCGAATTTAAAATCGGCGGCGAAATGACGATATGCGGTAATTTTAACGCGGACGGAAAAAACAGCAATCTTGAATTGAGGGAAGGACGAACCGTTACGATAGCCGAGCCGCTTTCGGAATACTCGAATATCGCCGTAAGCGTTGAGGCAGTGCCTACAATAGGCAATCCGATCAGCGTGACGGGCGTAAACAGCGAAGATTACAGCGCGTACTTCCACAGCGACAACTACAATTACATGATTGTGAACGGCGAAAACAATGTCGTACAGCTTACGGAGGTAAATCCCGAAACATACCCGTACACAATAAATTCGTTAAAGCTCGTTTCCGTAAACGGTGAGGAATACGACAAAATCCCGACCGACACGAGCTTTATAGTTGACATGGACGTCACCAAAGTCGCCGACCGGAGCGGGCAGGATCATTTTATCGTCGCGGCGTATGACGAAAACGGCGCGCTTGTGAGCCTGAACTACATAAAAGCCGATTTGCCGACAGGCACGAGCTTTTCCTGCGGCGTGAACATTCAAAAGTCCGATACGCCTATTGCAAGTATAAAAGCGTTCGTATGGGACGATCTCGGCGCAATGACGCCGTTTGCGGAGAGCGTGGAATACAGAAGGGTAACAAACTGACCGCATTGAGCAGTTAAAAAGGCTGACGATATTATCGTAAAAGGAACCGACGGTGCAGCCGCATGAGCGGAATATAAAAAGCGTCGTTGTTCCCGCGGTTATCGGGGCGGATTTTAGGAGTAAGGCGCCGTGCGGGCAAGGATTGTTAATGCAGTAAAGGATTGCTGCGGCGGACGATAAGGTTAATTTTGCATGAGTTGCATTTTTTCATCGTTTGTTGTATAATTTAATCATTAAAATATTTAAAAGGAGAAATGAACTATGCGAAAATGTATCAGATGCGGAACGGAAATGCAGGAGGGCTTTTCCTTTACGGGCGGCGGCGGCAACGTGCTGCGTAAAAAAGGAATGACTCTGAAAGCTGTATATACTAAAGCGGCTTTATGCCCCAAATGCGGGGAAATATCGCTTTATATTGATGATGATGCCGTTGAAAAGCTGACGAAATAATTCCTTGTCAGAATAGCCCGAGCGCCGCTCAGGAAAAAATTTTCGATATGAGCGGACGCGGCTTGTATTCCGAGGAGCGATCACATCCCCCGGCTTTGCCGAGGGATATTTATTCAGCCTTTGGCGCGTTTTAAAAGGGATATAAGCTCGGCTTTGTCAAAATTATATTTGCTGCCGCAGAATCTGCATGAAAGCTCCGCATGTCCGTCCTCATTTATAAGACGTTCGAGCTCGGTTTTTCCGATCGACACAAGCTCGCGTTCCATGCGCTCCTTTGAGCAGGAGCATTTATATTCCGGAAAAATGCCCGCGTTTTCCATAATCATGGAAAATCCGTCGGTTATTTTGAAAAATATATCGGCGGCGCTCATGCCGCTTTTTATCATGGCTGTCACGCTGTCGAGAGAGCTTATGATTTTAGTCAGCCTGTCCGCGTCCGCGTCTGACGCGCCGGGCATCAGCTGAATCATAAATCCGCCGGAGGCGGCGACGCTGCCGTCCGTGTCCACAAGCACACCGAGCGCTATGCATGAGGGTATCTGCTCGGATACGGCGTAATAGCTCGTCAAATCCTCGGCGATTTCTCCGCTCACGAGCGGAACCATACCCACATACGGCTCTTTCAGTCCCATATCCTTTATCACGCTTAAATACCCGCTGCCGACAGCGCCGCCTACGTCAAGCTTGCCTTGGGAATTAAGCGGTCTTTCGACATACGGATTTTCAATGTATCCGCGCACGGCTCCCTTGCTGTCGGCAACGGCGATAATACTTCCTGTCTCGCCGTCGCCTTTGATTTGGACGGTAACGGAATCGCCGTCGTTTTTGAGCGACGATACGCCCATAAGCGCCGCGCCCGTAAGGGTTCTGCCGAGCGCGGCAGCCGCTACGGGATACGCGTTATGGATTTTTACAGCCTTATCTGTCAGCTGCGTGGTTATCGCGCTGTACACCCGCATTGTGCCCTCGGGATTTGTGCCTCTTACTATAATATCTTCCATAATTATCTCCTTAATTTATCGTGACGCTTGCGGTGTAGCTTCCCGTCACCTGCGCGTCAACGCTTGATATTGACACGGGAAGCGTGTATGTACCCTTGCCGAGCCCGGATAAATCGACCGCAGCGTTTATTTTTTCGGGAACAAGATTTTTCTCTATTCCCGACGCCGAAACGCTTATTTTCCCAATCTGAGCCGAAAACCCGTCGGCAAGATTTTCCGGCTTTACGTCAATCGTGACGTTTTTTGAAACGCGCTTTTCTATATCCGCGCGCACGCGGACGGTTTTCACATTATCGGGAATATACATATTGCTCTTTTCCTCGAGAGTATAATCGCCCGAGCCTTTGGCGTCGGTTATCAGAGCGGTAACCTCGCTGACACCGATATCCTTTAAGCCGATTTCCACCGTTGACGGCGTTATGGAAACGCCGGAACGGTCAATTTCGTAATCCTTTGCCATTTCCTCCGACAGCTCCGCGCGGACGGGAAGAGTAACCGCGTCATAAACCTCGCAGCTTATGCGCACCTTCGTTTTGGTTGCGGAAATGGTTTCGTTGCTTGTAATCGGAGTTCCGCTGTCATCCATCAGCACGTAACCCGTTTCAACCTCCGAATTTTCCGTGAGCCCCGTTATATCCGCCGCCGCTTCGCCGTAGGAAACAGCTTCTATTTCGGATTTCGCTCCCGTCAGAACCACCGTTTCGTCCAACGGAACGGTTTTTACGAGCCTGTTTTCGGAGCTGCCGGTCTGAACCGCCCGTATCGGTATTTCCTTTACGGCTATTTTGTCAACCGTAACCGGCACGGTGTCAAATTTTACGTCGTCGATGGAAAGAGCCTGAGAGGGGAGCGTGACGTTACCGGCAAGGTCATATTCGCCGGCTTCGGTAACGGATGAAACGTCAACCTCGACGAATATGCCGCCGGAAAGGGACAGCAGCGTGTCACGCCGCCCTTCCACGGTTACGGAAAGTCCGGTTATGCCGCTTCTGTCAACTACGGTGAGCCCGCGCTCGCGCAGCTCCTCCTCGCCCGCGAAGCGCACGGGAAGGTTAGATATTGTGGTGGTGAGCTCCGGAGGGTTGATATATGTAATCGCCGTCCATATAAATATTGCAGTTATGACAGAGATAATACCCATTTTTATTTTGGAAGTTTTTTTATCGGTGTTCATTTTGACCTCCAGAATTTCATTTTTTCTATTGTCTCGTTTTTATCCGCGCCCGCGGTCATAAGCCGCGAGAGAAGGCGTTTCAGAGAGTCCTCGGACAGATTTCTTGTGAGAGAGCCCTCCTGAGCCACGGAAATTTTGCCCGTTTCCTCCGACACTACGACAATAACGGCGTCCGTGGTTTCGGAAAGTCCTATCGCCGCTCTGTGACGCGTTCCGAGCTCATGCGAGAGATTGGGATTGGACGTCAGGGGCAGTACGCAGCCGGCGCTGATTATCTTATTCCCGCGTATAATTACGGCTCCGTCGTGCAGAGGCGTGTTGGGTACGAATATGTTTTCGAGAAGTCCGCTCGACACGTCCGCGTCAAGGATTGTTCCCGTGCCGAGATATTCCCCGAGCTTTGTTTCGCGCTCAAGCGCGATAAGAGCTCCCGTGCGGGTCCGCGACATGTCATCCGCCGCCTTTGCCACGGATTGAATGGTAAGCTCCATATCGTCCGTTTCGTCACCGGCGGCAAAATCTATTATTTTTCCTATCTTTATTCTGCCCATACGCTCAAGCAGATTCCTGAGCTCAGGCTGGAAAATAACCACTATCGCGAATACTCCCACCTGCAAGGCGGCGCCTATTATATAATTCAGCGCCGTCAGGTTCAGCCAGCGGCTTATGAAGAATACGACAAGTACAATGGCGATGCCGCGCAGCAGATTGCGCGCCCGGGTATCTGTGGCGATTTTTATTATGTAATATACAATTACAGCTACCACGAGAATATCTATTATATCAGTTACTCTCACAAGCTGAAGATATTTGAAAATGTAGTCAATAACACTCTGCATATCCCGAATTCTCCTCATTTAATATGTATATCTATATCATTATACAATACATTCTCTTTTTTTTCCATACGAAACAGCAAATTTTTTTGCAAAAATTTATTGTATACAAGAAAAAAGTATGATATACTGTTGTTGTATCGTTACATTAACGAAAATTAAGGAGGAAAAACAATGAAAAAATTAATCAGTATTGCGGCAGCGGCAGCAATGATGCTTTCGGTGACGTCAGCCGTAAACGCTCAAAACAATCCGGCTGTATACATAGACGGAGCAAGAATAGGCTTTAATGACCAGGAGCCTGTGATCCTCGGCGAGGGCACGACCCTTGTTCCGGCGCGCGGCGTGTTCGAGGCTATGGGCGCCCGTGTGGAATGGAACGAGGAGAAGCGCCAGGTAAGAATAGACAGCGATGATAATATTAACAGAATCTATCTTACCATAGACAATCCCACCATGCGCGTTTTGACATTTACAAGTATTTTTGACGCGGATGAGGAGGCGGTAACGCTTGACGTGGCGCCTCAGATTATTAACGACCGTACCATGATCCCGCTTCGGGCTATCTCCGAAGCGATAGGCGCGGATGTTAAATGGGACGCAGATGCGTATTCGGTCATGATAACGTCAAAGGATTATGAGCCGTATACTCCTTCATCGGACTTAAATGAGCCCGCCGGCGATAATATTAAGACCGGTATGACAATTGCCGCATCGGCTGACAGCGTGAGCGAGGGCGAAACGGTGGATATTCTGGTAAGCATGAGCAATTTGCCGGCGAACGCCTATCTTACGGGTATGTCATCGCTCGTTTCGTACAGCGCGGAGGACTTCGAGTATGAAGGCTGCGAGCTTTACAGAGACGGAAAAACAATATCGTCGATAGTAAAGGCTGACAATGCCGAGTATTCTAACGGAGGCGTGAAGGTATTAATGGTAACGCTTGACGAGAATCTGACGACGAGCGGAGAAGTCGCGAAGCTCACGTTTAGAGCAAAGACGTCCAAAGGCGGCGATTTCGCGCTTGTAAGCACGTATGATACGCTTCGCGGATACGATAACGCATTTACCTTTACAAATAAGGATAATGTCGAGGATATGTTCGAGGTTTCCGGTGCGGATCTGTTCCTTGATACAACGCCGGTTACGGTAAGCGGCAAATAATTTTACGTAAATTATACGCGGGGAGAGCCGTGTTAACGGCTCTCTTTGCGTTTATGCGCGATAAGAGGAGAGAGAGAATGAGAATATATCCGGCTATTGATATAAAGGACGGGAAATGTGTGCGGCTGCTTCGGGGAAGCTTTTCCGACATGACGGTATACGGCGGCAGTCCGGCTGATACGGCGGAAAAATGGCAGAGAGCGGGCGGCGAATTTCTGCATGTGGTGGATTTGGACGGCGCGCTCAAGGGCGCGGACGTCAACGCGGACAGCATAAGGGAAATATGCCGCCGCGTTTCAATCCCGGTACAGACCGGCGGCGGCATACGGAGCATGAAGGATATCGAAGCGAGGTTTAATATGGGCGTAAACCGCGTGATAATAGGAACAAAGGCGGTTTCGGACAGCGAGTTTGTAAAGCGCGCCGTGGATAAATACGGCGGTAAAATTGTTATAGGTATCGACGCGAGAGACGGTATGGCGGCAATTGAGGGCTGGGAAAAAACAAGTGATTTTACAGCTGTTGACTTTGCGCTTAAAATGCAGGGGCTCGGCGTTAAAACCGTTGTATATACCGACATCGCGACCGACGGCACTCTTCAGGGTCCCAACGCCGCGGCTATGGCGCAAATGGTTAAGAGCACAAGCCTTGACGTTATAGCCTCGGGCGGAGTGGGAAAGCTTGAGCATATACTGTCGCTTACGGAAACGGGAGCAGAGGGCGTAATCGTCGGACGCGCGCTTTACACGGGAGATGTGGATCTAACGGAAGCGGTCAGGGCGGTAAAATGAGAGTAAGGAAGAAAAAGCACGGCGCCGAGCGCATGGAGGCATGCGCTCAGCTATGGGTAAGGGAACCGGAAGCGGCGCGCGGAAAATGGCGCGGTTTATTCGGCAGCGACAACCCGATTCATATTGAAATAGGCTGCGGCAAAGGCGATTTTGTCACGGGGATGGCGGCGCTGCATCCGGATATTAATTTTGTCGCCGTGGAGATGATTGCCGACGTGATTGTTACGGCTATGGAAAAGGCGAAGGATATGGGGCTTAAAAATGTGCTGTTCGCCAATTTTAACGCGGAAAGGCTTACCGACGTTTTTGAAAAGGGCGAGGCGGAGCGCATATATTTGAATTTTTCCGATCCGTGGAAGAAAAACCGGCAGGCAAAGCGCCGCCTTACGCATAAAAACTTTCTGGACAGATATAAGCGGGTGTTAAACACCGGCGATTTTATCTGGTTTAAGACGGACAATAAGGAGCTGTTTGAGTTTTCGCTGAATTCGTTCGCCGCGGAAGGGTTTAAAATGCGCAATATCACGTTTGATTTGCATAATTCCGGATTTGAGGGAAACGTTATGACCGAGTACGAAAAAAAATTTGCCGGGCTTGGTCAGCCTATATACCGGCTTGAGGCGGAGTATGTTCAATGAAGCGCCGCGCTGCCGCGGAAATTAACGTTAAAAAAATAACGACTATTGAAATCGCGGTCCGTCTGTGATAAAATTATATAAAAGAAAATCACGGAAGGAGAAGAATCATGGCATTTAACGTAATAAATGAGGCGCGCAGGTGTCTGAATTGCAGAAAACCGATGTGCAAAGGGGGATGCCCTATAAGCACGCCGATACCCGATGTTATAAAAACATTTCTTGACGGGAATATAACGGAAGCCGGACATACGCTTTTCGAGAATAATCCGCTGAGTCTTGTGTGCTCTCTTATATGCAATCATGAAAATCAGTGCGAGGGGCATTGCGTGCTGAACAAAAAGAATATGCCGGTGCATTTCAGCAGCATAGAGAATTACATAAGCGACAATTATTTTGACAAGCTCGATTTCGGCGAGATTAAGAAAAACGGTATGCGCGCCGCTATTATCGGCGGCGGTCCGGCGGGAATCACGATCGCGATAATCCTCGCGCGGCGGGGCTATGACATAACGATATTCGAATCGCGCGAAAAAATAGGCGGCGTTCTTCGTTACGGAATACCGGAGTTTCGGCTGCCGAAGGAAATAATAGAGCGGTATAAACGGCTGCTGCTTTCAATGGGGATAAAAATCCGCCCCAACACATCTATCGGAACGACCATCACAATAGACGATATGTTCCGCGACGGCTACAAGGCGATATTTATCGGTACGGGCGTGTGGAAGCCGAACACGCTGCATATAAAAGGAGAAACCCTCGGGAATGTGCATTTTGCGATAAATTATCTTACAAATCCGGAGGTATACACGCTCGGCGAAAGCTTGAATATAATCGGCGCGGGAAACAGCGCTATGGATGTGGCGCGCACAGCGCTCAGACACGGCTGTAAAAGCGTTACCGTTTTTTCGCGCTCAGACCATCTTTCGGCAAGCCCGGTCGAGGTGGATTATGCTAAAATTGACGGAGTAAAGTTCGTAGTGCATGTAGAGCCCGTTGAAATTACGGATGAGGGCACGGTGTTTGTTGATCTCGAATGCGACGGACACGGCGTTTTGTCGCCGGTCAAGGGCACTGAAAGGCTTTATCCGGCAAGCTCAACGATTATCGCAATTTCGCAGGGACCGAGGGATCAGATCGTAAACACCACATCGGGTCTTGACGTTAATGACCGCGGATTGCTCGTTACGAATACCTACGGCGAAACGACGCGTGACGGTATTTTTGCTTCGGGCGATGTGGTGCGCGGTGCGAGAACAGTGGTCGAAGCCGTGAATTATTCCAAGCGTGTAGCCAATGCTATGGATGAATATATGCAGGGACTTATTAAATGAGAAAACAGAGGTTTTATACAGAATTTAAAGAGCGTATCATTTGAAAATGATACGCTCTTTCCAATATCGTGCGTTTTATACCGTCGCATGGGCGGATCAAATCCTGCGGATACGCGGATTTTACAGCAGGGATTGAAGCTTTTCGTTTACAGCGTTTAGAAACTCCTCCGTGCTGACCTTTTTCTTGTTTTCAAGCGTTGAGAGAAGATATAAGTCGCCCGTCATAATTCCGTCCTCTATAGTGCCTATTGTCGCCTGCTCAAGCTTATCCGCGAATGCCATAAGCTCCGGAAGAGAGTCGAGCTCGCCGCGCTTTTTCAGAGCGCCGGTCCACGCGAACAGCGTCGCTACGGAGTTTGTCGAGGTTTCCTCGCCCTTCAAATACTTGTAATAATGTCTTTGAACAGTTCCGTGCGCTGCTTCATACTCGTAGATGCCGTCGGGCGAAACGAGCACGGATGTCATCATCGCGAGCGAGCCATACGCCGTCGCGACCATGTCGGACATAACGTCGCCGTCATAGTTTTTGCACGCCCAGATATAGCCGCCGTTAGAGCGGATAACGCGCGCGACCGCGTCGTCGATAAGCGTATAGAAATACTCTATTCCGGCAGCGTCGAACTTTTCCTTGTACTCCGCGTCGAATATCTCCTGGAAAATATCCTTGAAGCGGTGATCGTATTTCTTTGAAATAGTATCCTTTGTCGCAAACCAGATATCCTTTTTCATATCGAGCGCGTAGTTGAAGCACGCGCGCGCGAACGAGGCTATGGAATCGTCGCGGTTATGTAAGCCCTGTATAATTCCGCCGCCCTCGTTAAACTCATAAATTGTTTCGCGGCTAACGTTTCCGTCCGCGTCAGTGCATACAAGCTCCGCCTTTGAACCTTTTTTGACCTGCATTTCAACATTTTTATAAACGTCGCCGTAGGCATGACGCGCGATTGTGATAGGCTGCGTCCAGGTCGGGATATATGGAGTAATGCCCTTTACCAGAATAGGCGTGCGGAACACCGTGCCGTCAAGAATGGCGCGGATGGTGCCGTTGGGCGATTTCCACATTTCCTTAAGCTTGTATTCCTCCACACGCGCTGCGTTGGGGGTAATTGTCGCGCACTTTACGGCAACGCCGTATTTTTTTGTCGCTTCGGCGCTGTCAAAGGTAACCTTGTCATCCGTGGCGTTTCTGTGCTCAAGACCAAGGTCGTAATATTCGGTTTTAAGGTCAATATACGGCGTTAAAAGAATATCCTTTATCATCTGCCATATGACCCTTGTCATTTCGTCTCCGTCCATTTCCACGAGCGGAGTTTTCATTTGAATTTTGCTCATGCTTCTCCCTCCAAAAAAACAGGGCTCTACAATTTTTCATAGAACCCCTTTGCTACTTTAAATATAATAGCATACGGGCGGATAATTGTCAAGCTATTTCAGCCCGAAAAAAGTTACAATAACGTCATATAAAATATCTTGTGTGCCGGCGGGAAATGTGTTATAATAACCTCACGGCCGAAATATACTGATATTCTCAAACCCGAGGTGAAGCAGAATGAATAACAGGCAGATTTCAAAAAAATCAGTTATAACACGTCATTTTGACTGGTTCCTTTTAATATTAACGCTGCTGCTGTCGGCATTTGGAATCGCGGCAATATATTCCGCGACCCGAACGCTTGATACCAACGTTAACGCGATAGTGCAGACGGTGTCGCTCGTGATAGGCGCAGCGCTGGCGATTTTATTGTGCTTTTTCGATTACGAGCAATTTAAAAATCTTATAAAACCCATATATGTGTTCTGCGTCGTGATACTTGTTCTCGTTCTTATAATCGGAACGGGCGAGGGAGAATGGGGTGCGAGAAGCTGGATACGTATCGGACCCGTGGGTATACAGCCGTCGGAAATCGCTAAAATATGCTTTATTATAACGTTTTCTTATCATTTGCAGATTGCCGAAAGCAAAATTAACAAGCCTCTTACGATACTTGGACTGATACTTCATCTTGCTGTAATTGTCGGGCTTATTATGCTGCAGCCGGATTTGGGCTCGGTGCTCGTGTTTGTTTTTATGTTTATCGTGCTGCTGTTTGTGGCGAAAATATCGTATAAATATATTATTCCCGTGCTTGCGCTCGGCGTTATATCGGTACCGCTGACATATACCTATTTGCTGTCGGAGTACCAGAAGCAGAGGATAGACGTTTTCTTAAATCCCGAAAGCGACCCGACGGGCGGCGGATGGCATGTGATACAGTCAAAGCTTGCGGTAGGCTCGGGACAGCTTTGGGGCAGCGGTTATCTGAAGGGCATACAAACGCAGATGGGTTGGCTTCCGACGCCGTATACCGATTTCATTTTCAGCACAATTTCCGAGGAATGGGGCTTTATCGGCGCGACGGTTCTTGTTATAGCGCTGTTTGTGATGATTTATAAATGCTTCAAAGCCGCGCAGCGTTCCGATAATACCTTCGGCAGATATATCTGCACCGGCGTTGGCGCGATGTTCCTGTTTCACGTTTTTGAGAATATAGGAATGTGTATAGGGCTTATGCCGGTTACGGGTATACCGCTGCCGTTTATAACCTACGGAGGCTCGTCGATTTTGACGAACCTTATAGCCGTCGGACTGGTTATGAGCGTGGAATATCATAATAAACCGCGGTCCGCTATCGACGTGTATTAAAAAAGCGGCGCGGAAAGGACGGGGGGTAAAGCTATGGACGCGATTCATGTAAACTGGACGAAGCCGTTTGCCGATAAAATCGGCGGAGAATACGCGGCTGAGGATTTTGAGCTTCTGACATGCGCGCTTTCCGCGCTTAACTGGCGCAAATATAACGGAAAAATCAGTATGATAACTGATACGGCGGGGTATGGATTTTATGAGAAAAACGGGCTCCTTCCGCTATGGAACGAGGTAAAAACAACGCTCGATGATATGCCTGAGATTAATCCGGAGATGTTTTGGGCGGCGGGCAAGCTGTGGGCTTTGAAAAACACGTCCGCGCCGATTGCGGTGATCGATACCGATTTCATAGTGTGGGCGCCGCTCGCCTTCGGCAATATGGCGGACGCGGCTGTGATACATGAGGAGGATTTATATCCGGACGTGTATCCGGAGCCTTCGCGGTTTAAAATGAAGGACGGATATGCTTTTGATCCGGAATGGGATATGACGCTGCGCGCCTGCAACACGGCGTTTGCCGTGATAAAAAATCAAAAGCTGCTGGAATATTATACATCCGAGGCGATAAAATTCATGGAAAACGCCGCCGACGGCGGCGATGCGCTGACATATATGGTTTTTGCCGAGCAGAGGCTGCTGCCTATATGTGCGAAGAAGCTGGGACTTGAAATAACGGTGCTGTCGGATTTGGAGCGGCTGTTCCGCGACGGCGAACGGTATTTTACGCATACATGGGGTATGAAGCAGCAAATGCGCGACATGGACGGGCTGCGCGGCGATTTTTGCGCGCGCTGTGCCTCGCGGCTGAGGCGCTCATTCCCCGAATATGCGGACATGCTGAGTAAAACGGAAATTCTTAGAGATTATTTTAAATAAATTTTGATTGTAAAATTTTTTGAGGCAAAAAACAGCCCATATGCGGACGAAAACGCGCGCATGGGTACAAAAGAGCGTATCATATTCAATATGATACGCTCTGCTTATGTTAAAAATCATAAAATTGCCGTTTTTTATATTATGCGGCACTAAGGCGTTTTCAGCCCTGATTGTTGTAGCTGTAATTGGGAGCCTCTTTTGTGATATATATATCATGCGGATGGCTTTCCTTCAAGCCGGCGCCGGTAATTCTTATAAATTTGCCGTTTTCCTGCAAATCCTTTATTGTTTTTGTGCCGCAGTAGCCCATGCCGGCGCGAAGCCCGCCGAGCAGCTGAAATACCATGTCGGAAAGCGGTCCTTTATAGGGAAGACGTCCCTCAACGCCTTCGGGAACGAGCTTTTTCGAGCCGGTCTGGAAATAGCGGTCCTTTGAGCCCTTTTCCATTGCCGCGAGCGAGCCCATGCCGCGATAGACCTTAAAGCGTCTGCCCTGAAAAATTTCAAACTCTCCCGGGCTTTCATCGCAGCCCGCAAAGAGAGAACCCATCATGACAACGTCCGCGCCCGCCGCGATAGCCTTTACGATATCGCCGCTGTATTTTATTCCTCCGTCGCCTATGATTGGAATATCATATTTTTTTGCGACCCTTGCGACCTCGTAAATCGCGGTAATCTGCGGTACGCCGATACCCGCGACAACACGCGTCGTGCATATGGAACCGGGACCGATGCCCACCTTAAGGCAGTCCGCTCCGGCGTCTATAAGCGCCTGCGCCGCTTCGCCCGTCGCAATGTTGCCCGCGATAACGGGAACATCGGGATAAGCCGCTTTTATTTCCTTTACCTTTTCGATTATGTTCTTTGAATGCCCGTGAGCGCTGTCGAGCGCCAGTATGTCCACGCCCGCTTCAACAAGCGCCTTTACTCTGTCGAGCGCGTCGGTGGTCACGCCTATCGCCGCGCCGACGAGAAGCCTGCCGTTGGCGTCGCGCGCCGAGTTTGGATATTGGATATTCTTTTCGATATCCTTTATCGTTATAAGACCCTTGAGGTGCATGTCCCTGTCAACGATCGGAAGCTTTTCAATCTTGTGCTTTGACAGGATAGCCTGCGCCTCCTTGAGAGTCGTTCCTTCGGGAGCCGTCACGATATTTTCGGAGGTCATGGACTCTTTTATTTTTTTTGAAAAATCTGTTTCGAAACGCAAATCACGGTTTGTTATTATGCCGATAAGCTTATTGTCCTTATCGCATATGGGCACGCCAGATATGCGGTAATTTGCCATGAGGTCGTCCGCATCCTTGAGCGTGTGGTTTTCGGAAAGGCTGAACGGGTTCACAATTACGCCGTTCTCGGAACGCTTTACCTTATCGACCTCCGCCGCCTGCTCCTCGATTGTCATGTTTTTATGGATGATGCCGATGCCGCCCTCGCGAGCTATTGCGATTGCCATTTCCGCCTCGGTCACAGTGTCCATAGCCGAGCTCATAAGCGGAACATTAAGGCGAATATCCCGCGTAAGACGCGTGGAAAGCTCTATTTCGTTCGGTGTAACCTCTGATGCCTGCGGAACAAGCAGAACGTCGTCAAACGTGAGTCCCTCTTTTGCAAATTTGTCCTCCATTGTCGAAAGCTCCTCTCTATAAGATATTTCTGTTATTGTATCATTTCAACTCATTCTTTGTCAAGCGTTTTTGCGATAATATCGGGAAATTTCTACAGTATTTTTGAAATTAAATTTATAAAAACCCTTGACGTGCATAACAAAATACGGTAAAATGTTAAAGTAGTACATTTACAGGGACTATTCGGTTATATACAAATGTTCTTAACGTATGCGGCATTCGGCAACACATGCTGCGATGCATCGGCAGTCCGGAGGTTTTGGATATTTGTATTTGATGTAATTTTGCCCACATTCATATTGGTTGGGGTGCGCGGCGGATTACCCGGCGCGCACCCGGGAACAACCGTTATTATAATATATGACAATCAACCTGATGTATTTCAGATTGAAATAGATAAAACAACAAATAAAGAAAGGGAGGTAGTTCGTATGAAAAAAGCATTAAGCATTATTCTTGCCGCGGCGATGATGATATCGGCTTCAAGCTTTGCATTTGCCGAGGAACAGGATATTGATGCGGAAACAAATGTTTTGGAAAGTACGAAAGCACTAACAACAGAAGGGGAGGACGTGACAGAGGACGCACAGGCTGATTTGCTGGCGAAAATCGACGGAATCACATTTGAGTATGACACATCAAGCCCGACTAATACAAGAGTGGTAAGGGTAAAATATGATCAGGGTCATTTCTCGGACGGAATCAACAAATTCAGAATTGAGGTAACGATGCCTCCGCAGTATATTCAGGATGTTTCTTCGGAAACCAGAATGACCAATTATACCGAGGAGAAGAACGAATATTCGAACGGAACGTATGTTTATGAGATATCCAGAGACACCAATCAGGTTCCGACGGATGGGCTTCTGTGCACAATGACAATACAGCTGACTCAGAATATAGTAAGTCCGTTTACGATTTCACTTGCAGGCAATACATATGTCGGAGCTGTCAATAGTGATGGAAGCACAGACGTTCAGACGCTTGCAAACGGATTAAATCCGCAGTCCCTGGAGCTTCCGGCGGATGATACAGACGGATTTGAAATCGGAGGTACGTTCGGAGCTGTTACATGGGGTTACGACGGAAACGGGACCCTTGTTCTGAGCGGAAGCGGCACTGTACCAGATTTTGCACAGGGAGAGGCTCCGTGGTACGCGAGAAAAGATAAAATAACAAGTATAGTTTTTGGCAGCGAAAGTAATTTTGATAATATCGGAGCCAACTCTTTTTACGGTCTTGATAAGGTCGAGTCGGTTAAATTCTGCGCAAATATAGGAACAATAGGAAATGGCGCGTTTGACGGCTGCACATCTCTTAAGAGCGTTGACTTCCCGGAGACTTCGACAGTAGGCATAGGAGATCATGCGTTCAGAAATTGTTCATCTCTTAATAGTGTTGAGGTTCCGAAGTATATTAAGAGCATCGGTAAGGGCGCGTTTGTGGGCTGCACAAAATTGACGTCGCTTACGCTGCCGTTTATTGGTCAGCAGAGGAACGGCTCCGGTGTCAAATTCCCGTATGTATTTGACGGCGACGCGGTGAATGTTCCCCGTACACTCAAGACGGTAACGATAACGAATGATACCGATGTTCCGGTGAGCGCGTTTGAAGGCTGCGAATATATTGAAAATATTTACATCAATGATGAGGTTACGACTATCGGAGCGAGCGCGTTTAAAAACTGCAAAAGCCTTGTTGAGTTTACATTCCCAACCGCAAGCGGAATGACGGATATCGCGGATAAGACTTTCCAGTACTGCACATCGCTTAAACGCGTTAACGGCATGGAGCAGATATCGTCTATCGGCACAAGCGCATTTGACGGCTGCACATCACTTGAGGAAATATATATCTCGGATAAGGTAAAGGCAATAAATAATTATACCTTTAGAAACTGTTCAACTCTTACGGAGATAGAAATACCCAATTCCGTAACAAGTATCGGTATCGGTGTACTGACGGGATGTATGTGCCTGGTTGACATTAACATTCCGTTTGTAGGTGCGAACGCAACTCCGGATGGCAATGATGGTAACAGCGTTTTCGGATATTTATTTGGCGCTGACAACGCCTTGGAAAAAAACATGGATAATATTCCCGCAAGCGTTACAAAGGTAATCGTAACTTATGCGAAACAATCTGGATTCGTTCCGGAAAAGGCATTCGCCAATTGCAGTAATATCCAGGATATTATGATTTATAACTGCCGCAGAGTGGGAAACAACGCATTTTTAAACTGCCGGAATTTGAGAAATCTGTATCTGCCCGACAGTGTGACTACGATAGAAGATACTATCCTTGCCGGTTGCAAGCGGCTTGAGGCGTTAACTGTGCCGTTTATAGGATATACCGATGCGGATCAGAATTCGGAAAAATCTGTACTCGGCGGATTTTTCGGCTGGGACGAAAATGCTATGGATGGAACCATTCAGTATTATGACGGCACAGAATATAAAAATTACCTGATTCCCGATACGCTCAAAACTGTTTTCGTTTTGTGTCAGATAAATGTGCCTCAGGGCGCTTTCTATAATTGTGATTTTATAGAGAACGTATCTATTATTAAGGGAAGAACATTAGGAGATCAGGCATTCCAAAGGTGCAGGAATCTTAAAAGCGTCAGATTGCCGGATGACATGGAGGAAATCGGGTATCAGGCATTTGGCAACTGTGAAAAGCTTGAAACGGTGAATCTGCCCGGAAGCACAAGAAAGATAGGCGACGGTGCATTTTATGGCTGTGCGTTGCTTGACAGAATAGCCGTGCCTGAGACTGTTGATGAAATAGCGAGCAACGCGTTTTCGGGTACTGTGTTCAGCAATAAGATTGGCGTGAGCGACGACGCGGGACTGGAAAGCGTAGATGAAACGGCTGATTTAATGGCTAACAACGGCGTTTTAGTCTGCGTTAAAGGTTCGAAAGTAGATAAGGGTACTCCGGGCGTAAAGAAGGAGTATGTTGACAGCACCCTGTTTGATTTGCAGGATATTAATCCGATCATGTCAAAGATTTCGACAGGCGAATATGTCGTAAATGTTTCTTGTACGGCTAGTACGGGAGGCACTATATATGCTGCGCTTTATGACAGCAAAGGAAAAATACTTTCCGTTAAGCATGAAAGCGTTGGCAGTTCGGCAACGCATCAGTTGACATTTGCACCCGATGAGGCGAGCGGTTTTGATCATGCGAAAGTAATGATATTCGGAAACGATATGGAGCCGCAAACCCAGAGAGCCGCGCAAATACTTAAGAGCGAGGTACGTGAAAATTAAGCTTTTAAAATAATTACAGATAACGAGCGAAGGCAGAAATGCCTTCGCGCGTTGTCTTATATAAATTTAAGAAAACCACGGGGAAATTTTTATGGATATCCGTATTATTATCAGGAGGTTTATCATGAAAAAGAAAATATTAGCAATACTGATGGCAATATCCATCGCCGCGCCTGCTCTTGGCGCCGGCGCCGTTTACGCGGAAAAAACGCCGGAGCTGCCGGGAGAATCGGAGGCGGCTGAAAATATCGCCGCGGGACTGCCGGAAGCGTCGGAGGAGTCCCTGTATGAAGCGGCGGACAACGCCGCAAAGACGCCGGGCGACAGCGTTGAAAGCGCGGATATGGAATTACCGGCGGATAATGATTATGAGACGTGTGTAACTTTGAGCACTGCCGACTATGAGAGCGGAGAAAATCCTTCGGAGGGATTGTTTTCGTTTGCGACACGCGTTACATGGGAATCGAATTCCGGTTTGGATGAAGGTTCAATAAGATTGGGCGATAAAGTAATCATATGGTATGAACTTCTGGAGGGTATTGTTACATATCCCGATTGGGACAGTACCGCTAAGCTGTATGAACCGGATTTTCCGTATACTGTAACAATTACCTGCTATTATCCCGACGGTACAGAATTTGCATCAACGTCATTTCGTGACAAAAATAAAAACAGTTTCGGTGTAACACTGGATCCATCGGGTGATCAGCCGGCTCAGCCGGGGCAGTACCACGCAGCCGTAACTCTTGCACCGATAACGTCCGATATCGAAAATTTTGATCAGACCGCCGACGTGACATGGTATGTATGCGATACGGTTCCGAGCATAAACTCCATAAGCTCTAATCTGAATCCACAAGATCATACGATAACAGCGGGTGAGGAAGCAGATTTTTTGGTGGACGCCGAAGGATCGAATCTGCAATACCAGTGGTATTATTCAATGACGGAAACCGGCACGGGTATCGCGATACCCGGCGCTACGGAGAGCCAATATACGGTTATAGCGTCAAGCACTACGGGAGGACGGTATTATTACTGCCGCGTGTCAAACGAGGGCAATGAACCGCTGTTCTCGGAACGAGTTCTGCTGATGCCGAAATACAGTTTAAGCTATGATGCGGTCGGCGGACGTTTTGTCAAAGGAGAGCCGTCGGCAAAGGAAAAAGTAAAGACACACAATCAACCGACGAAAATTACATCAAGCCAACCCGAAAGAACAGGATATAATTTTATGGGCTGGGGAATCTCCGAGGGACAGACTTACGCGACATATTATCCCGGAGACAGCTATACTTTGAATAATAATCAGGTATTTTACGCGGTATGGAAAACGGCGCCGGAGATGGAGAACTGCCTTGACGGCTGGGAGAATATTAATATTCCGTTCGGCGGCGCAAAAAGATATATAAAATTGAGTTCGCCTCCGGCGGGAACATATGTTGTCAGATCGGACTCGTATCTTGATACGTCGGGCGAGATACTCGATCATAACGGCAATGAAATAGTACACGGCGAAGGCAATGGAAGCGATAAGAATTTCAATCTGGAATTTACAGCTGAGGGCGGTGCCGATTATTACGTTAGGTCGTATTTTACCAGATCGAATGAGCTCGGCTCCTTTGACGTGTCTGTTACAAGAAAATATACGATCAACTATAATCTTACCGGAGGCAGATTTGCGAACAACGTTCAGTCTGCGGAGCAGACCAAAATGCACGGTGAGGTAATTGACATTAAAGAAGATATTCCTACAAAAGAAGGATATGTTTTCTTCGGATGGTCAACATCACCGGATGCGGCAACGGTTGAGTATGATCCGGGAGAATCGTTTGCTCAGAACGCAGATGTCACGCTTTATGCTGTGTGGGTGTCCGAGTCTGATTATTTTGTCCCGATAATAAATGTAAACGATGGTGAGCAATCAAAGATAGTAACCATGATTTCGAAGGATCCGACGGCAACGATTTATTATACCACAGACAGTTCCGAGCCGGATGAGACATGTGAGGAATATACGGGTCCTATAGTGGTGGAAGAAGAAGGGGAGGTTGTATTTAAAGCTATTGCGATAGTAGACGGCATGAGCAGCTCCGTTACGAACAGAAGCGTTACGCTTACGCGCGCCGATGCTCCGAAAGCGTCTGTCGAAAGCGGTATGATGGCGCGCGGGTCCGCTATGGAGATTATCGGCGACGGCACCATATATTACAGCATAAACGGCGGAGCGTGGCAGGAGTATGAGTATCCGATTGTTTTTGACGTCCGGCTGAACGCTGCGAACCTTCGCATTTACATGTCGAAAAGCGGATATCTGGACAGTGAGACAGTTGAGTACAATTATGAGCTTGGCAATGTGGAAAGGGGCGTAATCGGCTCGGTAAACTGGCAGTTGAATTACAATATCCTTACAATAAGCGGAAACGGGGAAATTCGTGATTTTGAAGCCGGAGAAGCTCCCTGGTATCGGTATGCCGATGATATAACAAAGGTTATAATAGAGGAGCCTATAGATTCGATAGGAAAGAACAGCTTTTACGGACTTTCAAGCATGGAGTCGGTCGAGATCCCCGATACCGTTCTCCAGATTAATGAGGGCGCGTTTGACGGCTGCGAATCGCTTGAGGGTATTTCACTGCCGAAAGAAATGTCGGGAGGTATAGCAGTCAACGCTTTCAGAAATTGTAAATCCATTACATCGGTGGAGGTCCCGGAAAATATTAAAACTATGGGCGAGGGCGCATTTTATGGCTGCACATCGCTTGCGTCGCTTACAATTCCCTTTATTGGATCGCAGCCCGGCGAGCATACGGAAACGTTTGGTTATATATTCGCGAATACAGAATCGCATACGGTGGACGACTCTCCGGAGCAGTCTGGATCGAGCGGCATGACGGATTTAATTACGGCAGATAATGTGCCGGAATCGCTAAAAACTGTTATAATTACAAAAGAAACAAACATACCGGAAAACGCATTTGCGAGTATGAAGCATATACGGACAATAGATGTAAACGATGGAATAGAATCGATCGGCAATCGCGCATTTGACGGCTGCGCGGAACTTGAGAGCTTCAGTATACCGGACGGTATAAACATGATAGGCGATAACACCTTCCGCAATTGCTCAAATATCAGAACGATCGATGTACCGGATTCCGCAACAATGATAAGCGAGGCGGCGTTTGACGGCTGCGCAGCGCTCAGATCCATACATATACCCGATGGTATAACCCATATCTACAGCCATACGTTCCGCGGCTGCTCCTCGCTGAGAGAAATAAGCATTCCCGTCAGCGTAACAAATATAGAGCAGGGTATTTTTGAGGGCTGCACGGGACTTTATTCCGTAGAGATCCCGTTTGTGGGCGCAAGCGTTAAGCCTTCCGAGGGTTCGGGCAATTTCGGATATTTCTTCGGAACATCCGATAACAGCCGTATTCCCGCAGAGTTAACGCTTGTCAGAGTTACGGGAACAACAGATATAAGCAATTTGTATAAGAGCGCATATATTCCCGCAAACGCATTCGCAAATTGCAGCAATATTGAGGATATCGTTATTGACGGCGGTTATATGGTGCATGACTATGCATTTGCAAACTGCAAAAACCTGAAGCATTTGTATATTCCGGAAAGCGTTACGCAGATAGGCGAAAAGATTCTCGAAGGCTGCGACCGGATTGAAGTGCTGACGGTTCCGTTTATAGGAAGAAACAACAGGGATAATGATACGGAAACATCGGTTCTTGGCGGATTCTTTGGCTGGGACGATGTGACGAAGCGGGGTATTGAGCAATCCTATAATGAATTGGAGAGCTCGCATTACTACAAAATCCCGGATACTCTTACAAATGTTTCGGTATTGTGTCAGGTTAACGTGCCGACGGGCGTGTTTGAGAGATGCCATATAGAGAAGGTGTCAATAACCAGAGGACGCACCCTTGGGGAACGGGCATTTAGTGATTGCCAGTACCTTAAGGAAATCTCATTGCCGTATGATATGGAGGAGATAGGCAAGGAAGCATTTGCAAACTGTATTGCGCTTGAGACAATAAATATTCCCGAAAGAGTACGTAAAATCGACGACGGCGCGTTTTATGGCGCGACAAGTCTTATGAATGTGACAATGCCGAATTCCGTTACGGATATTGCGGATATGGTATTTAACGGAACAAATCTTTTGTCATTGGAGGACAACGCCAATCTGTTAGTGGCAAACGGCGGAACAATAACCTGTTCATTGGATTCCGAAGCGGAGAAGTACGCGATCAAGAACAATATTAAAACCAATATTGTGCCTGAGGAAGAGCTTAATATACAAAAAACGTCTTCATCAGCGGTACTTCTTTCGGATATGTCGTATCTGATAGACATAACCGATCCGTATGGACTGTCGGGAACGCTTCATGTGGAGCTTTATGACAACAGCGGCAATCTGATTGATAACCGTACATGCGACTCCGGCATGTTGAGGGAATACCGAATGATATTCCAGAACAGCAAAATTCGCAGCACTGACCATATCGATATTTATGTGTCGGACGATGAGGGAAATTTGGTTTCGACCGGCAAGGAAACGATTTTGGGAGCGAATATACCGCAGGCGCCGAGAAGCAGCGCCACTATGATATATGATAACGGCGTTTTAAGCTTTGACGGAACAATTACAAGGCTTGGTGTTAAGCTTATCGAGGCGGTATATGATCATGATGACAGAAGCCTCGTTAACGTGGTTGTGCATGACATTAAAAATTCCGGTGACACTATAAAAATATCTCCCGATTCCCAGGGCCGCGATATAAAGCTTATGCTTTGGGAGGATGCGGCGGAAATGCGTCCGCTTGACAGCTGTATTGAAATTCCGGGTAATGCGTCCGAAGAGGAATGACGTAAGGACGGTGGATGTTAATGAAGAAATTAGTTGCCTTGTTGACAGCAGCAATCATGACGCTTACCGGTATGGGACTGCCGATTGCATATGCGGAGGGACTGATGACGGAGACGTTAAGTTTATGCTGTGGAAAACATGCAGACCGCTTGCCGGCGTTTTGCTGATGGGGGAATAATTGATGAAGAGATTCTTCATATTGATTCTTTTCAGTATGGCGGCGATAATTGTTATTCAGATACCCGTATCGGCAAAATATATTGTGCAGCTTGACGTTCAGCTTATGAGCGCGGAGGATACGGGTCTGGAACCGCTTGTACCGGAACTGGGCTTGTATACGGCTGAGGATATTTCCGATATAGATCCGGCAATGCTTGAATCTGTAGAGGAGGACGTCAGGGTAGAGCTGTTTGATTCGTATGATTATACGGAAACCGCTTCGCAGCCGTGGCATACGATTACGGGCGCGAAGGGGATGTGGGATATCGGCGCGTATGGACAACGCGTGAGAGTCGGAGTTATAGACTCCGGCTGCAATCCCCATGTCGCGTTGGCAGGCAGTTTTTTGGAGGGCAGGAACGTTATCGACACAAACAATGATGTGACCGATAATATAGGTCACGGAACCTCCGTTTGCGGTGTAATAGCTGCCGGCTACGGCTTTGATGTGATCGGAGCCGCGCATAAGGCTGAGGTTGTGCCGTTTAAATTTATAGACTGCGATGATAACGGAAAAACAATAGGCGGATATGTTTCACAGGTTATAGCCGCCATTAACTCAGCTGTGGAAGATTATCAATGTGATGTTATAAATATGAGTTTCGGCACAGTGATGTCGCAAAATTTAAAAAAAGTTATTGACGACGCTGTATCAAAGGGCGTAACCTTTGTCGCGGCGGTCGGCAATGAGGGTGACGATACGGAAAGATATCCCGCTTCCTATGATAACGTGATCGGAGCGGGGTCGGTTGACAATTCCAAGCAGCATTCGTATTTTTCAAATATAAACGACAGCGTGTTCGTAACGGCGCCGGGAGAACATATAAAACTTCTATCTGATATAAACGAATATAAAATTAACAGCGGAACGTCCTTTTCTTCGCCTTATGTATGCGGAGTTATAGCTGATATGATAAGCATTAAGCCGGACATTACGCCGGATGAAATAAAGAGCATTATTTCATCCACAGCAGAAGATCTGGGCGAAGCGGGAAAGGACAATATGTTCGGATACGGCTTGATACGGGCGGATAAAATAGTGGATTATATGCTCGCGGAGGAAAAGTGCTATACGCCGGGGATCGATTTGTGCTCTGAGGATGGCTTTTATGAAATGCGGTTTCGCACAGGCGATAATTATGAGGACCCTGCGTGCATTTTTGCGGAATATAAAGACGGAATGCTTAAACGCACCAGTATGCAAAAGCAGCGTATAAACGATCATGTATTTATGCTGCGGCTCCCGAGGGAGGAATATGATTCCTACAAATATTTTGTATGGGAGTCGTTTGAAAGCATGAAACCCCTATGACACGCGCAGATCCTGCGGTGGCATACGGAAATAAATTCTATCAAATTTTGACAACGGGAGGGATTGGAAAAAATGAAAAAAACCGTGATTTCTTTACTGACTGTGCTATGCATGATCATGCCGTTACTGCCTGATACGGTTTCGGCATACGATGATTTTGCAGGCATGTCCGATGAGGAGTATGCGGAGTGGAAGGAAAGCACCGCGACTGCGGCGGATTTGATGGCGAGCGGGTATAAATATATACGAAACGATTATATCGAAGGCTGCATTAACGGATCCGGACATTATACGCTGGGAACAACGGGCGGAACAGACCTTGCCACCGACGACAACAAAAAGCTGCTTTACGGGCATCCGGGCAGCGACACGACCGAGACGCTGATCGTGGTAGACGGAGAGGAGCAGTATTTTAATTCCTCAAATACGGTGGTTAACGACAATCAGGCGATTTCCGTAAGTTCGTTTAACGGCGTCGGCATAAGTCAGATCATAACGTTGGAGAATAATGTATATACGGGTCATCAGGACGTCGCAAGCATAAAGTATACGCTTACAAATAATACGTCCTCCGCAAAGCTGATAGGCGGAAGAATTATGCTTGACACGATGCTTGGCAACAATGACGGCGCTCCGTTCAGAATCCCGAATATCGGTGATGTTACCACAGAAAAGGAATTTTCCGGAAATGATATCCCGGAGTATTGGCAGGCGTTTGATAGCCTGACGAATCCGAACGTTATATCAACGGGTAATTTCTATCGCACGGTGGCTGAAAAGCCCGACAAGGTGCAATTTGCGGCATGGCCCCGTATACGCGGTTCATCGTGGAATTTTCAGGTTCAGTCTGATCAGGCGGTTACCCGGGACAGCGCTGTTGCCGCGTATTTCAACCCGAGAACGGTACTTCCGGGTCAGTCGCGTACAATCGTTACATATTACGGCATAAGCAATTTCGGCGGCACGGATCTTGACGGAGACGTGTCTGTGCGCGTTACGGCGCCGTCTGCGCTCGAAGATGCGGACGGAGCAGGATATTTGAACAATCCGTTCGTTGTTACGGCTTATATAGGAAATAACCGTAACGAACCAATCAGAAATTTAAAGGCATCGATCAGCCTGCCCGGGGAAATAGAGGTCGAGGGCTCGGATCCGACTACGCAAAATATCGGTGAGCTTGGCGTAGGAAGTGAAACATATACAAAATGGACCCTTCGCGCGATGCCGCAGTCCGAGGCAAAAACGGTTCAGTATACTATTACTGTAACAGGTGACAATATCAGTCCCAAAACGGTTGATATGACGCTTGAGCTTGAGGCAGTGCAGGATTTGACGCGGACTATAAGCTTTGATCTTAACGGCGGATCCGGTACGCAGCCGTCGCCGCAGGAGGTCCCTGTAGGCGCAAGGGGTACGGAGCCCGAGGAAAAACCGGTAAGAAATGGGTATATTTTTACCGGTTGGTACGCGAACCCGGAATGCAGCGGTCTTAGCTGGTTTAATTTCCTTAATTCCGGCTGTCTTTCGAGGGTTACGGAGGATATCACCTTGTATGCCGGCTGGAAGGAGCGTCTGGTAGAGCAGGTCGATTTATATAATTTCAAAAATGAAGAGCAGAACTTCAATTCAACATATAAGCTTCCGGCTGAATATTTTGCTGCGCTGACGAAAGGGCTTACAAAGGCGCTCACACAGAAAATACGGGTTCAAAAAAATGATAATTGGGGCGGTTCAGGCTACGGCATGGGCGTGTCGGAGTCGCTGTTTTTGTCGGAGGATTTGAATCAGGGCTTTTTCCAGAATAACGCACAAACAACGCGCAGTCTCAAAACGCCCGTCGAAAACGCGAGGGTAGAGGGACTTATCAACTTCTATCAGCTTTCGCAGATGCTCAAGCTGCCTATGGATACCACTGTTGCAAACGGCGCCAAAACCCAGAGTGAATTGCTTAGCGAGCTTGTTGAACGTGCGGGTAATATAGATACAAGAAACGACTTCGTAGGCGTCAATATCGCATTTATCCCGGGCGGTTCGCCGGCTAAAAGCTATACGCTTATGGCGCATAGTCTTAAGGACGGCTCGGACGGTTACGAAATAAAAGTATTCGAGGCGAATGAGAACACAAACACGGAAAATTCATATATTCTCGTAAGCCCGGATTACAGCGACGCGCAGTTTAAATGCGAGTGGTCAGATGAATATGACGGAATGAGCATAGCGGCAGGTACGATGAAAATAGAAAGCTTGTTCGGCTCGGATGAATATAACCCGGTAAATCTTCAGTCAAGACTGCTCGACCGTTCGGAGGAGGCGGCTCCGGATGAGGAGTATACGTATGACAGAGTAGAGATCTCTTATGACGATGCGGCGATTGACAACAGGGAGAACAATCGCTGTAATATATCGGGCGGCGAATATCTGGACGGCTCATTGCGTCCCGCGGCGATATTCCCCGATGAGGGCGGAACCTCGACAACCGCTGTTTACGATGCGGGCGATTATTACAAAATTTCTCCTTCCGATGAATATGACGGAGAATGCGGGACGTCTGTTTTGTTCGGCAGCAGTGAATTCATAAATGTTAAAACCGCCGAAAGGGGAATCGTTACAGCCGAAAAGGGTGAACGGATCACCGTTCTGGCGGATAATGCAAACGAAATGACAGTCGCTTTGACTACGCAGCCCAGATGGTGGGACTCGCTTTATATAAGGCATACCGCGAAGGAGATTATTTATAATTACAAGGGCTATGAAAACGGCGGGAAATACGCGATTACCTGTCCTGACGGATTAGATGGCGCATGGCTTGGAATTACAGTCGGCGACAACAGCTATGAGATGCAGATTCATACCGATAAAGACACGGTTTATATTGACCCTGAGGGTAATGTGACCGATGGAGATTCTGTTCCGGATAACCCGGAGGTAAGCCCCGGCCCGGACGCAAGTCCGGATCCGGGTGACCACGGCGGTAATAATCTCGGCAAGCTGGAGGCTCGCTGTAATGTGGATTTCTATACGTATGGCGGCTCGACGGTAGAAAGTATTTCAGATATTGAGAAGGGCTCAAAGATTCAAAAGCCTGAGGATCCTGTGTTTGAGGGCTTTGTTTTCGGCGGTTGGTATAAGAGCGCAAAATGTCTTGACGGCGAGGAATGGGATTTCGATACGGATACGGTCGAGGGCGATACGATTTTACACGCGAAGTGGCTTTCGGATGAAAATTATATGCACAGTATAACCTTTAAAGCCGAGGGCTTTGACGATATTATCGTGCTTGTCAGACACGGCGGAAGTCTGAGCGAGAGCGAGGTTCCGAAGGTTCCGCATAAACAAGGATATATAGGACAGTGGGATATTACGGATTTCAGTAATATTACGTCAAATATGATAGTGAACGCTATATATTCCGAGGTTCAGGAGCAAGCTGAAAAACCGGTTGCTTATCCCGCGGGAGGTACCTTCTATACGACGCAGAACATTACGTTGACTACGCCGACGGAGGGCGCGGATATCTACTACACTACCGACGGAACGGATCCCACTGACAGAAGCTCCAAATATACCGGTCCGATTGCCGTTTCTCAGACTACGGAATTACGGGCTGTTGCTATACATCCCGAAATGGATTACAGCGAGGTTATGACTGAAACCTATACCATAGCGCAGCTTGACCCGAGCAAGACAAGCGGAACGGAAGGTCCTGTAACATGGCGGTATTCTGATGGTGTGCTGACATTCAGCGGACAAGGAACGATTCCGGATTATAATCCTGACACGGATCCTCCGGATTGGTTCGCGTTTAAGAATGAGGTAATAAAAATTGTTTTTGAGGAAGGCTCGGATTTTAATAATATAGGCAAAAATACATTCCTGGATTTCACGAGAACCGAGGTCGTGGAGCTGACCGCCAATGTAGGTACAATAGGCGAAGGGGCGTTTGAGGGCTGTACGGCGTTAAAGGAAATAAAGATTCCCGAAAATTCAAGCGCGGGCATAGGCGTTCATGCGTTCAAGGACTGCAAGTCGCTTACTGAAATAGTTATTCCTTCAAAAATACGCGTAATAGGCGAAGGGGCGTTCGAGGGCTGCGACAGTCTTGTGTCGATCAAGCTGCCGTTTATCGGCCCTCAGGTCGGATCGGTAGATAAGAAGAATAAGTTCGCTTATATATTCGGAGGGACCGTCCCCGAATCATTGAGAACAATAATCATTACAAACGAAACCGACGTGCCCGCCGACGCGTTTGAGGGCTGCGGCTTGGTGGAGAATATAAGACTCAATGACGGCGTGAAAACCATAGGCGCGGGCGCGTTCAGCAACTGCGCGAAACTACAGTCGTTTGTCGTTCCGGGCGGCGTAACCTCTATAGATAAGGATACGTTTAGAGAATGTTCGGATATCAGAAGCATTGAAATAACGGATAATATAACCAATATTGGAGCGTCGGCATTTGACGGCTGCTCGCATCTGGAATCAATATATGTTCCCGGGGTGGAGAGAATAAATGATTATACATTCCGTAACTGCGCAGCGCTTACCGAGCTTAATATACCTACCTCTGTAAATTATATAGGCAATGGAATTATAGAGGGCTGCAAAAATCTGATTGACCTTAAGGTCCCGTTTGTCGGCGCGAACGCGAAAGCGTCAGAAGAGCCCGACACACAGATTATCGCGTATTTCTTCGGATTGACGGATAACAGTCAGATCCCGGCGATGCTTACTACGGTTGAAATCACAAGCCTTGACGGTTCGTCGTATATTCCGGAAAACGCTTTTGCGGGATGCGCAAATATCGAGGATATAATAGTTGACGGAGGACGGACAATCGGCACGGGCGCATTTAAAAACTGTAGATCCTTAAAGCATTTATATATTCCGGAAAGAGTTACACAGATAGGCGAAAAGATTCTCGAAGGCTGCAATCAGATTGAAACGCTAACGGTACCGTTTATAGGAAGCAATGCTCGTGATAAAAATACCGCGACGTCGGTTCTGGGCGGATTCTTCGGCTGGGACGAAAGCGGAGATGACCCTATGGGTACGGTGCAGATATATAATGAAGAGGGAGATTCTCATAATTATATGATACCGGATTCGCTTAAATATGTATCGGTTCTGTCACAGGTTAACATACCGATGGGAGCGTTCGGCGATTGTATATTCCTTGAACAGGTTTCTCTCGTTTCGGGACGTACATTGGGAAAACGGGCATTTTTCGGCTGCACGGCTCTGAAAAGCGTTTCGCTGCCGAACGATATGGAGGAGATACATGAAGAAGCGTTTGCAGGATGTAACAAGCTTGAAACGATAAATATTCCTCAAAGCGTGAGAAAAATAGAGGCAGGCGCATTTTACGGCACGGACAGTCTCACAAATATTACGATACCGGGTACTGTCGATTATATAGACGAGGGTATGTTTAATGCCTTGACCGGTTTATATGATGTGCAGAACGCAAAGCAAAGCGGGACGGTTATTACCTGCTGTAACCCGTCTGCTGCATATGATTTTGCGCAGGCGCATAATATTCAGACAAATGTTGTGGATGCCGCATCGCTTGACGTGAGAAAGACAAAAACCTTCCCGGCGCGGCTGTCAAACGGTTCATATCTGTTTAGCGTAACAAATCCGCGTAAGATGGAAGGAACAATGTATGTGGAATTATATAATGAAGGCGCAGAGCTTATTCAGGATGAGATGAAGCATACCGTCCAAAACGGCGCCGAGTACAGATTCGCGTTCGATAAGGAGGATATGACCTCGGTATCATGCGCGAGGATATATATAAAAGACGATGAGGGAAAAATTGTCAGCACCGACAGTGAATTGCTTTCAATCGACGGCGGACAAATTCCGGAGCTTCCGGAGCCGGTTGACGGGCTGTATAAATTTGAACTCCGGTATAACAACGGTATTGTACGCGCTGAAGGACAGGGTACAATGCCCTCGGGAGCGGTGCTTATACAAGCGGAGTATAAGGATGGCAGGATGCAAAAGGCTGTCATTTACGACGCGGCAGAGCTGCCGAAATCGGTTGGAACGGATTTTGATGCAGATACCGTTAAGTTTATGCTCTGGAAGGATACCGGGAATATGGAGCCGCTTGCGAAATCATTCCCGTATACGGTAAGCGCGAACGGCGGCGAGTCGTAAAGACGAAAAGCATTATAACGACATCGTTGCAGATTCGCAAACAGGAAATATAAAATTTTAGAAAAACGGGTTTTATGAGATTTAACGGCATAAAACCCGTTTTTAAATACAGCGCATACAAATATCCGTTACCCGTTCAACGGTATCGGCGCAATCCCCTCTTATCCATTCCGAAATGATCGCCATAATTCCCGCGATGTAAAAGGAAATGATGTAGGATTTGTCCTGTTCGTGGAGGTGAAAACGGTCCAATATGGGAGAAAATATTTCCGTAAACATCCTCCTGAATGTTTCCTCCGCTTTAAACAAGGCGGAATTTGAAAGTACAATCTTAAATAAGCGTTTATTGTCCTTTACAAATTCAAGGTACGGCTGCAAATATTCGGGTGAAATGAAAATCAAATCTTCTAAATTTTCCGATTGCAGCCGCTTCTTTATGTCCGTGAGGTGCTTTGCATATCTTCGGGTACATTCGTCATGCTTATATTCGACACATTCATCAAGCAAATCGCCGATTGTCTCGTAATGCAGATAAAAGGTGGAGCGATTGACGCCCGCTTTTTCGCAGATTTCCTTCACGGTGATGTATTCAAATTCCTTTTTTTCAAGCAATTCGATCAAAGCCTCATCCATGCGTACCGCCGTGTTAAAATACTTGCTTTCCGACTTGTTCAATCGTTCCGACTCCCTTCTCTGCTTTAATTGTTTTCGTTTGCGATTTCCGAGGCAAGACGAATAATATCTCCGGCGTATTTTTCCTTGCTCTTTTGGAGAATACGGTTGTAAATCGGATAATTAACTCCCGCTCCGATAAATCCGATAATCCCCACTGCGATGCCCAATATCATCATGGCTGCGCTGCCGTCGCCGATGACCTTCATCGACAGACACATTCCCACGCCCGCGACCAGCGCGGCGATAATCCCAAAGGAATAGGTGAAGATCTGAGCCGGTCTTTTCGCCGCTTTGTCAAGCTTTTTGAGCGCAACCACCTTCGACGCGCTCTTTTTGGAATACTCGTTTACGATTGCCTCCGCATAAATTTTGTCTGTGTTCATTTTAACTGCCTCCGCTTCATTTGATAATTTTATTATAACGGAGAAAATATTAAATCTGAACAACACGAATACGATTTTGTGTTGAGTTCAAAGAAATTTATGCAAAAAATTCATTGCCTGCTTTGAGCTGTCGCGGAGCCGCCGCGTATCAGCGCCTCGCAAACTCCCGCTGCGGTTACGGGAAGCCGCGCGGATTGAATGGATTTGCCGATGCAGATATTCTTTGAAAACGCGGGAAATTTTGCCGCAGCACATGTTAAAGCGAAGCAATGAAGCTGTCGAGCAGACGCAAAACGCCCGCCTCCGAATCTTCGCAAAACATTTTTGTTTTGAAAGCCGCCGCGTTCGGAAGTCCCTTTATATACCATGCGATATGCTTCCGCGCCTCACGTACAGCTATATATTCACCGCGCGATTTTACAAGCTCCCTTAAATGCTCCTCCGCCTTTAGAATACGCTCCGCCGGAGAAGGCGCGGTTTTGACTGTGCCGCCGCTGAGCAGCTCGTTGATTTGGGCAAATATGAACGGATTTCCCTGCGCGCCGCGTCCTGCCATAATTGCCGCGCAGCCCGTCCGGCTGAGCATCCGGTGTGCGTCGTAGGCGGTGAATATGTCTCCGTTGCCGATTACCGGAATTTTGACCGCCGCCGCGACCCTTCCGATAACGTCCCAATCCGCTTTCCCGCTGTAATATTCCTCGCGGGTCCGTCCGTGGACCGCAATTGCCGCCGCTCCGTTTTCCTCAAGGATCTCGGCAAAAGCAACAGCCGTGTCGCTGTCCCATCCTTTGCGTATTTTCGCCGTTACCGGTACGCTTGACGCATCCGCGGCGGCGCGCATAATTTTCCCCGCAAGCAGTGGGTTTTTCATAAGCGCGCAGCCGTCGCCGTTATTTACAATTTTCGGCGCGGGACATCCCATATTTATATCAATCAGCTCCGGGTGGACCGCGTCGATTACCTTGCCGACCGCCTCCGCGATTATTTCCGGCTCGGAGCCGAAAAGCTGTACGGCGCACGGACGCTCGGCGTCGGTGATTTTCATCAGCTCCGCGGTTTTTTTATCGTTATAATGCAGAGCTTTTGCGCTTATCATTTCCGTATAAACAAGCGCCGCGCCGTATTCGCGGCATATGCGCCGGAATACGCCGTCCGTTACACCCGCCATCGGAGCGAGAAAAGCCATGCCGTTTATGCTTATGCTTCCTATTTTCATATGCTGCCCTCCGTGCTGATATTGTATATCATTACAATGTTTTTTTCAATATCCTCCGTAATTTTTATAAAATAAAAAATAATTTCAAAAACAGCTTGACAAATTTGTTCGACAGTTGTACAATATAAATATATTCGACAAATGTTAAATAACAGGGAGGAACGGAAAATGAAAAAACTGCCCGACAGCGAATTGGAAATAATGCTGATAATCTGGGATGCGCGGGGCGCGGTCACGTCGGATTATATAATGGAGCGTATCGACCGCGGCTGGACGAAAACGACGCTTCTAAACCTGCTTTCAAGGCTATGCGAGCGCGGCTTTGTGTCATGCACAAAGGAGGGGCGGCGCAACGTTTACACGGCGATAGCCGACAGGGATGAATACGTGGAGGCGGAGAGCAGGAGCTTCCTTAAAAAAATGTACCGCAATTCGCTTACGAAAATGGTCGCGTCGCTTTACGACGGGAAAAGCGTTACCAAGGCAGATCTGGAGGAATTGAAGGCGTTTATAGAGGGCGCGGAAAATGATTGATATTCTGCTTATATCCGCGAGCGTATCGGTTGTAATATTGCTTATGCTCGTTATAACGCCGCTTACAAAACGGCGGTACGGAGCGGTGTGGCGGTATGCCGTGTGGATTTTGCTCGCTGTACGGCTGCTTATTCCGGTGCGGTTTGAGCCGCCGCTTGTCCCTATGCTGCCCGAAACGCTGAGTTCCGAGGTAGCAATACCCGAACCGGATACAGCGCCGGAACAGGTAAATCCGGTGGATAACGGTGCGTATACGCCGTCGGAGGGCGAGCCGCATATGCCGGACGTGCAAAATGATACGCATACAGCGGCGGTGAACGCAGTCAAACATGTTGATTGGGAAGCGGCGGCGTTTGTGATATGGGCGGCTGCGGCTGCGGCATTTTTCCTGTGGCATGTCGTATCATACGCTGTGTTTTTACGGCGGATCAAACCGTATCTTGTAAAAATGCGCGATAATATCTACAGCTGCGAACCCCTTGAAAGCCCGGTGTTAATCGGATTTTTCCGACCGCGTATACTTATACCGGCACAGGATTATACCGACGCTGAGCTTGAAATAATTATCGCGCATGAGACGGCGCACTGTAAGCGGCGGGATATGTGGTACAAGCTGGTGCTGCTGGCGGCGAACGCCGCGCATTGGTTCAATCCTCTTGTGTACGTTATGGTAAAATGCGCCGACCGCGATTTGGAATATTCCTGCGACGATATGGCGGTAAAGGGCAAGGATGCTGATTATAGGAGGATGTATTCCAAGGTGATTTTGAAAACCATCGGGAGGAAATAAATTTTAGTTTATCGGGGTATTTGCTTACGGCGGGTGTTAGCCTCCCTTGTCAAAGGGAGGGGGACCGCCGAAGGCGGTGGAGGGATTCATTTTTAAAAAAAACTGCATATTTAAGCGATTGGCTGTAATTGCGGAATCCCCTCGCCAACTTCGTTGGCCCTCTCCCCTTTAACAAGGGGCGCAAGCAGAGCGTTCCCATAAGCAAAAATCGCATATGGCGGGTGTTAGCCTCCCTTGTCAAAGGGAGGGGAACCGCCGCAGGCGGTGGAGGGATTCATTTTTAAAAAAACCGCATATTTAAGCGATTGGCTGTAATTGCGAAATCCCCTCGCCAACTTCGTTGGTCCTCTCCCCTTTAACAAGGGGCGCAAGCAGAGCGTTCCCGTGAGTAAAAATCACGTATGGCGAGTTTTAGGCTTCCCCTTGAGGGGAAGCCTAACGCACGCATAAACTAAAATTTACCAAATAAAGGAGGAATTATTATGAAGGAGTACATAAAACCACCGCGGCTGTCAACGTCGTTTTCGCGCAGCGGCGCGAAGGCGCGCGACAGGTTCGCGAATATTCTCGACACGCGCGGGAAACGGCGCGGGACAATAGCGGTAATGCTTGTTATCGCGTCGCTGTTTGCGGTCGGGGGATGCTTTAAAAAGAAGGAGCACTTGCCCGCGCCGGCGGACACGGCAATTACGGCGGAGGACGGAATAACCGTTGCCGCAATCGGAAAGGATTCGTCGGGGCAGCGGAACGATATAATACTGCTCGCGAATATGACGGACGGCGCGCTCAACGTTACGCAGATACCGCGCGATACGATTGCCGGATACAACGGCAGCGCGAAAATCGGACAGATGCCGGAAACACACCAGATTTTGCCTGCCATAGAGGAGGTCACGGGCGTTGAGTGCGATAAATATGTTATCGTCAATTACGGCGGATTCCGCGAGATAGTCGATGCGGTCGGCGGTATCGACTTCGACGTGCCCCTCGATATGCGCTACAGCGACCCGAATCAGGGTTTGGAGATTGATTTACAGGCGGGCGAGCAGCATTTAAACGGCAGACAGGTCGAGGAGCTTATACGCTACCGTAAAAGCAATGTTGCGGAGGACGGCACGTTCGGCGGCTATGAAAACGGCGACCTTGACAGGCTTAAGGTGCAGTCTGACGTGTATAAGGCAATAGGGGATAAGCTCCGACAGTCGGGCGCGGCGGATAAGCTGCCGAAAATTCTGAAGGACAATACGGAAACAAACCTGACCGTTTCGGATTTCGCGAAAATTATCGCGGAGGCGATAACACTGAAGCCGGAAAATATAAAAATCGAAACGCTGCCCGGAGAATACAACGATAACGGCGAATATATCTGCGAAAAACGCAAGGCGGAGGAGACGACGGGTCTGCCGTCGATTTACGGCGAGGACGATACTGTGGGCTACACGGCGAAAATAAAATCTGCGCGCGTAAACGGCACAGAGTATGACATAAGCGGCGGCAGCGGCTGGATGAGCATGTACAACAAACGGCTCGACACCGCGTTTGTGCAGTGCTCCGGTAATTTTGACAATGACAAAATGCTGTATGTCAAGGGCATTATGACCGGTAAAAAGGGTGAGCTGGAAATAAGCGAACGTCCGGCTGAAAAGGCGGGCGAATATCAGACGTCGATAAGCGCCGTTACGGTTAACGCAAAATATGACGATTTTCCCGAGAAGGGCGGCGAGCTGGTGATTGAGGGAACCGATTCCGACACGCGAATTGTCGCGGAGATTATCTATGACGAGGCGCATAATACGAAAAAATATTACGACACGAAAATCACATCCGCGCGCGTGAACGGCACGGATTATAAGATTACGGACGAGGATTACAGCACTGTCGTATACGACCCGAGGCTGAAAAAGTATAACATAAGCATTTACGGCGGCACGAAAGACGGGTATATCGCGGCGGCGGGCGAGGTCAGCGGCGCGCCAGCGCAGAAAATAGACGTGCAAATGATACGGGACGGCGAGCCGGTTTTAAATGTCAGAGCGTTTGTTTCCGCGATCGACACGGACGGCGGCGAGGTCAATATCGTTAACAGCGATTCCGACACGCGGATCACTGTCGCGCTGAGTGCGCGCTGACGTATTTGGAAAAAAATAGGATACGAATGCGTAAAATGCTCGTATCCTATTTTATAATTTAAATCTGTAAGCCGTTTACGCGGCAAATCATCTTTTTTCGTCAAGCTTATCGACCAAGCCCTGAATTTTCTTGACGGGATTAAGCAAATCGGAAATTGTTTCATCGTGGTTGAGCGTATCTATCAGCAGCGATACGTACTTGGACATATCCACCTGCCAATACCATTCTCTGTCCACAAGTCCGGGATGCGGATATACAAGATTGGTTGTGAAAATTTTATCTATTACACCGTCCGCATATGCCTCATCTATGACCTCAAGTCCTTTTACGAACAGGCCGAAGCATGCGAACACAAAAATTCTTTTGGCGCCCTGCTTTTTGAGGTTGGTCGCGACATCTATAATTGATTCGCCGGATGCAATCATGTCGTCCACTATAATTACGTCCTTGCCGTTAACGTCCCGTCCGAGATATTCATGCGCGACTATCGGATTTTTCCCATCCACGATCCTTGAATAGTCGCGGCGCTTGTAGAACATGCCCAGATCAAGCTGCAATACGGACGAGTAATACATACAGCGGCTCATGCCGCCCTCGTCGGGGGATATAACAATCGTGTCGAACTTGTTGAGCGATACATCCGGAACAGCCCGCGAAAGGGCTTTGATCATCTGGTATGTCGGCTGCACATCGTCAAAGCCCGCGAGCGGAATAGCGTTTGATATGCGCGGGTCGTGCGCGTCGAACGTGATGATGTTTGATACGCCCATGTTTACAAGCTCCTGAAGCATAAGCGCCGCGTCGAGAGATTCTCTGCCTGAGCGGCGGTGCTGTCTGCCCTCATAAAGCATAGGCATTACCACGGTAACGCGGCGGGCTTTTCCTCCCATTGCCGCGATAACGCGCTTTAAATCCTGGAAATGGTCGTCCGGACTCATCGGCACTTCCATGCCGTACATTTTATAAGTAACGCCGTAATTGAACACGTCGCATATAATATACACGTCATGTCCTCTTACCGTTTCGTCAATAACACACTTTCCCTCGCCGGTGCCGAAGCGCGGACATGTTGCGTGCGTCACATACGTGTCGATATCCTCATAGGTACGAAAGCGTTTGAGATATCCGTCAATGCGCTCGGTAATAGCCTCGCACCCTCTCATGCTGATAATGCTCAGCTTTCCGTAAATCGGCGTTTCATCCGCCACAAAATTGTTCATCATAAAATTCCGCTCCTTTTTGCTAAAGCCCCGCGTGTGGTGTATTTTGCCGTGTAAACTATCTTTACAATGCAAACTATACCACATATTGTATTATTTTGCAAGCGGTATAATGAATTAATTTCGATAAAAATTGACGAAATTTTGGAAAAAATTTGTATAGATTATTTTTCTTTCCCGTCATTGCAGGTCTCCGCGAGCAAATCTATGACTGTACGTCCGTCGGAGGGATGAATTTTATACGGCGCCAGCTCCGATAGCGGCTTTAAAACAAAGTAACGGTTTTTCATTTCCTTATGGGGAATAGTCAGCTCGTCCGAATTTAATATTAAATTATCATAAAATACTATGTCAAGATCGATCGTTCTCGGACCCCAGTGAATATCGCGAACGCGCCCGTCGCCGTCCTCGATTTTATGCAGGAGCCCAAGCAGCTCGAGGGGTCCAAGGAGCGTTTCAAGCTCAATGCAGCCGTTTAGAAAATCGTTTTGATCCTTATATCCTACCGGCTTTGTCTCAATAAGAGGCGCCGTTTTCACAACTCTGCAAAAAACGTTTTCGTCAAGCTCGTCCTTCGCTCTGTTTACGTGCTGACGGCGGTCGCCCAAATTTGAGCCGACTGAAATATACGCCGTGTGCCATAATGCTTCCGCGCGCGCGCTGACACAGCCCACATGCATTTTTACGGGCGCCCACGGCTTTTTTATCTCAACCGAAACGCGAACAGCCTTCGGGAATTTAAGCATGATACGCTTAGCTAAATCCGACGCTGCCGCTTCTATAAGATTATACGTTTTTTCCATTAAAAAGCGCTCGGCGAAAACACATACCTCGCCGTAATCTATTGTGTCCTCCAGGCGATCTGTGCCGGCGGACGGCAATTCAATTTCAACAGACAAAACAAATTTCTGACCGAGCACATTTTCCTCTTTCAGAACACCGTGATTGGCGAATATCTCCAAATCGGTTATTTTTATCACAGTCATTTTCCCAATATCCTTTCCGTCATAATTATGGCACGCTTGTTTTCCTTCACGTCATGCACGCGCACAAACAGGCAGCCGCAAATGACCGCCCATACGCTTGTCGCTACGGTTCCCTCAAGACGTTCATTTTCAGCCGTGCCGAGAGTAAGCCCGATTACCGATTTCCGGGAGGCTCCGAGCATAACAGGATATCCCGTTTTGCAAAGGTCGGGCAGCCGCCGCATAATTTCTATATTCTGCTCGTATGTTTTTGCGAATCCTACGCCCGGATCTATCATAATTTCCTTAACGCCAGCGGCGGCGGCTATATCCGCGCTTTCCTTTAAATCGGAAATCACATCGTCGGCGAGGTTTTTGTATTCCGCCTTTTTTCTGTTGTGAGAAAGGCAGGCTGCCATATTAAATTCCGCCGCGGTATCAGCCGTTTTGCTGTCATATTTGAATCCCCATATGTCGTTTATCATATCCGCGCCCGCTCTTGCCGCTTCGCGGCAGACCTCGCTTTTATAAGTGTCAACCGATACGGGAACGTCAAAATTTTTCTTGATTTTTTCGATTACGGGGACGACGCGCTCTGTCTCCTCCGCCGCGGGGATCATTGTGAAGCCCGGGCGGGTGGATTCGCCACCGACGTCAATCACATCGGCGCCCTGCGCAATCATCTGCTCCGCACGGAAAAGAGCTGCGTCGGCGTCCCTGTAAAGTCCGCCGTCGGAAAAGGAGTCGTCCGTAACGTTTAAAATTCCCATAATGTATGTATGAGAATCAAATTCCCTGTTCCCTATTCTCAATACGAAACCTCCATATTCATGTCCTCTTTTTTCCATTTGCACGTCGCACGCGCGCCGCACAGCATACACATTCTCGACAAATTATCCGCCTCGAACAGCAGTTTTCCGAGCGGGGAGCGCTCTTTATCCGTTCTGTGTTCCAAAACAGCCGTCAGGATCGTTTCCGTTTCCGTTTCCGTAAATCCGCATTCCTCGAGTATACCGCGCCCGAGTATGGCTGACGCCTTCTCGTGCGGCGTCCTGTCCTCATACTGCATACATCTGCCTATATCGTGTATCAGCGCGGCGGCGTAAATTATTTCCTTGCTGAGATCTGACCGCTCCTCAAGTGATTTTATGTAGGCTATGCGCGCCGTATCCATAGCGTGGCGGATATCATGCAAACAATATATTCTGTTTTTTTCATGCTCCGCGGTTCTGTTAAGATAAGCGCGGAACTTTTTATTTTTTAAGATTTTGTCTGCTCTGTTCATTTCGCACCGCCTTTGCCGCGTCCTTTAAATATGACAGGGACCCGAACACGATTGTAGCCGCGCCGCTGTCTGACATGCATTTTTTTACGGCTTCGTCCAGCCGTATCGCTTCGGAAGCCGGATTGTACCGGCGTAAAATTTCCGCGAGAAGCTCTTTTTTGAGCGCGCGCGGATTATTCGGTTCCACAGCGTATATTTTATCCGCCAAATATGCTGTTCGGGCGGCGATTTCCTCGACCTCCTTATCGGATAAAACCCCGATTATAAAATTCAGCCGCCGTTCGCTCAAGTCGCGTTTGATTGTTTCCTCAAGCATTTTTGCCGCCGCTTTGTTATGCGCGCCGTCGATTATAACGAGAGGATCTTCGCTTATCGTTTCAAATCTTCCGTGCCATACAGCCGTTCTTAAGCCGCGTCTGATCTCGTCCTCACTGACGTTCAGCGCGCGGCATATTTCGATTGCCGCCGCCGCATTGACAGGCTGAAACGCGCCCGCAAGAGATATTTCCACGTCCCTCATGCCGTCGTAGTCAAAGACGCGTCCGCGAATGTTTTCAGGATTTTTCGCCTTTATAAGCCGCGCGTTTCTTTCGCGGCACACCCGTTTAATAACAGCCGCCGCTTCGCCGCTTTGCGGCGCCGACACGACCGTGCAGCCGTATTTTATGATGCCGCATTTTTCATACGCTATTTTTTCTGTCGTATCGCCCAGAAAAGCCGTATGATCAAGGCTGATCGGCGTGACAGCGCATATTACCGGTTTTTCGATAACGTTTGTCGCGTCAAGCCTGCCGCCCATTCCCACTTCGATTAAAGCGTAATCGCATTTTTTTTCGCGGCAGTATAAAAACGCCGCGGCTGTTTCCAGTTCAAACGCCGTGGGCGCCGCTTCGCCCGTATTTTCGAGCTTGTCGGCGGCGGCTTTTACAATTTCTATGAAGCGGACCGCATCCCGGCGTGTCATGTTTGAACCGTTATGCTGTAAAATATCCTCGTATTCAAATACGGCAGGCGACGAATACCGGCATACGTCATATCCGGCGGTTTGGAGAACAGAGCCTACAAACGCGCCGACAGAGCCCTTTCCGTTAGTACCGGCTATATGCACCGCATTAAGCCCGCGTTCGGGATTGCCGACGGCGCGGCACAGCGCGCGCATATTTTCAAGACCCGGTACGACGCCGCGCTTTGAAACGGCGCGCATATATTCCATAGCTTCGCTGTAATTCATTCTGTTTCCCTCAGATATTTTCTCGCCGCGCCCGCCAGATACAGCGAGCCGCAAATGCATAAAATCCCGTTTGGAGGCGTTTTTTTAATGCCCTGTCGGACAGCTCTTTTAAAATCCGGCTCCGCATACGCGCGTGTCAGCCCCTCAGCATATTTTGCGACGCTTTCAGCCTTTTCGCAGCGCTGCATATTAATCTCCGATGCAATCAAAAATTCCGCTCCGTCCGCTATTTCCTTAACGCATTCTCCAACGGCTTTATCGCTCATCATCGCAGCCGCGATGCCGTATGGCTTTCCGAGCGCGGCGAGCGAGCGTTTTAAAGCGCGTATCCCGTCTATATTATGCGCGCCGTCGATTATTACGTTATCGCGTACAAACTCAAACCGCGCCGCCCATTCCGCGTTTTTCATGCCTGTCTTAACAGCCGCGTCCGATATCTCAATCCCCTGCTTCCTTATAGCGTTTATCGTTTCTAATGCGGCGGCGGCGTTATATTTTTGATATTCGCCGCGAAGAGCCAGCGGGTAAAAATTCCCCTTATATTGAAATCCGCCGTCGGCATCAACGGGATTGTCCGCGAAAATCAGCTCCGAATGCATCCTTTGAGCCGCGGCTTCAATTACGCCGCGCACCGCTAAGTTGCTCTCCGATACCGTCGGACAGCCATACTTTATAATGCCGCATTTTTCGGCGGCAATTTCCTCTATGGTTTCACCCAGATATTGCGTGTGATCAAGACCTATAGAGGTTATCACGCTTACGAGAGACCTTTCGATTATATTGGTCGCGTCGAGCCGTCCGCCCATGCCGACCTCGATTACGGCAAGATCGCAGCGCTTTTGCGCAAAATATAAAAACGCCGCCGCCGTAATAAAAGCAAACTCCGATACGGATAAGCCGTTGTCGTCCGCGGCGCGCTTTACGCGTTCGGTAACGGCGCATAAATCCGCGTCCGGTATATTCTTCCCGTCGATTCGTATACGCTCGTTGAAAACCTCGATAAACGGCGAGGTGTAAAGACCGGTTTTATATCCGTGCTCGGTAAGTATCCGCGCGATAATGGCGGCTGTCGAGCCCTTGCCGTTTGTGCCTGCTATATGGATAAATTTCCCTTTTTTATGCGGATTCCCCAGCGCTTTCATCAGCCTTTCAAGATCGGCGTTCCCCAGCGGGCGCACGAATCTGGGAATTGAGTGAATATACTCTATCGCTTCCTCAAGCGTCATAACGGCATCGTTATCACGCCGTAATTACGCATCATTATAAATGCGAAATACAATGCGTAGAATATTAAAAGAGCAATTCCTATACCGCGCGTGAAGCGTTTCCTTTCCCATATCGGGAAAAAGAATATTACGCTCGCAACAATAAAGATTCCCAAATCGAGCAGAGTTTGTCTGTATTCGATAATTTCAGCCGCTGTGTTCGGCACCATCGGACGGATTGCCGACGATGCGCCCAAAATAAAGAGCAAATTAAATATATTTGAGCCGAGCACGTTTCCGAGCGCCAAATCGGTTTCCCCCTTTTTGGCAGCCATAACCGATGTTACAAGCTCCGGAAGCGATGTTCCCAGAGCTACGACGGTGAGGGCTATCAAGGCTTCGCTCATGCCGAGAAATTTCGCTATGGTCTGCGCGCCGGTTACTACAAGCTGTCCGCCGGCGACGACTCCCGCGAGCCCGATCAGAATGAACAGTGTGCATTTTAACGGGGACATTGCTTTGAAATCATCACCGCCTTTGTCCGCTGTTTTTTTCGATGATATTATCAGAAATACAACATACGCGATTATACATGCGGTGAGGATTATTCCGTCAACGCGTCCGAGCCCCGTTCCGATAAATCCCAGAACCAGCACCAGAGCCGCCGCGATAAGCGAAATGGCATAATCGCGGGAAAGCACTTCTTTTTTCGCCGCAATCGGCATGATTATGGCGCTTATTCCCAAAATCAGAAAAAAGTTCAGCATATTTGAGCCCACAACGTTGCCCAAAGCGATGCTGTTCGAGCCCTTTATCGCCGCGGCAAGGCTGACAGCCAGCTCCGGAGCGCTCGTGCCGAACGCTACCACCGTCAGACCGATGACAAGCGTTGAAATTTTCATCAGCTTCGCCGCCGCCGCCGCGCCGTCCACGAAACAATCCGCACCCTTTATAAGAAGCACGAATCCGATTATCAGAAATAAAATATTTAAAAGTATTTCCATTTCCCCCATACCTTCCTTTGTTATTTTCTGACGCGTCCGCGCGAAAAATTTTCATGTTCGCCGGAGCGCGCGTTGATATTATCGGTAAAGCGTCTGCGATTTATTCCCTTATCTGTCCGTCGCCGAAAATTATATATTTTACAGAGGTGAGCGCCTCAAGTCCCATAGGACCGCGCGCGTGCATTTTTTGCGTCGATATGCCTATTTCCGCTCCAAAGCCGAACTCGAAGCCGTCGGTAAAACGCGTGGACGCGTTAACATAGACAGCCGCGGCGTCAACCTCATTAAGGAACCTGCGCGCCTTATTATAGTTCGTCGTCACGATCGCCTCGGAATGCTTGGTGTTGTATTTGTTGATGTGAGCAATCGCCTCGTCCACGCCGGAAACGACCTTGACGGCGATAATATAATCGTTGTACTCGGTATAATAATCCTCTTCGTTCGCGTCCGCGGTATCGCCGGAATAATATTTCTTCGATTTGTCGTCCGCGCGTATCTCCACGCCGCGCTCCTTCAGCGCGTCAAATATGCGAGGGATAAATTCCGGCGCCGCCGCTTCGTCTATCAGCAGCGTTTCCGCCGCGTTGCATACCGACGGACGCTGCGTTTTCGCGTTTATAACAATTTTTTCAGCCATATCCAAATCGCATTCGCCGTCCACGTAAACGTGGCAGTTCCCCGCCGCCGTTTCCACAACCGGCACGGTGGCGTTATCCACAACGCTTTTGATCAAGCCCTTGCCGCCGCGCGGAATCAGCATATCTACGCAGCCGTTCATTTTCATAAGCTCAATTGAGGTTTCGCGGGACGTGTCCTCGATAATGCACATCGCTCCCTCGGGGATCCCGGCCGCGTATGCCGCATCCTGCATTACGCGCATTATTGCCTTATTGGAATTGATCGCGTCGGATCCGCCGCGCAAAATACATGCGTTTGACGTCTTAAGACACAATGCCGCCGCGTCGACGGTAACGTTCGGACGAGCCTCGTAGATTATCGCGATAACGCCCATAGGCACGACCTTTTTGCCTATCAGAAGCCCGTTCGGGCGCGTCCACATTTTTTCAACGGCTCCTATCGGGTCGGCGAGAGCCCTGACCTGGCGTACTCCGTCCGCGATATCCCTTATACGCTCCTTTGAAAGCGACAGGCGGTCGATCATTGCTTTGCGCGTGCCGTTTCTCTCCGCCGCTTCTATATCGGCTGCGTTTGCGGCAATTATTTCCTCCGCGCGCTCCTCCAGCGCGTCGGCAATTGCCGACAGAGCGGCGTCCTTTACCGATGCCGTAACCGAAGCGAGAGCGAATGCCGCGTTTTTCGCGAGCATTCCCTTTTGTATAAGCTCATCAGTCATTTATAATTCTCCTTTCCGGAAATGATATTTAATTTCAAATCGGTCTGTTTCCCGACGAAAATCAAAGTTACGCCGGCGCTGCCGCGTTTTTTTACCTATGACGCGGGAGGCGCGGCGGAATAAGCCCTATTTTTTGGCTGTGAACAGCGTTCCGCGAATGCTGCCGCTCAGTATATCATATAAGCTCTCTATATGAGCTCCGTTCGCGATGACCATATCAATTCCCGCCTCGGTCGCTATTGTCGCCGCTTCGAGCTTGGTAATCATTCCGCCCGTGCCGCGCGAGGTAGCCGACCCGGACGCCATGTTCCGCACACTGTCGATGTTGTCCACCACATCGAGCAGACGGGCGTCGGGATTTTTATGCGGATCGTCGCTGTAGAGCCCGTCTATATCCGAAAGCAGCACGAGCAAATCCGCATCGACCAGCATTGCAACGACCGCGGAAAGAGTATCGTTATCGCCTATCTCTATTTCCTCTACCGAAACGGTGTCGTTTTCGTTTACTATGGGAATGATTCCCATTTCAAGCAGTCTGTTCATTGTATTTTTTGTGTTTTCCGCACGGTGAGGCACGTCAACATCGCCTCTTGTCAGAAGTATCTGCGCAACGGTACGGCTGTATTCGCCGAAAAACTTATCGTAAAGCATCATCAGCTCGCATTGCCCGACCGCTGCCATAGCCTGCTTTGTTACCATATCCGACGGCTTCTCGCCAACGTTGAGCTTGCCCGCCGCCACGCCGATTGCGCCGGAGGATACCAAAATAATTTCTCGTCCCTGATTTGACAAATCGCACAGAGTTCTTGCGAGCTTATCTATCCGTCCAAGATTCGTTCTGCCGTTTGCATAGGTGAGCGTGGAGGTGCCTACCTTTATAACTATCCTGCGCGCGGACGCCGCGGCTTGATTTTTTTCAGTCATTTTTACCTTCCCTTTTTACGTAAAATCAAATACTTCATTATTATATTATAATCCGCGAAATTTGTAAAGCGCAAATTTGCCAAAATCCACTTGATTAACGTATATTTTTAGGGTATAATAACCTCACGAAACAATACGAAATCGAAGATTTCTGTGTTTCGGAGAACATTTTATCATAGCGCTGCGGCGATGATGCCGCCTTGCAGCTATGGTATAATAACCTCACGAAACAATACGAAATCGAAGATTTCTGTGTTTCGGAGAACATTTTATCATA
>CANQQZ010000015.1 GCA_947626135.1 uncultured Clostridia bacterium
AGATTGACAACTACAAAAAGCTTATGGCTGAACGCGATGAGCTGATCGGCAATCTGAAAAAGGAAATTGCCGCCGACCGGAAGTAGGTCAAAGCGGCAAAAACAATTATCTATGGCTATTGTAGCACAAAAAATCAAATTTGTCAAATAGGAGGTTATCATGATAACAGTCAGAGAGTTGAGCGCGTTATTAAATGAAGTGCACGATGTCAACGCGCCCGTACATGTAAAAGACAACACCGTTGCAGAAAATTGTTCGTCAAATATTTTAGCCGCGCGGTACGAGAAAGCATTCAAGCAGTTTGTGAAGGACGAGAACGAAGAAGTTCGGGCGGAATATGATGAAAGGGTGGTGTTGGTAATATGACGGTCGGAAAACTGTAAAATCCCAATTGATTGAGAAAGCGAGGAAATTATGATTAATGTGAATGTCAATCGGGCGGTAAGCCTGATAGAGGATCAGCAGAAGGGCAAGGAAAATACGGCGGCATATATGGTCGGCGAGCAGTTGAAGGATATAATCCGCGAAAACGAACAGGCGGCGGAGCTGGTTATTCAGGATTTAGAAAATCCCGACATGTCGCTTGAAAAATGCGAGCGTAAACTCAAGGAATATGCAGACAAGCAGGAAAGAAAAAATAATTGCGTGTGCGTCCCGCCGAATGTCGCCGAAGGTATTATCCGCAAATTTTACGGCATACCCGAACAGGCGGCGGAGACGAGCGGCACGGTAAGCTTAATGGATCTGATGTAGGAGGCGGCGGTAATATGTCTGATACAAATTACGCGCCGTTCCTGCCGAAGACGCCGCCGGAGGGACTTGTGCCGTGGCTGATGAAATACGGCAAATTAAACGACGAATATATCATATACCGTGCCGTTTGGGTTGACGGCGAGGACGGCAAAAAGGAAAAAGCGGTAAAATGCAAATGCAGCGCCTGCGGTGGCGACTGGATTACGCCGAGGGCGGACGTAGAGCAGGGCTGCCGGTATTCATACGCGCCGGCGCCGTTCGGATTTTACAATAATAAAAAATATGTCATAGACGGTGAAAAAATGGATTGCCCGATCTGCGGCGCAAAGGCAACGGTAAGGCATATAGGAAAAATCGATTCACGCGGATGCGGGAACATGGTAGACCGGGTATATCCGCTGACGGTACATAAAATATGCGGTCAGCTCGCGATGATATGCTGGGAAATTTCAAAGCATATCGACAAGGACGGTAATTCGCATATATGGGACCGATTTTACGAGGCGTATGTGTTTGAAAAGCGCAAGGCTATACGTCTGGTCGGATATAAGAGGTTTTTATCAAGTATCAGCTGGCTTAAGGACTGGGAGCAATTAAAACGCTGTTACGATAAAATAGGCGCATACAGCCGTGAATTTATATATCCCTGGAAAAAGTCACTGCTTACGGGTACGGAGGTTGAAAACTGCAAACTGGATCTATATTTGAAGACGAATCCGAAGGAGGCGTATCCGGTAAGCTATATGCGGCTGTGGCAGCGGCATAAAAACGTGGAAAATCTTATTATGCAGGGCGCGGGTAAAATCGTAAACGATAAAATCAAAAGTGTTAAAGGCTATTACAGTAGCCATTACGATTTAGTTAGAACGCCTCAGATAGCGCGCATTGAAGGGATTAATTTCAAAGAGGTAAAGCCACATAAGATGCTCGGAATTTTAAAAGACGAGTTCCGTGTGCTGGTAAAAGATCGCTGGAGTAACAACGATTTGCGGTTTTACAATGATGCGAAAAACGACGGTTTAAAGCCCGGGGATATTGCGGTTCTGCGAAAAGTCTGCGGAGGCGACTGGTACAAGGTAAGACCGGTACTGGAGCGCGGGGTTAATATTATGAGGGCGGCGCAGTATATTGATAAACAAAAACGTAAATTCGGCGATCCGCAAAAGCTTTTGGATTTTCGTTATCTTGCGGATTATTGGGACATGGCGGCGGCGAACGGCGACGATCTGACGGACGACAAGGTTCGTTATCCGCACAAGCTGACATCGGCGCATGATAATGCTATGGCGCTAAAGGAAGAAAAAGAGTCGGCGGCGATGCAGGAGAAATTCGACAAGAGATATGCGGAGCTTGAAAAATTCTGCTATTCGAGCGGCGGCTTGTCCATTCATCCGGCGCGGAGTCAAAAGGAAATGATCATGGAGGGCAAGCTGCTCGACCACTGCATCGGCAGATACGCGAACCGACACGCCTCCGGCGATACGTCAATATTTTTCATTCGCCGAGAGAGCGAGCCGGAAACGCCGTTTTATACGCTGGAATTTGATGTTAAAGCATTAAAAGTACGGCAAAATCGCGGATATAAAAACTGCGCGAGGACTGGCGAGGTACAGGCATTTGAAGATGAATGGGTCAGGTTTGTTAAAAAGATCAGTGCGAAAAAGCCGAGAAGGCAAAACGAAAGGAAGGCGGCATAAATGGAAAATAAAAATCAGATAATCGAGGCGGAGTGCAGAGACATAACCGCCGAAACGGAGTTAAACAACATTACGGCGGAGATACGCGTTATTTCCGAACAGATGAACAGAACGCTTTTAACCGGTATCATTGAAATCGGGCGGCGGTTCGACCGCGCGAAAACGCTTGTTCCCTACGGTCAGTGGGGCGAGTGGTGCGAAACGGCGACCGGCTATAAGCAGAGCATGGCGGAGAATTACATAAAGGCGTACAAGGAATACGGCGCGGAGCAGTTTTCGATTTTCGGGGATCTGACAAAATCCCAATCGATTGGGAATCTGGGAATAACGAAACTGATCGAGCTTACGGCTCTGCCGGCGGAGGCGCGGGAGGCGTTCGTTGAGGAAAATAACGTTACCGAAAGCACGACGGTAAAGGAGCTTCGGGAGCTGATCCGAAAGCAGAAGGACGATTTATCAGAGGCGGCGGATAAGGAAATCAGGCTCATGGAGCAGATCGACAGCAGCAATAAAATGATTGCGGAAAAGCGGGCGGAAATCGATCATCTGAAGTACGAGCTGGAGAGCATGAGCGCGCCGACAGAAACGGCGCCCGATGGTGACGAAATGGCGGCTATGATCGCGGATGCCGAGGAAAAGGTGCGCGAGGAAACAAAAAAGCAGATATCCAAGCTCGAGCGTGAGGTCAGGAAACAGCAGAAGGAAACGGACGAAATACAGAAAAAATATGACGAGTTAAAGGGCGAGAGTGAGAAGTCGGGCAAGGATATCCGGGGATTGAAGGACAGCCTTGCGGAGGCGGAGAACAAAAATAAAGACCTCGCGGCGGAGATAGCGCGGCTCAAAAAAGAGTCCATGCTCGGCGCGAACGAGAGCCTTGTACGGCTGGATATGTTCTTTGAGACGGCACAGTCGGATATATCGCGCGTGGCGGCGGCGCTTGACGGGATAAAGGGTCAGGAGATGTACGCGAAGCTTCGCGAGGCGATTTATGTGACACTTGCGGAGCTGGTGGATAGGATGAAGCCGAAGGCGGAAACGGAGGCGGCGGAATGATGGAGATTAAATTTAAAGACGAGGCGCACGAGGCGTTTTTTGAAAAATGCTTGAAGCAGGCTGCGGTCAGCGCGAGCGATACATACAGACGGGCATTTTTCTATACAATGGGGATCTTACCCGAAACGCGGACGCATATTCACAGACTTTGGGATTTTAACGCTGACGGTATCAAGCTTGAAGGAATAAACGACGCGTGGCAAACCTCCGGCAGCTTAAATATCAGCCGACTGGCGTTTAATCTTTACAACGGATTCCGCTATATCGGCGATACGTGGGACACGCTGCAGATTGATACAAACGGCAATTTCACGCCATATGAATTGTTTGCAGATCCGGACGCGTTTTATATGCTCGAAGCTATCAAAGTACGCTATCCCGAATACACAAACCCGGACAAGCCGGATATATGCGAGATATTGAAACAAGGGCTTGCAAGCGCGACATAATGAACGGAGGCGGCGAAGTAATGGGAACGATGTACGGAAAAATACGGAGCGAGCAGTCGGAAAAGAAGATTTGTCCGAAGTGTCATAAGGCGCTTATGAAGAAGGTCAGCAATGCCGACGGCGATCATTGGTGGTGTATGCGCTGCGGATATACGGAACGGAGGCGGAAGAATGGCAAATAAAAAATATGTGATCATGTCGGCGCGGAGCGCGAAGAATTTCATGCCGGTTGTGGATGCTGAGGACAACAGGCAGATAAAGAAAAAGCAGGCGGTCGGATATGAGATAATCGGCAGAATGAGCATAAGCGGCGATTTTAAGCCGGAGTATTGCAAGGTCGTGCCGGTCAACGCGAAAAAAGAAAAGCCGGTATGGTAAAGATTTTCGGGAGTTGATTTACAATGAAGGCGAAGGAAGCGATAGCGTATCTCAACAAGCCGGTGACATTTAAGAACAATCCGCAGACGCGGTTAAAAATATCGGGCGGCGTTTACATACTGACGGAAATACAGCAGAATTGGCGTATGGACGCCGACCGGCGCGTATGCACAACGATATCTACAAGGCGAGAATGTTCGGCACGGATGCGGAGCGCGGTGCGGCGGAGGACCGGATACGGCGGATCCAAGCGGAAACGCTCGAAAGGCTAAAGGCGGCGGTAAAGAAATACGCGTGAATGGGTTTCTACTATATATAATAGGACAAGTTTTAAGGCGGGGAAATACCTCCGCTTTAAACCTTGTTTTGAAGGCTAAATTTGTGGACGTTTACAAAAAATGGAAAGAGGGTGCGGACGGTGCCGGTACTGAAAACAACGGTTGAAACAAAAAACAGAATATTTGTGTACAGGACGAAATGCTTTTATTATAATCCGGCGCTGTCAAAACGGAGCCGGGGTATCAGGATAAAAGGAACGGGCGAAGGAAAGCGGGAGCGGAACAGGCGCGCCGCATATTTAAAGCGTAAGCATGAGTTTTACGAAAATTTTAATATGGGCGATTATTGGATAACTCTGACATATAAGAATTGGGTCGAGCCGAAAGAGGCGGATAAAATACTTAGCGGTGTGTTATCGAAAATGCAAAAGCGGTTGAAAAGAAAAAATATACCGTTTGTGTGGTACAAGACGACGGAGGCGGGCGATACGATGAGAGCGCATCATCATTTACTGATCCGAAATACAAGTCCGGAGATAGTAAGTATGATAGTCGCGTACTGGCAGGAGTACGGGAAGATAAAGGACATCACGGAAATCAACAACATGGAGAACGGAAAGCTGGTACAGTATTTCCTTGACGGCGGGAACCACAAGAATTTGAATTATAAAACGTTCGGACATTCGCGGAATTTACGGCAGCCGAAAATAAAAAAGCGGATTTATCCGCACGACAGCTTCAGGGAAAATCCGAGGGTCCCCAAACCCAGGGACGGATACCGTTACGAGATAGTGCCGGGGTCACTATATAATGGTTTTCCCGATTTGGACGGGTTTACATATCAGGAGTATGAGCTTAGAAGGGTGGCGATACGTGAATGATTGACAGAACGAAAATATTTCCGCTGATACTGATAATTTTACAGGCGGTGGCGGCGATCCCGTGTGCGGCGGCGCATGATTGGCGGAAAATGATTTATTGGCTTGCGGCGGCGGTGCTTAATATTGCCGTTACATTTTGATGTTATAAAAGGAGTTTGCGGGAATGACAAAGAAAGAATTGGAACAATATCGCTCTGTTTGTGCGGAAATACGGGAAACAGAGGAAAAGATAAAAGAAAACACGGTTACGGATGCGGTAAGCGGTTCAGACTCGGAATACCCGTACACAAAACGAAAAATGAGCATATCAGGATTGGAGCGCAGTGATTACAACAGCCGCCTGTTAGCGCGGCGGCGTAAGCTGCGGCGACAGCAAAGGCGGGTCGAAGAATTTGTTGACGGTATAGACGATAGCCTTACGCGGCGGATATTTCGTATGAGGTACATAGACGGCGAGGTGCGCCCGTCGTGGCAATGGATCGCGTTTAAGATTGGACATCATGATGAGAGTTACCCGAGGCGAATCCATAAGAAATATTTAAAAAATTCGAAAAAAATTTAAAGTTTGCCGAATTTGCCGAAAATACTGTGTTAAAATTTATACTGAGAGAGGTATAGGTATTTGCGGCAATACTGAAGGGCGCAATCGGCGCTATTCCTTTCATATGGCGCGGGAGTTTTCCCGGGAGGGTTTTGCCCGCGCCAAAGCTTTGAAATTATGAGATAGGTCCCGACGCGCCTCTTTACAATGCGTACCATGTCGGGGCCGAAGATTCTAACCGTGTCGGATTCGAGGCGGTTAACATGGTCGAAATCGACCAGTTTAAAATTAATGGTGAGTTGCAGAAATTGAGGAAAAATGCAGCGGGTCAGAGGCGGGGAAATATTCAAACAAGGAGTATCGGCGATGGTGCGCTTTTTATATACGGAGATTTCGAGGTGTGATGAATTATGCCGTATAAACCGCTGACGCCGTGCAAGCATCCCGGCTGCGCGGCATTAACTGAAAATAAATACTGCGATAAACATAAGTCCTTGCATACGACTGACAACAGACCATCGGCAAGCCGACGGGGATATAACAGCAAGTGGCAGACAGCAAGATTGTATTTTCTCAAAGCGCACCCACTATGCGAAGAATGTAAGCGGCGCGGCGCATATACACCGGCGACAGTGGTTGATCATATCGTACCGCATAAAGGAGATAGGAATTTATTTTGGGATAGAAATAACTGGCAGTCGCTATGCAAGCAGTGCCATGACAGAAAGACTGCGACAGAAGACGGAGGGTTCGGGCGTGAAACAAAATTTTGCTGAAAATTTTTGAAAAAGTTTTTGGTGGGAGGGGCTGTATAAATCTCTAAATGGCTATATACCAAGACCGTCGCCCCAATCAAACGCAAATTTTCGCAAAAGTTTTTTTGTAATAAGTTTTAAGTTTCTACTTACAGTATGAAAACTTTTGAAAACTTTTTTATATTTGCACGGAGATTAGATATGGAAATTTTAAGAAAAAAAGCCAAGAACAAAAAGTTTTTGTTAATAAGAAGTGTTAGAGTGCTTGACGGCGTATGCCCGGAACTCCCAAATGAAACAGAATGTTTTAAATTTGTCTCGCATGGGAATTTTGCAAGCGTGAGTTTTGTGGCTTTAATTGCATCTCATGCCATTATACGTTGCTTGCACTGCTCAACCTTTCACGTTGGAGAGAAGGAATTTAGGTTGCTTGCTGGATTACACGAAAAAGGCAGATTAGAGCATGTAAAAATTGTTACATTGAGTACAAAACGGCTAAGTGACAAAAATACATTTGACCCTATATTAAATATAGCCTCAAAGTATGGTTGGGAGATTATACAAAAGAGAAACCACTCCAAGGTGTTTCTTTTTGATACAAACATTGGAAAATATGTATTAGAAACAAGCTCAAATTTAAATGAAAATCCCAAAACAGAGCAATATAGTTTGGAGAAAGACTCTGAGCTATATGATTTTTATTTACATGAGATTTTTGAAGAAAAATAGGTATGGAGGTTTATGATGGGAAAAAGAGGACCTGCTAAGGGTCATGGTGGAAGACCACGTAAATCAGTCAGTAATAAACTGCTGGAAGGTAATCCCGGCAAGCGGGCAATCCGGGTAATTAATAATACAGATATAAATATTTGTGATGATATTGATATAATTCCCAAAACGCTGAGCCTTCAGGGCGCAGATATATATGTGCGTACAGTTGCATATTTGCGGCGTGTGAAGTGTGAGAATATAGTAAATCCCATGTTGATTGAACAGTTTGCGTTAAACAGACAGCGATGGCTTGAAGTAGAGACTTTGATGGATAAATGGGAGTTGGACACGGATATTCCAAAAATATCAGAATTATATCAGAATCAAATGCGCAAAACATGGGGTGAAATTTTTGAGATAGTTAATGACAATTGTACCGAAAAGATTGACTTAGACTGCGCAGATGATTTAGACGGGCTGCTTTCGAGCTGAGGTGCGGACAATGTATGACGAGAAAAAGGCAACACAGGCAATCAGATTTATAAACAGCCTAAAGCATGGAATCGGTGATTTTCACGGTCAGAATTTCGAACTGCTGCCATGGCAGGAAAAAATAGTGCGGGATATATTCGGCACAGTCAAGCCTAACGGGTATCGGCAATATAAGAGAGCGTATATCGAGATACCGAAGAAAAACGGCAAAAGCGAGTTCGGCGCAGCAATTGCGCTGAAAATGCTATGCGCTGACGGTGAGCAGAGCGCACAGGTGTATTCGTGCGCGGCGGACAGACGGCAAGCGTCTATTGTTTTTGACGTCGCTGTGGATATGGTAGACCAGTCCCCCGCGTTGAAAAAGCGTATAAAACCGGTATTATCGCAGAAGCGTTTGGTTTACAAGCCGACACGCTCATTTTATCAGGTGTTGTCCTCGGAAGCGAAAACAAAACACGGGTTAAATGTTTCCTGTTGTATTTTTGACGAGTTACACGCGCAGCCCAACCGCGATCTGTGGGACGTAATGATGTCCGGTTCCGGAGACGCGAGACGGCAGCCGTTATTTTTGACGCTTACAACGGCGGGGCAGTCGAAAAACAGTATATGCTACGAACAGCACAAAATAGCGCGCGGGATTCTGGACGGTACGCGAATTGACCCGACATTTTATCCGGTCATATATGGACTGGAGGATGATGACGACTGGGAAAATGAAGAAAATTGGTACCGCGCGAACCCATCGCTTGGGCGAACGATAGACATAGAAACCGTCCGCGAGTGGTATCGGTCGTGTAAGGGCAGCATTACCGACGAAAACAATTTTAAATGGCTTCGGTTGAATATGTGGGTTGACGCTTCAACGCATTGGCTGAGAATGGAAAATTGGGATGCTTGTACTGAAACGGTTGATCCTGAGGATTTGCGCGGTCGTGAATGTTATGGCGGACTGGATTTATCAAGTACACAAGACCTTACGGCATTTGTTTTATGCTTCCCGCCGCGCAATGACGCGGAAAAGTATATATTTTTATATTGGTGCTGGATCCCCGAGGATTGTATGCATGAGCGGGTTAACCGCGATAAAGTCCCGTATGACCGCTGGCGGCACGAAGGATATATCACGACAACGCCCGGTAACATTGTTGATTACCGCAAAATACGCGCTGATATTCAGGAGATTGCAGCGTATTACAATATCAAGGAAATCGCATACGACAGGTACAATGCTACCGAAACGATATTGGAGCTGATGGACGAGGGCATGATAATGGTGCCGTTCGGGCAGGGATTTATAAGCATGTCGCCGCCTACGAAGGATATTGAGACAAAAATTATTGCGCGCCGGATTATACACAACAACAATCCTGTGCTACGCTGGAATTTTGCGAACGTGATTATAAAAACCGACACGGCAGGAAATATAAAGCCGGACAAGATGAAGTCAATAGAAAAAATAGACGGAGCGGTCGCCGCTATTATGGCATTCGACCGTGCAAGCAGGCGCGAGGGGAATCATGCGAGCGTGTATGATAAACGCGGACTTGTTTTTTTATGATGAGGTGAGGAGTCGATGATAAATTTACCATATCCGAGTACGCGGTATAAACATATCGCGGTGGATTTTGACGGAACGCTGTGCGAGAACCGCTGGCCGGATATAGGCGAGGCATATACAGATGTCTTTGATTGGCTGCTTAGTCAGCGCGTGCTTGGAAGTAAGATTATATTGTGGACGTGCCGTGCGGGAGCTAGCCTGAATGAGGCTATTGATTTTTGCCGCGATAACGGGCTTGACTTCGACGCGGTAAATGAAAATCCGTTTACGGATTTTGAGGACGGCAAAAAAATATATGCCGACATTTATCTTGACGATAAAGCATGGCGTGTGGAGGATAAATCATGAGGTTCAAGCTTATATGCGGTCCACCGGGCGCGGGAAAGAACACATTTGTCAATACTCAATTCAAAACCGGCGATATCCTTGTAGATGTTGACTGCTTATACAGTGCGATAACGCAGTCGGGATCTCACGTGGTAAAAGACCCCGATTTGCTTAACATAACTTTATTTCTGCGTGATGAGCTCCTCTCGGGATTGCGGCGGTCAAAAATAGACGGGATCGCATGGGTTATCGCGTGTGTGCCGGAAGGGCGTCGCCGTGAAATGTTCGCACGGAGGCTTAATAATGCTGAAACTTATTTGATAATGCCGGACAAAGAAATATGCTGCCGGCGCATACGCGAGGATACGTCGAGGGAGTATAATTTTGATTATATTGTCGGCGTAATCGATGATTGGTTTTCGCGGTATACCCGCAGTGATAAGGATATATTGATTGGATGTAAAGAATAGTGAAAAAAGTAATTAAATTAATCTGCATATTTGCTTTGGCGGCAATGAGCGGCTGCGGAACCGAAGCGTCGAAGGTTTCACATAACCTATCTCAGCAAGCGGACAATTTCAACGATATTCGCCAGCTGACGGTAATTAACTGCATTACCGGCGATACGCTGTTTCAGATGACTGGGAAAATGTCTATAAATGCTGACGCGTCAGATAACCAGCTGGAGGTCATCGTTGAAGATGAAGAGGGCGAATATAAAAAGCATTTTATCGGTCTGAGCGATAATGTAACATATGTCGTTGAAGATGTTACCGGCAAAGGCGTGAATAAATACAAATATACGCTTAATTTCAATCCTAAGATGTGGATACCGATAAATGTTGACTGTATCGATTAATACAAGAACGGAGGATTATTACAATGGGATTTTTCAGAAGTCTATTCAGGTCGAGGGATAAGCCGCAGAACGCACTGGACAGCTACGTAGGCGCGTATCAGTATTATTACGGCAATACATCGTCCGGCAAACACATAACGCCGCGGAACGCCATGCAGATGACAGCGGTTTATGCGTGTGTGCGTATCATATCGGAGACAATAGCGTCCTTGCCACTGCACACCTACCAATACACGGAAAGCGGCAAGGAAAAGATGTATACTCATCCGCTGTACCATTTGCTGCACGATGAGCCCAATCCGGAAATGACGTCGTTTACATTTCGGGAAACGCTTATGTCGCATTTACTGCTGTGGGGCAATTCCTATTCACAGATTATACGCAACGGATTCGGTGAAGTGATAGGGCTGTATCCGTTACTCCCTCATAAAATGGACGTGAAGCGCGGTATTTCCGACGAAAAGATATATTATATCTATCAAACCGATACAAAGGGGCAGGTCGTTTTGCCGTCGGATGAAGTTCTGCACATTCCCGGCTTGGGTTTTGACGGTTTGGTAGGATACTCCCCTATCGCGATGACTAAAAACGCGCTCGGTCTTGGATTGGCAAGCGAGGAATACGGCAGTAAATTTTTTGCGAATGGAGGAACACCGTCTGGTATACTCACGCATCCGGGACATCTGAAAGACCCGAAAAAGGTACGCGAGGAATGGGATAGCGTTTACGGCGGGAGCGGGAATGCCTATAGAACGGCAGTCCTTGAAGAAGGAATGAAATATGATCCCATATCGACGAACCCGCAAGACGCACAGTTTATTGAAACGCGAAAGTTTCAGGTCAATGAAATATGCCGTATTTTCCGCGTACCGCCGCATATGGTAGCCGATTTGGAAAAATCAAGCTTTAACAACATTGAGCAGCAAAGCTTGGATTTCGTTGTAAACACAATCCGACCGTGGCTTGTGCGGATCGAGCAGAGTATCATGCAAAAGCTGTTGAAGCCGGAAGAAAAAAGCAAAATCTTTGTAAGCTTCAACGTCGACGGACTTTTGCGCGGCGATTATCGGAGCCGCATGAACGGGTACGCGATAGGTATTCAAAACGGCTTTATGTCGCCGAACGACGTAAGGGAGCTGGAGGGATGGAATAAAATCCCCACAGAGCAGGGCGGCGATAATTATTTTGCTAACGGCAACTTTACCAGACTGGAAGATGCCGGAAACTGGAACGCGAAGGGTGGTGATAGTGAGTGAAAGAATTTGATATAAACGGCGTTATTGTAGCGACCGACGACGCATGGATTTACGACTGGTATGAGCTTGAAAACACTTCGCCCAAAAAGCTGAAGAATTTCCTTGACGATGCCGCCGGCGAGGATGTTCTCATAAACATTAATTCCGGAGGCGGAGATTTATATTCCGGTGTAAATATGCATGATATGCTTAAATCCTACAGCGGTAACGTAGAAATACATATCGTAGGTCTTGCGGCATCCGCCGCGAGCGTTATCGCGATGTCCGGCAAATGTCTGATGTCGCCGGGTTCGCAGATGATGATACATAACGTATCGTGCTGTGAGACATCAAACAAGAACGGCAAGGCGAAAATGGCTAAGGATTTGTCGGTGTGCGATAAGGGCGTGGCGGCGGTTTACGAAGCAAAGTCCGGAATAAGTCAGGACGAGCTTTTAAAGCTCATGGATAAGGAAACATGGCTTGACGCGAAAACGGCGTTGGAAATGAAGCTTATCGACGGCATACTCGGCGTTGAGACAGCTCCGGCATTTACCAATTCCATTACGGCTATGCTGCCGGAAACCGTTCTGGCTAAAGCCCGTCAGCTCGCAAAAACAAGCGACAGCGAGGCAAGGTACAAAGCTCCTGCGTCAGGAGTACGTATAGACGATTTATTAACAAAATTAAATTATCTCAGGAGGTAAAAAAGAGATGGAAGAAAGAATTAATGCAGTAATGCAGAAAAGGACCGCTCTTTGGGAGAAGATGAAGTCTTTTCTCGACTCGGCAAAGCGCGACGATGATACGTTAACGCCGGAGGCAGTCGAGCAGTACGAAAAAATGGAACGCAATATGGCGGCGTTCGATAAGGAACTTGACCTGCTGAACCGTCAGCAGGAAATGGCGGTGCGTCTGAACGCGCCCACATCCAAGCCTATTACGGAAAACCCGTATCAGGAACCGGAGGAGAAAACCGGCAGAGCGTCGGCAGCGTATCATAACGCGTTCTGGAACGCCATGCGCCATAAGTCGGTGCCGTATGAGATGATGAACGATTTGCAGGTCGGTACGGATACCGAGGGTGGATTCCTCGTACCGGACGAGTTTGAGCAGACGCTCGTTCAGTCACTTGAGGATGAAAATATATTCAGAAAGATAGCGCACAGCATTCATACATCTTCCGGCGACAGGAAAATCCCTATTGTTTCAACCCACGGTACGGCGAATTGGGTCGAAGAGGAGGGTCTTATCGATGACAGCGATGAAGAGTTCGGTCAGGTATCGCTCGGTGCGTTTAAGCTCGCTACGTCGATCAAGGTATCCGAGGAGCTTCTCGCGGACAGTATTTTTGACCTTGAGGCTTATCTTGCCAACGAATTTGCGAGACGTATCGGTGCAAAAGAGGAGGAAGCGTTCCTTAACGGCGAAGGACAGAATAAGCCTACCGGAATATTCAACGCGACCGGCGGCGCGACTGTCGGTGTAACAGCCGCAAGCGCGGAGGCAATTTCGTTTGACGAAATTTACGATTTGTTCTACAGCCTGAAAAAGCCGTACAGACGTAACGCGGTATGGGTTATGAACGACGCAACCGTAAAGGCTATCCGCAAGCTGAAGGACCAGAACGGTCAGTACTTATGGCAGCCCGCAACGGGAGCGGGGACACCCGACACGTTGGTCAACAGACCGATTTATACATCGGCGTATGCTCCGAAGATTGAGAGCAGCAAATGCCCGATTGCATTCGGCGATTTCGGCTATTACTGGATTGCTGACCGCCAGGGCAGAACGTTCAAGCGTTTGAACGAGCTTTACGCGAAAAACGGTCAGGTAGGCTTTATCGCGTCGCAGCGTGTTGACGGCAGGCTTATTCTTCCCGAGGCGGTTCAGTGCCTTAAAATGGGCGGCGGAGAATAATAATCGGAGGTCTGTATGAAAATAAAGATTTTACAGTCCTGCACCGGACATAAATTCACATTCACGAAGGGCGAGGTTCGCGAAGTCACCGACTATATCGGCAATGATTTAATCGGCGCGGGATTTGCTGAGGCTGTAGCTGACGAAAAGTCAGACGCTCCCGCTGACAAGCCGCAGGCGAAAACGAAACCGGCAAAGCGTGCAGCGAAAAAGGGTTCCGGCAATGCTGACGATTGATGAAACAAAGCAATATCTTCATTTGGATTCCGGCGCGGAGGATGAGTATTTAAACATACTCATCCTTTTAGCTTGCGAAATTTGCGAAAATTTCACACGTGTGCCATTGCCGGAGGAATTGCCCGAAAGCTATAAACAGGCTATGCTTATATGCGTCGGATATTTCTTCGAGCATCGCGACGGAACCAAGGAAGGATTGCCGAATGTAATTTATCAGCTTTTACAGCCATACAGAAAGGCGGCGTTCTAAATGGATTTCTCAAAGCTCAGACACAGGATAATATTTTTAAAGCCGGTGCAGGACCGCGTAAAAAACGGTATGAACGAAAACGTTCCTGTCTGGGCGCCGTTCCAGCCTGTCAACGGTAAGCTGGCGGAGGATATATACGTTACAGAGGATGACCGCGCATTCGGTACGCTTATGGCTGACGGCGGTCAGCTCTATTCATATAATCTTGCGGTCAGCGAATACGCCGTATGGGCGAACGTCTCCCCCGCCTCTGGGCGCGAATACGAGGAAGCGCAGAAGCTGCGCGCGGAAACCACATACAAAATAAGCACAAGATATTTCCCGTGCATAACGTCCGAAATGAAAATATTATTCGGAGTTCAGCTGCTGGATATCATATCTGTTTTGAATATCGGCGAAATGAACAGCGAACTGCAGATTGTGGCAAAGGAGCGTGACCGTTATGGCAAGGAATATTGATGTATTCGGATTTGACGAGTTGGAAAAGGCGTTCAAAAACTGTGCGAAACGGTATCCGAACGAGGCGGACCGACTTCTTATGACATATGGCAAAGCTGCACAGAAAAGAATGAAACAAAACGCTCCGGTATATAGTGGCCCGCAGAAAGCTAGAGTAAAACCGGGGCAATTAAAGAAAAGCTATCGATTACAGCGCGTGAAGCTATATAAGGGAGGGACAATACGCGTGGTCAGGGTCAAATCGGACGCGCCGCACGCACATCTGATAGAGTATGGTCACGAGATTGTAACCCGTACCCGCACCCGCTCCGCGAACGGCAGATTTGCAAAGGAAAAACTGAGAATGGGGAAGGCGTCGCGGCTTAGCGGCAGCGAAAAGAAACTTTTTGGCACTCGAGGCGGCGGACGCACACGCGCTTTTCATACTTTGGAATACGCGATACTTGAAACTCGTGACAGGTTCGAGCATGACGCGGAAAAGCTGCTTGAAAAAATCTGTAAGGATTTGGAACTGTGAGGCTTATATGAGAATAAATGAAATCGATATCCAGACGCGCATATCTGATATTTTATCGGAGCATGGCTTTAATGTAGTACCGACGGAATCTCAAAAGGGATTTAAGAAGCCCGCGGTTTTTGTCGACGTTTATCCGAGCGGGATTGCGCTTGAAGGCTGGCAGCTGGAGCACGTGACAGATACGGTTGAGATACAGTACACCCCGGCGGTCGAAACGACCGAGGATTGCGCTAAAGCGGCACAGCGAATAAGAAACGCGCTTATGTATAAGACGTTTGACATATCAGACCGTCATTTTACGATAGAAGCGCTTAGCATCGAAATAGAAGATTATATTTTGTCTGTTTCATTTGAACTTGATTATTATCAAAATACACCGCAGAACGAAGATGACGAGCCTATGGAGACACTGGAGTTAGGAGGTAATGTATAAGATGGGACTTCCCGAAATTTTAATTGAATTCAAAAAAAAAGCGGAAACCGCTGTTATAAGAAGCCGTAACGGCGTTGTGGCGGCGATTTTGCTTGACACAACAAAATCCGGAGACGGAAACTTAAGTTATAAGTATAGCTTTGAGGCGGACATACCTAAAGAGGATTGGTCTGTAAAAAATCTTGATTATTTTAACAAGATTTTTATGGGTTCGCCCAGACGCGTTATTGTTGAACGCGTACAGTCCGAGGACGAATACGATGACGCTCTTGCGAGACTGAAAAATAAGCAGTGGAATTGGCTTACAATTCCCGAAATTACCGACGAGAAGGTAGAATCGATAAAAACATGGATCATCGCGCAGAGAGCGGCGAAAAAAATGTTTAAGGCGGTTCTTCCTTCGAGTGAAACCGCGTCCAACTTTAACGACGAAGGCATTGTAGAGTTTGCGACCGGCGGTATCAAGGTCGGAACAAAATCGTATACAACGGCAGAGTACTGCGCGAGAATCGCGGGACTGCTTGCCGGTCTGCCTATGACGGAAAGCGCGACGTATCAGGTGCTTGCTGAGGTGGACGGTATCACCGAAAGCATTACACCCGACGACGATATAGACACGGGCAAGTTTATCCTTATAGACGACGGCGAAAAAATTAAGGTCGGACGCGGCATAAATTCACTTCATATCATTTCTGGCGATAAAACTGAGGATATGAAGAAAATCAAAATTATTGAGGGCATGGATCTGATGCGCGACGATATCCGCAAGACCTTTGAGGAAAATTACGTCGGCGTCAACAACAGCTACGATAATAAAATTCTGTTTATCGCGGCGGTTAATAATTATTTCGATATTTTGCGCGACGATGGTGTGCTTTATGACGAGTTTGACAATTCCGCGGATATAGACATAGCCGCACAGCGCAAATGGCTGACCGAGCACGGCGTCGATGTTTCGGAAATGTCGGACGAACAGATACGCACCGCTAAAACAGGCAGTTATGTATTTGTTCAGGCAAATGTGCAGTTCTCCGACGCGCTGGAGGATTTACACTTCGTCATTAACATGGAATAAAGGAGGTTATATAAATGCCAAAGAACAGAACAAAACCGGCAATCGGTAAGGTTATATCCGGCACACACGGATACTTTTGGTGGGACGGTGCGATTTGCTATGAAATCACTTCCTTCGAAGCGAAGATAAAAGCGAACCGCGAAACCATTAATTTTTCCGGCGATATGTGGGACGACAGTAAACTGATGAGCGTATCCGGCACATGGACGGCGAAAATCAAAAAGATTTATTCCAGAGGCATGGAATATGCCGAAAAGCTCGCGCAGGGTCTTGACCCGCGTCTAACGCTTATAAGCAAGCTTGCGGACCCGGACAACGGCGGCACGGAGCGTGTGCAAATTAATTCCTGCTGGCTTGATGAGCTGACGCTGCAGGCGTTCGAGAACGGGAAAATCACCGAGGACGAATTCAGCGGCGGATTTGTAGGATTTAAGTATCTCGACACAATCGCCGATCCGTGTGCGTAAACTTTGGGGACACTAAATGAATGAGGACACTAAAATATATATCTGCGGTCTTATGACTGCTTTTTTATTTCTGAGAAGGGAGAAATCGAAAATGACAAAAAGAACAAAATTGACGTTGCAGGAATTACTGCGCCGTAAGGAGCAGATGCTTGAAGCTAAGAAAATTAAATCTACAAAGGAATTATACATCGCGTCTATTGACGCCACCATCACGATTGAGGAGCCGGACAGCGCGCTTTGCCGTGACGCGATGGGCATGGATGACAGCGATGCCGACAAATATATGTGCTACGAGTGCATAAAAGAGCCGAACCTTAAATCGAAAGATGTACAGGAGGCATTTGGCTGCGCCGAGCCTATGGATATTGTCGAAGCAATATTCAAGCCCGGCGAAATACCGCAGATTGCGGTTGCGTGCTTGAAGCTTGCGGGTTTCGCGGGCGGCGTTGAAGCGGTAAAAAACTAATTAAAACCGACGGTGAATTGCAGCTTATCCACTATTACGTCCAGCGCGGATTTGATTGGGATAAGCTTGCGGCTTTATCCTCGTCGGAAAAATATTTTTTACGGGCAAGCATGGAGCTTGCCATTGAAGAGGAAACGGAAAAATATAGGGCTATTTTAGGTGGTGAGTGATTATGGCAATTAGTCTTGGCGGAACGCTGTTTTTGAAGGACGGCAATTTTTTTGCGAATGTAAAATCCGCGACAGCGGCGGCGGGTGGTTTGAAAAAGGCGCTCGGCGAAACTACAACATCTATGAAGGCTCACGGCGCTGTGTCGGAGAGTACCGGCACGAAGCTTAAATCACTCGCCGGTAAGGTTGTCGGCGTGGTTGCGGCATATGCGTCCGTAAGCGCGATAAAATCATTCGGAGAGGAATGTGTTACAGCTGCTAACAATGCGGCGAACGCAAACACGCGTCTCAATACAATCATGCAGCAGATCCCCGGCAATACGCAGGCAATGACGGACGAAATTAACAAGTACGCCTCTGCTCTGTCAAAGCAGACCACGATAGGCGGCTCGGCTCAAAAATATGGCGCGTCACAGCTTGCGTCCTTCCAGATATCAGCGCAAAGCATAAAAACGCTTATGCCGCAGCTTAATAATCTGGCGGTGGCGCAGTACGGCGTAAATGTCAGCAGCGACCAAATGGTACAGGCGGCGAATATGCTTGGTAAGGCATATGCCGGGCAGACAGGAGCGATGACACGCGCCGGTATCGTTATGACCGACGCGCAGGCTAATCTTATAAAAACGGGCGATGAAGCGACAAAAACAGCAACGCTTGTAGAAGTGCTGAAACAGAACTTCGGAAACTTGGCACAAGAAATGGCAAAAACGCCGGAGGGCGCGTGGATACGGCTGCAAAACAGCGTCGGCGCATTAAAAACGAAAATAGGCACGGAACTGCAGCCGGTGGTGACTACAGCAATGAACTATATAGCCGACCAAATGCCGAAAATAGAGAGTCTTGTCGAAAGTGGGATAAACGCGTTAGGACCGTCCGTAACATGGCTGACGCAAACTGCATTCCCCGCGGTCGGCAACGCGATAAGCAGTATGGTTGAGAAGGGTCGGCTGATATACGAAAAGATATCCCCCGCGCTTTCAAACCTTAAAGATGCGTTTGGAAACGTATGGGATTCCTTGTCGGGAATGCTTGGCAATATTTCAAGCTCAATGGGCGGCGGAGGCATAAGCGCAGTAATCGGCGATGTGGCTTCCAGGTTTATTGATATGGGCGCAAAGATAATAGACGGTATCGCGCCGATATTTGACTTTATCGGCGAGCATTGGAACACGATACAACCGATTTTAGGCGCAATGCTTAAAGGATTTCTCGCGTTCCAGGGCTTAAAGCTCGGCGGCGGTATTGTATCCGGCATAGGCGGGTTCTTCGGCAAACTGCAAAGCGGTGGCAAAATATTAAAAACATTCGGCGAAGGCGTTTCGGGCGCGTTTGGTTTATTTAAAGCGTCAGGCGGTGGCGTGGGTAATCTTAATTCAATGATTGGCATGATTGGCAAAATGGGGGCTACCGCTGGCAAATCATTAGGCGAGCTTGGCGGTTCGTTCGGATCTGTCGGAAAATTAATAAGCGGACTCGGAACGAGCGTTGGAGGCATAAGCGGTATTTTCGGCAAGGTGGGCAGTGCATTTAAAGCAGTCGGCACGGCTATCCTGGGCGTAAATCCGGTTATCCTCGCGGTTGTCGCTGGCATAGCGGCTGCGATTGCAGTAGGCGTACTGCTCTACAAGAACTGGGATAAAATCAAAGCGTGGGCGCAAAATCTATGGAATGGCATAAAAGAAAAATTCGGCGGCATTCGCGACACCATCGTCGGTGCGTGGAATACCGTTAAGGATAAAGCCGCCGAAATCTGGGGCGGTATAAAAAATACTGTGGGCGACGCGCTGGAGGGCGTTAGAAGCTATGCCAAGGGCAAGCTTGACAATATAAAAAATGCATACGAGGAACATGGCGGCGGTATAAAAGGCGCGGCGTTTGCCGCTATGGAGAGCGTTAAAACATATTACAGCCTAGGCTATGATGCGTTGAACACGCTCACAGGCGGTAAGCTTAGCGAGGTTGTCAATTCTGTGAAAGGTAAGCTGACCGAATTCGGGGCGGCGGTTTCCCAAAAATGGGAATTAATCAAAACCTCCACATCGGAAAAATGGCAGTCGATTAAAAATACCGTGACCGAAAAGGTAAACGGTGTTTGGAGCTCCGTTTCCACGGTATTTGAAAATATACGGTCAAAAATTTCGTCGGTATTTACCAGCGCACAAAATACCGTTCAAAATGCCATTGAAAAAATAAAGGGATTTTTCAATTTCAAATGGGAGCTTCCGAAGATTAAGCTACCGCATTTTAGCATTTCCCCCGTCGGATGGGAATTTGGCGATTTATTAAAAGGCTCCATTCCGAAACTCGGGATTGAGTGGTACTCTAAGGGCGGTATCATGACGCGCCCGACGGTGTTCGGCATGAACGGCAGCCGCGCCATGGTAGGCGGCGAAGCCGGAGCGGAGGCAATACTGCCGTTATCGCAGTTCTGGAATAGGCTTGACGCGGCATTTCGGCGACTGAACGTACAGCCGGCGGGCGGGCCGAACGTAACAAACAATATAAACATCAGCATATATGCCGCGCCCGGGGAAACCGACGACAGTTTGGCTCAAAGGGTTGCGTCACGTATAGTAACAGTTTTAAAAAATATGTAAGCAAGGAGGCATAACAGGATATGGATATATTCCTGAGCGTAAATAACAGAGCCGAAATATTACAAATTCCCGTCATGCCTCCGTCCTTTACCGTGTCGAAGCCGCAGACGGCTGAAAAATTTGAAACCGCATCGGGCGAGGAGCTACTGCTAATCGGCGCACCGAAGCTAAAAAGTATCGGGTGGGAAAGCTTTTTCCCGGTTCGGGATTACCCATTTTTAAAGCATAGTTACAATACCGATATGTGGGGCTGGGACTATGTTTACACTATAGATACATGGATAAAGCAGAAGCTGCCTATTCGTCTGATTATAACGTATGACAACCGGGACACGTCCATAAACATTGCTACGGCGGTGTCGGACTTTGAATATACGGTAAAATCTGACGGCGATTTGTGGTATAAGATCCAATTCGACGAATTTAATCTGATAGGCAACGATAATCCCGTTAAATGGTACGGAGGATAGTCAAATGGCGCAGTATGCAGATACGATAAACGGGTTCCCGTATTTTTCACAAAATGACAGCCGATGGAGCGGGGTGCGATACGGAGGTGTAAATATCGGATCATCCGGATGCGGACCGACAGCGGCGGCAATGGTGTTAAAATCATACGGCTTTTACGTTACACCGGAGGATACGGCGGCGCTGTTTGTAAAAGCCCTCGGCGGATATAGGACGACCGAGGGCGCAACGTGCTTTCCTGCTCTCTCACGGTCGCCATACAATCTGACTGTCGTGCAGACAACAAGTATAAATGCCGTTATTAACGCGCTGAAGCAGGGCATACCCGTCATAGCCAATCCGCACGGACCGTGCGATTTTACTTCCGGCGGCCATTATATAGTACTTTGCGGCATAAACGGCAGCAACCAAATAAAAGTGAACGACCCGAACGGCAATCACTATGAAATGTCCCGGACGAAAACATGGAGCGCGGATTATATCAATAACTGCTGCGTAATACATAACGCAATAGACGGGTTCTGGATCATGTCAAAGGACGGCAAGGGTTCAATAGGCTCGTCGTCAGCAGCGACGATAAAGCGATACACGGATTTTCCGAAATATAATCTATCGGAATATATGATAAATTATATTGCCGGCGTTATTGTAGGAGAATGTTCGGGCACTGTACTCGGCTGCCGTCAAGAGGCGTCGCAGATGGTAAACCTGAACGAGTATCATGGGCGAACACATGATGATGCCGGAATGAGGCAGACAGTCAAGCCGTTTTCACAAGGCGGTTGGTATGCGGATAAATCGTTTAAAGCTAAGGCGACACAAACCGCTATTGACGCGGTGAGGTTTGTTATGGTCGAAGGAAAGCGCGTTCTTCCGCGATACGTGGTTGAACATGATTGGTTCCCAAATGACATTATAAACGCAAAGGCGAGAAATGATTACAGGGTCGGCGATACCGTTAAAAACAATTCGCAGTCTACATATAAATTTTATTGTTTTTTTGACGGTGCGGATGGTGATATTGCAGGATATTTTCCGGAGCTATATGAAAAATATAAATCCGATATACCTTGGTCAGAGGGCGCGGATGATGCAATTGAAGGCTATATGTTTTCTGAAAATGCATATGCCGCTGAGAATGTTGAACCAACGGTTGTATGGAAAAACCGTGTACATGAGAACATATGCGCGGCGCTGCAAAGCGCTGTACCGGCGGAAGTATCCGGAACAGGATTAGCATTGTATACTAACGGTCATGACATAACAAAAACTGCCGGAAATATATCATGGAGCAACAGCATATATGAACTGGCAACGATTTTGTCATTCGAAACGGCAAAAACCGACGCAGAGTATCTGAAAGACCTCATATACGTTCCCGGGGTTGGGGATGTGGTGCAAATTGTCACAAACGAAGAGGTTTTTCGCGGGATTATAACTACTGTAGACTACGGCGGCTCGAACACAAATAAATATACAGCGGTTGACATGGGCTGGTATATGAATAAAACAGCGCAGACATACCAGTTCCGTAATATACGCGCCGATGACGCAATAAGAGAATTGTGTGCAGATCTGTCGATAAGTATTGTAATGCTGCCTGAGCTTGAGACAAATATAAAACATATATATTTTGATAAAGATGTATCGGAAATATTGAAGGATATTTTAAATCAATGCGGCGGTGACTACAATTTTGATTTTGTGCCCGATGGTTTACGCATCTATAAAATCGGTGAATTGTATGCGTATCCGGAATTCCGTATCGCAGACAATATTCCGCAGACATATTCTCCGGATTTCCGAGGCAAGGAAAATCACAGTATCAGCATTGAAGACATGAAAACATCTGTAAAGGTGACATCCGAAAAAGACAATGTTTATTCGGAGCTTGCTGTACTGCAGAACCGTGATCTAATCGACAAATACGGTTTTTTACAAAAAATAGTAAAGATAGATCCGGATACGGAAAATGCGGAAACAACTGCCAGGCGTGAACTTGAAGAAAATTCAAATCCAAAAGAAAGCTATTCGTTTGAGATTGTTGAGAAATTTGACAGTTACACCCGCGCCGGGGAAATTATCGGTATTGACGGTACCAATTATGTTATTGAAAGCACAAATCACAGAATCGAAAACGGCTGGCATTATAACACCATAGAGCTGAGGAGGCTGACGTAATGGACGCTGTAAGAGAATTGGCGAACGAAATAAAAGCGCGCACCAATCCCGCGGCGTATTCGCCGATGTTTGGGAAAATAATATCACTGCCGGAGCTCAAGATTCAGATTGGCAGGAATGCTTTTATTTACGCAGACGATGTGAAATTGACGTTTGACATTCACGAAACGCGCCCGCTTGAGCGCGGAGGCATGGAGTATGTTAATCTCGGCAAGGAAGTTGTATTACTGCCGTATTCGGATGACAATAAATTTATTGCTGTGGGGGTGGTCATGTGAGTAAAACGCTGCTATTTGATTTTGGCATCGGTGATTTTGTTATAAAAAACGGAAATCCGGTTACCGTTTCCGGTATTGAAGCGTTAAAAATGCGAGCGGAGAAAATTATTCGCACACAGTACGGACGTTACGGGATTTACCGAGATAGGGAATATGGCGCCAATATCCGCGATCTTGTAGTCGGTCGCAGTATGGGAATAGGATTTACAGCATCGGAATTGGAGCGCGAAATAAGCGCGGCACTTCTGCGTGACGAGGAAATTAACGCCGTAAACAGTTTCAAAATAAATCAATCCGGCACGGTTTTGGAAGTTTCAATAACACTGTCTACGGCATACGGTGATGTATCGGAGGTGTATACATTTTGACGTTTGATGAAATACTGGAATTTCTGTTGGGAAGCGTAACGGGCGGTTATGACGTTTCGGTTGGTTCATTTTTCTATGACCTTCTTTATCCGGTCGCGGAGCAAATATACGGACTACAGCAAAAATATGATATGTTCCGTGATAACGCGTTTGCTATAACCGCATCGGACGAATGGCTTGACAAGAAAGTTGCCGAGCAGGGTATTACGCGCCGATCGGCGACATATGCCACGGGAACGGTACGCATTAATGGGCGCAAGGGCGAGGTTATCATTGCCGGCGCAAAGGTCGCGGCTGATGATATACTATTTTCGGTGGACGATACTACTATTATTCCCGATAGCGAATATGCTGATGTATCCGCCACATGCACAATCGCAGGGAGCGCCGGTAACGTTAAAGCCGGAGCGATAAACCGTTTTCCCTTGACCCTTCCCGGTCTTATCGAGGTTACTAACCCTGAGCCGTTTACGGGTGGTTATGATGTAGAAAACGACGCGGATTTGCGTGAACGTTATCTCGACAAGCTTGCGCATCCGGCGGCAAGCGGGAACGTATATCACTACATCGAATGGGCGAAAGAGGTCCCTGGTGTAGGCAATGCGCGTGTTATTCCGCTCTGGCATGGAAACGGCACCGTGAAGGTCATAATAACCGATGCAGATCGCAAACCCGCCGATGCCAAACTCATAGAGACGGTCGCGGAGTATATAGAAACGCAGCGCCCCGTGGGTGCATCTGTTACGGTGGCAAGCGCAGAGGCAAAGGTAATAAACATATCATTGACAATTGCTTCACCTTCCGACCGCGAGGAAATCAAAAAGCAAATTGAAAAATCAATAACGCGCTATCTGACGCAGGATGCCATAAACAAAGAATTTGTGTCCTATGCAAAAATAGGCGGTTTAATACTTGCAATAGATAATGTTGATGATTATAGTGATCTGATTGTAAACGGCAGCAAGGAAAACGTAACAATCCCTGCCGGAATGATTCCGGTACTCGGCGAGGTGATTATAACATGATATACAAAGGACTTCCGGGCTACTATAGAAAATCTGAGCTAACCGCCGCGGCGCATACAGCGGCTCAAAAGGCGCTTAATGATTTTGAGCAAAAAACCGATCGAAAAATGCTCGACCTATTCATTGTCGAAACCGAGGATTTTACACGTCACGAAAAGGACGCCGGACTTATCGTCAATGATACCCTTGACGATGAAACACGAAGGGCGAAGGTTCTAACACGGCTGCGCGGGAGCGAAGTATTGACGGTCGAAGCACTCAAAGAGCTTGTGAAGCTGTATGAGCCTGGTGGCGCGAATGTGACGGAAATATACAGTGATTATACGGTAATGGTTGATTTTCTTAGCCATACCGGCGCGCCGGAAAACATCGTCGAAATTATTAACGCTATATATGAGGTTATTCCCGCACATCTTGCGCTGAGGTATGGAATGAAAAAAGACCTGAAAACAAAAACACTATATTTTGCCGGCGGGATACATATATCCAGACGCATGAGCATTCCAATCCAGCAGCGCGCTTCATACGGCGATATAAAAAACAAGTTATACGGCACTGTAAAAGGCAGACCGTATGCTAATATACTTCAATCTAAGGAGGGTTAAATTTGGCGGAAATAAGAGAAATTACACCACTGTTTCTTACAGCGCCCGGGCTAAGGCTTCAGGCAAAGGTGCAAACAGGAGCTGCACAGCTCAATGTTGTGCGTGTTCTTATCGGGAGTGGGTATCTGGACAGCGAGACCGATAAGGAACTGCTTACATCTCCCATTGCTGAAATTCCGTCGCATACGTCACGGGGCGAAGGAACGGACGCGCAGGTGGATGTTACGAGGCTCTTTTATGACGAGGGCGACGGCGTCGCAATGATAAGCATCCACATAGAGAGCGGTGACAATGAATCGACGCATCTGCGGGAAATCTGTATTATAGCTTCCGACCCTGATGACGGTGAGATCATGTACGGGTATACAAATTTAGGCGATGAGGCGCTGCCGCTGCCCAAATATGACGGCAGATCGCGCGCTGTATATGATATAAACCTTCCGACCGTGATTGCCAATGCAAGTGATGTTACTGTAAATATAACAAGGATTGTTGAGGTGTCAACCGAGGAATTTGACACGCACAAAACGACGCCCGTGATTGATCACCCGGATAGGAGCGTAACAAGCGCAAAGCTGGCGGACTCAATTGCGCTGCGCGGCACACCGACAGCACCGACAGCAGCAGATGACACGAATAATACGCAGATTGCTACGACGGAATTTGTGCAAAGAGAAGCGCGAAATGTCCTTTCAAAATTACAAATGAAAATATTTAAACCTATAAAAATAACAATATTACTGGGTCGTCATATCGGCTCACACGGTTCCCAATATCTTAATGGTACAACAATGTATGTAAATCAAGACGAGGATGATATAAGCGAAATATACCGATACCATTGTAAATACATCTATTCGCCTACGGCATCGGTATATAGTTCAACTTTATACCTAAGACTGGGCGTACATACGGATGATAAATATCGTACCTGCTTGCTTGTTTCGGACACAGAGAATTTCGACAAATGCCCTTGCCCTAATGAATATGAGGTTAGATCTGGTTCGTTATCAGCAGTGCTTTTATCTACCATGCAGACCAACGGTTTTGTGTATGAGCCGGAAAGCGGCGCCGTAAATGAGTATAAAGGGTAAAACGAGGTGATTTCATGAGCAAAACAAGCAAAAGCGGGTTTATCATTCCCGATTACGAGGACGACGCAGACATCCCGGCACTGGCTCAGCAGAATGCGAACGCGGCGGAAAGCGTTATCAAGGCTGTATCCGAGAAAATAAGTACCGAATTTTCAGAAGACGCAAAACGGGAGAATATCAATTCAGGCGAAAAGCTGAGCGTCATTCTCGGTAAAATAAAGAAATGGTTTTCGGACCTTAAAGCCGTGGCGTTTTCGAACAACTATAACGATTTGGACAATAAGCCGACGTCGCTGAAAAACCCGTATTCGCTGACAATACGACAGAATAGTACCAGCGGCGGAACGAGCTACGACGGCTCATCGTCGGCGACGGTGAACATCACGGCGGCGGGTGTTGGCGCGGCTCCCACATCGCACGCCGTAAGCGCCGCGACATACGGCGCGGGAAGCGGCAGCAATTACGGGCATGTAAAATTGTCCGACAGCACGGACAGCACATTATCCACGGGAGGCGGCACGGCGGCGACGCCGAACGCCGTTAAAAAGACGTATGATTTTGCGGCGAACAAAGCCCGGACAGCGACGCTTGTTGTAGCGGCGTCGAACAGCGGCGCGAAATCCAAAGCCGCGGCGGATTACGTCTGCGACGGCACGTCCGACCAGACGGAAATCAACAATGCCATAACCGCTCTGCCCTCGGTCGGCGGGAAGGTGCTGCTTTTGGAGGGCACGTATAACATAAGCGGCACGATCACCGTCGGCAAAGCGAATGTGACGGTTGAAGGCATGGGCGCGGGCACGGTGCTGAAACGAAAGACCACATCGGACCTGATAAAAATTAATGCCAATAATTGCGCCTTGTCATATTTTTGCATTGACGGAGCAGACACGACGACTTCAAACTCGGTCGGCGGCATAAGCTCCGATTACGGTCCGATGATATCGCATTTAACGATTTCCGAATACGGAGCCGCAATACGCGTAAACAACGGTGCTGTTATTACCGGCTGTGTGCTCTCGACTAAGAGCTTTGTCTGCGTATTCGCGGGAACGGACTGCATAATCGCCCATAACCGTATCAATGGCACGGACAACCCCGTGCAGGGTATTCAGGTATACGGAAAGACGGCTGTGATTGGTAACTATATCGACAGCACGGGCATCGGGATCCAGACGTATAACCAATACAATAAAATCGCCGATAATTTTATTACCGGCTGTACCAAGTCGATTAACGTTGAGGGCACGTACAACGACATATCCGATAATTTTATCTTCGGTACAAATTATACGAATTTGGGCGGCAATACGAATACGTTCAGCAATAACCGGTACCAGTAAGGAGGCGTAATATGAAATACAGATTTTACGGAGACGAATTACAGCTTGTGAAATACGAGCTGACGGTAGCGGACGCGCCGACGCATGACGGCAGTCCGGCTGTGTATTTAGCGGCAAGCGATAAAGAGCGGGACGAGCTCCTTAAAAGCTATCCCGACGCGGCTGTAGCTGAGGTCGACAACACCGGCTATGAATGGCTTGACGGCATGATATTTACGCAGGAGCAGCTGCGCGCGGGAGAGCTGGAAAAGGCGATTGAAATGGGCGGGGAAGCGTACAATGAGATGAAAAACGCGCCCACTCAGGAGGAAATCAATGCAATGCTTATGCTGGAAATAGCGAAGATAAAGGCGGGTGGTATGAATGAGTAAGGCGCTGATAAAGATGTACTACCGTATGGGGATTTATTCCGCCGCGGATCTGGACACGTTCGTCAAGGCGGGGTATATAACGGAAAAGGAAGCGAAGGAGCTCATGCAAGCTTGACAAAAAATAACATAATATGCTAAAATGGTATTGACAAGAGAATACAGATAAGGACGTTAAGGGCGGTTTTGTCACTCTCTTATATAAGGGGGTGATATTATGGAAATTGTTGAATTGATTGTGACGTTATTGATTATAATAGCTCTCATCGAATTGATAAAGCACATAAAAAAATAGCCGCCCCAGTTCCAAAGTCGGCGGCTATTTATAGCTACTACTTAGGACAAAACCGCCTTTAAAGCGGCGTCCTTCATCTACATTCATTATACGATAAATTATCGTACTTGTCAATACCCTGTGCGGAAAAATCCGCGCGGGGTATTTTTATGCGGAAACGGAGGTAATTTTAATGGAAAAAATATTGGAAAAAGTAAATCTTTTATGGGCGGCGGCGGTTACGCTGCTGACCGCGGCATTCGGGACATACTGGTTTTTGTTCGCGGCGTTTATCGCGCTTAACGTTGTCGATTACGTGACCGGGGTTATAAAGTCGCGATATACGCGGACGGAAAACAGCAACAAAGGCTTGAAGGGCATATTTAAAAAGGTCGGCTATTGGGTAGTCATAGCGATAGCGTTCTTTCTCTCATATGGTTTTGGAACGCTCGGAACGATTATAGGCGTGAATTTGGGATTTACCGTGCTTATCGGCTGGTTTACGCTGGGTACGTTTATCGTTAACGAAATACGTTCTATTTTGGAGAATTTGGTGCTGATAGGCGTTGAGGTCCCGGCATGGCTTGTTAAAGGGCTTGAGGTCGCGAACGAGAAAATTAATGACGCGATGGAAGGAGGCGGTGACGATGATAATCGGAATTAATTGCGGGCACACGGTCAGCGGACAACCCGGGTGCGGGGCGGTCGGACGTATCGACGAGTCGGTTGAGACGCGGCATGTAGGCAAAAAGCTTATTGAGCTGCTTCTGGCGCAGGGGAACAGTGTAGTTGACTGCACCAACGATTACGCCGAGAGCACGGGCGCGAATCTGGCGGAGATTTGCCGGTTGGCGAACAAGCAGTATCTTGACCTGTTCGTGTCAATTCACTTTAATGCCGGCGGCGGCAGAGGCACTGAGGTTTATACATACGGCGGGCGGACGTTTAACGCGGCTGAGGACGCGTGCCGGAATATCGCCGCGCTCGGGTTCAATAACCGCGGCATTAAGGACGGCAGTAATCTGTACGTTTTGCGGCACACGTCGGCGCGCGCTATGCTCGTTGAGGTCTGCTTTGTCGATACCGACGACGCGGACAAGTATTTGAAGCTTGGCGCGGATAAGATAGCGACGGCGATTTGCGAAGCTATCACCGGCACGAAAACGCCGACGGTCACGCAGACGACGGAGGAATATACGTCAACGAACGATATAATCTGGGAGCTGCACCACAGGGGCGTGATAAGCGATAAGGCGCTGTGGACGGGCTATTGCGGCAGCGACGTAAACGTGTACTGGTTCTGCCGTAAGCTGTGCCAGTACGTGCGCACGAAAACGCGGGTCGAGAGCGAAAAGAATGAGTATGAGGACATCGGCGCAATTGTCTGGGATCTGCACCATCGCGGAATCATCTCCGACGCCGCGCTGTGGACGGCGTATATGAAGCGCGATACAAACGTGTATTGGCTCCTGCGCAAGGGCTTGCATTGGTGCCGGACGCACTAAACGGGATAGGCGGTCAGGGTGACTCGACCGCCAGTGTTTTTATATGCAAATATAGACAAATACGATTTAATATGATACAATATAAAATATATCAGGCAATATATTACGAAAGAGGTGTTGTATCAATGAAACCCACTTATCAAGAATTTATGGACAATGCAATAGATGTCACAGAATATGAGTATAAAGGCTATAAAATAGTCCATGCGGACAGTGGTGAAAATATTTTAGAATTAAACAAGATTTTTCCGCATAGGCAAGCGGCATGTGCGTATATCGACGCTATAAATTCAACGATTAAAGATTTATATATTGCCGTATGTAGCGGTGACTACAATACTGTCAAGGCGTATTTTGATAACCCGAAAACAGCACGGTTGAACAGACGCTACAAAACGCGTAAAGGCGAAACAAGCTTGATCATGGCGGCGCTGAATAATAAAATGTATGATATTTGCACGTATTTATTGAATGTGGGCGAGACGGTTACAGAAGATGAATATAAGGAGCTTCAGCCGGAAATCTCCCGCGCTGTTGCGGTTGCACATATATTTCATTACATGAAAAAATAATATAGACAGCATGCATGAAGCGGGACGATAACGTGTATCGTCTCTTACGTAGTGCGCTGCATCGGTGCCGAGTTTATACACGAAATTTACACGATTGCGGGGATTTTATTGAATTTTGACTAGTATACATTTAAGCATCTAAATACCTATAAACGGCTTAGTTAAGCCATCTATAGGTATTTGTAGACAAAATGGAAATCATTTAAAATATACTAACATTCTTCCGGTCGGGGGTGCCACAGCGATATGAAACCGTGTTAATATGCGGTTTCTTTTTTTGTATGTTTGCTTGCATTTCAGCAAAAAATATGGTAAAATACCAATATTATAAAATCGCGTTCGGGAGTGAGTACGAAAATGACAAGGTTTGACGAATTTAAAACAAGCGTTAAGGGAAAAAATATAACGGTAATAGGTATCGGCATATCAAATCTTCCTCTTATCAGATTTCTTGCCGAAAACGGGGCAAACGTAAAGGCGTGCGACAAGAGGGAAAGAGACGCATTGGGTGAGATATGCGCGGAGCTTGAAGCAGCCGGAGTGGAATTGTCTCTCGGAGACGCATATCTTTCCGATATAGACGGAGATATCATTTTCAAAACGCCCGGTATGCGCTTTGATACGCCGGAGCTCCTTGCCGCCAAGGCAAGAGGAGCGTCGGTAACCTCGGAAATGGAAGTTTTTTTTGACGTGTGCCCTTCGCATATAATCGCGGTCACGGGCTCGGACGGAAAAACAACCACCACCACGCTCATTTACAATATTATGACGGAGGCGGGATATAAAACATGGCTCGGCGGAAATATAGGGACCCCGCTTCTGACTTCGGCGGGAGAAATGAAGAATGATGATTGGGTCATTCTTGAACTGTCATCGTTCCAGCTGCACACTATGCGCAAATCGCCGGAAATTGCTGTAATAACAAATATAAGCCCCAATCATCTGAATGTTCACAAAGGCTACGGCGAATATATAAGCGCAAAAGAGAATATCATGCTTTATCAGAACGAAAATGACGTTTTGGTTGTAAACGCCGATAATGAGCTCACGGCGCAGATCGGCAGAGAGGCGGCAGGCGAGGCAAGATATTTTTCCCGCCGCGGGAAGGCGTTCGTATACCTTGACGGCGAAACGATAAAACGCTGCGGCACAGCAGTGCTTAATATTCACGATATAAAAATTCCCGGTATGTATAACGTGGAGAATTATATGGCGGCAATCGCGGCGGTTTACGGGCTTGCCGGAGATGATGCCGTAAGGCGGGTAGCGGAAAGCTTCGGGGGCGTTGAGCACAGAGTTGAGCTTGTAAGAAGGCTTGACGGAGTACGGTATTACAACAGCTCAATAGATTCAAGCCCCAATCGCACAATCAATACCCTAAGTGTTTTTGACCAAAAGGTGATAATGATTGCCGGCGGCGCGGATAAGGGAATAAAGTACGATGAGATCGGACCGGCAATAAAGGAAAAGGTCAAAACGCTTATTCTGATCGGCGCGACAGCGCCGCTTATCGAGGATGCGTACAGACGTACCGGCGATAAATCGGTCAGGATCATACACGCGCGCAGTTATGAAGACGCTGTAAATACGGCGCGGAGCGAAGCCGAGGACGGCGATATTGTAATTTTGTCGCCCGCGAGTACAAGCTTTGATATGTTTAAAAATTTTGAAGAGCGCGGCAGGCTGTTTAAGCGGCTTGTGAATGAGCTGAAATGAGGCAAACATGAGAGATTTGATTAGGGAACTGAGCGATATGAGAGCCATATCCGGTTCCGAATACAGAATAAACAAAAAAATCGCGGAAATGCTTATGCCATACGCGGACGAAACACGTATTGACGCGCTCGGCAATGTCGCCGCCGTAAAGGAATGCGGTATAGAAAACGCGCCGAATATAATGATCGAGGCGCATTGCGATGAAATAGGTCTGATCGTCACGGACATAACCGACGAGGGTTTTATAACCTTCGGTCCGGTCGGAGGAATCGACGCGCGTATTTTACCGGCTTCGGAGGTAACGGTGCACGGACGGCGGGACATAAAGGGAGTAATCGGAATAAAACCCGATTGGCTGACAGAAAAGGGCAAGGCTGTAAAAATTAAGGATATGGCTGTTGATACGGGGATGACGGCGGAGGATGTAAGATCCCTGGTGTCAATAGGCGACGGTATCACGCTGCCGCAGTCGGTCGGGGCTCTCGGAAAAAAGCAGTTTTCTGGAAAAACGCTTGACGACCGCGCATGTCTCGCGGCGGTCATAGAAACAATGCGGCGGCTTTGCGGCAGAAGCCTGAAGGTAAACGTATACGCCTGCGCGCATGTTCAGGAGGAGGTCGGCTGTAGGGGCGCAAAGGTATCGGCGTTTAATATAATGCCCGATATGGCAATCGCCATAGATGTTACGCACGGCATAACGCCGGATAATTCCGATAACGCGTTCCCTGTAGGAAAGGGAGTTACAATATCCGTCGGACCGAATATTCATCCCAGGCTTTCGGAAAGGCTTATAAGCATTGCCGGGAATACGGGAATAAAATACGCTGTTGAGGTGGATGGCGGCGATACGGGCACGGACGCGTGGGAGATACAGTGCGCGGGAACGGGAATTCCGACAGCGCTGCTGTCGGTGCCGCTCAAATATATGCACACAAGCGTAGAAACCCTTGCGATATCTGACGTGAAGTCGTTGGTTAAACTGCTGGTGAGCTTTATTGAGAGTCAGGAGGGGAATACAGAATGGTTGAAACTGTAATAGCGCTCAGTAATCTAAACGGCGTAAGCGGCGGCGAGGACGATGTACGCGCATATATACTGAAGCATGCGAAGAAATTTGCCGATACCGTCCGCGTGGATAACATCGGAAGCGTTATCGCATTCAAAAAAGGAACATCCGGGGAAAAAACCGTTATGCTGTCCGCGCATATCGACGAGGCTGGATTTATAATAAGCGGCGTTACCGATTCGGGTTTTTTAAAGTTCAAAACCGTCGGGAGCATAGACGCGCGCAGCATCATTTCAAAATGCGTAAGTATATACGGCAGGGGCGAAAACGGAATTATCGGAATGAAGGCGGTCCATTTGCAGAAAAAGGATGAGCGCGAGAGGGCTGTTGAAGCGAAGGAGCTATATATAGACATAGGTGCAAAAAACAAATCGGACGCCTTGAAGCGCGTTAAAATAGGCGATTACGTATCGTTTTTACCCAACGCCGAAAAAGCGGGAGGATATATACGGGGCAAGGCTCTCGGCGGCAGAGCGGGATGCGCGTGCCTTATGAGGCTTATGGAAAAAAAATTTGAGAATGATGTGTATTTTTTATTTACGGCGCAGCGCGAGGTAGGGATGCGCGGCGCTGCATGCGCCGCGCACGGAATAAACGCGGACAGAGCTCTTGTAATAGACTATACGGAATCCGCTGATATGTACGGCGTAAAGGAAAAGGATGCCGTGGCTCATCTCGGCGGCGGCGTGTGCGTGGATTTTATGGATAAAAACGCAATACCGGACGTGCGTATGACTCAGCGGTTTTATGAATTCCTGAAAAACGCCGGAATCAACGTACAGAAGAAGCAAAGCGCGTCAGGATTAACGGATGCCGGAGGCATTCAGCAAAGCGGACATGCCAAGACCGCGGTTTGCCTAACGATACCGGTGCGGTATGCGCATACGCAGGCATGCATGATATCGGAGGAAGATATAAAAGCTGCGGCTTTTGCCGCGGAAATATTTACCGGAAGGGCGGGAGATGTGTTTTGATGAAACTGTTGGAAAAGCTGACTATGACTGACGGCGTATCCGGAAACGAAGGCGCCGTAAGGGAAATAATAATAAACGAAATTAAGAAATACTGCGATGATGTAAGCGTTGACGCGATGGGCAGTATAATCGCGCATAAAAAGGGCAAGGGCAGGAAGGTTATGTTTGCCGCTCATACGGACGAAATAGGAGTTGTTGCCACGTTTATAGACGAAAACGGGTTTATACGCTTTTCAAACGTGGGCGGAATTTATGTGAAGGAAATCCTATATTCAAAGGTGCGTTTTTCGAACGGTATAACCGGTGTTATAGGAGCCGAAGAGGATGAGTTCAATAAAAAGCCTTCGCTCGATAAGATGTATATAGACATAGGCGCGGCGAACCGCGCTGAAGCGGAGAAATGTGTGTCTGTAGGAGATATGGCGGCATTTGCGGGCGATTACCGTGAACAAAACGGGGTGGTCATATCCAAGGCGCTCGATGACAGAGCGGGATGCTATATTCTTATCGAGGCAATGAAGCGTTTGAAAAAAAATAAGAACGATTTGTATTTTGTGTTTACGTGTCAGGAGGAGGTAGGACTGCGCGGCGCAAAAACAGCTGCGTATGCGGTGAATCCCGAATATGCCGTGGCTGTGGATGTGACAGACACCGGGGATACTCCTGAGGCTCCGAAAATGGCTGTAAGGCTTCACCACGGTGCTGCGATAAAGGTTATGGACCGTTCTGTACTGTGCCATATAGATGTACGGGAAGCGCTGCTGTCAGCCGCGAAAAAAGCGAAAATCCCATGTCAGCTTGAGGTGCTTAATATAGGCGGAACAGATGCCGGCGCGATACATCTGACCAGGACGGGTGTAAAAACCGGAGCGGTGTCGCTGCCGCTGAGATATATGCATTCTCCGTCGGAGGTCGCGTCAATAAACGATATTAATGCATGCATTGAGCTTATTATAGCCGCGGCGGACGAGCTGTAACAGATTATACGGCGCAGCCGGAGAGCGCTTTAACGCGTTAGCGTATTTTGTCGAAAATAATATTTTTTTCGGCATTAAGCCGATAGATTATTGTGTAAAACGCTGATTGACGTATCTGAAATTCGGGTATATAATACACTGTGAAAAATATCAATCTAAGGCACGGAGGCTGAATTATATGGCAACATGGATGGTGCACTGCCGAATTGCCGACCGTTTCCTCGACATTTTCAAAGATAATATCGAGCCGGACGAATTTGTTATCGGTTCGGTCGCGCCGGACTGCGGCTGGGGAGATAAGGACAGTCTCGGTCAGTTTGAGCCGCCGCCGGCAGTAACGCATTGGTCGCCGAGCGGCAACAAAAACGATTGCAGATATAAGGATTTCAGAAGAGTGTATTTAAAGGATAAAAAAAAGGATAAGGATTATTTCTTTTATCTCGGTTATTATGTTCATCTTCTGACGGATATCATGTGGTCATCGGAGATATTTATGCGGTCATGCGCAAAGTATGATAAAGAGCTGAAAAGGGACAGGGATTTTGTAAAGGTCATAAAGACCGACTGGAATGATCTTGATATGAAGTATCACAGAGATAATCCCGATATGAAATCCTATAAAATTCTCGACAAGGTAAAAAACGTAAAGAATTATCTCCCATATTATGAAGACGGACAGCTTACGGCTCAAATAAAGTGGATCGCCGGTTATTACAGAAACGGCGTCAATGCGGGTAATCTTGACAGAGAGTACAAATACATGAGCGAAAAACGTATTGACGATTTTGTTAATACGGCAACGGAAATTATCGAGGGACACCTCAGACGGAAGGCATTGGTATAAGTACATATTTGCGGGCGCGGATTATCCGCGCTTTTTTATTGCGTTTTTTCCAAATGTACTTGAAAAAAAACAGCGCATGGTATATAATATGAATAAATATGCAAATATGAATCAAAGAGGGGATGCGGCGCCATGAAAAAAATAGGCATTATAGCAAATTCTCTGAAAAAGGAATATTTAAGCTGCATATATGATGCCGCCGGAAGCCTTAAGGGGCGTGCTGAAATCTACATGAGCGGCGGCATAGGCGCTAAGGGTGTGACAGCCGTAACCGAGGACGAGCTTTTGGACAAGGTTGATTATATGCTTGTTATGGGCGGCGACGGAACGATGATAGGAGTTGCAAACGGATGCGCGAGACACCATATTCCGGTTATGGGAATTAATCTTGGGCGCATAGGTTTTATGACGGAGATCGAACCGCCGCAAATCGGCGCGGCAATCGACGCTCTTTTGTCGGGGCATTTTACGGTACAGAAGCGTATGATGATGAAAGCCCGGGTCATGCGCGGCGATAACGAGCTGAGCGCATTTCACGCGCTGAATGATATAGTGGTTTCCAAGACGGCTTCCGTAAGACTTGTCGGACTTGAGCTGTACACCGACGGCGAGCTCGTGAACAGATACATAGCCGACGGGCTTATAATAGCCACGCCCACCGGCTCAACAGGATATTCCATATCCGCGGGCGGTCCTGTGGTTGACCCGTGTATGAGGCTGTACGTGGCTACTCCGATATGCGCGCATATGCTGTCTGTGCGCAGTGCCGTTCTGAGCGCGGATAAGGAGCTTGTGATACGTCAGGATGAGAGCTACGGAAAAAAGGATGCGGTTGTGACGGCTGACGGCGAGTCTAAATGTATCCTTAAGGGAGACGAGCGCGTATTGATAACACGCTCGCAGTATGAACTGGAGCTTATAAAAATAGGCAGCCAATCGTTTTACGATACGCTTATCAGGAAGCTGTCTTGAGGGGGGATTTTTATGAAGAACAAACGGCAGGAGGAAATTATAAGGATTGTGTCGGAGCGCGCCATAGGCACTCATGAGGAGCTTATGGAGGAGCTTAAGGCACGCGGATTTAAGGTTACTCAGGCAACGGTGTCGCGTGACATAAAGGCTCTGAGAATCGTTAAAACGCCGTCTGAAAACGGGTCGGTATATTCGCTGCCGCAAAGACGCGCCGTGTCGGATAATCCGGTTTTCAATAAATCCGTCAAATCCGTGCGCCGCGCGCTTCATACGGTCGTCATCAGGACCCAGCCGGGTATGGCGGGCGGAATAGGTGCGGCTGCTGACAGCGAATGGGGAAATATGATGCTCGGAACCATCGCGGGAGACGATACGGTGCTCGTGATCGCCGAAAGCGAGGACGCGGCGCGGCTGCTGAGCGAAAAGATAAGCGATTATTTCGACTGCGGAGGAAAATGATATGTTAAACGGATTATCAATAAAAAATGTCGCGGTTATTAAAGAGCTTGACGTGCCGATAAACGGCGGCGTCACAGTCCTCACCGGAGAAACGGGCGCCGGCAAATCCATTATTATTGACTCCATTAATATGATTTTGGGAGCGCGCGCGAATAAGGATATAGTTCGTTACGGAGAGGAATACGCGAGTGTCCAGGCGGTGTTTGAACATATTCCCTCATCCATCGCGGCTCAGCTTTCGGAAAACGGCATAGACGCGGACGACGATGAGATAATCATATCGCGCAGAATTACGGCGGAAGGGAAGAGCGCCTCTCGGATAAACGGAGTTATGGTTCCTCTTGCGCTGCTGCGCGAAATATCGGGAGCGCTGATAAATATTCACGGTCAGCATGACAATCAGGCATTGCTGAATCCGAAAAAGCATATTGATTTTCTTGACGAGTATGCTCGCTGTGAGAATCTGATTTCCGAGTACAGGGAACGATACGCTTGTTTACGGCAGGCGGAACGGCAAATCAAAGCGCTTTCATCGGACGAAGCGGAAAAGGCGAGGCGTATGGATTTGCTTGAATATCAGGTAAACGAAATTAAAAGCGCCGACCTGACGGACGGAGAGGAAGAGGATCTGCGGGAGCAGCTCGCGATATGCGAAAACGCGGAAAAGATAACGGCGGCGCTTGAAAACGCGTATTCAAATGTGTATGAGAGTTCCGAGGGAATGAGCGCCTATGACAGCCTTAGCGCGGCGGTGGACAGCCTTTCCGGCGTATCGGATATAAATCCCGTTATACGTTCCGCTTATGATGCGCTGTCGAACGCCATGTATGCGGCGGAGGATGCGGCGCACGAGCTGAAGGAATTTGCGTCGGGAGTTGAATACGACGAGCAGACGCTGAATGATATAGAGGAACGGCTTGACATAATTTCCAAGCTTAAACGTAAATACGGAAGCACGATAGCCGAGATTTTGGCGTTTGGAAGGAATGCGGAAGACGAGCTGAAAAATATCATGACAAGCGCGGAGCGGCTTGAGGAATTGGAGGCGGAGCGCGCGGCGCTTGAAAAAAGCGCGGCGGAGGCGGGGAATAGGCTCACGGCGGTTCGCCGTGAAAAGGCGGCGGAACTGAGCGAAAAAATAACGCAGTCTCTCGCGGATTTAAATATGGAAAACGCTGCGCTTAGTATATGCGTTGAAAGCGGAACAGATTTCTTTGAAAACGGTATGGATACTGTCGAATTTATGATACGAACCAACCCGGGAGAACCGATGAAGCCGCTTGCCAAAATTGCGTCCGGAGGCGAGCTTTCGCGTGTGATTTTGGCTATAAAGTCGATCACTGCGGAGAGCGACGGCGTGGACACAATGATTTTTGATGAGATTGACACCGGCGTTTCCGGGGCGGCAGCTTCCAGGATTACCCAAAAGCTGACATGCATAGGCGCGTCCAAGCAGGTGATTTGCATTACGCATCTTCCGCAGCTCGCCGCAGCGGCTGACACGCACTATCTTATAGTTAAAAATTCGGACGGCAATATGGCGGAGACAACATTGAAGCCGCTCACGGACGAGCAGCGCGTGGAAGAGCTTGCCAGAATCATAGACGGTACGCATGTAACAAAATTGTCGCTTTCGCATGCCGGGCAGATGCTTGAAAATGCGCGCGGGAAAAAATAAAGCTTGACAAAATCACGTTTATATGTGTATAATATATTGAGGCGATGAAAAAGACATTAACCCGCCGCAAAACCGCAAAGAGAGGGAGCGTCCGAGGCTGGAAGCGTTCCTGCGGGGGCGGAGGGCGAACACCACTTTGGAGCCTGCGCGCGGAACGGCTTTACAGCCTAATATGTGCGCCGCATACCCGGGCGTTATCGGGAACAATGAAGCGTCCCGCAGGGACAAATCAGGGTGGAACCGTGCAGCTTCTGCGCCCCTGAAGAAAGGATATAAAAATATCCGTTTTCTTCAGAGGCGTTTTTTATATCGCAGGAAAACGGACACAAAAAAGGAGAGATTTAAAATGGCGGAAGAAATGAACGAGTTGCAGACATTAAGACACAGCGCATCGCATGTGCTTGCTCAAGCGGTGAAGAGACTGTATCCCGACACAAAGCTTACAATAGGTCCGGCAATCGAAACGGGCTTTTATTACGACTTTGATACCGAACACACATTTACGCCCGAGGATTTAGATGCTCTTGAGGCTGAAATGAAAAAGATAGCTAAGGAAAATTTAAAGATTGAGAGATTTGAGCTGCCAAGAGCGGAGGCGCTGGATCTGATGAAGGACGAACCGTACAAGCTTGAGCTTATTAACGAGCTCCCGGAGGACGCGGTCATCTCGTTCTATAAGCAGGGTGAATTTACGGATTTATGCGCGGGTCCGCATGTTAATTACACATCCAAAATCAAGGCATTTAAGCTGTTATCCGCAACGGGCGCTTACTGGCGCGGCGATGAGCATAATAAGATGCTTCAGCGAATTTACGGTACGGCGTTTAAAACAAAGGATGAATTAAACGCTCATTTAGAGCAGCTTGAGGAGGCAAAAAAACGCGACCACAACAAGCTCGGACGCGAGCTGGAGCTCTTTACGACCGTTGATGTTATAGGTCAGGGACTGCCCGTAATGCTGCCGAAGGGCGCAAGAATCATTCAGACGCTTCAGCGCTGGGTTGAGGACGAGGAGCAGAAGCGCGGCTGGCAGCTGACAAAAACGCCGTTTATGGCAAAAAGCGATTTGTATAAAATTTCCGGTCACTGGGATCATTATAAGGATGGCATGTTTGTCCTCGGCGACGAGGAAAAGGACAAGGAGGTTTACGCGCTTCGTCCGATGACTTGTCCGTTCCAGTATCAGGCGTTTTTGAACCGCGGACGCTCGTACCGCGATTTGCCGATGCGCCTGAATGAAACGTCTACGCTGTTCAGAAACGAGGCTTCCGGCGAAATGCATGGGCTGATAAGAGTGCGTCAGTTTACAATATCCGAAGGACATTTGATGTGCACACCGGAACAGCTTGAGGATGAGTTCAGACATTGCCTTGAGCTTGCCAACTATATGCTTCAAACACTCGGGCTTTACGAGGACGTGTCCTACCGCTTCTCGCAGTGGGATCCGAATGACAGAGAAAAGTATATAGGCACGCCCGAGCAGTGGGACGAAGCACAGAGCGCGATGCAAAAAATTCTCGATGACCTCGGACTTGATTATAAAATCGGAATAGGCGAGGCTGCCTTCTACGGACCGAAGCTTGATATTCAGATAAAGAATGTTCACGGTAAGGAGGACACTCTTATCACGATACAGATCGATCAGATGCTTGCGGAAAAGTTTGGTATGGAATATACCGATAAAGACGGTGTGAAGAAAAATCCGTATATCATCCACAGAACAAGCATCGGCTGCTACGAAAGAACGCTTGCGCTTCTGATAGAGAAATATGCCGGCGCGTTCCCGACGTGGCTTGCTCCGGTGCAGGTGCGGCTCATGCCGATTGCCGACCGTCACGGCGAATATATGGCGGATATACAAAAGAAGCTTAACGATGCGGGATTATGGCGGGTAGAGCTCGATGACCGCAGCGAAAAGCTCGGCTATAAGCTGCGCGAGGCACAGCTTAAAAAAATCCCATATATGCTTGTAGCGGGAGATAAGGATATAGAAAACGGTACCGTAAGTGTGCGTTCAAGAAAGAACGGCGATATGGGCGCGATGACTATAGATGAGTTTATTAAGCTCATTACGGAGGAAATTGAAACAAAAGCAAGATAGTCACCAAACCGCGTACCCGGCATAATATATTTTATGATTATGTCGGGGAGGCGGTGTTATGAGGCTTGGAACAGCAGGATGGAGAATACATTTTTTGCCGGTTTTGCCGGTGCTTGCGGCTGCCGCATTGATTTTCACCGGTACACGGCTCAGCGCGGCGTTTTCGCAAACGGCGCGGGCATATGCGAATAATGCCGCCACTTCGGCTGTGAGCGAAGCTGTATATGACGTGTTTTCAAACGAAGATGACAGCTATACCAATGCGCGGAGCGTAGACAGAGCGACGGTTCTGACAACCGATACAGCGAGAGTTAATATGCTTAATTCACAGCTTGCGGAGCGTATACAAAACAGCGTTTTGGAGCATGATTATACAACGGCATATATTCCTCTGGGCAGCATAACGGGAATAGCGGCTTTTTCGGGCAGGGGCTTTAAAATACCGGTAAAGCTGCATCCGATAAGCCTTGTAAATGCTGATTTCGACGAGCAATTCGAAAGCTGCGGAATTAATCAGGTGCGGCATACCGTACTTTTGAATGTGGAAATTGTAATGGCGTATTCGGCATACTTGTTTGCCGATTCGGAAACGGTTAAGGTATCTGTTCCTGTGACGGACGCAGTTATAGTGGGAGATACGCCCGAATATTACGGAGGCGGAGAATTTTTTGCCGGTAACGAGGTGAAGCAATGATTGACGCGGAAAATCGAATTAATGAATTAAGAGAAGAAATTGAATATCATAACAGGAAATATTACGCCGAGGATAATCCCGAAATAACGGATATGGAATTTGACGCGCTGCTCAGGGAGCTTGAAGCTTTGGAGGAAAAATATCCCGAGTACAAATCCGACAATTCTCCAACAATGCGCGTCGGCGGCACCGCTTCGCCGTCGTTCGCTCCTGTGCGGCACACTGTGGAAATGCAGAGCCTTCAAAAGGCGTTTTCCAAAGATGAAATTTTGGACTTTGACCGCAGAGTGAGAGAAATCGTTCCGGATGCGGAATATGTTGTCGAGCATAAAATAGACGGACTGAGCGTATCGCTCGAATATACAAACGGCGAATTTACGCGCGGTTCGACGCGCGGCGACGGAGTTACGGGCGAGGACGTGACGGAAAATCTGCGCACAATCCGTTCAATTCCTCTTAAGTTAAAGGATAAAATACCTTTTTTGGAGGTTCGGGGCGAGGTTTTTATGCCGCGCGAGAGCTTTGACAGGCTTAACGAACGGCTTGAGGCTCAGGAGCAGCCGTTGTTTGCAAATCCCCGCAATGCCGCGGCAGGATCGCTGAGGCAGCTTGACCCTAAAATTGCGGCTCAGCGAAATCTTGATATATTCGTATTCAATATTCAGCAAATTGAAGGGCGCGCAATAAAAAATCATATGGAAGGTCTGCGTTTTTTAAGGGAGCAGGGATTTAAGACAATACAGAATGAAAAAACGTTTAAAACAGCCTCCGACGCGTTTAATGAAATACTGAGGATCGGCGATGAGAGAGATAAGCTGTATTTTGATATAGACGGAGCCGTTATAAAGGTAAATGATTTTTCGTCACGCGCAGCTCTTGGTGTAACGTCAAAATTCCCGAAATGGGCAATAGCATATAAATATCCGGCTGAAAAAAAGACGACGGTTTTGCGTGATATAAAGGTTCAGGTGGGAAGAACGGGCGTTCTCACGCCGTTGGCTCTGTTTGATACCGTGCGTGTAGCCGGTACGAACGTATCGCGTGCGACGCTTCACAATATAGATTATATCCGCGAAAAGGATATCCGTATCGGAGATACTGTAGTCATCGAGAAGGCGGGGGATATTATACCCGCCGTAGTTGATGTAATGACGGAATGCCGGACGGGCAACGAAAGGGAATTCAGTATGCCCGATATCTGTCCCGAATGCGGCGCTCAAGTCGTCAGGCTTGAAGGCGAATCCGCGTGCAGATGCACCGGAGTGAACTGTCCCGCTCAGCGCTACAGGAATATTGTTCATTTTGTTTCAAGACCGGCTATGGACATAGAAGGGCTCGGTCCGTCGATCGTGGAAAAGCTGCTTCAAAACGGCGTTATTAAAACCGCTGCGGATTTATACTATTTAAAGCCTGAGACGCTTGCGTCAATGGACAAGCTCGGTGACAGGTCCGCTCAAAATCTTATAAGCGCGATTGAAAAATCGAAAACAAATCCTCTCTATCGTCTTATCAACGGTTTGGGAATACGCCTTATAGGAGAAAAAGCGGCTAAGACGCTTGCCGCGCGATATAAGACCATAGACGGCTTCGCCGCGTCAAGCGAGGATGAATTAACGGGGCTCGAGGATGTAGGAGCAAAAATGGCAAAATCCATTGTCGAGTTTTTCGAGCAGGAGCAAAACATTGAATTTATAAACGCATTAAAAGACGGAGGCGTTCGCTGTGTGGACGACAGCGAGGATAACAATACGGACAGACGCTTTGAGGGTAAGACGTTTGTTCTTACCGGAACGCTGGAGAGATATAAGCGCGCCGAGGCGTCGGAAATTATTGAAGGCATGGGAGGAAAAACTTCATCAAGCGTATCAAAAAAAACCGACTATGTGCTTGCGGGCTCGGAGGCGGGAAGCAAGCTTACAAAAGCACGGTCTTTGGGTGTGACGGTTATTACCGAGGACGAATTTGAGGAAATGATAAAATAAAGCTATGGAAAACAAGATTGAAAATGCGGCGTTTGAAATTGCCGGGGAGCTGGCGCAGATACGCCATACAATTCATAAAAATCCCGAATTGGGAAACAGAGAGTTTGAGACGTCGGCTTATATAAAACGGAAGCTTGACGAATACGGCATACCGTATAAAAGCATGTGCGGCACCGGAATTAAGGCGGTCATACACGGCGGCGCGTCATCCGAAAAATCCGCCGTGCTTCTTCGCGCGGATATGGACGCGCTTCCGATAAAAGAGGAAAGCGGCGTTGACTTCGCCTCAGAAAACAGCGGTTGTATGCATGCATGCGGTCACGATATGCATACGGCGTGCCTTATAGGCGCGGCAAAAATCCTGAACAATATCAGGGATACGCTTAACGGCAGCGTAGTCCTGGCATTTCAGCCGGATGAAGAGGGGAACGGCGGCGCGCAGAGAATGATTGAGGAAGGAATTTTAAATAACCCGGCCGTAACGGCGGCGTTCGCGCTGCACGTTGAGCCGCTTGAAGAAACAGGATTTTTGCAGATAAAAAACGGCTCCGTTATGGCTTCGCCCGATGATTTTGCCATTACGATAACAGGCGTGGGCGGACATGGCGCTTATCCCGGGAAGTGCGTTAATCCCATTGAAATAGGCGCAGAAATTCTGCGGCGTTATAAAACGGAAATAAAAAATGATCCCCAAAAGCATATCGTGACAATTTGCTCTTTTAACGGCGGAACCTGCCGTAACAGTATTCCTGATACGGCTGTAATGACCGGAACGGCGCGTTCTCTTGACAATATAACAAGGCGGCGCATAAAGAGGGCTTTGAGTGAAATAGCCGAGGAAACAGCTCTGTCGATGGGCGGATATGCGAAATTTGATTTTAACGAGCTTTTTCCTCCGGTTGTAAACAATGAATCAATGAATAAAATTGTGGAGCGAGCGGCTGAAAAGCTCTCATGCGTGAGGGGCATAACCGTTTTAAACAAGGCATCTATGGCGGGAGATGATTTTGCATACTTCTCAAATGCGGTTCCGGGAGCATATTTTAAGCTCGGAGTGGGGAATAAAGAGATTGATGCGGTTTATCCTATACACAGTCCGAAATTCCGCGCGGATGATGCGGCGCTGCCTATAGGCGCGGCGGTGCTGGCGCAGACGGCGGCAGAATATCTGAAAAATGACTAAAAACGGCTGCTGTCATGTCAGACAGCAGCCGTTTCGGCATTCAGCGCCGCGGACATTATTTCAAGATTTCTTTGTATGCGCTCATCGTCCGGTGACATATCAGCGGCAATCCGGGCAAGCTCCTCCGCGCGGCTGTACATGCCAAGATGATAGCACGCCAATGACGAGAGATCATAAACGGTAGAGTCCCAGCAGAACGCTTCATTTATATAACTCATGGGGCGTTCCGTAATTTTAAGAGCCTCATCGGTCATATGAAGCACACATTGCCAATCGGACAGCGTATATGCGAGAACCGCCATTTCCACATATGGCTCTCTCAAATACGGCGCCTCGGCGATTGCGCGGTACAGCCAGCGCATTGCTTCATAATTATTTCCCTTAGCTTTATATGCGCGGGATATAAAGCGCATTGATGCGCATCGTTCATCCGCCCAGTCGGCGCTTGGCATTGAAAGATGCCTTTTCAGAGCGGCTATGCATTTATCCCACATGCCGTAAAACATATATTCCCGCCCGAGGTAATGCATATTCCTGTCATCATCGGGCGCTTCTTCGACCGACAGCTCCAAAAGAGGCAGATATTGTCCGCGCGGCTTTGAAGGATCCGGATAGTGATTTAAATGTATACGCGGCTCCGCTGATTTATGCTCCGGAGCCGTACCGGAATATTCGAGGATCTCATGCACGGGATGAACCCATTTAAATCCGTTGCGCGCATGAATTTTTTCATAGAGAAAGGTTACGCCGGGAGATCCGTCAGAATTAAAGCTCCATGTATATGTATATCTGAGCTGCGTTGTGCGTGCCGTCCATGCTTCCTCCAACAGCTTTCGCCATCCGGGCTCAAAAACCTCGTCAAGATCGGTACATACGCATATATCAACGTCATCGGGCACAAAGCTTAGAGACATGTTGCGGGCTGTATCAAACCGCCACGGACGAACACTTATTTTGTTTACATTAGCTCCGCGCTCGCGCAATGCGCGCATAGTACCGTCAGAGGAGCCGGTATCGGCGACATATATTTCATCCGCTTCACACATTGAATTCATCCATCTGTCCGCAAATTTTTCTTCATTTTTGCAAATGGCATAAACAGCTACTTTATATCTGCTCATAATAACACCCCGTCTCAAAATAAATTATTATGTACGGGACCGCGGGTCAGACCGCGATCCCCAGCGCGGATTTTAATCCGCGTATCAGATTACGAAATTCTTATAATAGACAATACCGAAGGAGTGGAGACAGTTCCCGCTACGGGAATGGTTATTGCCGTCCCTCCGGTATTCGCAATGGACAGAATATTGCCCGCTGCGACAGTTATAATTGACGTTCCGGTAATAGGACCGTTTGCGCCCGAATTTGTTGCGGCTGTATATTCAAGTTCGTCTTCATTTAATCTGACCGAAAGCTCGCCGCCGGTTCTGGCAGAGTTAACGCTGAAGCTAACAAGGTAGGTTCCCGCCTCGGAAAAAACAAAATCCGTTCCTCCGTCGGTGGAGGTTATACCGGTTCCGGTGCTTGAGCCTTCTGTTGTAAATGCCGCTTCATCGTTCGGATTGATTGTTACGGCTGCTTCGGGAGCGGGCGTATAAAACGTTGCCGCAAGCGGAGCCGGTGCGTCAGCTCCGGCGGGGCCTGTCGCTCCAGTGGGACCTGTCGCTCCTACAGCTCCCGTTAATCCAATAGGACCTGTGGGACCTGTGGGACCTGTAGGACCTGTAGGACCTGTAGGGCCAACCGCACCCGGTGCTCCCGAAGCTCCCGTTAATCCGATCGGACCTGTAGGACCCGTAGGACCGACCGCACCCGGTGCTCCTGTAGCTCCAGTTAATCCTGTCGGACCTGTGGGACCTGTCGGACCGGGGATCCCTATT
>CANQQZ010000016.1 GCA_947626135.1 uncultured Clostridia bacterium
ATTCCGGATTCTCGTTCGACTTGCATGTGTTAGGCACGCCGCCAGCGTTCGTCCTGAGCCAGGATCAAACTCTCGCTTAAATCCGCATAAGTTTACCAAAGGTAAACTTATGCGGGAAAACCTTCACTCATGAAGGATTAAAGTTCGATTCGTTAGCTCTTTACTAACTCTGACATTTTGTTTCGTCTACCTGTTGTTTCCGAATTCTCTGTCATAAAAAACTCGTAAAATTGTTTTTTGCACTTTGCTAAACAATTAACGATTACTCGGCTACCGCCGACACATCCCTTCGCGTTCCGCTTCGCGGAAACGACGCTATTCTGATTTCCTTCGGAATTCAGATCCTACGCGTCTCGCTCTCGGGATATGATCGTGTTTGCTTCGCAAAGCACTAGACCTGCACTATTTATCTTTCAATGTACAATCACTGTCTATCGCGACAGCTTATTTAATATATCACATATTAAACGATTTGTCAAGCATTTTTTTGGGTTCAAAAAAAATTTTTTTAACAAATCCCGCATATTCGCTTGCTCTGACAGCTTTTGTATATTAACATTTATTTTTCGCTTTGTCAAGCGTTTTTTTCAAAAAAATTCAAAAATTTTTACAGGTAATTTTTAGCACAATATATAGTATTGGAGCGCATTTTAAACCACAAGAAAAACACTTGCGGACCGGCACGGTTTTATATTGTAATTTTTGACAAAACATGATAAAATAAATAAAAACCATCCGGGAGGCTTAAAATATGACAAAAAAAGAAAAGACTGCTCTTCTGCGTGAAGCGTTGGACAAGGAGTATCCTGATGTAAAATGCTCTCTGGAGTTTAAAACTCCGGTTCAAATGCTTATCGCGACGCAGCTCTCGGCGCAATGCACAGACGCGCGGGTCAATATAATAACCAAAGATTTATTCAAAAAATACCCGGACGCGCAGGCATTTGCCGACGCTGACTACGACGAGCTGTGTGAAATGATAAAATCCGGCGGATTTTATCGTACCAAGGCAAAGAACATAATCGCGTGCTGTAAAAGGCTGGTAAGCGAATACGACGGCAACTTGCCCGATACTATGGAGGCTTTGCTTACTTTGCCCGGGACCGGACGCAAAACCGCCAATCTCGTTTTGGGCGACATTTTCGGCAAGCCGGCAGTGGTTGTGGACACGCATTGTATACGTCTTACAAACCGCATTGGACTCACGAAGCAAAAGGAGCCGGAAAAAATCGAAGCGGAGCTGAAAAAAATCCTCCCGCCGGATTATCAGCTCAGATTCTGTCATCAAATGGTATACCACGGCCGCGCCTGCTGTACTGCGCGCAAGCCCAAATGCGGCGAATGTGTAATCGCTCACCTGTGCAGCAGCGCGGGTAAATGCTGAACTGCTGTAATATTTTAAAATCCCATGTTAAAAACCCGTCCTGAGACGGGTTTTCATACTATCTGGTTTATATTCCGAAAGGAGCCGCGCCCTTTAACTCAATCAGCGGCTGCCGTTCTTATGCTTGTCGGTCAGCACCGCAATAAACCGGAATACCCGGAGCTCTCATATATCTCGATGCTCTCAGCCTCACACATTGAACAGGAAATGAACAATATCCCCGTCCTTCATAACATATTCCTTGCCTTCGCTTCTGACCAGACCCTTTTCGCGCGCCGCGTTCATCGTTCCGCATTCCATAAGGTCGTTAAAATGCACTACCTCCGCGCGGATAAAGCCCTTCTCAAAATCAGTGTGGATTTTACCCGCCGCCTGCGGCGCCTTCGTGCCCTTCGTAATCGTCCATGCTCTTACCTCCGGCTCGCCCGCCGTCAGATAGCTTATAAGCCCAAGCAGCGAATAGCTCGCCTTTATCAGCCTGTCAAGACCGGATTCGGTGATGTTAAGCTCCTCCAAAAACATCTCCTTTTCTTCCTCGTCAAGCTGCGCTATTTCCTCCTCTATTCTCGCGCTCACGCATATAACCTCGGATTTCTCCGTTGCCGCAAATTCCCTGACCTTGTTCACGAACTCATTATTTTCGAGCCCCTTTGAAAAATCGTCCTCCGCAACGTTCGCCGCGTAAATAACCGGCTTTAACGATATGAGCGCTATTTCCTTCATAACCGCCGCGTCATCCTCGTCGTAATCAAGACTTCTCGCGCTTTTTCCCTCGTTGAGCGCGTTCCGTACCCGTTCCAGCAAATCCAGCTCCGTCTGAAGGGATTTGTCGCCCTTGAGCGCCTTTTTCGTGCGCTCTATACGTCTTTCTATTATTTCAAGGTCTGATAAAATCAGCTCCATATTAATCGTCTCTATATCTCTGAGCGGATCTATGGTTCCGTCCACATGCGTTATGTTTTCGTCCTCGAAGCATCGCACCACATGGACAATCGCATCCACCTCGCGTATATTGGAAAGGAACTTGTTGCCTAAGCCCTCGCCCCTTGACGCTCCCTTGACCAGTCCGGCTATATCGACAAACTCGATATACGCCCTCGTTACCTTCTTGGGATTATACATCCTTGCAAGCGCGTCCACACGCGCGTCCGGCACGTCCACCACGCCTACGTTCGGCTCGATCGTGCAGAACGGATAGTTCGCCGATTCCGCTCCCGCCTGTGTTATCGCGTTAAACAATGTCGATTTGCCGACGTTCGGCAATCCCACTATACCAAGCTTCATTTTTCAATCGTCCTCTCTTCCGTCTTTTTTGTATTAACAATTACAATACCCGCGCATACCAGCGCAAGCGAAACGAGATATCGCGGTTTAAATATATCCTCGCCCAGAAACATCGCTGAAAGCAGCGTTCCCGAAACGGGAATGATAAAATTAAACACGGCGATTTTTCCGAGCGGATTATATTGCAGCAGCATTGTCCATATCGTAAACGCCGCCGCCGACAAAAACGCCAGATATCCCAAAATCCCCAGACCGGCGGCGGATAAGGTCTTAAACTGCCCTCCGCCGGCAAAACCGATTGCAATCAATATCATCCCGCCTATAAGCAGGTTGTACCCGGTCACAGCCATAGCGTCATCCGTTTTGGTCGCTCGTTTGCTTATCATCGAGCCGATTACAAAGCTCAGCGCGGCAAGCAGAATAAAGCCCTCTCCCGTCAGCCTCATCTGCGCGGCGCCCCCGCCGAGCGTAACCGTCAGAACGCCCGCAAAGCCGAGCGTTACGCCTATTAGCTTCCGCGCGTTAAGCTTGTCGTCCTTATACGCAAAATGCGCCAAAATCACCGCGAAAAACGTTTGTATCGAGTTTACAATCGAACCGTTCGCGCCTGTGGTATTTGAAAGTCCCACATAGAAAAATATGTACTGCACTGCGGTATATATCACTGCCATAAGAAGCACGAACGGCGCTCCCTCACGGCTCACACGCGGAAATTTCCGCCGCGCCGCCCATGCCGCGATAAGAACCATAACGCCCGCGGCGGCAAACCTCGCGCCCGCGAAAAACAGCTTTTCAAATACGCTGTCGGTAATGTTAAACAGCTCATAGCCTATCTTTACCGACGGATAGGCGCTGCCCCACAAGACGTTGCACAGCACCGCGAGCGGTATGACCCAATACGGATTTGTCAGAATTTTTTTCATTTACGCCAATACGCCTTTTATTCGTCCTCAAACGGGAATATGTCTCCCAAAAACTTCTTTGCCTTATTTTTCACGCTTTCGGAAACATCCGCGTCCGCGTCTATTTTCTCATCTCCGGAGCCGCGCGGAATACGGCGGGTATCCCCGCTCCTCGGGTTTTCGCGTCTTTCCGTGGCTTTGCGCCGCCCCGTGCGTATTTTGACCTCGGGGTCAGCCGCCGTTTCGACATTTATATTCCATCTCTTGGAAATTTCGGAAAATTCCTCCGGAGCCTCCTCCTCCTTATAGGTTATGGAGCCGTTCCTCGCGTAGTTTTTGTTGGTGTTCGTTACCGAGGCGGATTTCTCCTTGATTTCCGTAACGCTCCCGGTAAATTTTTCGGCTATATCGCGTCTGAGCGCGCGGATTTCCGACTGTATTTTCGTGTCCTTTTTTGACATACCGTAAAATCGGTTGGCTACTATAAAGCTGATACCGGCGTTTATCAGTATGCTCAGAACAAACAGCAAAAAGACCGTTCCGAACGATACTCCCGACCGCTGACGACTCTCCGTATCCGACGGCGCATTTACCGGCGCCGTATCCTGTATCGCCGGCTGCGTATCCTGCGCGGCAATCGGCTCCGGCACCGTGTCTCCTGTTTCCTCCGTATACCCCGAGGCGTTGCCCTCGTCCGCAAACGACGGCAGCGACGGCATCGCAAACATCAGCATCATGGCAGCTATTAAAGCAAAAACTGTTTTCCTGATTTCCTTCATTTTCCCATTCTCCTTATCTCGCTAAGCGGAATACATTATTAATATAATTTCCTATAGACATTGCGGACAGCTCCGCTTTGTTTGAAAGATAAATCCTGTTATAGACAATCAGCCGTTTATCATCGGGCTTGCACCTGTTATAGCCTATGATAAACCATTCCCAAAAGCTCTCGGGCATTGTCTGCGTGTTCACTATCAGCTCATGATAATGTCCCGGCGCCTCAACCACCTCGAGCGCAAGCTTCGGAATGATAAAATCGTACACCATAGGCTCTTTATATCTCAGCTCCGTAAGCAGCCCGGCAACCTTCTTTGCCCGCTCGTGCGCGACCGTCTGCCGCCCCGCCGCCGAACGCCAGTTATAATACGCGTTCAAGACCCTCGAAAGAAGCAGCGGATATATACTGTCGCTTATATCCGCGCGGACATCGGTTCTTAGATGCTCGTAGGTGGCGCGCTCGAAGGGCAGATATCCGACCTTTTTTAACATACGTCTCACGCGCTCCAAATCCCGTTCCTCTTCTTCAGCGCTTTTGTCCGTATCCTTTATTGTAATGCCGTATGCTCCCCAGTCCTCGTTTCTGTAGGTCAATATATATTTCATGCAGCCGCGTTTTATTATATCATCGCCCGCTGCCGCGTGGACATACGCTACCAGCTCCGATAAATCCTTGTCGTCCCAATGCTTCGGGTACGCGAACATCTCCGCGCCCCTGCCCTTTACGCTTTGCTCCGCCGCCATTGATACAAAATCCGTAAGCATAGCGTCGTCGTTCAGGAACAGCTCCCGCCATGTGGGCTTATTGGCGGCATGCTTTAAAACCGCGAAAAATTCAACAAGCGACTTCTTGTTAAACTCCGTAAGGGAGTCGTAGCTTTCTCCTATCGGCTTCATATACGCGCGTATATTACCCGCTGTTATCTTCGCCTGCGCCTCGGTCATGTCCGCGCAGTTTTCCGATATGGGATATTCCTCGCCGCCGCACATGCTTTTAATGCACCCGTCGATAAAATTCGTCGTTATTTCCGCCTCCTTTGAAGGAAGCTTTTCGCTGTTGTCATAAAGTATCTTAGCCAGCTCAAATTTTACGTCTCTGTGCGCGCTGTCATCCATAACTTCAAACAGCTCGCCCAGACGCGCCTTTAATGTCCTGTCGCCCGCGGACTGCTGAAGCTTTAAAAGCCTTCCGCCTATACCCGTCTCCGTTTCATGCTCGTATGTGTCGCACCAGTCGATAAATCCCGCCACTGACGTTATACGGCAGTCCGCGTAACGTTTCCTCAGCTCGTCCGGCTGCATCGCGAATATCGGCAGCTCATGCGCTGTATAAAAATTGGTTTTATCCATATCTACATATACGCAGTTTGCGTGCGATTTTATAAGCTCCGATGTAATGTTGTTTTTCCCGCGCACGGTGCCGTGAAAAACAATATTATACTGCTTGTCCGACGGCATATACACGTTAATGGTTGAAATACCCGTATACCGTGAAATATCTCTCGGAAGAAGATATTTCAGCGCCACAAGGTACATAGCCGTAAGCTCCTCGCTGTCCGTAGCAACGCATATATTTCGTATTTCGTCATCGGTAAACAGCCTGAGCGCCTCCTGCACAAGATACTCCATCTGCTGCTTATGGGACTTTATAAACTCTCCGACGCGCCCGTCAAGGGTCTCGTCGCGCTTTTCCTCCGCCTCCGGCAGATATTTTACAAGCTCCGCCTCTATCTGATTTTCGGTAAGATGCGTAGTAAACAGAGGGGAATTGAAATACTGCTCCGGAAAGAAGTCCCGGCTCACCTCATCAAAAATCAACGCGTGTGCATAATGATTTCCGCGGTCCCCGTCAAAATCAATACCCGAATACACGACCTGTATTGCGGCGTATCTGCCGTCCGAAAGCTTAAGCGTCCTGAAAATCTTCGGAAACAGCTCCGGAACAGACGGATCGCACGGCTTTTCCGAATAATCCTTCGCGGCGTTTTTCGGCATCCGATAAAGTGAAAATCGCTGTATTTCCTGTATATTCTCGCGCGTAACGCCCTGCGAGCAGGAATAAACCCGCAGTCCCGGCTGATTTACAAGCCCCTTTGAGCTGTCGGACAAGCTGTGCTTAACCGACGTATATATCAGCTGATATATTTTCACGCGATATCCCCCCTTGTAAGCTTTTTATTTAATCCAATTCCTTCAAGCCCGTATACAGCTCGTAATATCTGCCCTTTTTCTCGAGCAGCTCGTCGTGCGTGCCCCGTTCGATTATCTCGCCGTTTTCAAGCACCATAATCGCGTCCGAATTTCGTATTGTGGACAAACGATGGGCGATAACAAACGTCGTTCTGTTCTCCATAAGCGCATCCATGCCTTTGTTTATCTCCTGCTCGGTGCGGGTATCAACGGACGATGTCGCCTCATCCAAAATCAATATCTGCGCTTTTGAAAGCGATGCGCGCGCTATATTTAAAAGCTGTCTCTGACCCTGGGATAAATTTGAGCCGTCGCCGCTCAATACCGTTTCGTACCCGAGCGGCAGATGCTTTATAAACATATGCGCGCTCGCGGTTTTCGCCGCGCGCATTACCTCCGAATCGGTAGCGTCAAGCCTTCCGTAGCGGATATTTTCCATAACCGTTCCGGTAAACAAATGCGTGTCCTGCAAAACCATAGCTATGTTTTCCCTGAGCGAATCCTTTTTAATCCGTTCAATCGGGATTCCGTCTATTGTTATGGTTCCCGAATTTACGTCGTAAAATCTCGTTATAAGATTCATGATCGTGGTTTTTCCCGCGCCGGTAGAGCCCACGAGCGCAATCTTCTGCCCGGGATGCGCGTACATGGAAATATTTTTAAGAATCGTCTTTTCCGGGTTATAGCCGAAGGTAACATTGTCCACAATCACGTCGCCGTGAACATTTTTAAGCTCTATATCTCCCTCAAGTCCGTCATACTCGTTCGGCGCGTCCATAACCTCAAACACGCGCTCCGCTCCGGCAAGCGCCGACATAATAACGGTCATCTGCTGCGAAAGCTCGTTAATCGGACGCGAGAACTGACGCGAATAATTTACGAATACCGACAAGCCGCCCACGTCAAGGCGCGTTATTCCCGTGGTCAGGCACAGAAGCGCTCCGACCGTCGCGATAAGCGTATAGCTGACCTGTCCCATAGCGTTCATAACCGGTCCCATAATACCGCCGACAAACTGCGCCCTTACCTGAGCGTCGCGGAGCTTTTCGTTGCGCTCCGTAAAGCCCTCTATAATCTTATCCTCATGACAGAATACCTTTACGACATTCTGCCCCGTAACCGTTTCTTCAACATATCCGTTCACAACGCCCAGCGCCGATTGCTGCCGATTAAAATACTTGCGCGATTTTTTCGCGATAGTCGTTCCGACAAGCGCCATAAGCGGCGTTGTCACAAGCGTTACAAGCGTAAGGAACACGTTTGTGTAAAGCATAAGCGCCAGAGTTCCGATAAGCTGTATGGAGCCCTGGAATATCTGCACGATCGTGGTATTGAGCATTTCGCCTATCGTATCCACGTCGTTTGTATACCGGCTCATAATTTCGCCGGTGCTTCTCGTGTCAAAAAATCTTACCGGAAGCCGCTGCATTTTTGTGAACAGCTCCTTGCGCAGATTGAAAAGCGAATTTTGAGAAACCTGTATCATAGTCCTTTGCTGCAAATAATTCGCCAAAACGCCGAACAGATATATCAGCGCCATAACAGCCACTCTCGAAAGCAGGCGCACGATTTTTTCCTCTGCGCTCCCCTCCTCGACAAGCCCGTTTATAATAGGTCTGAGCATATATGAGCCCGCAAGGTTCGACGCTGTGGAAACAACAACGCAGACAAACGCGAATATAATTTTTCCTTTATAATCATTAAGATACGCGAACAGACGCTTTATTACGGCGCCGGTATTTTTCGGCTTGCCGCTGTATTTGTTGCGCGCGTCCGGTCCTTTTCCGTTTCCCATTGGAGGCATTACGCTGACACCTCCTTTTCCATCTGCGAATAATAAATCTCCTGATAATCCTTACTCGTTTTCATCAGCTCGACGTGCGTGCCCTGAGCGGCGATGCGTCCCTCGTCGAGCACGATGATTTTATCCGCCTCTATTACCGATGAAATACGCTGCGCTATTATGATTTTTGTCGTATCCTTAAGCGTCGTGTAGAAGCTCTCGCGTATTTTTGCCTCCGTCGCCGTATCAACCGCGGAGGTCGAGTCGTCCAATATCAAAATTTTCGGCTTCTTCAAAAGCGCGCGGGCGATACACAGTCTTTGCTTCTGTCCGCCGGATACGTTTACGCCGCCCTGACCAAGCTCGGTTTTATATCCGTCCGTGAAATTTTGCAGAAACGAATCCGCCTGCGCCGCGTCAGCCGCCGCGCGGACCTCCTCGTCAGACGCGTTTTCATCGCCCCAGCGCAGATTTTCCTCAACCGTGCCGGAAAACAGAACGTTTTTCTGCAAAACCATTGAAACTCCCTGTCTGAGATTTTGTATCGAATAGTCCTTGACATTTATGCCGTCCACGAGAACCTCGCCCTCGTTAACGTCATACAGGCGCGGGATAAGCTGAACAAGCGAGCTTTTGCCCGAACCGGTTATACCGATTATGCCGACGGTTGACGCGGGTTCTATCGTAAGATTGATGTCGCTCAAAACATTTTCCGGATTTTTCTCATGATAACGGAAGCTGACATGTCTGAATTCTATGCCGCCCTTTTCCACCTTTTTGTCCTTGAATTTTGCTTTATTGTCGGTCAGGTCAACCTCGGTATTGAGCACGTCGGTGATTCTCTTTGACGATGCGGCGGCTCTTGAAAACTGAAGTATAAGCATGGATACCATCATAAGCGACATCAGTATCTGGACTATGTACGTTGTAAAAGCCGTCAATTCTCCGACCTGCATAGTGCCGCCTATTACGAAATTTCCACCGAACCATACGACTGAAAGCGTCGCGATATTCATAGCGAGCGTCATAACCGGCATTGTGCAGATAACTATTTTCATCGCGGCGAGCGTCGCGTCTCTCAAGCCCCCGTTAGCCTTAATGAATTTATCAACCTCGTATTTTGTCCTGACAAACGATTTTATAACTCTTACGTTTGTAATATTCTCCTGAATGCCCGAGTTAAGCGAATCGAGCTTTTTCTGCATATAATCAAACCGCGGATACGCCGCGCGAAGCAGACATCCTATGGTAATCGCCAATATCGGAATTATAATCGCCAATATCAAAGCGAGCCTCGGGTTTATCGAAAGCGCCATTATTATGCCGCCTATAAGCATTCCCGGAGAACGCATAGCCATAATAAGAAGCATACGCGTAAAATTCTGTATCTGCGTTATATCGTTCGTAAGTCGAGTCACAAGCGAGCCTGTGGAAAAGCTGTCGATATTCTTGAATGAAAATTCCTGTACTTTTCTGAACACGCCGCCTCTCAAATCCGCCGTGAAGTTGATCGCGGCACGTATCGAAAAAAAGTGTCCGAAAATACCGCCGGTAATCTGTATGCATATAAATCCGAACATTTCCAGCGCACGCCGTATAATAAACGCGCTGTCATGGAACGCCACGCCGTTGTCGATCATTCCCGCCATGAGCTTGGGGAGAACGATCTCTCCCCCGACCTCCGTCAGCATAAGCAGCGGTCCGAGAATGAAAAACAAGGTGTACGGCTTGATATACTTTAAATATGTTTTCATTAAATTCCCTTCTTATACGTCATTCTTTATTCTTATTCGTCATAATTTATTCTTTTCGTCTGTCTGTTGTGCTTTTTTCCGGGCTTATTCGCCCTTGCTCCTTTTAAGCGCCGCCGCTATAAACGACTTGAAAAGCGGATGCGCGTGATTGGGACGGGATTTGAATTCCGGATGGAACTGTACTCCCACATACCACGGATGCGCCGGTATTTCCACCATCTCCACAAGCCGCTCGTTGGGCGATTGTCCCGCGATTAACATTCCCGCACCCGTTATTTCCTTACGGTACACGTTATTAAATTCATAGCGGTGGCGGTGGCGCTCATAAATCAAGCTGTCCCCGTAAATTTTCTCCGACAGGGAACCCTTTGTTATCTTGCACGGATAAAGCCCGAGCCGCATAGTGCCGCCCAAATCCTCCACGTCCTTCTGCTCCGGCATAAGGTCGATCACGGGATGCTCCGTTTCCGGCGCGAGCTCGGACGAGTTCGCGTCCGCATAGCCAAGCACGCTTCTGGCATACTCTATAACGGCAATCTGCATACCCAGGCATATTCCGAAATATGGGATATTATGCTCCCTCGCGTATTTCGCCGCCAGAATCTTGCCCTCTATGCCTCTGTCTCCGAAGCCGCCCGGCACAAGTATACCGTCGGATTTGCCCAGGAGCTCCTCAGCCGTTTCCGGCGCTACCTCCTCGCTGTCGACCCAGTTTATATTCACGTTCGCGTAATTCGCGATTCCTCCGTGCTTTAAAGCCTCAACAACGCTTATATACGCGTCGTGAAGCGCAACATATTTTCCGACAAGCGAAATTGTTACCTCGTCCTTGCCGCCGGTCATCAAATCCTTTACTACCGCGACCATTTCACGCCACGCGCCCAAATCCGGCTCCTTATCCTCGAGACAAAGCCGTTTGCAGACGGTTTTGGCAAGTCCCTCCTCCTCAAGTGCAAGCGGCACCTCATAAAGCGTGTCGAGGTCAAGATTCTGTATAACGCTTTCGGGGGAAACATTGCAGAACAGGGCAATTTTGTCGGTCGTTCCCTCCTCGAGCGGCTTTTCCGTTCTCAAAACTATCACATCCGGCTGAATACCGAGACTTAAAAGCTCCTTAACGCTGTGCTGCGTGGGCTTCGTTTTCTGCTCTCCGGAGGTTGAAAGGTATGGCACAAGCGTAAGATGTATGTACATGCAATTTTCCTTGCCGACCTCATGCGATACCTGGCGTATCGCCTCCAAAAACGGAGTGGACTCGATATCTCCGACCGTGCCGCCTATCTCCGTGATAACTATATCCGTATCCGCCGCCGCGCGGTAAACGCGCGATTTTATCTCGTTCGTGATATGAGGAATGACCTGGACCGTGCGTCCCTCATAATCGCCGCGGCGCTCCTTGGTAATAACCGACCAGTAAATTTTGCCGGTCGTGACATTGGAATTGACATTCAGATTTTCATCGATAAATCTTTCATAGTGACCCAAATCAAGATCTGTTTCCGTTCCGTCATCGGTGACAAAAACCTCGCCGTGCTGATACGGACTGAGAGTTCCCGGATCCATGTTTATATACGGGTCAAATTTCTGCATTGTCACCTTATATCCGCGCGCCTTTAACAGTCTGCCCAGCGACGCGGCTGTTATTCCTTTTCCAAGTCCGGACACAACGCCGCCCGTTACAAATATATATTTTGTTTTCATTTGAGAACCCCCTTATTTCCTGTGTGCCTCCACAAATCGTCCAATCCTTTCAAGCGCTTCGGAGATATTATCCACCGAATACGCGTAAGAGCAGCGGACAAAGCCCTCGCCGCACTCGCCGAACGCCGTCCCCGGCACTACCGCAACGTGCTGCTCCTCCAGAAGCTTTGTGCAAAACTCATCCGAGGTCATTCCAAGCGATTTTATGCACGGGAACGCGTAAAACGCGCCGTAAGGCTCGAAGCATGACAGCCCCATTTCGCGGAACCCGTCCACGATGAACCGCCTTCTGTAATTGTATTCGGTACACATCCCGCGCACCTCGTCGTCGCAGCTTTTAAGCGCCTCTATCGCCGCGTACTGGCTCGTCGTCGGAGACGACATGATCCCGTACTGATGCACCTTTGTCATAAGCTTTATTATACGTTCGGGACCGAGCGCGTAGCCCAGGCGCCAGCCTGTCATCGCGAACGCCTTGGAAAATCCGTTTACCACAACAGTGCGCTCGCGCATATTCCCGATTTTTGAAAACGGAATATGCCCCTCGTCGCTGTAACGAAGCTCGCCGTAAATTTCATCGGAGAGCACCATTATATCCGTGCCCTCAAGAACATCGGCTATCGCCTCAAGATCCGCCTTTGACATCACCGCGCCCGTCGGATTATTCGGATATGGCAGTATCAGAAGCTTTGTCCTGTCCGTAATCTTTTCCTTCAATTGCTCCGGAAGCAGCCGGAAATCATCCTCCTCCTTCGTTTCTATAATGACCGGCTTGCCGCCCGCCATGACCGCGCAGGGCTTATAGCAGACAAAGCTCGGCTCGGGAATGAGCACCTCATCGCCCGGACAGACGATACATCTTATCATTAAATCGATCGCTTCCGAACCGCCGACCGTGACAAGCACCTCTTTTTTGGGATCGTAATCAACGCCGAATTTGCGCCTGTTGTAATTGCATATTTCCTCGCGCAGCTCCAAAAGACCCGCATTCGCGGTGTAATACGTGCGCCCGCGTTCGAGCGAATATATGCCCGCTTCGCGTATCGCCCACGGCGTAACGAAATCCGGTTCGCCTACACCCAGCGAAATCGCGTCGTCAAGCTCGTTGACCACATCAAAAAACTTGCGTATTCCCGACGGCGGAATATCCCTGACGACCGGCGAAATAAGCTTTTCGTAATCTATCATAACGTAATAACCTCTCTTGTGTCCTTTTCGTTATCCTCGTAAATAATGCCCTCGTCCTTATACTTTTTAAGCACAAAATGAGTCGCGGTCGAAATTACCGAATCCATCGGCGCAAGCTTTTCCGCGACAAAAAGCGCGACCTCCTTCATGGTTTTTCCCTCTATGGTAATAGCCAAATCGTAAGCGCCGGACATAAGATACAGCGATTTTACCTGTGGATATTTGTAAATACGCTCCGCAACCTTGTCAAAGCCCTCGCCCCGCTGCGGCGTAATGCGCAGCTCAATAAGCGCTGTCACAAACTCACGGCTGGTTTTATCCCAATTTATAAGCGTCTTATAACCTACTATTATATGATTTTTTTCAAGATTTGCTATGCGCTTTGCGACTTCGTCCTCGCCGCAGCCAAGCATACGGCTGATATCCGCGTAGGATATTTGTTTTTTCTCTTTATCCAGAATACTCAGAATTTCATTCATAAAACCGCCTCCATTAAACCGCGGCGGAGCATTAAATTCACCGCAGTGTATTCCGCTCTGCCTTTAACCTATATATTATATAATACAATCAAGAAAATTTCCACTGTTTTTTTCATTTTCGCGAAATTTTTTACCCCTGCCGGCAGCGGGGACCGAAAGGGCGCGTTTAACTGCGCTCCCTCATTTCCTCCTCTGTTTCAAGATGCTCGCAGAACACGAGCGACGTGCCGTTGTCAATAACAAGAGAATCGGCGTCATCCTCAAAAAAGTACGCTGTGCAGTCAATAAAGCTCTCATCGAAGCTGAGCACTCCGTCCTCGACCTCGTATTTACCGGCAAACGAGGACGTCTCGCCGTCATCAAAATTCAGCGTCACAATATATCCGTCCTCGGTAACGTTCAGCTCAAGATAAGTAAACGCGGCGTTTTCACTCGTGGTTTTAACCGAGCGCCACTGACCGATAAACGATTTCTCCTTCCGGCTGTCGTCCACAGCCTCGCCCTCAAAATCCCCGCCGTTCAAATGCTCTATTTTAGTGCCGTCATGGAGCGTCGGCGCCGGTGTCGGCGCGGTGCTCTGCGGCGCGGCGCTCTGCGATGCCGCGGGACTTTGCGCCGACGGAGACGTGCCCGGCTCCGCATCACTCCTGCCGCATGACGATGCAAGCATTACCGCGGCTAAAACTGCCGCTGACAAAATCCTCTTCATATCAATTCCACCTTTATAAAATATTATTGTTATTGTAACATACTTTTGAAAAATATACAACCGCAAAAAAACGGCGTTTCAGCAAAAAAACAGCCCCGGGATTGTACCCGGGACCGTTTTTTTATTTAATAAACATGAGTAAAATGATTTATTAATTCCACACGTTGTAAATCATCTGACACGCCTGCGCTCTTGTGGAAGTTGACAGCGGCTCAAACGCGCCGTCGCCAACGCCGTTTACAATGCCAGCCTGCTGGAGAGTTGAAACTGCCTCCTGAGCATAAGAAGCGATGTCAGCTGCGTCGGTAAACTCTGTCGCCTCAACTACCGGATCAGCGGAATAGCCCATTGTCGTCATCGCTCTCTGGACCATAACCGTCATATCCTGTCGTGTAACATACGCGTCAGGATCGAATGCGCCGTTGTCATAGCCTGTGATGATACCATTCTGATACGCTGTTTCGATATATGAGGACGCCCAGTGACCAACGGGGACATCCGTGAATGTCGCGCTGCTTACCGAGACTGCCGGAATATTAAACGCGCCGATAAGAATTTTCGCAAATTCCGCTCTGGTAACGTTATCATTCGGGCAGAACATTCCCGGTGTTTTACCGTCGATTACGCCGCTCACATAGAGGTTGTTGATCGCGGTAACCGCCCACGGAACACTGTCAAGATCCTGGAAGCCCGACGGGTTCGGATTGGGCTTTGAAGCGGCTTCGCTGTTAACCGGAACGGTGTCCGTGCCGGTAAGGATGCTGCCGCCGTTGTTAGGCTTGGAGGAGCCGCCGCTGCCGGAGCCGCTGAAGCCGCCGCCTCCGCCGCCTCCGCCGTAGCTGCCGCCGCCTCCGCCGCTGCTGCCGCCGCCGCTGGCTGCGCCGTTTACGCCCGCTACGGTTACGTAGAGAGACTTCTTGATCGGATCGGCTGTCTTGCAGCTTATAGTAGCGGTGAGCGTTACGTTAGCTGTGTATGTGGGCTGAGCTACGGTCATCTGACCGTTGTTGCCTACCTTTATAGCCTGATTATTCGAGGACCACGAAATATCTGAACCGAAGATGCCCTTTACGGGAGCCGTAAAGCTCTGCGTCGTGTCCTTGATATCCTTAAAGTTCTCGGCTGCCGCCTCGTCGAACTTAACGGCATAATCATATACCATGCTCTTGAAATACTGGTCCTGGATAGCCCATTCCTCGTTCTGGTTCCAGAGCTGACCGGTTCTCTCGGCAATAAGATCGTTTGTCGCAATATCAATGGTAAACTGAACATTGGGCGTATATGTATCGTCCTGCGACTTAAGAACCTGACCGTTCTTTATATATTCAAGCGTTCTCTTGATTGTAATCGGATGCGCCTCAGTATCGGAAAGCACAACCTTACCTGTCATTTCGGAGCTGTCGAACTTAAGGTACTCGTTATCCTCAACCGACCAGCTTACGGCAATCGTATCAACGGACGAAGCCGATGTCGGGAAGCTCACATCATTCCAGAGGATTGCGGCAGTGCCCTTGCCCAGATCGCATCCTACGGCGTTCTTCGTTATGGAATTAACATAAGGAAGAATTGCCGCTTTCTTAACCGCGGCGTCGAACTCTTCCTTCGCCGTGGTATTATAATCGCCTATGTTTATCTTAATCTCGTGCGTTTTTGTATCTGTGCCGTACTTAATCGTAGCGGTAAGAGTGACCTCGTTTGTTCTGCCGGAAAGATCGGGCAGTACGATCGCGCTCTTTCCGTCCTGGCTGACCTGAAGAACGCTCGCATTTGACGAGTTCCAGGTTATAGCAGCGCCGTAAAGAGTATCCGGCAATGTGATATTGCCCTCCGATACCGTAAGAGAATCGGTTTCGCCCTTAACGGCTTTAACCGTCGTCTTATTGATTAACGTATCGACAATATCATCCGACGCCTTCTGAGCAAATTCATCGTCGGGATATATAGCAAGAGCAACCGTTGTGGAAACGGGAACGCCGGTCGTGGCTGTTACCGTTACGTTCGCATCGCCCTTGGATGCCGCTCCGGTGTTGATTTTAACCTCATAATCATCGGTGATCTCATATGTAACACCTTCGATTTCCGGCTCAATGCTTACGGAAATCTGATCCTTGGAGGTAACGCGCGCCGCCTTTGCGATAATATCGCTCTGACCCGACGTTATTTTTGTTATACCGGTAGCCTTAACATCGGCAACCGAACCCATAGCCATATAAAGATTATCAAACGCGAAGGTGTAGTAATTTGTCGTACCCTCGAAGCGAAGGATCTTGGTCGGACCGTTGCTGCCGGTAACGGTCTTGACCGCCGCGTTGTTAACCGCGTTGGTGATTACCGCGCTGTAGCTTCCGCTGCTGAGAATGGTATACTCCATATGATACCATACATTCGCCTCAAGACCCATCTGCGTGTTGAGCTCAAGCGCCGCCGAACCGTCGGTCATTCTCATGGTCGTGCTGGCATTGCCGAGCTTGAAGTCAAAGCGCGCATAGAAATCCTTATCGGTCGTCGCGCCCGACATTCTTGTAAACGACATCGAGTGAGTTCTCGAACCGTCGTCGTTGTACTGGGTAAGTACATTGTTCATGAAGTTTCCGCCGCTCCATGTCTCGGCGTCGGAAGAAATCGCTATGTAGTGGTCTCCCGTACCGCTTCTGGTCGCGCTGGAGAACGTATAGCCCTCATGCTCTGTATTTGAAGAAGTAGCAAGGTCTACAAGATTTCCCGTTTTCCAGTCCGTATAATTATCGTTATAGAAAACTCTCGCCTTGGGGACCTCAATATTTATGGGAACGTTTTTGCTTCCGCCGCCGCCTGTAATTGTGGCGATGATCTGATATGTTCCCGCGTCCCAGGTCTTAAGGCTTACGTTGGCGCCGTTGATTACAACGTTACTGTCGCTGCTGCTCCATGTAAGCGTCGCGCCGTTAAGCGATGTGGGAACGGTAAAGCCCGAAATCGCCTCATATGTTGATACCTCCGGCTCGGGCTCGCCCTCGCCCGGAACATAATCCACAACGCAGTCGTTGTCCGCCGCAAGGTCGATAAGAGACTCAACGTAGTTAAGGAAATCGTTTGTTCCTTGAAGAGTAACGGTAAATTCTCTCTTAATATTCGGATAGTCATGAGCCGTAGCTGTGAATGTCGCCGTTACGCTGCTGTCGCTTGGGTTAACCTTTATCATGTTGCGGCCTTCCTTTTCAAATATGCCGTCAACGCCGTTTCCGGTAATATCCCAGTCGATCTGAATGCCGTTCGCGCTTACGTCTATTCCGAACGTACCTGTAGCCACACCGTAGTTATCGCCCTCATCGGGTATAATAACGTCGTTGGTCATCTCCGTCGCCTCGCCCGTGCTGTCATACGCGGTGTAAACCTTGAGGTCAAGAGCGTCTACGGTAACGCGGGCAAGCTCCTCGCCGAGCAGCTCTCCGATTGTCATGTTATCAAAGAGAATTTTACCCGCGCTTGCAGCGTTCTTACTCCAGATTACAGGCATCTTGATTACCGCGTCCTTCGCGACAACCTTCTTGTCTACAACGAACATTCTTGTCGTGCCCGTAAGGTAAATTCCCAAATCATGCCACTCGTTATCCGCCGGCACATCGATTTTATTTGTTCCGTTTGTGCCGGTGTCATCATTATAGTAAAGCTCCTGAGTCGCTGCAAGCTTTACCTTCATTGTCGCCTTGCTTGTATCCGCTTTGGGCGTTGAAATCAACATTCTCGGTCCGCGGTTTGAGTCCGCATACTTAGCGCTGTTTAACGCCAGTGCGTTACTCGCCGATCCGTCCTCGTTTTCATAACCGCCGCTTTCTATTGAAAAGTTGGTAGCCGTATCTCCGCTGCCTCCTCTGAATCCGCAGTAAAGCGTAATTCCAGGCATGTTGTCCTCGTCCGTATACGGCTTGTTTTCTACTGTTCCCAAGGCTACAAGCGATGTTGGCGCCAAATCATCAAAATCATTGTATATATCGCTTACCGCCATGAGCTCAACATCCGTATCAGCCGCGGTTTCGATCGCTGCCTCGTCCGCCGGGATCTCGACCGGCTCTTCATCGGCAAGCACGGGAACAGCCGTCATAGCAATCATTGCAGCCGCGCAAAACACCGATGTAATCTTTTTAAAACTTGGCATTTAAAATTTTCCTCCTTTTTTCAAAATTTATCCCGCGCCGTGCCGCCTTTAAGCGGCGCGGCGGGATAATATGCATTAAATTAATTGTCGTTGAATCTGAATACGAACGCCTCACGCTGAGCGTTATTTCTGAAGTTTCTTGAGAATACGAAGTCGCCCAATACGTTTCTTGTATTGAAGTTCATCATTTCAGCAGGCTCATAAGCCTCCTTCTCAACCTTCGAGGATACGAAGCCGTTATCATCGGTCGTTACCTCTACCATATCAATAGCCGTTGCGCTCGCGAAGTACCAGCTGTGATTCAAATCGGTCTTGCCGCTCGGGTCAACCATTGTGAAGTATGTGTCGCCCGATGTGTCAATGCCGGACACCGCGCCCAGGCCGTAGCCGTCACGCGTCTCGGAAGCCGAGTTGTAACCCAGATACTGGTCGCCCTCGCCCGTAGCCGCGATATTCGCAAGCTCCTTAACGTCAACGAACTTGATGAACAGTCTTGCGCCGGAGGAGTCAGCCTTAACGCCGAGTACGTCGCCGGGCTCAAGGTAATTCGCTATCGAATCCTTAGCCGTAGTAGCATCCCAAAGCTGCTCGTTCGGGTAGCTGGCGGTCTGACCGCTTCCGTTCAGGAACGAATCCGTGGACTTAACAAGAACGGTGTTCTGCGTGGTATTATATGTTACCTCCGCGCCGTTTCTGCGTCCTACGACATAGTAAACCGTATCGCCGTTCTCATCGGCGCCGGTATCAACGCCCGTTACCATCATACACGGGTTATCGTCAACAGTACCGTAGTCCGTTACCTTTGAGGGAGCCGTTCCGCTCGTGTTGAACTGGATAAGAACGTTCGCGTCTCTGGTGTTTGTAAATTCACCTACGATATAGTCGGTCTGTACGCCGAGAACCGCCGCGTAAGAGCTTGCGGTTACGCTGAATGTCGAATACTCCGAAGGCGTATTCATGTCAGCGGGCGTCTGAGGCACGGTAAATCCGAGGATTCCGTCGGAAATCGTGCGTCCGTTAACGGTTACGCCTACCGAGCCTACGCCTCTGAGGTCAAGCGTATCAACCGAAACGGCGTTGGAGCTGTTGCCTCTGCTCGCGTCCGTCGCCATATAAAGCATGTTGATAAGACCGCTCGAGTTTGCTCTGAACTTACAAAGTCTGATCTCCGTTCCGATATAGTTACCAGTTACGGAAATATACGGAATCTTTGTAATCTCATCTCTTTCGCTGCCGGACAGCGGTCTCTCGCTGCCGTCTGTCGGTCCCCAATATGTTACGCTTGAAGCAAGGTCATAGTCCTTGACCTCTCCGTCCTGCGTAAATATTCTTATTTTATATGTGCTGCCGTCGTCGTCAAGATAAGCGTTCATGATCCAGCCGTACATCTCGTTTCCGGCAAGCTTTCCGCCGCCCGTGGACGTAGCATATCCTATTCTGTCGAACTCGTCAAGATAGAAGGTTCCCTCGGAGCCCGTCGCTACGTTTTCAATCGCATTTGCATCGACTACATAGCGCTTTCCGTCGATTACGGCTGTATAATCGTTATCCACAACTCCGGTTGAGGAAACCGTACCGGTTATGCTGTCGCCGGTTACAACGACCTTCAGCACATTGCCGTCAAGGCTCTGCATTACCGTTGCAACATCGTTGCTGCTGAGGTTTCTCGCTCTTACCTCGTCGCCGTTTCTGATAACGGTAAGCTTGAGGTCCTGATTGGCGTCGGTGTCAACGTCAAAGTTTCTTGCATTCGGATCGTTGTTTATTCTTCCCGAAAGCGTCTTTGAGGAAACGCTCATTACAAGCATAGTCTCATACGACTCAATAAATACATAATCATATTTGCCGTCTCCGTCAAGGTCGGTGACCTCCAGCGTTCCGTTCTTGGGAAGGAGGAAATCATCGAAGCCCATAGGCTGCGTAGCGTCGCCGTTTATAGGCTCGCCCTTATAGTCTCTGGGAAGGAATCTGCCATCCGTGTTTGTTCCGACCGCTCTGTCATAGTCAGCCTTTGTGATAACAACACCGTTGTAGTTGATTACGGCATTGGGGCACTCAAAATCGGAGCCCTTGTGCATCTCAATAACGCCGCTGCTGTTTTCAAAGCCCGTCATGCGGTCAACATCGTCAAGGTTGATCGAGACCTTCTTTGTCTTGGAGCTGTTTTTGGTCGTTACAGCGACAAGCTGCGGAGTTACCGAGCCGTATATGTCGCGATAGAAATATGTAATTTCCGTGCCGACATAATCGTCAAGATCCGTAAGCTCCGTCGTATAGGTATTGCCGTCGATTACAACAGATCCCTCCGGCAAATCGCTGAAGCTCTGATCGATCGTCTTTGTCGGCGTAGCTGTAAGAACGCCGTTAACATCGTTTATGTTGAACTTCGCCTTGGCAAGCGTTCTTGTTGCCTGGCGCACGTCCTGACCGTAAACGTCCTTGCTGACAAGCTCATTATAATAGGTAAGAAGTGCGTTATAAACCATCTTTATAACAAGTCCTCTGTCGGCAGGCTCGCCGAGCACGCCGTAAGCGTTGTCCATAAGGTCAAGCGAATCCGCCTGGCTCAAATAGCCGTTGGGATAGCCGCCGCTGAACTTAGCCTGAGCATCATAACCCAGCGCGCATACGATCATCTTTATAACCTGCTCATAGGTTACGTCGCCGTCCGGTCTGAACGAACCGTCCTCAAAACCATTGATGATGCCCAGAGACTGAGCCGTCTGGATCTCATTGGCAGCCCAGTGATCAGCCGTAACGTCGTTAAAACCGTTCGCATACGGTCCAACCGCCGGCGTGTTGAGCATTCTCAGCACAATCGCCGCCATCTCCGAACGCTTTACGTTCGATTCCGCTTTCATATCTCCGGTTTCGTCGCCCTCGAATATTCCGAGCGTCGTTACAAGCGTGAGCGACCTCTGATAATATTTGTCGCTGTCATACCTGCCCGCGGGAGCCGGTGTCGGTTCCGCCGGAGCCTCGGATTCCGCCGGAGCAGTGCTTTCCGCCGGAGCAGTGCTTTCCGCCGGAGCTTCGCTCTCTGCGGGAGCCACGCTCTCCTCGGGAGCCGCGCTCTCTGCGGGAGCCGCCGTCGCCGAGGCGTCGCCGGCTTTTGTGTCAGCTTCGTCGGCAAATGCTATCATGCCTACAGATGAGAATATCATCGTTACGGACAATAGCGCGCCGATAAGCTTCTTCATTCTTTTACTCATGTGAATACCTCCATAATTTTTTTATATAATATGATCCGCTCTCTCCTCGGATCGTATTAACTGGTTTTTTTTACATCGGGAGCCTTTCCTTCGTGCAGCCGCACATATTCCTTGTACTCAAGGGGCGATATGCCGGTGTATTTTTTGAACACCTGCGAAAAATACTGCGGATTGGAGCCGTAGCCCACCTTCTCCGCGACCTCGTATATTCTGTCCTTTTTCCCGCCCATGATAAGACCCTTCGCCATTTCCATGCGCTTTTCCATAACATAGTGGGAAAAATTTGTGCCGATTTCCTTTTTGAACAGCTTGCCCAAATAATCGACATTCGTATAAAGGATCGTCCCCGCCAGCCACCGCAGCGACAGATTTTCGTTTGCGATATTGCTGTCTATAACCGCGACAGTCTCCTCGATAAGAGCGCTGTAACGGCGCGTTCGCGCCGGCGCGTTTGACAAGGTTATCTCATTCGCCTTTTCCGAGATAAAGCCGCGTATGGAAGCAAGAGACGCGCCTCTCTGTATGGAAGAGAGTCCCTTCATATACTTATCAATTTTTTCCGCCTCGCAGCAGCGTATTATGCATACGTACAGCTCAAGGCAATACGTTTTCGCGACCGCCGGACACGGCGCCGCGCGCTCAAGTCCGGCAAAGAAGGAATCAAGCAGCTCACCTACCGCCTGAACATTTCCGCTCCTTACCGCTTTCTCAATATTCAAATACCGCGCGTCTATTTCGACCGCGCCCCTATGTATATTTACATCGCCCTCATACAGCGTTCTGCTTTCGGACGCGTAAAACGCATAACCCAAACATTCGGAAAGCCGTTCATATACCACAGGTGCCTCGTCAAAGCTCATAATATCGCTGTAAACAAGCGTCACGTCATTATTATAGCATGTCTTAATGCGGCGCCTGAGCTTATCAAGCTCCGATATCAGCCGCGCCCGCTCCGTGATATCGGTAATGATAAGAACATGCCTGCCTATTGCCGCGCCGGCGGCAATATGAGCTTCGCCCATACTCTTTTCCGCAAGATTTCGGAAAAAAAACAAATCGTCATACTCGTATTTTCCGGCGGGCTTTATAATAAACATTCTTGTCTTGAGCCCTTTTTCAATTCCGAAGGTTTTGCAGAATATATTGAAAATCTCGCCCGCGTCTGAGGTGCCGAATATAAATTCCCGAAACAGCTGTTCCTTTATTATGGGCTTTACTATGTCCGCTTCCTCTATGACCATTTTGCTCAGATTTTCAATCTGTCTGTCGCTGTCAGGATTATGCAGAGAAATGTCCTTGTTCATAGCTCTCCTCATTTCCTAAACGCTTCAAGAAAATCTTGTACATACTATATTATATATGGTTTTGATTATAATTGCAAGAAAAACTTTTATTAAATTTGTGGTAATTACTTCTGCGTATCACAATATATGGGGTCTGTGTCAAAAAAATTTAAAAAATAAGCCCCCGCCTTCATTCAGCGGGGGCAGTTTTCATGCTTTTAACTCATCATACCGTCCACGGGTTTTTATCATCCGTCGATTTATTGATTGTTACATGAGTCATATCGTAGTCATAGGTGAAGCCTCTCTTGTATCCGAAGCACCAAATCTTTACCGCCGTGCATTCCTTCTGCTGATATGCGCCGTTATCCATTCTGCCGAGCTCCTTGCCGGTCTCCGCGTCGGAAACGGACATGCTTACCTCCTGAAGCTTGTTGTCCGTGGTAATTTTTACAGTGTACCACTTATCCTTGCTTATGTTGGCTACGGGAACAGCCTTCGAGCCGTCATACGCCGTAATCGAGGTCGGAGTGAACTCAATCGTATTGGCGATATAGTTTGTGTTGGACGTCGGGTCGGAGAACGAACCGATCATAAGATTCATAAGACCCTCGTGCATTCTTATGTCAAACTGACAGTATCCGTAGGTCTGCTGGAAGTTAGAGGTCGTGTCTCTCTGATACATATAGAACGAACCCGCGCCGTCGTTTGAACCGGACTTGTCGCTGTTTGTATAGAAGTTGCAGTAATCAACATCTCTTTCGTCATCGTGCATATATGTTTCATAATGCTTTGACGCCGAACCCTTGGAAAGCCACGGCGAGCCGTCCATTATAATGTTTAATCCGTAATAACCCAGATTCTTTGCGCCGCCTATCGCGCAGTCGGTAAAGCACGAGTCGGTAATATACTCAACGTGAGCCTCGGCGTTCGCGACAATAGGCACAGCGATTGCCTGCGCCGCTACAAGCACGCATGATATAGCTGAAATTAATCTTTTCTTCATATAAACAACTCTCCCTCTTTAATAAATTTCCTATACACTGATTTTTGTACAACAAAAGTACAGTCCCTTGTATTATAAATTTTACAATAATTTTAACGAAAAATACATACAAAAAGCCGAGAAATTTGTTCAAAAATAAGTCATTGCCCCCTCGGCGCCTTACTCGGCTGTTATTATTTTTACTCCGTTCGAGGCGAACGCATCGCTCCATTCATCCGTGAGCTTTACATCGGTTATAACGGCGTCGATACGCTCGATCCCGGATATCACGGGCACTCCGAGCCTGCCGAGCTTATTTCTGTCGCACAGAAAAACCGCGCTTTCGCTCATGTCGAGCATGGCTTTTTTTATCTCCGCCTCCTCCTCGGAGGAATCCGCCAGCCCTCTCGTGCGCGTTACGCCCCGACAGGAAAAGAAAAATTTATTCGCATAATAATTTTCACGTATGCTCCTCTGAGCCGCGCGTCCGGAAAACGACATGTTTTTCGGATTGAGCGCTCCGCCCACGCATATCACCTTTATGTTTCCGCACGAGGCAAGCTCGCTGACGATCTTGTCCGCGTTTGTTATTACCGTAAGACCCTTTTTATCCTTTATGCACCGAGCCATATGCAGCGCGGATGTCGACGCGTCCAGAAACAGCGTGTCCCCGTCGCGCACAAGACGCGCCGCGGCTCTGCCTATCCGCTGCTTTCCTTCATAATTTATTATATCTCGCTCCGTAACTATATCGGACTCCGCCGCGTCAACGACTGTGGCTCCCCCGTAGGTCCGTACAAGCACTCCCTGCTTTTCCAGCTTCTCCAAATCAGCGCGTATTGTCTCGGTGGTTACTCCGAATCTCTGCGAAAGCTCCGCCACCAAAACATTCCCCCGCTCCTTTATTTCCTTTTCTATTGTATTCCTTCGTTCTACCGCAAGCATTTCCTGCCCTCCGCTCAGCTTTATATGTTTCTCTTTAAAATTGTACCATGAATTTTTTGTTTTTTCAAGAGTCAGGGCGGCGGGTTCAAAAATTTTAATTTTTGTTGACATTTCCGTCGTTTTGCGATATAATAGGATTAAGTCCTAATAGCAATATACGGCGGAAGGGAGGCGTCAGAAATGAAAATCAAACGCAACACGCGGCAGCGCCGTCTGGTGCTCGATTCGGTAAGAGGGCGCACCGACCATCCGAGCGCGGACGAAATATATCTCGATGTGAGAGAAAAGGACGCCCGCATAAGCCGCGCCACGGTTTACCGAAATTTGAACGTGCTCGCCGAAGAGGGGGAAATTCTGCATGTAAAGGTCCCCGCCGCCGATCGCTATGATTTGCGTACCGAGCGGCACTATCATCTGTTTTGCGTGGGATGCGGCTCTGTTTCCGACGCGCCGCTCGGATACAAAAGCGATTACGATACGCTTGCCGCCGCACAGACGGGATTTAAAATCGAACGGCACAGAATGATTTTTGAGGGACTTTGTCCCAAGTGCCGCCAAAACGCGAAGTAATTCAAGCCGTGCGGAAAACATATTTTTAAAACAAAAAGGGGAGGGAGATGGAATATGGCAATATACAAATGCTCAGTCTGCGGAGCGGTTTACGATGAGGAAAAGGAGGGCAGACCAATTTCGGAGCTGAAGGCATGTCCCGTATGCGGACAGCCCGCCTCCAAATTCGAGCGCGTCGGCGAACCCGGGGAAAAGCCGGCGGACGTTTCCGCAGAATATACCGGCGGACTTGATTATGACCCGCTGTATGCGCGGCGCGACTCCTCGGCGCGGTACATGGAGCAGATCCATGAAATGGCTGTTACCGGTCATCACATAAGCGCGGCTATGGGCACGCAATTACCGCTGCCCAAATGGGAGGATATCCTGATTCTCGGTGCTCAGCTCAACCCGCCGCCGTTAAACGACTACGACGATGTCGATACCAAAACGATAATAGGAAAGCACGCGAAAAAGCCTATGGTGCTGGAAAATCCGGTGTATATATCTCACATGTCGTTCGGAGCGCTGTCAAGGGAGGCAAAGCTCGCGCTTTCGCGCGGCTCCGCTATGGCAAAAACCGCGATGTGCAGCGGCGAGGGCGGCATACTGCCGGAGGAAAAGGCGGCAGCGTACAAATATATATTCGAATATATTCCGAATAAATACAGTGTCACTGACGAAAATCTCAGGACCTCGGACGCCGTTGAAATTAAGATTGGTCAGGGCACAAAGCCCGGTATGGGCGGACACCTTCCCGGAGAAAAGGTAACGCCCGAGGTCGCCGCGGTCCGCGGCAGAAATGCCGGAGAGGATATTCAAAGCCCGAGCAAATTCCCCGAAATCAATTCCGGGGAGGATTTAAAAGCAATGGTCGATATGCTCAGGGAGCGTTCGGACGGACGCCCGATAGGCATTAAACTTGCGGCGGGGCATATTGAGGACGATCTGGAGCACTGCGTTTACGCAAATCCGGATTTCATTACGATCGACGGGCGCGGAGGCGCCACGGGGTCGAGTCCGTATTTTTTGCGCGAGGCGGCGACCGTTCCCACCATTTACGCGCTTTCCCGGGCGAGAAGATACCTTGACAGCGTAAATTCCGATATTTCGCTCATTATAACCGGCGGACTTCGTGTGAGCGCGGATTTCGCAAAGGCGATAGCAATGGGCGCGGACGCGGTGGCGGTGGCTTCGGCGGGACTTATCGCGGCGGCGTGCCAGCAATACAGAATATGCGGCAGCGGGAAGTGTCCCGCGGGCATCGCAACGCAGGATCCCGCGCTGCGCAGCCGGCTTGACGTCAATGCCGCGGCTCAGCGGGTCGCGAATTATTTGAATGTTTCTTTGTCGGAGCTGAAAATGTTCGCAAGGGTCACGGGACATAAATCAATCCACGATTTGTCGGTAAACGATTTGGCAGCCGTCAGCGGGGATATTGTAAAATACACGAATATCAGACATGCCGGGGAACCGGCTGTCCTGAATAATAAAATTAAGGAGGGCGTCGGAAAAATGAAAACTTACAAATGCAAGGTATGCGGAGAGGTATTTCAGGCGGTTGAGGGCGAAGCGGTATGTCCGCTCTGCAAGTCAACCGGAGACAAATTAGAGGAGGTAACGGAAATGAAAACAAACAAATACGCGGGAACACAAACCGAAAAAAATCTCGAGGCGGCGTTCGCGGGCGAATCTCAGGCGAGAAACAAGTACACATATTTTGCTTCGGTAGCGAAAAAGGAAGGCTATGAGCAGATGTCCGCGCTGTTCTTAAAAACGGCTGACAACGAAAAGGAACACGCAAAAATGTGGTTTAAGGAATTGAACGGCATCGGCAGCACACCGGAAAATCTGAAGGAGGCGGCGGACGGCGAGAATTACGAGTGGACCGATATGTACGCGGGCTTCGCGGATACAGCCGAAAGCGAGGGCTTTCATGAGCTCGCGGAAAAATTCCGCGCCGTGGCTGCGATTGAAAAGCATCACGAGGAACGCTACCGCGCGCTTTTAAAAAATATCGAAACGGCGCAGGTATTTGAGAAGAGCGAGGTCAAGGTATGGGAGTGCCGCAACTGCGGACATATATGCGTAGGCACGAATGCGCCGGATGTGTGCCCCGTATGCAATCATCCTCAAAGCTTCTTTGAAATCCACGCGGAGAATTATTGATCGGAGCAGATAAAAGCCTCCCGGCGTTTTCGCCGGGGCGTCCGGTTTGCGGATCTGTTCCGGCATTCTTTCGCACCGTGTCAGACAACGGCGGTGATCCGACACATCCGCTCAAATCAAAAACGGAGGCGGCGCTATGATTTTACCCGAAAAATTTACGGAACGCATGAAAATCCTGCTCGGAAACGAATACGAGTCTTTTTTCAGCGCCCTTTCCGGAGGGCAGCCGCGCTCCGGAATACGCGTAAACACGCTCAAAAACGGCGCCGCCGCCGCTATCGCGGCTGAATTCGGCGCATTGGAACGGGTCCCGTGGTGTAAAGACGGCTTTTACGCCGACAAATCCGCCGTTTCCGGCTCTCATCCGTACCATGCGGCGGGACTGTTCTATTTTCAGGAGCCGTCCGCGATGTCCGCATCAGAGGGACTGCCTGTAAACAAGGGCGATTATATACTCGATTTATGCGCGGCTCCCGGCGGCAAATCCACACATGCCGCCGCAAAATTAAACGGCACGGGTCTGCTTGTGGCAAACGAAATAATAAAAAAACGCGCGGACGTCTTGAGCGGAAATATCGAGCGCATGGGAATAACAAACGCGGTCGTAACAAACGAAACGCCGGAAAGGCTCGCGAATAAATACCCGTCGTTTTTCGACAAAATAATTGTGGACGCGCCCTGCTCGGGCGAGGGAATGTTCCGCAAGGAGCCGCATGCTGTTACCGAATGGAGCGAGGATCACGTCAAATCGTGCGCGGCGCGGCAAAGGAAAATAATCGACAGCGCGGTCAAAATGCTTCGCGGAGGCGGATATCTGATTTATTCGACATGCACCTTTTCTCCCGAGGAAAACGAACGGATCGCGTCATATATTATTGACAAATACAATTTCGAGCTGTGTGATATCCCCGCTCTGGACGGATTATCGAACGGAGTCCCCGGATGGTCCGACGGCAATCCGGCGCTGGAAAAAGCAAAAAGAATTTTTCCTCACCGCGAAAAGGGAGAGGGGCATTTCACGGCTCTTTTCCGCAGTCCCGGCGATACCGAAGCGAAACGCTTCAGCGCCGCGGGAGGGCGCAGCGCGGATTTAACAATGTACCGCGAATTTGAAAAAGCGGCGCTGAATATAAACGCGGCGGGACGGTTTGAATTCTTCGGCGAAAATCTGTACATTGTTCCCGAGGGGATCGATCTGAACGGAATAAAAACCGTCCGCGCGGGTCTTCATCTGGGAACGATGAAGAAAAACCGCTTCGAGCCGTCCCATGCCGCGGCGGCGGCGTTTCCCGCGGAATATTTCAAAAATATCGTCAATCTTAATGAAGCGGACGCCTATAAATATCTTCGCGGCGAAACGCTTCCGTGCGACGAACACGGATGGACCGCCGCCGTTTATAAGGGTTTTGTCCTCGGATGGGGAAAGGCGAACGGCGGAATGCTGAAAAACCGTTACCCGAAGGGACTGCTCCTTCTGCGTTAGACTTTTTCCGGCGCGCACGGCTGCGCGGCGTTTTTTCGGTCTCAAGAACCGCGTCGGGTCCGGCACGGTCATATCCCGCGGGTCTTAAAGCTCAAGCCCCTCCGGCGTTATGAATATCTTTTCTTTTTCTCTTGACATATGCGCATAAGCGTGGTAATATAAATATAAATACAGATAGAGGCGCGTTGTTAATCAGTACCGCGCGGCGGATATGCGGTTATCGTCAATCCGCGCGGGAAAGGAAGCAACGCCGAAGCCGTGTTTTTACCGCAAAAAACCCGGCTGGGCATAAGCGAAAATATCCTTATGACTGTCACCTTGGAAAAGCCGGTGGAGAGCTATCGCATATAATATCGGAATTTTCGGAAATTATAGGCAGAGGGCTCTTGCAAATTATACCTCTGTCTTTTATTTATTCAAAAAACGCCTGCTGGCGGCAAAGGAGCAACATAATTATGAAAAAAAATTACAAGGTAGGAATCATAGGCGCGACAGGCATGGTCGGACAGCGTTTTATAACGCTTCTGCACGATCACCCGTGGTACACAATCGAGGTTTTGGCTGCGTCTCCCAGAAGCGCGGGCAAGCCGTATTGTGAAGCGGTCGGGGAAAAATGGGCAATGACCGAAGAAATACCCGAAAGCGTAAGGGATATGACGGTTATGGACGCGGCAGCCGACGTTGAAAAAATCGCCGGTATGGTGGATTTTGTTTTCTGCGCCGTAGATATGAAAAAGGATGAAATAAAGGCTCTCGAGGATCGGTACGCGAAAGCGGAATGCCCTGTAGTGTCAAACAACTCCGCTCATCGTCACACGGAGGACGTCCCGATGATTATTCCGGAAATCAATCCCGAACACATAGAAATAATCCCGTTCCAGAGAAAGAGACTTGGCACAAAACGGGGCTTTGTCGCCGTTAAATCAAACTGCTCATTACAGTCGTATCTCCCCGCAATGGCGGTGATAAATATGAAATATCCCATCGACCGCGCTCTCGTTACAACGTACCAGGCAATCAGCGGAGCGGGCAAAACGTTTGAAACGTGGCCCGAAATGAAGGATAATTTGATTCCCTATATCGGCGGAGAGGAAATGAAATCGGAGGTCGAGCCGAATAAAATTCTCGGAAAAATAGAAAACGGAAAAATAGTTCCGTCCGACGCTCTTCAAATAGAATGTCAAACATACCGGGTCCCCGTTTCCGACGGTCACACGGCGGCGATTTTCTTCTCGTTTAAGGACGGCGTAAAAAAACCGTCTGTCGGGGAAATCGAGCAGATGTGGAGAGATTTCAAGGGCGTTCCCCGGGAATTGGAGCTTCCTCATTCTCCGAAGCAGTTTATACATGTTTATACGGAAGCCGATAATCCCGACCAGCCGCAGATCAAGACAGCGAGAGAAACAGACGGCGGCATGGCGATAAGCTGCGGACGTCTGAGAAAATCGGTACAGTACGACTATAAAATGGTGTCCATGAGCCATAATACCCTAAGAGGCGCAGCCGGCGGAGCCGTTTTGCTGGCGGAGCTGCTGACGGCAAAGGGATATATGGACTGATTATTTAAGCAAAATCAAATTTAATATAATGTCAGGAGGAAACGAATTATGAAAACGTTACCGTTCACAGGCTCGGGCGTTGCTATTATAACGCCGTTTGACGGCGGCAAAACGAATTACGATGCTCTCGGCGAGCTTATCGAAATGCACATAGCAAAAAAAACCGACGCAATTATCATCTGCGGAACGACCGGCGAAGCGTCCACGATGAGCAATGAGGATCATATCGCGGCAATCGAATACACGGTAAAAAAGGTCTCGGGACGTATTCCCGTAATCGCCGGCACCGGCTCAAACGAGACGGCTCACGCAATCGATTTGTCTCAAAAGGCGGAGGCTGTCGGCGCGGACGGACTTTTGCAGGTTACTCCGTATTACAACAAAACAACGCAAAAGGGTCTTGCAAAGCATTTCAAGGCTATCGCGGATTCCGTAAAAATTCCGATTATACTTTATAACGTTCCCTCGCGCACAGGGATGAGCATATCCATAGATACGCTCAAAACGCTCGCGCAGACGGAAAATATCGTCGCGGTCAAGGAGGCCTCCGGCAATATCTCATACACCGCGAAGGTCGCGGCGGAGGTGCCCGAATTATACATATATTCCGGAAACGACGATATGATTGTTCCCGTTATGTCGCTCGGAGGAAAGGGAGTAATCTCGGTTGTCGCGAATATTATGCCGGAGGAAACACATAATATATGCGAATATTATTTAAAAGGCGAGGTTAAAAAGGCTCTTGATTTACAGCTGAAAATGCTCGATCTGATAAACAGCCTGTTTATTGAGGTAAATCCTGTGCCAATCAAAACCGCAATGAACCTTTTGGGCTTCAAAGCCGGTAATCTTCGTCTGCCTCTTACCGATATGGAGGATAAAAATCTCGAAATACTGAAAAATTCGCTGAAAAAGATGAATTTATTATAATTTAAGGAGCTGGGACCAATGACAAAAATCATAATGAACGGCTGCAACGGCAGAATGGGCCAGGCAATAACACGTCTGGTAAGCGGGGATGACGAATGTGAAATTACGGCGGGATTTGACGTAAACGATGTGATTTCAAATTCATACCCCGTGTTTAAAAATCCGAACGACTATACCGGCGAGGCGGATGTTGTGATAGATTTTTCGCATCCGTCGAGCCTTACAAATATTTTAAGCTACTGCAAATCCCGAAATCTGCCGATAATTCTCGCCACGACCGGCTATACGGCGGAGCAGAAGGAGGAAATGCAAAAAGCCGCAAAGGAAATTCCCGTGTTTTTCTCGGCGAACATGTCTTTAGGCATAAATCTTTTGATATCGCTCGCGAAAACGGCGGCTAAGCTGCTGGAGGGCGGATTCGATATTGAAATTGTCGAGCGTCACCATAATCAGAAGCTCGACGCGCCGTCCGGTACGGCTCTCGCAATCGCGGACGCGATTGACGAAACTCTTTCATATCCGGCTGAATATATTTATGACCGTCACAGCGCGCGGCGGAAAAGGCGTCCGTCCGAAATCGGAATACATTCCGTGCGCGGCGGAACCATCGTCGGCGATCATGACGTTATTTTCGCGGGCAAGGACGAGGTCATAGAATTAAAGCACAGCGCATATTCGCGCGAGGTATTTGCCGTCGGCGCTGTGCGCGCGGCAAAATTCATGAACGGCAAAGCAGCGGGTATGTACAGCATGAATGATTTAATAGCCGAGCTTTAAAAAACTCTGAATCTATCAACCGGAACACGGTATCTGCCGCGGTTATTTTAACCGCTGAGGATATTCGTCCGAAAAATCAAGGAGGATATGATATGGTATATATTTTACTGGCGGACGGCTTTGAGGAAATAGAAGCCCTTACTCCGGCGGACATTATGCGCCGCGCCGGAATCGAGGTTTCAACCGTTTCGATAAAAAAGGACATGGTCGTTACCGGCGCTCACGGCATACCTGTAACGGCTGATATGTCCATACATGAAGTTATGCCCGGTAACGTTACTCTTTTAATGCTGCCGGGAGGGGCGGGACACGAGCTCCTTGACGCGTCAAACGAGGTCCATTATCTTATAAACGAGGCTGTAACGCGGGCGTCTTATATCGCGGCTATATGCGCCGCGCCGAGCATTTTAGGCAAAAAAATGATTCTGGAAGGAAAAAAAGCGACCTGCTTTCCCGGCTTTGAAAAATATTTGTACGGCGCCGAAATTAAAGAGGATAAGGTAGTTGTCGACGGAAAAATCATAACCGGAAAAGGAGCCGGAGCAGCGGCGGAGTTCGGCTTCACGATAGTGGAAATTCTTAAGGACAAAAAAACGGCGGATACCCTGAGGGAGCAGATGCAATATTGATTAAAGAGGTTATCAGGGAAAGAATGCGCCGTCGCCGCAAAACTCTTACTTACGGACAGGTACATGAAAAAAGCGAAACGATAAGATATAAGCTTGAGGGTAAAAAGGCTTTTAAGGAAGCAAAAACCATTATGATGTACATTTCCGCATACAAGGAGCCCGAAACTCTTCCTATTATCGAGCGGCTTTTGGAACAGGGAAAAAGGGTCATTGTTCCGGTTTCATCAACCGAAACAAATACAATTGTCCCGACCTACATAGAAAGCTTATCCGAGCTTACAAAGGGAGCATACGGTATTCCGGAGCCGTCAATAATACGTCCTGTAAAAAAGGAGGATATCGAGGTTATCGTAATTCCCGGCATAGCTTTTGATATGCACCGCAACCGACTGGGTTTCGGCAAAGGATATTATGATAAATTTCTGGAGGATATGAACGCCAAAAAAATAGCTTTATGCTATGATTTTCAAATCGTGGACGATCTGCCCGCCGATGATCATGATATACCGATGGATTTGATACTCACCGAGGAGGGAGAGGTCTGATGCTTTTTGATTCACACGCGCATTATAACGATGAAAGATTTGATAACGACAGAAACGAACTTTTATCGTCTATGCAGAAAAACAACGTCGGGCTTATAATGAATTCATGCTCGAACCTGAGCGAAATGCCGGATATAATCGAATTATGCGAAAAATATGATTTTATATACGGCTCCGCCGGAGTTCATCCTCACGATGTTGAGGATATGACGGAGGACGATATCGAAAAATTAAAAAAATACTTGAAGCATCCGAAAATAAAAGCGCTCGGTGAAATAGGTCTCGACTATTATTACGACAATTCCGCGCGTGATAAGCAGCGCAAATGGTTTGCGCGGCAAATCGAGCTGGCATTGGAAACGGATACTCCCATAGTTATCCATGACCGCGACGCACACGGCGACTGCATGGATATACTGCGCTCCTACAAAAGCGATATAAAGGGAGAATTCCATTGTTATTCCGGCTCCGCACAGATGGCTCGCGAAATTCTCGATTGGGGAATGTATATAGCGTTCGGCGGCGCTCTGACTTTTAAAAATTCAAAAAAATCGCTCGAGGCGGCTGAATATGTTCCTCTCGACAGAATCCTTATCGAAACGGACTGTCCCTACCTTACACCGGTACCGCACAGAGGAAAGCGCAACAGCTCTCTTTATATTCACTATGTCGCGGAAAAACTCGCCGACATAAAAAAAATATCCGTTGAAGCTGTTGAAGAAGCAACATTTAATAATGCCAAAAAATTATTTAATATAAAATGAGGCTGTAAAGCCTCATTTTTATATTAAACGGTAATTCCTCCGTCAACCGATAAAATTTGTCCGGTGATAAAATCAGCGTCATCGGATAATAAAAACGCTGCCGCCTTTGCCACCTCCTTAGGTTTTCCCGCGCGCAAAAGCGGCGTCTGCGCCGTCAATTCACTGCGCGCTTCGTCGTCGAGAGCAGCATTCATTTCAGTTTCTATAAATCCCGGAGCAATACAGTTAACGTTTATTCCCGATGGTCCCAATTCCTTTGCCATAGCCTTTGTAAATCCTATAACGGCGGCTTTTGAAGCACTGTAGCAAGCCTCGCAGCTCGCTCCGGTAAGTCCCCACATGGAGGAAATATTTAAAATTTTTCCGCTGTGCTTTTTTATCATATCCGGCAGTACGGCACGTGTAACAAGATAAACCGATTTCATATTAACCTTGAAAATATCGTCATAATCCTCCTCGGATGTATCCTGTAAAAGACTTATTTTAGATATTCCGGCATTGTTTACAAGAGCGTCCGCTCCGCCGTACTTTCTTATTTCGGAAATCATTTTTTCCACCGCTCCGGCGTCCGAAGCATCACACTTTAAAGGTATTCCTCCCGTTTCTTCAGCGAGATTAAGAGCCTCTTTTTCGCTTTTATTATAATTTATAAAAACTCTGTATCCTCTTTCGGAAAGCTCGCGCGCTACAGCCGCTCCTATTCCGCGCGACGCGCCGGTTATAAGCACATTTTTCATTCGCTGTCACCGTCCGGTTTCATTTTTGGTATAAATATTTTTTTATAATCGTCTTTATTTTCTATTTTTCCTCTGTTAACAGCCTCAAGCATTGCCGTTTCCTGACAATCCACCGGCAGCTTTCCGCGTCTGTCGGGTTTTTTATACTCGCCGTTTATTTGAATATGCGCGCGCATATTATCCTCAAGCTGCGTTTTTAATACTCCCTTGATTTGTTCCTTAAGCTTCTCATCATCAATGGGAAACATTATTTCAACGCGTTTGTTAAGATTACGCTGCATCCAGTCGGCGCTTGCGCAATATATATTTTCTCTGCCGCCGCCGTAAAAATAATAAATTCTCGTATGCTCAAGATATCGCCCGACAATGGAACGTACCGTTATATTTTCGGATAACCCATCCACACCCGCGCGCAGCGCGCATATTCCGCGGACTATTAAATCAATTTTGACTCCCGCTCCGGACGCTTTATACAAAAGAGATATTATTCCGGGATCTACGAGCGAGTTCATTTTAGCTATAATACGCGCTTCCTTTCCGTTCAGCGCATTGTAAATTTCACGCTCTATAAGCTCCTCCGTGCGTTTTCTCAGCCACAGCGGAGCCAAAATAAGCTTATTCCAGCGCGGCGGTTCCGAAAATCCGGAAAGCATATTAAAGAATGCCCCGCTGTCCTCTCCTATCGGCTTGGAACATGTTAAAATTCCCATATCGGTATAAAAATTCGCTGTGATATCATTGTAGTTTCCCGTTCCCAAATGAACATATCTGCGTATACCGTCGTCCTCGCGGCGCACAACCTCGGTGATTTTTGAATGAGTTTTAAGACCGAGCAATCCGTAAATAACGTGGCAGCCGGCGTTTTCAAGCTTACGCGCCCATATTATATTGTTTTCCTCGTCAAAACGCGCTTTTAATTCCACCAAAACGGTAACCTGTTTACCGTTTTCCGCCGCCTCAGATAACGCTGCTATAATCGGCGACGATGAAGAAACTCTGTAAAGCGTTTGCTTAATCGCTAAAACCCTCTCATCCTTCGCGGATTTTTTTATCCAGTCGACTATCGAGGAAAAGCTGTCATACGGATGATAAAAAAGAATATCGCCTCTTTTTATTTCCTCAAAAATATCATCGCAGTTTTTTAGTCTCGGAACGATCTGAGGCTTATACGGCTTATATTTTAAATCCTCAAATCCTTTAAGAGAATATATTTTATTCAAAACTGTCAGATCTATCGGACCGCTTATCTTATATATATCCTCCTTTGAAACATCAAGCTCCTTTTTTAAAAATCTGAGCAGATTTTTATCTATATCCGACTTAACCTCAAGTCTTATAACGCCGCTTCTTTCACGCTCCTTAAGATTTTTTTCTATTTCAAGCAGTAAATCGTCTCCCTCGTCCTCCTCTATAGGTATATCCGCATCGCGCATTACTCTGTACGCATACGAACAAAGCACATCAAAGCCTATAAAAAGCTCCGAAATAAACATTTCTATAACATCCTCGAGCATTATAAAGCTGCGTATATTGTTTTCGGAGGGCAATTCCACAATTCTGCTGAAAATGGACGGCACCTGAACAGTCGCAAACGACGGCTCGCCCTTATCCTTTTTTATAAACGCGCATATATTCAAGGTTTTATTATGTATAAGAGGAAACGGACGCGAAGAATCTACCGCCATAGGCGTTAAAACGGGATAAATTTCCTCTTTAAAATAATCATATAAAAATGAAATCTGATTTTTATCAAGCTCCTCCTTTTTTAAAATATATATACCATGCTTTTTCAAACCCGGAACAATAGCATGAGAATAAACGCTGTATTGTTCCTCTACCATATGATGAGTTTTTTCGGATATTTTTCTGAGCTGCTCCTCGGGAGTAAATCCCGCGGGATCCTTTATTTTTTTATATTCGGAATCAGCCATGCTCTTCAGCGAAGCCACTCTTACCATAAAAAATTCATCAAGATTGGAGCATGTTATGGCAAGAAATTTAAGTCTCTCAAAAAAAGGATTTTTATTGTCACGCGCCTCATCAAGACAGCGTAAATCAAAATCGAGCCATGATAACTCACGATTTATAAAATTTTCGCTTTTATTAAAATTTTCAGCCATTTTTTTATCTCCTTCTCATTACCTTAAGCACGGCTGTAATACCGAAAACATCTTCAAATATTTTCTTTGCCTCTTCAAATCCGCGTTTTTCAAATATAATATCGCTTTTTGTCTGAGCCGTTATCAAAAGCTCATTATTTTTTAAAGCGGCTGAAACCGAAATAATTTTTCCATTTCTCTCTATGTCGAGCGCCTTTGCAAGAGACAAAATCGACGATAGCTTTGAAGCTAAAAGTCTCCTGCGCTTGGTAAGAGGCAAAACGGTATCACCGACCGACACTATTTCTGTTATTATATCCATATCGTTTTTTGACAGACCTATAAGAGGCGAAGCCTTTACGATTCCTTCCGAATATTTTCTGTAATTTTTAAGGCTTATATATTTTCCCGTATCTATAAAAATCGCCGATACCCTAAGCAGCATAAAATCATGCTTTGATAAATTATAACGTTTTGAAAGAGCTTTAAAAATCTGCTCCGAAAATTCCGTTGTTTTTTCTATATGCTCTTTATCCGCGTTATATTTTTGAGCGCAGTACATGGCGCTTGACAAAATATCGTTCCTGAACAAATGCTTTGTATGTGTATAGCCGTTTTTTTCAACATATTCCACACAAATACCATCGGTAAGATCTATTTCCGGCATAACTATTTTTATATTTTTCTTATTTATAAAGGAACGGAAAATCAATACGGTCGATAAAATCTGTTCAGCCTCTCCGTAGGGTATTCCGAATTTATAGGATATATCGTCAAAGCTCATATTTAAAAGAGCTTTATATGCTTCCTCAAAGCTGTCGTAATTAAGTAAATCGTCCTCCTTTATTTTACATAATCTGCGTATATTAGGAATATGATTACCGAAAAAAACGGCGTATTCATATTTATTTTCAAACGAAAAATATTTTTTGAGTCTGTCTATCTCAAGCTCTATATATTTTGATATAAGATTATTAAAATCAGTATTCTCTCTTTTAAGCTCCGAAAGCTCCTCTATCATGCGCAGAGAACCCATAGATATATTCTGTGAAAATTTCAGTTCGCTGTCTCTGTAATATGAAATCTGAACCGAGCCGGATGAAACATCCACCAAAACAGCGCTCTTTTCTATTATATCGTCAAAATATCCCGTTTTTAAGGCTATAGCCTTATTATGAAGAAAACGTTCCTCTTCATTTGACAAAATAGATACCTTTAATCCGGTTCTTATATTAATCTGCTCTATTATATACTCGCTGTTAACAGCCTCTCTTATAGCCGTAGTCGCATAACAGGTATAATCATCAACAGAATATTCCTTCATTATCCTTATAAATTTTTCAAGGCATGAGCATATTTTATCCACATTTTCGTAACTTATTTTACCTATCGTATATGTTTCCTTGCCTATGGGCAAATCATACTTTATATCGTCAATAACGGAAATTATTTTGCTTTTCGATACCTCGGCGATTTTCATCGCTGTGCGGGTAGCTCCCAGCTCTATGGCGGCAAATATCTTATATTTGGGCATACGTACACCTCCCCATATTATTAATTATATAAAATAAACCTAAAAAATTCAATAGTTTTTGTACATATTTTACAATCTTTTAATAATTTTTATATATAATGTAAAATATTTATAAAAATATGACGTTAAAACATCTTGATTATTCTGTCAAAATTTGATATTATATTATATATGTTTTAATTTAACAAAATAATGGAAAAAATTATTTTGAAGGGAGGTTATATCATGGACGCGGGCACCATATGGGAAAAGGTACTTGAGATTCTTAAAAACATGCTCGATTCAAGCGTAGGCTACAAGGTATACATAGAATCGGCTATACCTATTAAAAATGATGGGCAAAGCTTTACCATATCGGTACCTATAAGCATAAGCAAAAATATGATCATACATCGTTATAAAAACGCTATTGAAGCAGCTATTGAACGCGTAACGGGAAAAAGCCTTTCTTTAAATGTTATAGTTTCCGATATAAGCTCCGCTCCGAAGCCTAATGAGATTATCCCGGAAATTAAAGAAAATTCAATAATAACCGAAAATTCCGTGAATCCCGCTTACACGTTCGACAGCTTCGTCATGGGTTCACCAAATGAATATATAACGGCGGCTGCCATGAGTATAGCCGAAAAGCCCGGCTACAGCTTTAATCCGTTTGTAATACATGGAAAAAGCGGTCTGGGAAAAACACATCTTATGCATGCGATAGGAAATAAAATAAAAGAGCTTTATCCTCACTATAATATATTGTACGCCACAGCGGAAACATTTACAAACGATTTTATAGACGCGGTCAAAAACGGAAAAACAATAGAATTCAAGAAAAAATACCGCTCTGAGGATGTTCTTTTAATAGACGATATACAATTTATACAGAATAAGGACAGCACTCAGGAGGAATTTTTTCATACCTTTAACGCTCTTTATTCATCCAACAGACAAATCGTGGTAACCTCAGACAGACGTCCGACCGACCTTAAAAAGCTTGAGGAAAGATTAAGAACAAGACTTATGCAGGGACTTACGGATGAGCTGTCGGTCCCGAGCTACGAAACAAGAGTAGCCATACTGAAGAAAAAAGCAGAATTTCATAACATATATATTTCGGAGGATGTTTTATCTTATGTGGCTGAGCAAATAACATCCAATATACGCGAGCTTGAAGGAGCTCTTATAAAAATAATTTCAATGTCGCAAATAAAAATGAAAAAAATAACAATGGATTTTGCAAAGGAAACTTTAAAATCCATTATGCCGGAAAACGGAATTATAAAAATTACTCCCGAAATAATTATAGAAAAGGTTTCCTCATTTTATAATATATCAAAGGAGGATCTTACAGGAAAGGTAAGAACAAAAAATTTTGCTCTGCCCAGACAGGTAGCTATGTATCTGTGCCATAAGCTTACAAAAAACAACTTTGTATCAATAGGCGCCATTTTCGGAAATAAGGACAGAACAACAGTTATGCATAACGTAAGAAAAATAGAAAAGGAGATAGAATTTAACGAGGATCTTAAATCAGATATAAATTATATTATAAACGATTTGGAATCCGTGTAAAAAAGGTTGATAAAATATGGATAAGGTGTTAATAAATAAATAAAACATTTTTTTCCATAATATTACAGTGGATAAATATGTATTTTTACACATCTTTTCCACACACCGAAATGAATAAAAAATCCTTTATAAAAAAGGAAAAAAAGACTTATCAATCAAATCAACCTCTCTATTACTTCTTCTTCTAAAATATATTATATATATATAACGAACCAGTTAAAATAAAAATGTTAATAAATAAAAAGAAAGAAAAGGGGATATATAACAATGAAAATAGTATGCGATAAATCACAGCTTCTCGATATAATAAACACCGTTCAGCGCTCAATCGCTTCCAAGAGCACCATGCCCATACTTGAATGTATAAAAATCGATACATCCGGAGACGGATTTGTTACCGTAACGGGAACAAACCTTGATTTATACATCGAATATAACGCTGAATTTGAAGTTTTCGAGGGCGGATCGATAGCTCTCGAATCAAAAATGTTCGGCGAGATTGTACGCCGTCTGCCTGACGGAAAGGTTAACGTGACGGTAAATCCTCAAAATAATATAACAAAAATTCAAAACGGCGTCTCTGAATTTAATATCCAGGGATTAAGCGCGAATGAGTATCCGTCGGTGCCTGTTCTTGATGAAAAATTCAGGTTTAAGTTAAGTCAGAATGTATTAAAAAATCTTATAAGAAAAACGATTCCTTTTGTATCGTTAAACGAGGGAAAAAGACCTGTTCTTACCGGCGCTTTGTTTGAGATTAAAAACAACGTATTAAATGTCGTGGCTTCGGACGGACACAGACTCGCGGCGGTGAAGGAGGAATTAAATGAAAATGTTGAGGATAATAAATTTGTTATTCCCGGAAATACTCTCCGTGAGCTTTTGAAAATATTAAAGGATGACGATGAGGCTATGGTAGATATTATAGTTTCTGACAGAAATGTTTTGTTTGATTTTAAAAATTTTCAGGTTTATACGCGTCTGCTCGACGGAGATTTCTTAAAATACGACGCTATTTTATCGGCTGTGAATACGATCGAGGCGGAGGTGGACAAGGCTGCTATAACAAGCAGTCTCGAGAGAGCTCTTTTGCTTATAAACGATGATATTTCGGCAAAATCCGAAAATAAGGTTCCGGTGCGCTTTTCGATAGGATTTGATAAGATAGACGTAAGCTGTGTTACCGGAAAGGGACAGGTTTCCGACAGCGTGGGAGCGAGGGTCGAGGGAGAAAATCTTGTTATAGGCTTTAACTGCCGTTTTCTTCTCGATGCTTTTGCCGTATGTGACAATGATGTTATAAAAATGGAATTTTCTTCGCCGAGAAGCGGATGCTTTATAAGGGATATGAGCGGAAAAAATTCATACATTTATATGATTCTGCCTGTTCGTCTTTATAATTGAGGAGAATGAAATGAAAATTGAAAGACTTACAAATTATTATACAGATGAAAACACGTATATCGTATATGAAAATGATGGAGCTGTTGTAATAGACCCCGGAAACGAGGCTGAAAAAATTATTAAAGCGGCGTCTGATTTAAAATTAAAAATAGAATATATTTTTATAACTCACTGCCACTATGACCATATAGAATTTTTGGAGGAACTCAGAAAAATAACCGGAGCTCCGCTTGTGAGCGGAGATAAGGGAGCCGTAAATATAGGAGATTCGAACATTAATTTATCGTTCCAGGGTCTGGGACATGAAATTTTTGCCGAAAAAAGCGAAATAATTATGTCAGACGGAGAAGTAAAAAATTTCTGCGGCATTGATTTTAAATGTATTTATACTCCGGGTCATACAAGCTGCGGCGTTTGTTATTTGGCTGAAAATAATCTTTTTGCCGGAGATACTCTTTTTTTAAGAAGTATAGGCAGAACGGATATGCCTACCGGCAGCGCGGATGAGCTTGTTAAAAGTATAAAAACGAAGCTGTATACTCTTGACGATGATGTTAAGATTTACAGCGGTCACGGAAATTCGACAACGATAGGTTATGAGAAAAAATATAATTTTTTTGTAAAGGGTTAAAAAAATGATTATCGTTCAGAACGGTCTCAATAATGAAAGGGGCTTGAAAACATTTATTAATATGTTTTTTAAAACGGATGAGGACTTATCCGTTTTTTCAAATTTCGATTATTCGAATAAAAAAATAAATGTTTATACGGTAATTTATTTCAGAAATAAAAAATATACCGAAGATTATTATCTTGATTTTGATATTTCCGGAAAATCGGAAAAGATAATAAATAAGGTATTTAAAGCGGCGTGTGCAAATTCGTTTGTTCATGCGGCAATGAAAATAAATAAGGTTAATCTGCCGTGGGGCTCGATGTGCGGAATACGTCCGGCAAAAAATGTAAGAGAAATGTCGGAGGATGGTTTAAACGGAGAACAAATAAAATATATGTTTGAAAAAATATATGAGGTGGATCCTGAAAAAACCAGGCTCGCAATGACGGTAGCCAAAAATGAAAAGGATATTTTAAAAAGAACGGGAAAAAAATCGGTAGGAATTTATATAGGAATACCCTTTTGTCCGACCAGATGTCTTTATTGTTCGTTTGTTTCGACTGATATGAAATTCAGCGCAAAATATATGGATGATTTTTGTGATAAGCTGGTTTTGGAAATAAAGAAAACTGCGGAAATTATAGAAAAGCTCGGAGCTTACGTGGAAAGCATATATATAGGCGGAGGAACTCCCACTGCGCTCGATAATGAAAATCTTGAAAAGATTTTAAAGGGAATTAATGATTTTTTTGATTTAAAAAATTTAAAGGAATTATCTTTAGAGGCAGGGCGTGCGGATACCATAACGGAAAAAAAGCTGAATACGGCAAAGAAATACGGAGTTACGAGAATAAGTATAAATCCTCAGACAATGAACGATAAAACCCTTAAAAAGGTCGGAAGGGATCATACGTCGGGAGATGTAGAAAAGTGGTTTTCAGAAGCGAGAAAAATAGGATTTAAAAATATAAATATGGATTTGATAGCAGGGCTTCCAGATGAGAGCTTTGACGATTTTAAATACAGCCTCGACGAGGTCCTTAAATTAAATCCCGATGATATAACGATTCATACTATGTGCGTAAAGCGCGGAGCAAGATTAAAAAATACGGAAATTGAGTTTACCGAAAGTGAAATTATGAATAAAATGCTTTCCTATGCTCAAGGAAAAATATCCGAAACGGGAAGAGTTCCGTATTATATGTACCGTCAGAAAAATATGGTGGGAAATCTGGAAAATGTCGGTTATGCTTATCCGGATAAAATGTGTTCATACAATATAAACATAATGGAGGAAAGGCAGAGTATAATAGCTCTCGGCGGCGGAGGCAGCACTAAAATTGTCACAGATGATAATATTACAAGGATTTATAATTATAAGGAGCCTAAGGAGTATATTGAAAAGTTTGAAGATATTTTAAAGCGCAAGGATGAAATTTTGAAATTAAAGGGGGCTGTGTGATGTCTGAAATAATAAAAAAAATAATGGAGGAATATGATGAGATCCGCGATATTAAAGAAACCGAGAGAAATGAGAGGGTTAAAAAAATTTATGAAAAATATCCGGAAATAAAAAAGATAGATAAGGAAATAAATTTAAGCGGAGCTGAAAATGTAAAAAAAATAATAAACTCTCCCGAAAAAGCCGACGATTTTAATAAATCTCTCAAAGAAAAATTTAAAATATTAAGGAAAAAGAGAGCAGAAATAATTGAAGAAAATAAAATAGACGAAAATTTTGATAAAATAAAGCATGTCTGTGAGAATTGCTCAGATACCGGCTTTTTGCCGAGCGGGGAAAAATGTAATTGCTTTAAGCAGAAAATTATAAATTACCGTTACAGACGCTCAAATTTATCGGAGATTTTAGAGAGCGATAATTTTAATTCCTTTTCCTTTGAATATTATTCAAAGGAAAAAAGCGGAAAAAACGACGCTTCTCCTTATGAAAATATGAAGCAGATTTATAATAGGGCAAGAACTTTTTGTGAAAATTTTGATTATGAAAATAAAGGACTTGTTTTTTACGGAGGAACGGGTTTAGGAAAAACGTTTTTGTCAAGCTGTATAGCAAAGGAGCTTATGGATAACGGAAAAACTGTTGTTTATTTAAGCGCGCCGCGCCTGTTTATGATATATGAGGATTATAGATTTAACAGACTCGATGATGACAGCGTTATGGATGATATTTATTCGTCTGATTTGCTTATTATAGACGATTTGGGAACGGAATTTCAAAATAAAGGAAATATGGCGTTTTTATTTGATTTGCTCAATAATCGTATTTCAAACGGAAAGAAAATCATTATAAGCACAAATTATAATATGAACGAGCTTACAAAAATGTATTCGTCAAGATTTACATCGAGACTTTATGAATTCTTTCTTATATATGGTTTTTACGGAAATGATATAAGGATCGAAAAATTAAAAAATCGGTAAAACATTTGTTTTACCGATTTTTTAATTAGTTTGTTATATCCTTTGCTGCGTCTCCCACGCCCTTTGCTGCGTCTCCTACGGCGTCTCCCGCATCTTCAACAATATTTCCGGCGTCGTCAATTACGTTTCCGGCTGCATCTCCTGCGTCTCCCACGGCATTTTCCGCGTTATCAGCCATATCCGAGCCCATGTTTTCCTTCATATCGGTGCTTCTCGGCTTATCTGTTGCTGAATCTTTGTTTACATCCTCTTCGGTTCTTGTCAAGCCGTCGCTGCCTCCGGCTGTATTTTCATGAGTTTCCTTTGAGCTGCATCCCGCCATGAGCGTGCCCATAATTAAAATTGCCGCTATAAATTTTATATTTTTCATTTTGAAAATCCTTTCTTTAATTTATATTTGATAAGTGATTTCTATCGTATTATTTCCGGATAAAATAAATATTATTAAATTTTTTTTTGAAAATTGGAACAAAAACCTAATTTCTGCGTCTAACATAGTGAAAGACGTTTAAAAACGCGTAAAAAGGAGAAAAAATTATGAAAAGGTTTGTTTGTATATCGCTTGCGGTAATGACCGCTGCGGCGATGAGTGTTCCGGCTTTTGCGGATGAGCCGGAAATCAGGATTCCGGACATGGATCCGGTCGTACAGGGAGATATTATGCTTATTAACGGCGAAAATAAGTCCGCGTTTGAAATCGAGCGCTGGGCGGTTGAAGCCGAGGTCACAGATGTAAAGGACGACGTTCTTACTTATAAGACTACCGAAAACGGCGGCGAGGTAGGAATCGCGGACGCAGTAATTCTTGATGGCAAAGGAAATGTAAAAACCGCCGATGATATAAAGAAGGGAGCGGATATTTTGCTTTATATGAGCGGTCCCGCTCAGGCTTCGGATATTACGCCGGGCGTAGTCGTAATAAAGGATGACGAGGGATTTGTAAATGCAGGTCAATTCGCGGTTAATGAGGAGGGTGTTCTCGTTAACGCGGACAACACTCTCGCGCTTAATCTTGATGAAAATGTGACGATTGAAAGACTTTCAGATCTCCGTGAAGGAATAGCGGTGGACAGATCCGCGCCGACAGCCGAAGAGCTTGACGGCAGATGGCTCATGGTATTCTATGAGGATTCGACAAAGAGCATCCCGGCTCAGACTACGCCGTCAAAGGTAATAGTTCTTAATGAGGACGCGGTTATTACAGCTCCCGGACCGGTTATGCAGGAACAGTTCACTATTGACCATGTAACGGTTGAGGAAAACGCGAAGCCCGAATTTGAAAGTGCGGTTATATTCGACATTAACGGCGACAGAAAGACAAACGATGATATTAAGCCGGGCAATGTGCTGACATTATTTAACAACAAGGCAAAGACGGCTGTTGAACCCGAATATGTTGTAATCATGGGCGAGGAGGAAAGCGTAAGCGTAGATGCGGATTTATTTGTAAAATCCACCACATTGGGCGAATATGTCGATACGCAGAACAGCTTAGCGCTTACGATAGCGGACGATACGCCTATTGTCGATGCTGACGGCAAGGCGGTTGAGGACAAAAACCTTGATAACAAGTATCTTATGGTATTTTATGATAAAATCACCATGAGCATACCCGGAATAACGAATCCTATCAAGGTAATCGTTCTTGGCGACGCTCCGGTTGACGAAACCGAAGCAGCACCTGCTCCGACAGAGGCTCCGGCTGATAAGCCGACTATGCAGGTTGACCCGGCAGATATTATGAGCATAGATAATGTTAATTATATTCCGGTAAGAAAATACGCGGAGGGTCTCGGCTATAATGTTGAGTGGTACGGCGAAACATATACCGTTCAGATAAGCAGCAGAACTTTAATGGCAAACTTTAAAATAGACGAGAATATGTATTATAAGTCAAAATTGGCGCCGTTCGAGCTTGAAGGCGCTCCGAAGCTTGTAAACGACACAACATATGTTCC
>CANQQZ010000017.1 GCA_947626135.1 uncultured Clostridia bacterium
TCAAGGCGTGGCTTGTATTCTGAGCCCCTATGGGGCGATTATTGAAAAACCCCCGGCTTTGCCGGGGGATATTTATTGTATAAAAACAGCAATCATTTTTTATGAACATTGCACGAATTTTCGTGCAATAACACGATTGGTCTTGAAGTCATGCGAATCCTGTGATATAATGCCAGCAACGGAGGGATTTAAAATGATTTCATACCAAAAGACGTTTGACTTGTTGAAGGCAAAAGGAATAAACATGACACGTCTGCGAAAGGAAAATATCGTGACGCAGTCAGCGCTGACGAGTATGCGGCGGAATGAGCATATCAATACGCGGACGATTGAAAGATTGTGTGCGGCGCTGGATTGTCAGCCGTCGGATCTGATGGAATATGTGCCGGCGGAGCAGGAAAACGCAGATAAATAAAACGGTTAGGAAAGGAACCTAACCGTTTTATTTACTGTTTATCATCCAACATATGCACAGAATAGAAACATAATTTGTACATATATAAGTGTTTGGATAATAACATCATTGGCACGCCTGACAGGAGTCGAACCTGCGGCACGCAGAATCGGAATCTGCTGCTCTATCCAACTGAGCTACAGGCGCATAAACATCATTTGTAATTCTACCACATAAATATAGTATTGTCAATAGTTCAATTTCGGACCGCGGCGCGGTTACGCGCTCAAAGAAGCCGTCCGAAGCTTATCTGCGGACAGCCTTTTGCGGACGTTTTCCGATACGGTACAGGACCAAAACTACATGGGCAATAATTGTAATCACAAACAGCGCACCGAATCAAGGCGCGAATTTCATTTGATTTAACCCGTCATATGCTTTGGTAATGTTAAGCTCAAAATTTAAAAATTGCTTACTCGAAGCTTCCGTTAATTTCAATTATTGAGTCGATAGGTATGACTGAATTGTCATCCATAATCACGGCTCTTCCGTACATGTCGATTTTTTTTACGGCTCCCGCCGCGCTTTGATAAGCGCCGCCGGATTTCCTGCCGTCCGGACGGAAATATGTGATCGACACAATCGGCTTTTCGCTCAGTCTGACGGCTATGCTTTGCAGCTTCGCGTTAAGCTCCGCCTTGATATCCTCATCGGGCTCGGCGCGGCGTTCCGTCAGCCGGGCTGTTTCCTCTATTTCGCCGCTGTAGCCGGTAAGAGCGGCGAACGGCGAAAACTGAGCCGCGCGCTCCTGTGGCGACATGCGTGGGCGCTTTGCCGAAACATGGTGCGGAAGGTTTATTATATCATCATAGCGATGATCGTAATCATGTGCCATATTCATATCCGCCGCCTATGCCTTATGTCCGCCTATTTGGCGGTTCCTGTCGCGGGCGGTTGAGCCGTCCCGCAGATTCATGCCCTTTATTACGGCGTTTTTGCCGTATTTTTTCTTTATGTCGATCATTGCCTTTTGCATCTCCTTTTCCTTGGACCGTGCCGACTTTTCCTCGCGGAGCGCCTTTTGCCGCGCGTCGTAATCGGTGAACAGGTCAAGCTGCTCAAACTCCGTTTCGGGCACGGCGGTTCGCTCGTCAACAACACGCGCCGCAACGACATATATGCGCCTTACGAGAAGCTTCGGATTTACGATCCTGCCATACAGCTCCATTGCCGCCTCCACGATGATTTTTGTCGAAGATGTGCGGCACGGCAGATTCGCGGTCCCGTGTGCGTGCTTTGGGATTTTGCGTCCGTAGCGGTCCGTGGTGATTTCGCCCCCGTATGATTTGCGAAGCTTTTCGTTTTTCAGGTTTTCGGTATCGTATCCGACGGTCAGCGTAATCTGATCCGTGACAAGTCCCTTTTCCACCAAATCCAGCGTCAGCAAGTCGGTCATTTCGCGGACGATAAGCCCCGCCTTTTCAAAATCATACGGCTGCTGAAGCACCTGACCGGAGCTGATGCTGTTTGTCTGCGGCTTATATGCCTTTACATCGGATATTGTACACGGCTCCCAGCCCCAAGCGTGGTCGATAAGCAGCTCGGCGTTAACCCCGAACAGCTTATAAAGCAAATCCTCGTTGTAAAAATCGCCGGGGCGTCCGATGGAGCACCGCGCTATATCGCCCATTGTAAACAAGCCGTTTGCTTCGAGTTTTTTTGAAGTTCCCGCGCCGACGCGCCAGAAATCGGTAATAGGGCGATGCGTCCACAGCAATCTGCGGTACGACATTTCGTCAAGCTCAGCTATTCTTACTCCGTCCTTGTCCGGCTCGACGTGCTTTGCCACAATATCCATCGCGATTTTGCAAAGGTACATATTCGTGCCTATACCGGCTGTGGCTGTAATGCCCGTTTCCGAAAGCACCTCCCGTATAAGCCTGGCAGTAAGCCCGCGAGGGGTCAGCCCATAGGTTCGGAGATATCCCGAGGCGTCGATAAAAACCTCGTCTATGGAATACGCGAAGATGTCCTCCGGAGCAAAATAACGGAGATAAATATCATAAATCCGCGTACTGTATTTCATATAATACGCCATGCGCGGCTTCGCTATAATGAAATCCGCTTCGAGTGAATCGTCCGCGCAAAGCTCGTCGTAGTCAAACGACGAGCCGGTAAACGGTATTCCGCGGCGGCGCCGCGCCCGTCCGCGGTTTACCTCCAGCATTTTCCGGTTTACATCAAACAACCTCGGACGCCCCGGGATCCCGTAGGATTTGAGCGACGGGGAAACGGCGAGGCAAATCGTTTTTGCCGTTCTGCTCTCGTCCGCCACGACAAGGTTTGTCGTCAGCGGATTCATGCGCCGCTCAACGCATTCCACCGATGCGTAAAATGATTTTAAATCTATCGCGATATACGCCTGTTCCACCGCGCGACCTCCGTTCCCTCAGATTAAAATGTTCTCCGAAACACAGAAATCTGCGATTTCGTTATGTTTCAATGTTCTCTCAGATGTCAAACGCTTTGCGTTTGATACCGTGAGGTTATTATAACACATTAATATACAAATTGCAACAAAAATACGAAAAAATGTTCGAATATTCACGGCAAAAAACCGCCGGATCTGCATCGCGGCGGCCGGAAGCTGTTCACGTGCGGCGATTTTTATCATGCATTTTCGCCGACGCGCGAAATTTTGGTTTTATACAAGCGGATGAAGAGTATAATTGAAACGATGATAGAGACGACCTCGGCTATATCGTAGGAGAACCACACGCGGCTTATATGCTCCGGATTAAAATTGACCGAGCGCGCGAGAATATACGCGGACGGTATAAGCGCGATAAGCTGACGCGCAAACGAGGTTATCATTGAGTATACGCCGTTTCCGAGCGACTGGAATACCGATGAGAATACTATGCAGAAGGCGGCGACGGGGAAGCTCAGGGATATTATGCGCAGAGCGGGAATACCTATCGCGAGCATATCCTCGGAGGCGTTAAACAGCTCCAGGAGCTGCGCGGGAAAAATCCAGAACAGCAGCGTACCGAGCACCATTATTCCAAACGCGTATGAGACCGCGAGCTTTATGGCTTTAACCATTCTGCTGCGCTTTCCGGCGCCGTAATTATATGAAATTATCGGAACAAGTCCGTTGTTCATGCCGAACAGCGGCATAAATATGAAGCTGTTCAGCTTAAAATACACGCCGAACACCGCGACCGCGGTCGAAGAAAACGCGACGAGGATTTTATTCATGCTGAACGTCATTACAGAGCCTATGGATACCATTATTGTCGAAGGTATTCCAACGGACAAAATCTGCTTTATAACGTGCCATTGGGGACGGAAGCCGACCGGTGAAAGGTTGATTTCGGTGTTCCGAGTTATATTGAAATACACAGCCATTGCCGCGGCGACTATCTGACCGGTCACCGTAGCCCATGCCGCGCCGGCTATACCCCATTTAAAAACGAAAATAAATATAGGGTCGAGGATGAGGTTTATTATCGCGCCCGTGCCCTGCGTAATCATCGTGTAAATCGTTTTTCCCGTTGACTGGAGCAGACGTTCAAACGTGTTCTGCGCGAATATTCCGAAGCTCATTACAAGGACGATAGTCAGATAATCTTTTCCGTAGGCGATAATTTCAGCCGCGTTTTCTCCCGTGCCGGACTGCGCCGCGTAGAAAGGCGTAACTATAGTGAAGCCGAGCACGATGAATATGGCGCACGCTATCATTTCAATAAATATTCCGTTGAGCGCCGCTTTGTTTACGAGCTTGTAGTTTTTCTGCCCCAGGGACCGTGATAAAAGAGCGTTTATTCCGACTCCTGTGCCGGACGCGGCGGCTATCATAAGGTTCTGCATTGTAAATGCGATAGATACAGCGGTCAGCGCGTTTTCGCTTATACGCGCCACGAAGATACTGTCTACGATATTGTAAAGCGCCTGCACAAGCATGGAAATAATCATTGGCAGCGCCATTGTTATAAGCAGTCTGTTCACGGGCATAACGCCCATTTTGTTTTCAGCTTCCAATATGCTCCCTCCCGTTTTTTGCCAGATGTTTAAACCATATTATAACGTAATTTATACTGTTATGCAATTACAATTTCATTACAAATATTTTCTTCGGCTCTCCCCTTAAAAACCGCCGCCCGGGGCAGCGTATCCCGCACCGCGGACAAATGACAAAAAGCGGACGCCGCCGTATCAAAATATCCGTATTGTATATAAAAACTCCGTTATTTTAATTGAAAATCATATATTTTAATGATATAATTATAAAGAATTGCAAGTATTTGACAGTAAAAAATTGTAAATGAAAGGGTTGACGGCGGAATGAAAAGGATGCTTAAGACATTTTTTTGCATAGCGGCGATTATGGCTGTGTCGGTCATAGGAATATCGGCGTCGGCAGGCGAGCCGGTGCAGATGGAATATCTCGACAGAGGCACCGTCGCGGTAAAAACGACCGGCGGCGTATATTTGTCGTGGAGACTGCTCGGCACGGAGGATTATGACACGGCGTTTGACGTGTACCGTGACGGAACAAGGATTACTACGGTTTCCGACAGCACGAATTATACCGACGGGGGCGGAACGGCGGGCAGCAAATATACGGTTGTGCCGGCGGGCGCCGATGCTTCAGCCGGAAAAGCTGTGACCGTTAATGCGAACAGCTATTTTGACATACCTATTCAGCTTCCCGCGTCCGAAACGATCACATCGCCCGCGGGAGCAAACGTGGGCACGTTCCCGTTCAGCGTAAGCGACTGCTCGACGGCGGATCTTGACGGAGACGGTGAGTATGAAATTATAACGAAAATGGTTTCCTCCGAGCATGACGTAGGCTCGCCCGGAGACGGCGTACAGTCGCTTTCCGGCACGGTGCGCTTTAACGCATATAAGCTCGACGGCACGAGAATGTGGGAGCAGGATATAAATTTAGGCAAAAACGTATATTCGAGCGCGCATACGGTACAATTTCTGGCGTATGACTTTAACCTTGACGGCAAGGCGGAGCTGATTTGCCAGACGTCGCTCGGTTCAACCGACGGACAGGGCAGATACGTTTCCCACGCGGCTAAGACCGACGTGGATATACAGGCGTACACCGACGACGACAACGCTTCGGCGGAATACCGCGGCGAGTGGGGTCCGATTACGCAGGGCGAGGAATTTCTGACGGTATTTAACGGCGAAACGGGCGAGGCTATAGATACTATCGATTTCCCGACCGCGCGCGTGGGCAACGGGGCAAGCTTCGGCGACGAATCCGGAAACCGCTCCAACCGCTTTACCGCATCGGTAGCGTATCTCGACGGAAAAAAGCCCTATGCGGTATATCTGCGCGGATACTATTTCGGCAAAAACGGCAAACAGCGCTGCGGTATAAGCGGCACGAGCTTTGACGGAGAAAAGCTGTCGGTCGACTATCGGTTCGATACGGAAAAGGGTCAGCCCGGCTATTACGACGGTGCGTATCAGTACGTCGGAAACGGCAATCATAACTGCGCGGTCGCCGATGTTGACGGCGACGGCAAGGACGAGTTTTTAACCGGTGCGCTTTGCATGGAGGTCAAGGACGACAATTCGTTTAAACCGCGCTGGTGTACGTTTATGGAGCACGGCGATGCGCTGCATCTGGGTGATTACGACCCGTCGCACACGGGTATGGAATTTTTCACCGTCCATGAGGACGGCGGTCCGAACGCGATTACCGGAACACCGATAAATTTCGGAATGTCGGTCATAGACGCGGACAGCGGCAGCATTATAAAGCATTGGGACAGCCCGAAGGATAACGGCAGAGGAATCATGGCGAATATCGGCGCGGGAGGATATTATCAGATCACGAGCGCGAACGGCGGATCGTACCGCGCGGACGGCAAAGATAAATTCACCGCCGGAGATTACGGCATGAGCATGAACTTCCGCGTATTCTGGGACGGCGATACGTATGACGAGCTGCTCGACGGAGTAAGACTCACGTATTGGAACGGAAGTAAAATGACGCGCGAGGTGTTGCCGACAAACGAGAGCTTCGGCGCGGTAAACGGCACAAAGGCGAATCCGTCATTGCAGGCGGATATCCTCGGCGACTGGCGGGAGGAAATAATATACCCGACCATCGCGTCCAAAACAGGCTCGACGGCGCTGCGCGTATTTATGACGACGCATGAGACAGACCACAAGCTCTACACCCTTATGCATGACCGCGCGTACAGAATGCAGGTATCGAGCGAACAGACGGCGTATAACCAGCCGCCGCATATCGGGTATTATATCAGTGAAAATAAGGATGAATACGACTACCGCGAATACGCGGACTACATAAAGACGGTGCATGACGGTAAGACGGAGGTGCGCAGCTCGACGCTGCCCGACAGCTATGACGTGGACGTCGATATAACTATTAATTTCAAGGATGAAGAAGGAAACGTTCTCAAGGAGCCGGTTACCGACAAGAGCATAATTAATCAGACGTATTATGCGCCTGACGCGTATCTGGCGGATTTCGGGTATAGAGACAATATGTGCTGGCGATACAAGTCCGGCAATGACGGTCTTGATACGGGAAACGACCCCGACGCATCGTTTGAGATCGATCTTGTGTTCTCGTGGGTTGAGGCGGAAATAAGCTATGAGATAAACGCCGTGGACGAACAGGGCAATACGATAAAAACGCTCAAATCCGGCAAAGCGCGTCCCGGTACCGAAACGGTGACGTGCTTCGGAGATTACGGCATAATCGCGGACGGAAGCTGTTATGTGCTTGCGGATACATCGAAGAACAGCGTATCCTTCTCACCTTCGGCGGATGATAAAACGCGCGGGATCACATATAAAAAAGTAGCCGGCAGCGGCAAAGAATGGGATTTTGAGGACGGGAAAACAGTATTTGCTCCGTTAAATTCCCATATGGTTATTTCAAATACATCCGGCGGCATTCTGACGTCCGCCGTAAACGGCGCAAAAGCGGAAAAGCTTGTCGTAGGCTCCGACAGCAGCGGCGCGTCGGCAAACGATAAAAACGGGCTTGAAGGTCTGGGAGTGGCAAATCTTGATTTGAGCGGTTATTCGGAGAACAAAACGGCAATAAGCTTTGATTCCTATATTGTCGGAAGCGGCAGAATGATGCTCAGTCTGCTCAATACGGGTCTTGCCGGCAACTGGGACGAAGGCTGGTTCCAGATAGGCTGGACAAAGCGCAGTAATGTTGAGACCTATTATATCCAGCGCGACGCGTATCCCGGTTGCGCGGATAAATGGGTTCACGTTTCGTATAATGTGGATTTCGGCGAGAAGAAAATAGACTATACAATCACGGATTCCGAGACGGGAGCGGATATCGCGTCGGGAACGGTTAACAAATCCCTTAGCCCTAACGCTCTCAATTCGCTTACCTTTGTTTCGTGGACAAACGGAGCGACCGCGTATATGGACAACATATCCGTCGTTAATTACGATGAAAACGCGGCAGTACCGACCGTGTCTCCGACTGCTCCGCCGACCACATCGCCGACTTCGTCTCCGACCGCTCCGCCGACCGTGTCTCCGGCTGCGTCGCCGACACCGTCCGCGCCGCCTGCGGTTGAAATTCCGAAATTCAATATAGAAAACCGTATCGGAGGAAAAGATGTATCAATCACGACGGGAACCGACGGCGCGGAAATTCACTATACCACCGACGGCAGCGTTCCAACGGCGGATTCGGAATTGTACGTGTCCCCGATCAGGCTGACCGAATCGAAGGTTATAAAGGCGATAGCCGTAAAGGAAGGAATGAGCAACAGCATTGCCGCGAGCGCGAGTGTGACGGTAAATAAGACCGAAGCTCCCGTTTCGAGTCATCGGGATACCGAGAATGTGCCGATAGGAACGGTTATCACGCTCAATTCCAAAACGGACGGAGCGATGATTTATTATACCGACGACGGTACCGATCCCGCGTATGAGGAAACCGGCTCGACAAAACGGTATAACGGCTCGATTGTTATAGACAGAGACATGGTGATTAAAGCCGTGGCGGTAAGGCTCGGTGATTTGCCGAGTGATATATATGAAATTTCATATTCCGTTTCCCGTCCGGTACGGCCCGAGACGGTGACAGTCTCGGTCGGTACGGCGACAGCCAAAGCCGGCGACGAGATCGCTCTGCCGGTATATTTGTTCGCCGATGAAAATGCGTCCTACACAAGCTTTATTATGAGGTTCAAATATAACGAGGAGGTGTTCAATTTCAGCGGACCGGCTGTCGGCGACCATTTGGATAAAACGCCGCTGTCAGGCAGCTCCGGAGGAATGACGGAGGTTAGTCTGCCGACCTGCTCAATAACACCGAACGGCGAGCTGTTCACGCTTAATTTTAAGGCGGAGGCAAGTGCGCTGGACAACGATTATCCGGTAGAGATCGAGTATGTTCAGCTTAATGGCGACGACAGCATTAACGTTGAAAAGATAAACGGCACGATTACGCTTAAGGGCTCGGTGAACTCAAATCTGTCCGCATCGATTGACAGCACTGCCGTTACGGACGCGGACGGAAACACCATAGACGAGGACAGCGACATAAGCGGAGACGTTGTAGCGAACGTGACCGTGGACGGAGTTGAGGGAATGCCGGAAAATCAGACGTCGGTTAAGACGAATATTATTCTCGCGGTATACGGCAAAAACGGCAGCCTTATAACGGTGTCGCAGTCGGAGGCGGATTTGACCGACGCCACGTCGGTATTCAGCGCGGCTGTAAGCATACCGGAGGGAGCGGACGTAGGCTCGGTCAAGCTGATGATTTGGAACAGCCTGAGCGATATGGCTCCGATCGTTCCGGTCACATCGCTTATATCCCGGACATAAACAACCGTATATTAATGATTCAGGGACACGGCTTTTGCCGTGTCCTTTGTGACGGCGCGGAATATGACGGCAAAACTTATTATATTTTCTTCCGTGATGTTGACATCCGCTGTGATTTTGTGGTATTATAGGGTAGATGAATTGTAAATAATTGTATTATTTGCCTCTCGGAACAAATAATATAAATAAAAAAACGGGGAGGGCGAGAAAAGTGGCGAAGCAATCCATTATGCGCATCGCGGACGCGGAAAGGGAGGCGGAGCGCATAGAGGCGGAGGCGAAAGCCGAAGGCGAGAAAATACTGCGCGGCGCTCAGGACGAGGCGAGGCGCATTACGGAAAACGCGAAAATAAATGCGGGCAGAATTATAGAAGCGCGGGTGAGCGAGGCGAAGGCGAAGGCGGCGAATATAGAAAAGGACGCCGCATCCGACGCGCGTATGGGCGCGCAGACGCTCGCGAAGCAGGCTTCAAACGCCCGCGGCAAGGCGGTCAGCATGGTTATTGACACGCTTGTAAGCCGCTGACGCGCGTTTTGAGTTAGATAAAGAAGGTGATTATTTTTGAAAGTGCCTATGAGCCGTATTACGATATACGGCGGAAAGAAAGACAGAAAAGCGGTGCTTGAGTTTTTGCAGCGTCAGCAGTGCGTGGATATATGCGAGCCTGACGCGGAAAACGAGGATCTGGGTTTTTCCAATATGAATACGAGCGATTTTCAGTCCGAATTTATGCGGGAAAAAACCGTGGGTGAAAAGGCGCTCGCCGCGCTTGACCGGTACGCTCCGGAGGAAAAGGGGCTTCTTTCCTCCTTCGCGGGACGAAGGGCTTTGAGCGCGGAGGAATATTACAGTTATGTGGATGATATTCCCGAAATGATGAACATAGCCGAGCGGTTATGCGAAGCGGAGGAGGAAATAGGGGAGAAGCGCGGCAGGATTGTCCGGCGCAGATCGGAGCTTGACGAGCTTTCCCCGTGGATGAAGCTTGACGTGTCGCTCTCGGAAACCGGAACGAAAAACAGCTCATGCATAATAGGAATGTTCCCCGAGGAGCTTACGGAGGCGCAGCTTACGGAGCGTTATTATTCGGCTGACGCGGCGCCGCCGGTGTATATTGAAATTGTAAATACGCTTCCCAGACAGACGTGCGTTTTCGCGCTGTGCTCAAGGACCGATGCGGCGGCGTGCGAGGGGCGTCTGCGGGAATTGGGATTTTCACGCATGAAAACGTCATATGACGGCGTTCCGTCCGAACGCGCGGAGCAGATAAAACAGGAAATAGCCGCGCTCGAAAGAGAAATTTCCGCTCTGGAAAGGGAAATCATATCTTATAAGGGCGCGAGAAGCTCGCTTAAATTCATGGTGGATTATTACGCTATGAGGACGGAAAAATACGGGGTCTTATCGAAGCTGAGCCAAAGGAACCGCGTGTTTGTCATAACGGGATTCGTTCCGTCGGCGGAGGCGGCTCCGCTTACGGCGGCGCTGGAGCATAAATACAATGCCGCGGTTGAGATCGAGGACGCCGGAGAGGATGCGCCGGTTTTGCTTAAAAACCGGTATTTGACCGAACCGGTGGAGGGCATTGTAAAAACGTTCGCCATGCCGTCGAGGGGGGAGATCGACCCGACTTCAATTATGGCGTTCTTCTATTATATTCTGTTCGGAATGATGCTTTCGGACGCGGCATACGGTCTGATAATGTTTCTCGGATGCTTCATAGCGCTGAAGAAGTTCAAAAATATGGAGCCCGACATGAAAAAATCACTTCGCATGTTTATGTACTGCGGCATATCGACGATGTTTTGGGGCGTGATGTTCGGCAGTTATTTCGGCGACATAGTGCCGACGGTGTCGCGGACGTTCTTCAATCATGAGGTAACTATCCCGCCGCTGTGGTTCGAGCCGGTCAAGGACCCGATGAAGATGCTTATGTTCAGCTTTGTGATTGGAATTATACATCTGTTTACGGGCCTGGGCGTAAAGCTCTACCAATGCGTAAAGGCCAAGGACTGGGTCGCGGCGTTCGGCGACTGCATATTCTGGTATATGCTTATCGGCGGCGGGATATTGTATTTGTTCCGCGTTGATATGTTCCTGTCTATGGCGGGACTGTCATCAAAGCTTCCGGCTGTATGGGGAACCGTCGCCGCGGTGATAGCCGGAATAGGAGCGCTTGGTATTTTGCTCTTTACGGCTCCCAAAAATAAAATGGGAAAACGCCTTGCCAAGGGCGCGTATTCTCTCTACGGCGTAACAAGCTGGCTAAGCGACATATTATCGTATTCGCGTTTGCTTGCGCTTGGGCTCGCGACAGGCGTTATCGCCACGGTATTCAATAAAATGGGCTCTATGTTCGGAAGCGGGATAGTCGGGGCTGTAATATTCGCCGTCGTGTTCCTTATCGGGCATACGCTCAATCTCGGCATAAACGCGCTCGGCGCTTATGTGCATACGAACCGATTGCAGTTCGTGGAATTTTTCGGTAAATTTTTTGAGGGCGGCGGAAAGGAATTTCATCCGTTCGCGGCTCATACAAAATATTATAAATTCAAGGAGGAAATTTAAAATGTTTGAAAGTATTGATTGGGGTATCGTATTCGCGCTGCTGGGCGCGGCGCTCGCTTCCATAATGGCGGGTGTGGGTTCTGCTATAGGCGTAGGCAAAGCGGGCGAAGCCGCGGCGGGAGTTGTTACGGAGGATCCGTCAAAATTCTCGAAGGTGCTCATCATGCAGCTTCTTCCCGGTACGCAGGGTATTTACGGTCTGCTTATAGCGTTTATCACACTCAGCCAGATAGGTATTTTGGGCGGCTCGGCGGAGATATCGTTCGCGAAGGGATTATTATATCTCGCGGCGTGTCTGCCTATCGCGATCGTCGGTCTTTTGTCCGCGATCAGCCAGGGCAAAGCCGCGGTTTCGGGCATAATGATGATTGCGAAGAAGCCCGACCAGATGAGCAAGGGCATGATTTTTGCGGCAATGGTTGAAACATACGCCATTCTGGCGCTGCTCGTTTCGATACTTGCAATCTTCGGTATCGCGGGACTTAACATATAAACAGGATTATCCCCGAATGTAAGGATGTGATAATACATTGAACGGATTGGATAAGATTATAGAGGAAATCGCCGACGACGCCCGCAGGGCGGCAGCGGAAACAACGGCTCAGGCGCGGGAAGCGGCAAAACGCATTACCGACCGCGCATCAGCGGACGCCGACGCCGTAGAAGCTCAGGCGCGGGAAAGAGCGGAGCTTGAATATAACCGCGTTATAACCCGCGCTCAATCCACCGGCGAAATCACAAAGAAAAGCGCTTTGCTCCGTGAAAAGCAGCAGATAATAGACGGAATTTTACACGATGCGCATATAAAGCTTGTGGGTCTGGACGACAAGGCGTATTTTGAGTTTATGACAAAGCTTCTCGATAAATATGCGTCAAACGAAAAGGGCGAGCTGATTTTATCCGAAAAGGATTTATCGCGCGTCACGGATGAGTTTGCGGCGGCGGCTAAGGCAAAGGGTCTGACCGTTTCCGGAAAAACGCGCGCGATAGACGGCGGATTTATCCTCTCCTACGGAGATATAGAGGAAAACTGCTCGATCGAAGCGCTTATGGAATCGGAGCGCGACAGGCTGCACGACGCGGTTAACGGATTTTTGTTCGGATGACGAAAGGAGCGGGTATATGAAGGAATACACCTATAGCGTCGCCCGTGTTCGGGCGAAGGAAACCGCGCTTCTGACCCGTCAGGATATTGACCAGCTTTTGAGCGCCGACGGTTATAATTCCGCTCTCAGACTGATACGCGACCGCGGCTACAGATCGCAGGATAACGAGGGCGCGGAGGAAATTATCGCGTCGGCGGAACGGGATTTATGGGATTTTATCGCGGAAATTGCCGACGAGAATGTAGTCCGCATACTGCGTATTCCGATTGATTACCACAATATAAAGGCATCGGTCAAGGCGGCGTTTTCCGGTATAGACGGACATGATCTGCTGCTTGATAACGGTACGGCGGACAAGGATTTGATATATTCGAGTGTGCGCAGCCGGGAATACGGCGAGCTGGAAAATCACGTGCTCGAGCGTATATGCGAGGAGGCAATGACCCTGATACTGCGGACGCAGGACGGTCAGGCGTGCGATATATATGTTGATAACGCCATGCTTGCCGCCGTTGAAAACGAGGCGGAGGGCGGCGGAGATTTTATAAAAAGCTACGCTTCTCTTATGTGCGACACGTCGAATTTAAAGACGGCGTACCGCTGCGCCGCGTCCGGACGCGGTTTGCAATTTATTGAAAACGCGGTATACGACGGCGGAAGCTTAAATACAGGCGAGCTTGCAAAAGCCGCGGAGGGAGGAGTTAATTCTCTCTGCGAATATACGGAGACTACGAGGTACGCGGAGCTCGCGGAGCATATGAAGGCGGGCGCAGCCGCCCTTGAAAGGAGCTGCGACGATATGCTGATGCGCTTCATGGAGGGCGCTAAGTTCGACAGCTTCTCCGAAGCGCCGATTATCGCATATTATTACGCCAAGCGCACGGAAATAGACGCGGTTCGGCTGATACTTTCGGGTAAATTAAATCGTCTGGACGATAATATGATAAGAGAGAGGGTGCGCAGGACTTATGTATAAAATGGCGGCGATGGGCGACAGAGCCTCCGTTTACGGCTTTGCCGCGCTCGGACTTGACACGTATTACGTCACAGAGGCGGACGAGGCGAAAAAGCTTATCAGACGGCTTGAAAACGAAGGCTGCGCTGTAATATATGTCACAGAGCAGCTCGCGGAGCTCATAAAGGATGAGCTTGCGAGGCTTAGTGAAGCGCCGCTTCCGGCGGTGATACCTATTCCGGGCGTATACGGAAACACGGGTATGGGCATGAAGGCGGTAAACGAATCGGTTATTAAAGCGGTCGGAAGCGATATTGTATAAGGAGTAGGCTATGAGTAATGGAATAATAAAAAAGGTCGCGGGTCCTCTTGTAATCGCGGAGGGCATGAAGGACGCGAATATGTTCGACGTTGTGCGCGTTTCAAAGGAGCGGCTTATAGGAGAAATAATTGAGATACACGGCGATCTCGCGTCGGTTCAGGTTTACGAGGAAACCTCGGGCTTGGGACCCGGCGAGGAGGTCGTTTCGACAGGTATGCCGCTGTCCGTGGAGCTGGGACCGGGACTTATCGGCAGTATTTTTGACGGAATACAGCGTCCGTTGGACGATATAATGAAAATTTCCGGTAATAATCTGGCGCGCGGAGTTGAGGTCGCGTCGTTAAAGCGCGATAAGGTATGGGAATTTAAACCGTCCGTTAAAAAGGGCGACAAGCTCTCGGGCGGCAGCGTTATAGGAACGGTGGAGGAAACGGAGATTGTAACGCATAAAATCCTTGTTCCCCCGAACGTTTTGGGAACGGTCGCGGAGATAAAATCCGGCAGCTTCAAGGTCGACGATATTGTTTGCGTACTCGATGACAACGGCAAAAAGCACGAGCTGTCGCTCATGCAGAAGTGGCCCGTGCGCGTGGGCAGACCGTATAAAAGCAAGCTGCCGCCGGATATGCCGCTTATTACGGGACAGCGCGTAATAGATACGCTGTTCCCCATAGCGAAGGGCGGCGTTGCGTCGGTGCCCGGCCCTTTCGGAAGCGGCAAGACGGTAGTTCAGCATCAGCTCGCGAAATGGGCGGAGGCTGATATAGTCGTGTACATCGGCTGCGGTGAGCGGGGAAATGAGATGACGGACGTTTTAAACGAATTCCCGGAGCTTGTTGACCCGAAAACGGGAAAGTCGCTTATGGAAAGAACGGTGCTTATAGCAAACACCTCCGATATGCCGGTTGCGGCGCGTGAGGCTTCTATATACACCGGGATTACTATAGCGGAATATTTCCGCGATATGGGCTATTCCGTAGCCCTGATGGCGGACTCGACGTCAAGATGGGCGGAGGCTCTGAGAGAAATGTCGGGACGACTTGAGGAAATGCCCGGCGAGGAGGGCTATCCGGCGTATCTCGGCTCGCGTCTCGCGCAGTTTTATGAGCGCGCCGGACGCGTTACCGGTCTTAACGGCGAGGAGGGAGCGCTCTCTGTAATCGGCGCGGTATCTCCGCCGGGCGGAGATATTTCCGAGCCTGTTTCGCAGGCGACGTTAAGAATCGTAAAGGTATTCTGGGGACTTGATTCCGAGCTTGCGTACAAGCGTCATTTCCCGGCGATAAACTGGCTGAATTCGTATTCGCTTTATACCGATACGGTCGAGGGATGGTTTGTAAAAAATGTCGCGTCCGATTGGATGGAATTAAGAGCCCGGCTTATGCTGCTTCTTCAGGAGGAGGCGGAGCTTGACGAGATCGTAAAGATGGTAGGTATGGACGCGTTATCACCCGCCGACAGAATGAAGCTCGAGGCGGCGCGGTCGATACGCGAGGACTATCTTCATCAGAACGCGTTCCATGAGACGGACACCTACACGCCGCCCAAAAAGCAGTATTTAATGATGAAGCTTATTCTCGATTACTATGACGTGTGCAGCGCGGCGATAGAGCAGGGAGCGGATGTGGAAGCTCTGTCAAGTCTGCCGGCGCGTGAGGACATAGGACGTTTCAAATATTTGCCGATGGATGAAATTGACACGGGATATGAAAGAATAAACGCCGAATTAAAGCGGCAGACGGACGAAATAATTGCGGGGAGGGATGACTGATGCCCAGGGAATATAAAACGATTGAGGAGGTCGCGGGACCGCTTATGCTGGTGCGCGAGGTGTCGGGCGTAACGTATAACGAGCTTGGCGAGATAGAGCTTTCAAACGGAGAAAAGCGCCGCTGCAAGGTGCTTGAGGTGGACGGCTCGAACGCGCTTGTACAGCTGTTTGACAGCGCGACAGGTATCAATCCCGCCACATCGAAGGTGCGTTTTTCCGGACGCGTGATGGAGCTGGGCGTATCGGCAGATATGCTCTCGCGCGTATTTGACGGCTTGGGACGTCCCATAGATAACGGACCGGAGATCCTTCCCGAAAAGCGCATGGATATAAACGGACTTCCGATGAATCCGGCTGCGAGAAACTATCCGCAGGAATTTATACAGACGGGAGTAAGCGCGATAGACGGACTTAACACTCTTGTACGCGGTCAGAAGCTCCCCATATTCTCGGCCTCCGGCTTGCCGCACGCGCAGCTTGCCGCGCAGATCGCGCGTCAGGCGAAGGTGCGCGGCACTAACGAGCAGTTCGCGGTCGTGTTCGCGGCTTTGGGTATCACATATGAGGAGGCGGATTACTTTATCCAGTCCTTCCGGGAGACGGGCGCGATAGACAGAACGGTGCTGTTTATAAATCTGGCGAACGACCCGGCTGTCGAGCGTATAGCTACCCCGCGTATGGCATTGACGGCTGCCGAGTATCTGGCGTTCGAGCAGAATATGCACGTGCTTGTAATCATGACGGATATTACAAACTACGCCGACGCTCTCCGCGAGGTCTCGGCGGCGCGCAAGGAGGTCCCCTCCCGCCGCGGATATCCGGGATACATGTATACAGACCTTGCAACGCTATATGAAAGAGCGGGCAGACAGCACGGCAAGAGCGGTTCTATTACGATGATTCCTATTCTGACCATGCCGGAGGATGACAAAACGCATCCCATTCCGGACCTTACGGGATACATCACCGAGGGACAGATAATTCTTTCGCGCGAGCTGTACAGAAAGAATATCGCGCCGCCCATTGACGTTCTGCCGTCTCTGTCGCGTTTGAAGGATAAGGGTATAGGTGAGGGCAAGACCCGCGCCGACCACGCCGATACGATGAACCAGCTGTTCTCGGCTTACGCGCGCGGCAAGGACGCAAAGGAGCTGATGGTGATCTTAGGAGAGGCGGCGCTTACGGAAATCGATAAAAAATACGCGAAATTCGCGGATGAATTTGAAAAGGAATACGTATCGCAGGGATATAACGTGAATCGTGATATCGAGGAAACGCTCGAGATTGGCTGGAGGCTGCTTCGTATTCTGCCGCGTTCGGAGCTCAAGCGAATAAAGGACGCGTATCTCGACGAATATTATGACGAATAAGGGGGAATCACGATGCCGCAGACACAGGTAAACCCCACGCGCATGGAGCTGACGCGCTTAAAGAGAAAGCTTGTCACCGCGCGCCGCGGTCATAAGCTTCTCAAGGATAAGCGCGACGAGCTGATGCGCCGCTTTCTTGAGCTGGTAAAGGAGAATAAGGAGCTGCGCAAAGCGGTCGAGGAGGGAATAGCGGAAGCCAATAAAAACTTCGCGCTTGCCGAAGCCGTTATGGGCAGCGAGTCCGTGAAAACCGCTCTGCTCGCGCCGAAGCAGTCGGTATCCGTCGAGGCTTCGAGCAAAAACGTTATGAGCGTAAACGTGCCGGTTTTCGATTATAAGACGCGCACAGCCGATAAGAGCGATATCTTTTCATATGGCTACGCGGCAACGTCGTCCGATTTGGATATGGCTGTATCCTCATTGTCGGAGGTATTCCCGCAGATGCTCAGGCTTGCCGAGGTTGAAAAATCGTGCGCGCTGATGGCGGCGGAAATTGAAAAGACGCGCCGCAGGGTCAACGCGCTTGAGCATGTCATGATCCCGGATTATATGGAGAAGATACATTATATCAGCATGAAGCTTGATGAAAACGAGCGAAGCACACAAATAAGACTTTTAAAGGTTAAGGATATGATGCTTCAGAAAAATTTTGAGGCAAAGCATAAAAAAGAAAATTCATAAATCAAAAACCGCTGTTTTATATAAACAGCGGTTTTTGGTTTTAAATGCTTGATTTTATAAATCCGATCACATCCGCCACGGCGGTATCGACAGGTTTATCCGCCGATTTTTCATCGGTGCGTTCCTTATATTCTACTATGCCTTCGCCGCATTTTTTGCCGATGACTATTCTCACCGGAATGCCTATCAGGTCGGAGTCCTTGAATTTCACTCCCGGACGCTCGTCTCTGTCATCGAAAAGCGCCTCTATACCCGCGTCGAGAAGCCTTTTATAAATATCCTCAGCCATTTTCATCTGCTCGTCGTTTTTCGCGTTTACGGGTATGACAACCGCCTGATACGGCGCGATATTCGCGGGCCAGATTATGCCGTTTTCGTCGTTGTTCTGCTCGATTGCCGCGGCGAGACAGCGCGTAACGCCGATGCCGTAGCAGCCCATGATAACCGTTTTTTCTTCGCCGGTTTCCGTCTGCGCCTTGAGCCCCAGCGCCTTGGAATATTTGGTGCCGAGCTTAAATATATGCCCGACCTCTATGCCCTGCGCCTGTTTTATCGGCTTGCCGCATACGGGGCATTTGTCGCCCGCGGTGATCGTGCGTATGTCGGCTATAGTCTCCGGCGTGAAATCGCGTCCGAGATTTACGTTTTTATAGTGCATATCCGTCTCGTTCGCGCCGACAATGAAGTTCTTCATTAATTCAACTTCCTTATCGGCATAAACCGGTATTTCGAGCCCTACAGGTCCAGCGAAGCCGACCTCGGCGTGCGTTAATTCGCGTACCATAAACGGTTCAGCAAGCTCCAAATCGTCGTTGCAGCCGACGAGATTTTTGAGCTTGACCTCGTTAACGTCTCTGTCGCCGCGAACCATAGCCGCGATATATTTATCGTCCGCCTTGTAAAGTATCGTTTTCGCGAAATTGTACGGCTTTGCGCCCATAAATTCAACCAATTCCTCAATGGTATGAACGTTGGGCGTGTGGATTTTCTCCATAGGCAAATCGCCGTCCGGGCAATCAGCCTCTGTCGGGATACATTCAGCCTTTTCAAAGTTCGCCGCGTATCCGCAGTCGTCGCAGTATGCTATGCCGTCCTCGCCGACAGGCGATTTTACCATGAATTCCTGGCTTCCGCTGCCGCCCATTGCGCCGCTGTCTGCGTCCACTATCGTGAAATCAAGCCCGAGGCGTGTAAATATGCGGCAGTACGCATCATACATCGCCTGATATGATTTATCAAGCCCCTCCTCGGTCAGATCAAAGCTGTACGCGTCCTTCATTACGAACTCACGGCTTCTTATCACGCCGAAGCGCGGTCTGCCCTCGTCGCGGTATTTGTGCTGTATCTGGTACAGCGTCATCGGATATTCCTTGTATGAGCGCACGTTGTCTATAACCGTTTGCGTAAACAGCTCCTCGTGCGTCGGTCCGAGACAGAAATCGCGCTCGTAGCGGTCCTTCATTTTGAACATGCTCGCGCCGAACACCTCCCATCTGCCGGACTGCATATACGCCTCCGCCGGTAAAAGTGCGGGCATTAATAATTCCTGCGCGCCCGCTCTGTCCATTTCCTCACGGACTATCTGCTCGATCTTGCGTTCAACGCGCAGTCCGAGCGGCAGATACGAGTATATTCCCGACGAGAGCTTGCGTATCAAGCCGGCTCTGAGCATCAGCTTGTGGCTCGTTATTTCCGCTTCCGCGGGAACCTCCCTCAGAGTGGGCATAAGTAGTTTTGACATTCTCATGGTTCATCAATCCTTTTCCGTAATATTTTATTAATAATCATCGCCCTTTATAAGCGTGCCGATACCGGATTTTGTAAAAATCTCGAGCAGCAGACAATGAGGCACGCGCCCGTCTATGATATGAACGCCCTTTACGCCGTTTTCTATCGCCGCCATACATCCCTCAACCTTTGGTATCATGCCTCCGCTTATTGTGCCGTCGTCAATCATATCCCTGATTTCGCGGGAATGCGCCTCGTAAATTATATTGCCGTCCGAGTCCTTTATGCCCTCCACGTCGGTGAGCAATATAAGCTTTTCAGCCCCAACGGCTTCCGCGACTGCCGCCGCAACGGTGTCGGCGTTTATGTTATAGCTGTTACCGTCCTCGTCCGTGCCTATCGGCGCGACCACAGGAATGTACTGATCGTTTGTGAGAAGGTCGAGTATACAGTGTTTAACATGGAGAATATCGCCGACATAGCCCAGATCCTTCTTTTCTCCGTCGACCTCCGTATAGCTTTTTTCGCATAATATAAAGCTTCCGTCGATTCCGCTTATACCTATCGCGCGCCCGCCGGTTTTGTTGAGCAGCGCCACGATTTCCTTATTTGTTTTGCCTATAAGTACCTGCTGCGCCACCTCCATAGTAAGAGCGTCGGTGTAACGCAGACCGTTTATAAACGTACTTTTAACGCCGCGGTCGTTCAGCGCTTTGGATATGTCCGGACCGCCGCCGTGTACAACAATAGGGTTCAGCCCTATAAATTTCAAAAGGGTTATATCCTCCATTACGCTGCGCTTCAAATCATCGTTTATCATGGCGTTTCCGCCGTATTTTACAACGACGGTTTTACCGGAAAACTTCCGGATATACGGCAGGGCGTCAATTAATATGCCCGCCTTTTTTATCAGCTTGTCCATTTTGTCCGTGTCGTTCATTCTTATCCTCCGTTATAAATAAAATCCCGCGTTTTTAAGACCTGTTTTCTCGTCAAGTCCGAACATTATATTCATATTCTGCACCGCTTGCCCCGCCGCGCCCTTGACGATATTGTCAAGCGCGGATACGATTACGGCGCGGCGCAGCCGCTTGTCGAAGCATACGCCGATATCGACGAAATTGCTGCCCGCCGTATGCTTTGTTTCCGGCAGCTCGCCGGCGTCCCTTACGCGTACAAAAAATTCATTCTCATAGAATTTTTTGTATAATTCCGTAAGCTCATCTGTGCTGCTGTCCCGATTCAGATTTACGTAAATTGTCGCCAATATGCCGCGCTTCATCGGTATCAGATGCGGCGTAAACGAAATCATAACCGGCTTACCGGCGGCTTTGGAATATTCCTGTTCGATCTCGGAGGTATGACGATGTGTCGCCACCTTATACGCTTTTGCGTTTTCCGTACATTCGCAGAAGTGATATCCGAGCGCCAATCCGCGTCCCGCGCCGGTAACGCCGGATAACGCGTCCACTATTATATTATCCGTCTGCGCCCATCCGCTTTTTATCATCGGATAGGCGCCAAGAATCGAGCAGGTTGTGTAGCAGCCGGGATTCCCTATAAGCCGCGCGTTTTTTATCTTATCTCTGTACAGCTCCGGCATACCGTACACAGCCTCCGCCAAAAGCTCCGGCGAGGAATGCTTCTCCTTGTACCATTCCTCGTATACCGTTATGTCATCGTAGCGGAAATCACCGCTTAAATCTATTACCTTCAAGCCGCGTTCGATGAGCGCGGGAATCACGGTTTTTGACGCGCCGTGAGGCAGCGCGGTAAACGCTATGTCGCATTCCGCAATTTTATCCGGATTCAGTTCTTCGCAGCTAAGGTCAAGTATATGCGTGAAGTTCTTATATACATCGTCTATTTTCTGCCCCGCGAAGCTGTGCGAGCCGAGTACCCGCAGCTGCACCTCGGGGTGCCCCGACAAAATACGCACAAGCTCTATGCCCGCGTATCCCGTCGCGCCCAGAACCGCCGCCTTTATCATTTATAACATCTCCTTAAATTATACCTTCTGTGTATAGTAAAGCTTTTCAGCCGACGAAAATCATAATTTCCGTAATGGCGTGAGGTTATTATATTACATTTTTACGGGTTTGTAAAGACTGAAATACATAAACCGAGCAAATTTATATTTATCGGGGTATTTGCTTACGGCGTGTATTAGCCTCCCTTGTCAAAGGGAGGGGGACCATGCGCAGCATGGTGGAGGGATTCATGGGTACAAAAAACCGCATATTTAAGCGATTGGCTGTAATCACGGAATCCCCCAGTCAGCTACGCTGACAGCCCCCTTTAACAAGGGGGCCTTAACAGAGCGCTGCCGTAAGCAAAAATCGCATATGGCAGGCGTTAGCCTCCCTTGTCAAAGGGAGGGGGACCATGCGCAGCATGGTGGAGGAATTCATGGGTACAAAAAATCGCATATTTAAGCGATTGGCTGTAATCACGGAATCCCCCAGTCAGCTACGCTGACAGCCCCCTTTAACAAGGGGGCCTTAACAGAGCGCCGCCGTATGCAAAAGTGCGATAAACTAAAATCTACCTCAAATAATTATAACATGATAATCCCTGAGCAGGAAATTCAGCTGTAGGATATATCCCAAAAACTGAGGCAATGCCATAAGCTGACCGAAAAACGGTTTGCCGTAATCGAATTCTCCGTCCGCAATGCTAAGGATTTTATCCTTATCGCACAATGTCAGTATAGGCGCGTTCGGGTCGGAGAGCGTATCATAAAGCATAGCCTTTACAGCCTCCTCATAATGCGGATTGTGGGTTTTCGGGAACGGGCTTTTGCGGCGGAGCCTGACGTCCTCGGGCAGAATGCCGAATGCTGCTTCGCGGAGAATGTTTTTCGACACGTTGTTTCTGTTCTTCATTTCCCACGGGATATTCCAAACGTATTCTACCAGCCTGTGGTCGCAGAAGGGTACGCGCACTTCAAGCCCGGACGCCATCGACATTCTGTCCTTCCTGTCAAGCAGGTTCGTCATAAACCAGTTGATATTCAGATATGAAATTTCCCGCCTGCGCTTTTCCTCGGGACTGTCGCCGTCGTATAACGGGACCTCCTTTAACGATTCCTCGTAGCGCATACGCGAATACCCCTCCAAATCGAGAGACTCGCGGACGGCTCCGCGAAGAATGGAGTTCCTCAACGACTGATCGTAGCACCACGGGAAAGCGGGCGTTTCAAACGCCTTTTTGTCACGGAACCACGGATAGCCGCCGAAAATCTCATCGGAGCATTCGCCGGACAGCACGACGGTATGGCGTTTCTTAACCTCGCGGCAATAATATAAGAGCGACGCGTCCACGTCAGCCATGCCGGGCAGATCCTTTTTAATGAGCGCCTCCTCGAGCAAATCCGTAAGCGCGCTGTTGGGACAGACGAGGTTTGTATGGTCGGTTTTAAATTCGCCGACCATTCTCGGCACCCATACGCTGTCGGAATCGGGCTGAAATGCTGACGCTTTAAAATATCTGGAATTACCCTCGTAATCAAAGGAATATGTTGAGAGCGTTTTTCCCTTTTCAGCCATATCTCCCGCTGCGACGGCTGTAATTATACTCGAGTCGAGTCCGCCGGAAAGGAACGTGGCTATCGGCACATCCGATACGAGCTGCCGTCTTATTGCGTCAATCGTAAGCCGCCTTACGCGGCGCACGGTATCCTCGTAGCACTCGTCGTGAGCGCGGCTTTTCAGCTCCCAATACCTTACGATTTTTGCGCCCGCGCGGCTTATCGTCATATATCTGGCGGGACGCAGCTCCTTTATTCCTTCAAATACGCCTATGCCCTGAGTGCGCGCCGGGCTCATTGCGAACAGCTCGCACAGACCGGTTTTGCCGAGCCGCGGCTCTATTCCCGGATATTCAAATAACGCCTTGATTTCCGACGCGAAAACGGTTTTGCCGTCGAGCTCCGCGTAAAACAAAGGCTTTACGCCGAACCGGTCACGGCATAAAAAGACCTCCTGCCTCATGGAATCCCATATCGCAAACGCGTATATACCGTTAAGCATATCCGCGCAGCGGCGCCCGAAATGAATGTATGCGTACAAAAGAACCTCCGTGTCGGACGACGTTGTGAACGTGTATCCGCAATCCTCCAAAATATCGCGTATTTCCTGAGTATTGTACAGCTCGCCGTTATATGTAATCGCGAATTCGTGTCCGCATACGGTGCGTTTCATGGGCTGAGCGCCGCCCGACGGGTCTATTACAGCCAGTCTCGCATGTGAAAACGCGGCATGCTCGGCGATGTATGTACCCTCGGCGTCGGGTCCCCGATGCCGTATGGAATCCGCCATTTTTTTCGCAATTGCCGCGTGACGTCCGCTGTTGCGCACAAAATTATCTTTAAAATCAATAAATCCGCATATTCCGCACATAATATTACCCCCTTTTTTTCATATTATATGCGCCGCTCCGCTGTACGGTGACAGCGGCGGAGATATAAGAAAAAGGGAGGGATATCCGCGGTCCGGACAGTATCAGCCGCCCTCCAGAACGGATTTTCTGTATGCGCTGGGACACAGACCGATAACCGAGCGGAATCGGCGGCTGAAATACAGCGCGTCGCCGCAGCCGACCGCCGCGGCTACGTCCGATACGGACATACACGTTGAACGCAGCAAACGGCACGCGGCTTGAACGCGCGCGTTCGTATGGTACTGCTGCATCGTCATTCCCTTATCGCGCTTGAAAACGGCAGCCATATATTTATAGCTTAAAAAAAATTCACGCTCCAAAACGGCGGAGGAATACGGGTCGGAATAATGCCCGGAAAGATATGCGCAGATTTTGTCTGACAGCTTCGGGGACTCCTTCTCCCCGCTGTTACGGAAAGCGACCTCCGTAAGGATATCAAAAAGCCTTGCGCTTGCCGTCCATTGCTTCATAACATCATGGGAATAAATATCATCCGCATATTCCTTTGTCAAACGCTCAAAGCGGCTGTTTTTAAGCCCCGAGAGGGTTTTCGGCAGAACCGCGGTTCTTTCAAGGCTCTTGTCAGGCGTATTATCGGGATTGTCATAAAAGTGAAAATAATACCATCGCGTGCCCTTTTTTATCTCACGCTTTCCCCAATGGCGCAGCCCGCTTTTCAGAAACAGCAGCTCGCCGGGATTGATCTCGTAATCCGTTTCGTCCTCCGTAACGTAAATCGCGCCGTCCGTGACATATATCATGACGTTAAAATCAGCGGTCCTGTCCATATGATAAAACGGCTCTGTCGCGGCGAGCAGACCGCATTCCGAAAAAATCGGCGGACGGGTATTTGATAAAATTATTTCATTCACGATAATTCTCCATATTTCCCCGAATATAATCTATTGTTTTTATGAAATATTAAGATTATAATACATATATAAAGATTTGTCAATATACGAATGGAGGGGGATGGATTATGAAGCTTAATAAAATAGCGGCATTTGCCTTAACAATCGCTATGTCTGCGGGTGCGGCGGTTCCCGTGTTTGCGGCGGCTGTGGCTGACGAGAGCGGCTTGGCAAGCGCTATAACGGCGGGCGGAGATCACGAGCTTTCGGTGGACTTTTTTGCCGCGAACGTGGGATTAGAAACAGCTCCGTCAACGGGAACGCTCGACGGCAAGGGACATACGATTACAAAGTTCAATGACAAATGGAACGACGCTGTTCTGTATCAGAACTGCAACGGAAACTGGACGTTTAAGAATTTGACGATAGACGGAAACAAATCGACAGGCACGTTTACCGACGCGGCTCTTTGGTATATGGCGGGGTCGGTAAAATTTGACGGCGTGACGATACAGAATTTTAAAACTGCGAAAGCTAACCGTTACGCTCTGAATTGCAACAGCACCGCGAATGTGACGCTCAATAACGTAACGTTTAAGGATAACGAGGACGCGGCTGCTGCGGTAACTCCTTCCGATGTGTACATAGACGGCGGAACGCTTGTACTTTCCGGCGATACATCCGCAAATGTGTATTACGCGGGCGGCGCGATAGACGTATCGGGGCTTACGAAGAACTGTCAGGTTACGATTACAGCTGCGGACGCGGATAAGTATAACTCGCTTAAGACGCTCGTCACGTCGGCGGCGGTCAGAATGACAACGGACGACAACGCGAAATCGGTGAGCCTTGCAGGCTCCGGTGTTGAGTGGGCACTGAGCGCGGAACGGTCAAAATCGTCCGACGGTAAGGTCACCGTATACGCGTCGGTATCGAATTTCACCGACAGCGAGGCGACCGTCAGCGTGTCGGCAGCCGCGTATGACGGCGGTGCGGCGGGTGATACGCAGAGCGCGGACGTGACAGTCGGGGCAAACGCCGCTGAAAATACCTCGATCACATTGACCGCTTCGGATGAAAGCGTTATAAAAGTAAAACTGACCTCATCGGACGGGGATCTCACAGACGAGATAACGGTAACCAAAATAAGGGAGGACGGGCTGTCCTGCTATTATAATTTTGAAGACCCCGCCGATACGTCGTCGCTGCTTCACAACGGAGCATCGATCGCGGGCGGACGGGGCATATCGGGCAGTGCGCTGAGTCTCGACGGCGAAAGCGGCTATATGCAGCTTCCCGATAATATACTTACCGACAACATGACGGTTATGGCATGGGTAAAAACCGACGCGGTCCAGGACTGGGCGAGAATGTTTGACTTCGGATCGGACCAGAACAATTATTTCTTCTACTCCCCGTCGAACGGACGCGTTGAATCGAGCATTGGCGGAACGAAGGATACAATGGACGTCACGCCGTTTACAAACACCGGCATATGGGAGCATTACGCTGTTGTGCGCTCGGCAGACCATGTATGGCTCTACCGCAACGGAGCGCTTGTAAAAGACGCCGCGTGCATGAAATCAATCGCCGGTATTCCGAATACATCAAACTATATAGGACGGTCGCATTATTCGACGGACAAATATTTCAAGGGGACTATGGACGAGATCAAAATTTATAATAAAACCTGCGCCGCCGAGGATATTAAGGCGGAATACGACAAATACGCGGCGGAACTCAGCAATGCCGCGGCTTACAAGGACTGCGCCGACCTCGGTTTCGGCACGACCGAGCTTACCGGAACCACGGCGCTTCCCGTAAAGGGCGCTAACGGCAGCGATATTACATGGACGTGCTCCGACACGTCCGTAATTGGTGCGGATATGACAATAACCGCTCCCGCAAAGGGCGAAGCTGACAAGCGCGTAACGCTTACAGCGACGGTTAAAAACAGCGGCGCGGTTTACACAAAGGCGTTTGACGTGACGATCCTCGCCGCGCCGTCGATAACGGGGCTTTCCGATTACAGCATGACGGACGTTGAGATGGAGGACGATTACCTTATAAACGGCACGGAAAAAATGGCGGCGTATCTGAACGATTTTGACGTAAACAAGCTCGCGTCGGGCTTCAGACGAACGGCGGGGCTTTCGGATACGTCCGATACATACGGCGGCTGGGAAACGAGTCTTATCGCGGGTCACGCGGTCGGTCATTATATGACCGCTGTCGCGCAGGGCTATAACAATACCGGCGACGAGGGACTGCTTAAAATGTCGAATGACCTGATAGACGCGCTGTACGAGGCGCAGATCAAGGAGGACACGACTATAAACGGAAACGCCGTAAAGAAGGGCTACCTGTTCGCGACAACAAATGCGTGGAGCGGCGGCAGGGTAGTAACGGGCGAGGTTCAGTTTGACAATGTCGAAAACAACAAAACGAATATCACAACTCAGGCGTGGGTGCCGTGGTACACGATGCATAAGATACTTGCGGGTCTTGTCGATACGTATAAGCTCACCGGCAGCGAAAAGGCGCTCGAAATGGCTGACGCGCTCGGAACATGGGTTTACAACAGAGTCGGAAGCTACGATCCGGTCATGCAGGCGCGTGTATTAAATATCGAGTACGGCGGCATGAATGACGCGCTTTACGAGCTTTACAAAATCACGAAAGACCCCAACCACGCGAAGGCGGCGCATATGTTCGACGAGATAAGCCTGTTTGACAGCATTTATGACCATAACGACGTGCTCGCGAACAAGCACGCCAATACCACGATCCCGAAAATACTCGGCGCGCTCAACCGCGTAAGAGCTATCGACGCGACAAACGGTCAGCTTGAAACGGACGCTCCCGACAGCGATCATGACAGAGAATATTACTTAAAGGTCGCGGAGAATTTCTGGGATATTGTAGTGAACGACCACTCGTACATCACCGGCGGCAACAGCGAGGACGAGCATTTTCGCGCGGCGCATACCGAAAACGCGTACCGCAACAACGTAAACTGCGAGACGTGCAACACGTACAATATGCTCAAGCTCTCGCGCGAGCTGTATAAGCTGACGGGCGACAAGAAGTACGAGGATTATTACGAGGGCACGTTCCTCAACGCTATATTGTCGAGCCAGAACCCCGAAACCGGTATGACTATGTATTTCCAGCCTATGGCGACGGGATATTTCAAGGTATTTTCAAAGCCGTGGACCGATTTCTGGTGCTGCACCGGCTCGGGCATGGAAAGCTTTACAAAGCTTACCGACAGCATTTATTACAAAAAGGATAATACGATAGTCGTAAATCAGTATATCAGCTCCGTTTTGACCGACAATGATAACGGTATAAAGCTCACGCAGGATTCGGCGCTGCCGGACGGCGAGACGTCAAGGCTTACCGTCGATGTGATTGGCAGCGGCGGCTGGACGCTTGACACGGAAACAAACACCGCGGACGGTACGGCTTCGGTAACGGGCAAAGTTACAAATAACAGCGGCAAAACAGCGTCCGCCTCGCTTTACGCGGCTTCATACGAGGGCGGCGCGTTTAAAGAGGCGAAAAAGGCTGACTATACCCTTGATAATGCGCAAAGCGGCGATGTCCGCGTAAGCCTTGCCGGGGGCGATGAGATAAAAACCTTCCTTTGGGACGATATGACTCCGGTTAATGACGTCGAACCGCGCAGCTCAGCCGCGGCGATAGCGCTGCGCGTCCCCGAATGGTGCGCATCCGCTCCGGTAATTAAGATAAACGGCGAAAATTACGAATACACGCAGTCAGCGGGCTACGTGACGATTGAGCGCGAATGGAAACCGGGCGATACGATTGAAATTACAATGCCTATGGAGGTGCGCGCATACGGGCTTGCCGACAGCGACACGGCAGCGGCGTTCAAATACGGACCCACGGTCCTGAGCGTGGGTCTGGGCACGGATGACATGACCGAGGAAAGCCACGGTATGGCGGTCAGAAAGCCGAAAACGAAGGCAAACGTCAACGAGTACGTTATAATCAGCTCCGATTACGGCACGCGCGAGGATTGGCTTAATAACCTCAGCGAGAATATGGTAAAAACCGAAGGCAAGCTTGAGTTTACGATGAAAAATACAGACCGTCCTCTCGTGTTCACGCCGCATTATAAGCGCTATAACGAGCGTTACGGCATTTACTGGTATATATCCGGCATGAGCGCGGAGGAGCAGCAGGCGCAGATACTCGACGACAAGAGGAAGGGACGCGACGAGAATATCATAATCGACTCGATAGAGCCGTCGCACGACCAGCAGGAGAACGGACACGGCTACACGCAGGACAAATCCACAGGCGTGGAGGGCACGGGCGATATGTTGAACTACCGTGAAATAAAAAGCGGCGGCTATGTCGATTACCAAATGGCGGTAAAAAAGGACGTAAAAAATTATTTGTCAGTGACATATCATTCAAGCGACGCGCAAAAGCAAATGACCATATACGCGGGGGACGATAAGCTTGCCGACGTTACCGCCTCCGGCAAGGACGAAACGGTGCTTTACGAAATCCCCGGGGAAATTGTAAACGCGGCGCAGCCGTCGGCGGCTGACACGATAAGGGGACGCGATGCTCTGCATATCATATTCCGCGCCGACAAAAACACGGACGCGCCGAAAATATGCGGCACGGTTAAAATCATAACCGATTACGGCACAAATGCCTCGCTGTCGGAGCTGTCATTCGAGGGCGGAGAGCTTTCTCCGGCGTTCAGCGCGGACACGGAGGAGTATACGCTGACAATTCCTGAGGGCACGGAAAGAGTTAATTTAAAGGCGGCGCCGGCTGACAAATACGGGCTTGTTTATGTAAATGACACGCTTATAAACGATGCGTCGGTAAAAACCGTGACAACCGCGGATAAGCTTACGATTAAGGTTTACGCCGAGGACCACGAAACGGAAAAAACATACACGGTTGAATTTGCCGTGAAGCGCGGCGATACGTAATTCATCATAAAAACCGGATGACGGCTTTTGCCGGTTCATCCGGTTTTTAAATTATGCGGAAGAATTTTTACATATTGTTTTCCAGAAAATATCTGACCGCGCCGGCAGCCTCGTTTTCATCGGGACCGCTGATATTTACCCGGACGGTCTGAGCCGCCTTGACAGCCAGTCCCATGACCGAAAAAATTCTTTTGGCGTCGGCGCGCCGTCCGTCCTTTTCGAGAGTTATATCCGATTTGAAGCGCGCCGCCTCCTTCACGAGCATACCTGCCGGACGGGCGTGTATGCCGTAGGGGTCGGTTATCGTATATTCAAAGGTCCTCATTCAGTCAAGCCTCCCGAACACATCGCGTATATCGCCGTATTCGGCAAGACCCTCGCAGAATGCGCTCGCGCTTCCGGCGGCGAGCCCCATTTTAAAAGCGTCCTCAACATGACCTTTATCTCCGAAGCCGGCTATAAAGCCCGCTACCATTGAGTCGCCGGAGCCTGTCGTACTGACAGGTTTTCCCGCGGGCGCCTCGCGGTAGAGCCGTATGTTTTTATTAACGAGCACCGCTCCGTCCTTGCCCATAGAGACGAGCACATTGCGCGCTCCGCGCCCGGACAGCTCCGCTGCCATATCCTGTATTTCATCGACCGTCGCGGGCTTTTTGTTAAAAATTGCAGACAGCTCGTTTATGTTGGGCTTTATTAGAAACGGGTGATAGGCGAGCGTTTTTGTAAGCAATTCGCCCTCCGCGTCTACGACTGTGTTGATTTTTTTATCCTTTAGTCCTTCCAAAATATCCGCGTATACTCCGTCGCCCAGGGATTTGGGCACACTTCCGGCAAGAACGAGAGTGTCTCCGTCGTTCATTGCCTCAAGCCTGTTTTTGAGAGAGTTTACGTCGTCCATAGTAATCTCCGGACCGGAACCGTTTATCTCCGTCTCTCCGTCCTCCGAGGCAATTTTGACGTTTATTCGCGTCATACCATTGTCCAGCCGTATAAAATCGCAGTTTATGCCGTTTTCCTTTACCGCTTCGATGAGCATATCGCCGGTCGCGCCTGCCGCGAAAAATAACGCGGTGTTCTCCACGCCGAGCTCGCCCAGTACCTTTGAGACGTTTATGCCCTTGCCGCCCGCGGACAGAATTTCACGGGACGCGCGGTTCGTTTCGCCCGCCTTGAATTTGCCGACCGTCATTTTGCAGTCTATGGCGGGATTTAAAGTAACCGTAAAAACCATAAATAACCTCCGAATGTTTTTTATCTATTATGCGTGTTTTTCGTAAAATCATTCGTTGTTTGTCTGTTTTTAACGTTATTCCGCCGGAATAATAAAGCTCTTTTTGTCCGTTTGACCGCTTCCGTCGCCGATGCCAACGATAATTTTAGCGTCCTGTCCCGGTTCGGCATGGAAAATCACCCTGCTGAAATCGGGATTGTTTCCGTCGAAGCAGCCGGTATAGCTCTGCCAGAAGAAATACGGACTCGCGTTCGGGTCGCAAACATAATATTTCTCCGGCACGGATAATTCGTAAAGACCGTTTTCTTTATCCAAGACATTCACCTTAGCCGATAAAATCTCCGGCATTACATCATACGATTTGCCGTTCGGCTCATAATCAAAGCCTATGGAATTTACTAAAGCAAAATCATTGTCAGGGTCATAGTCCTCATATGTCCATTTATAATAATATGCTTCAACAATATCCGTATCTCTGACCTGCTCATCAACTCCGCCCGCCATATATCCGTATCCGTCACACAGCGCAAAACCGCAGCTGTCAATGTTGCTCATATATCCGTTTATAACGGTTCTCCATGAATCTCGTTCCGGGTCATATTCCGCAAGGGTTCCGCCAATCATGGAGATCAGCAGCGCGTATATTTTATCTCCGTCCGTCTGCGCGCTCACCAATGCTCCGTAATTATCGTAATCATACGGCGCGGCGGTTATACGTGTCCATTCGCCGTCCCGGTAAACATACGCGGAATTTTCGTCATCGGTCATGCCGAACACATAAATCGCGCCGCCGCATGATACCGGACCTGGACGCAGCAGGTCAAAATCCTGCGGATAATCCACATATGACGTTTCGTCCGTTTCAATATCGTAAACCGCCATTTCATCCATTGCTTCATAGTTGTTTCGCGTTATGTATATTTTATTATCCAGCAGCGCGATTTTCGCAAACTCAAGCGGTATACCCGTGTGTCCGACTTCGCGCCAGCTCCGCGTTTTCGTATTGTATGCACTCACGTTATCCGTCATCTCATCGCCGTTCAGCCCGCCGACGAGATAAATCGTTTCGCCGTCCGAAACCGCTGACGTTCCCTCCAGTATATAATCGGATTTCCCGGCGTACCGCCAGATATTTGTTCCGCCCTCGCATACATCCATAGTGTTTGCGCCCTTGCCTCCCTTAGCGTCAAGCCCGTTGCCGATAACGTATATATTCCCTCCGGCGACGGCGCACGCGGGGTTGTACCGCACAAAGTTCATACGGTTCCTCACTCCGCGGACGGGAACAATTTTCTCCGCGTAATCATAAAGCCGCACCATTGTCGCGGCGGACTGCTCGACCGAGTAAAGCCAATCGGGCGCGAACTTCTCCGTTGTAACGCCGTTCATAACCTCCATCTGCCGCATAATATTCACAGCGTCGGCAGCCCAGTCCGAAATGTAATCCGTATCCTTATATTCAACCGCGCCGGTCTCTGGCAGGTCAACGCCGATATATTCCGCCAGCCGGCAAAGTATTGCCGCCGCCTCCTCACGCGTGATATTGTCGTCGGGCGCGAATACGCCGTCTCCCCTGCCTTCGATAATGCCGGCAGCGGCAAGCGATATTACATCCGCGCTGTCCGTGTCGTCAAACGGATTTTCCGCGTCGGACGGCGTGCCGCAGCCCCGGCTTTCCGTCAGCTGCCGCGCAAGTGAACAAAATTTTTCCCGCGTTATGTACGCCGTATAATCAGTAATCCCCCAATCCTGCGGTATGAGCCCGAGACCGTTTGCCTTTTCGACCTCCTCCTCCGCCCAGGTGGACACATATTCATAAGGATTAACGGGCACGTCGTTTTCCGCAAGAGCGCCCGCGGGCGCCGCCGTCATCAGCGCCGCTAGCAGCGCTGAGGCAATTCTCCTTTTCATCTTCTTTATCCTCCTTTTATCCGATATCCTCCGCAAACTCCGCCGCGAATTTTTTTAATGCCGCTCTGTCCGTGTCATTAAGCCGCAGCGCCGCCGCGAACGGCTTTTTATACACGCCGTACCGGAGCATTTTCAGATGGTGCTCGATATAGTACAGTCCTTCGCCGCCCCAGCCGCGCGAACCGAATATCATACACGGCTTGCCCTTATTCGAAGGCTTGTCCGTTTTTCCGATAATTCCCCACAGCTTTTTCGGAGCATCGCCGTTAATCGTGTTCACGCCCAGAATAAGCGCGCGGCATTTGTTGATTTTATCCGCCGCTATTGTCTCGTCAATGTCCGCTATGTCGTACATTTCCGTCTTTATGCCGCAGAGCGTTTCTCTCACAATCTCCGCCATTTCCCGCGTTGTGCCGTAGGCGGACGAGTATAATATCAACGCCGTATCGTGTCGGCTTTTTATATAAAACGCGGCAGACGGACCGTTTTCATACGCTCCCGAGCCCGAAAGAATATATTCATAATCGAGCTTTGTGATTTCCTCAATCGCCGCGTCAAGATATTTTTCGGAAAATTCGCTTTTACCGTCGAACAAATCGCAGGAAAACAGCGTGTTTTTATAAAGCGTCACCATGCTGTCGGGCCAGTTCATATACGGCGCGTATGTAAATTTCATTTTCCCGCCGTTAATTTCCATATCCATGCCGTCCTTGGCGAGCATGGAATGAAATTCGCCGTCAATTAAATCCGACAAAAATTTCAAGCCCGCCGTTGACGCTATAACCGTTATATCCGGATTTTCCTTTAAAACCGATCGCAGTGTACCGGAGCGGTTCGGCTCGCTGTGGTTTATAACTATATATTTTATATCGCTAAAAGGCGCGGTTTTTGCCACCGCGCTTATGTATTTTTCCGCGTATTCCTCTTTTACACCGTCTATTAGTACGCTTGTCTCTCCTTTAATTAAATACGCGTTATCTCCTCCCGCGGAGAAACGGTAAATATCGCCAAAAATTTTTTCCATATCCGTATCCTTTTATGTGAATTTTAATTTATTGTACTTTTGCCTATGGCGTGTGTTAGCCTCCCTTGTCAAAGGGAGGGGGACCATGCGCAGCATGGTGGAGGGATTCATCAGTACGGGAAATCACATATTTAAGCGGTTTGTTATAATTGCGGAATCCCCCAGTCAGCTTCTCTGACAGCCCCCTCTTCCCACTTTTGCCTATGGCAAAAGCCGCTTTGCGGGTCGCGCTTTTGCGCGACTGGGGCGGGGGGCCTTAGCATAGTGCTGCCGTAAGCGTTACGCGCATAAACTAAAATTTACCCGCACACCATTGCGACCCAGTTCTTTTTCTCATGCTTGTCCGAGATTTTAAATCCCACGTCAATAAGCGCGTTTTCGACCTCGTCCGCGCGGCTGTCTATAATTCCGGATGTGATAAACGTCCCGCCTTTTTTCAGGCAGCGCTTTGCCGCCGGAGCGAGCGCGATAATTACATCCGCGACAATATTGGCAAGGACTATATCATATTCGTCCTTTTCGATTTCGCGCTGTATCCGCTCATCGCTCAGAATATTTCCCGCGTAAACCGTGTACCTATCCTTCCCGATACCGTTTCTTCCGGCGTTTTCATACGCGATATCCGCCGCGTTCGGGTCGATATCCACGGCTGTGGCTTTTTCCGCGCCCAGAAGCAGCGCGATAACGGATAAAATGCCGCTTCCGCAGCCCAGATCGAGCACCTTCATTCCCGGCTTTATATATTTTTCGAGAGCTTCAAGACACAGCTGCGTTGTTTCGTGCGAGCCTGTGCCGAAGCTCAGTCCCGGCTCGATGTTGAACACGACTCTGTCCGTATCGGCTATATCCTCCCAGACCGGCTTTATAAGGATTTTTTCGCCTATTTCGATAGGATGGTAATATTGCCGCCAGTTGTTTGCCCAGTCCTCCTCGTTTACGCCGTCGGTTTCAATTTCCAGCCTGCCGAATACGCCGCCGCTGTCGAGTGATTTCATCGCCGCGATTTCATTTTTGATGAGCGAAAGCTGCTCATATCCCGCCGCGTTGTCGTTCACATATGCGATCACCTTTGTTTCGCCCTTTTTGGACTCTCTGAGGTCCTCATCCACATAGTCCCAGTATTCGGTGTTGTTTTCAAGGAACTCGTTAAAATCCTTTTCATCCTCTATCTCGATCCCGGTTATACCCGCGCCGTAAAGTCTGCCGGATAAGGGCTCTATTCCGTCCGACGATGTGAATATCGTTAATTTGATCCAATCCATTAACGGCACCCCCCGGATTAATTGTCAAGGAAATCCTTTAATCTTTTTGAGCGGCTCGGATGGCGCAGCTTCCTCAGAGCCTTCGCTTCAATCTGGCGAATTCTCTCACGCGTCACGTCAAATTCCTTGCCGACCTCTTCTAAAGTGCGCTGTCTGCCGTCCTCGAGCCCGAAGCGCAGCTTTAACACCTTCGCTTCACGCGGAGTAAGCGTTTTTAAAACCTCAACGAGCTGCTCCTTGAGCAGTACGAAGCTTGCGGCTTCCGAGGGCGCCGGCGCATCGTCATCGGGAATAAAGTCGCCCAGATGGCTGTCCTCCTCCTCGCCTATGGGCGTTTCCAGCGATACCGGCTCCTGAGAAATTTTTGAAATTTCCCGCACCTTTTCAACAGACATATTCAATTCCTTGGCGAGCTCTTCGGGCTGAGGCTCTCTGCCCAGCTCCTGGACCATCTGCCGCGAAACTCTGACAAGCTTATTGATTGTTTCGACCATATGCACGGGAATTCGTATCGTCCTTGCCTGATCGGCTATGGCGCGGGTTATAGCCTGGCGTATCCACCATGTGGCGTAGGTGGAGAACTTATATCCCTTTGTGTAATCAAATTTGTCCACAGCCTTTATAAGTCCTAGATTACCCTCCTGAATAAGATCGAGGAACAGCATGCCGCGTCCGACATAGCGCTTGGCAATAGATACCACAAGCCTCAGATTGGCTTCGGCGAGACGCTTTTTCGCCTCCTCGTCGCCCTCAGACATGCGCTTTGCCAGACTAAGCTCCTCCTCGGGACTGAGCAAATCGACCTTGCCTATTTCCTTCAGATACATTTTAACGTGGTCGTCTATATTTATACCCTCCGGTACTGACAAATCCTCGAGCTCCTCTTTGGAGACCTCGATTTCCTCGAGCTCCTTGTCCATATCGTCAACGACCTCGATTTCCTCCTTCTGGAGACGGTCATAAAACTGCTCGAGCTCGTCGGGGGAGATTTCCACCTCCTTGAACGCGTCGCTTATCTCCTGAAGCGAAAGAACTCCGTTCTTTTTGCCCAGATCCAAAAGCTCCTTTTTTATAGCCTTTTTTTTCTCCTGCATGATTTAATCCTCCTTCGCCGCGCGATCCGTTCGGATCAGCGCACCTCCCACTTTTTCCTGTCCTCTTTAAGCTTGCTTTGGGCGCGGAACAATTCGGTCAGTTTCCCCGCGTCCGTTTCGCCTTTTATACGCTCTTGAATTTTATTGTTTTTTATTGTGTAAATCAAATCATATATTACGGCTGTTCCGCCGCTGTATACCTCCAAATTGTAAAACACGGAGGACGCCTCGTTGATTTCCTCGTCCGTGCTGCAAAAATCGTTTAAAATAATTGCCTCCTCGGGACGCTTGTCCTCCTCGTAGCATTCAAAAATGCGTTTCGCGAGCCTTTTGTAAACCGGCGTCGAAAAATCATCCGGCGTGATAAGCCCTTTAGCCGCCGCGTAATACCTCTTTTCTCCGGCTATAAGATTCAGCAATCTTTTTTCGGCTTCTATAACGGGGGACGATACCTTTATAACCGCTCCGCTGTCCGTTTTTACCGTGACGGGGCGGCGGTATTCGCTTTTGGGCGGAATTTTCCGCGTGCGGATGCCCTTTGCTGTTTTTCCGCGCAGCTTGCTCAAAATCGCCTTTTTATCTATACCAGTTTCCTCGGATACCCTTTTGGAGTACGCGTCCGCCTCCACCGGGTCTCTGACTGATGCGAGCACGTTAATGACCTCGTCAAGGAAACGGATCTTTCCGTCTGTCGTTGTGGTGTCATAGCGGCTTTTTATAAGGGATATGCGGAACTCCGTGGAGGGCACGGCGTTTTTTGCCTCCTCCTTAAAGCGCTCCGCCCCGTTTTTATTTATGTATTCGTCCGGGTCCTTCGCGCCGCGCAAACGTATTACCCGCGACCGTCCTCCCGCTTCGTTTATAACGTCTATAGCTCTCAGAGCCGCCTTGACGCCGGCTTCGTCGCTGTCGTAGCAGATGAGGATTTCATTGGCGTAGCGGAGCATGAGCTTTGCCTGACCGGGCGTTATCGCCGTGCCCAGCGTCGCGACAATATTGGTTATGCCTGCCTGATATGTCGAAATCACATCCATATAGCCCTCGCATAAAATCAAGTCTCTTTCGCGCGCGTTTTTGGCAATATTGAGTGAAAATAAGTTTCTTCCCTTATCGAATACCGGCGTTTCCGAGCTGTTGAGATATTTTGGGATCTTATAGCCGTTTATTTCTTTTATGTCGTCCATTATTCTGCCGCCGAACCCGATAACGTTTCCGCGCACATTTATAATGGGGAACATTACGCGGCTGCGGAACTTGTCAATCGTTTTCTCTCCGCGTTCTATCGAAAGCCCCGCTTCCTTAAGCTGAAGCTCCGTATAGCCGCGCGCCTTCATGTAATCGGTGAGAGCGGTTTTTTGGGCGGGCGCGAATCCGAGCCCGTATGTGACTATTGTTTTCCATGAGATCCTGCGCTTTATGAAATACTGTCTCGCTGCCGCGCCGGTTTCCTTGTCCTTTAAGCAGCTGTGGAAAAACCGCGCCGCCATTTTATTCATTTCAAGTATTTTTTGCTTCTTTGAGTGATCCTCGGTCGATATTGTTTCCTCGTCCGGAATAATAATTCCGGCGCGGTCGGCAAGGAGCTTTAAGGCGTCCACAAAATCAAGATTTTCCATACGCATTACAAACTGGACAAGATTTCCCGACGCGCCGCAGCCGAAGCAATGGAACAGCTGCTTGTCCCGGCTTACGTGAAACGACGGCGTTTTTTCGTGATGGAACGGGCACAGCCCGCTGTAATCCCTGCCTGATTTTTTCAGCGGCACATATTGCGATACATAATCAATAATATCGTTTTCGGCGCATATTTCGCCTATCAAATCATCCGATATTCTCCGCGCCATGCTTCCGCCTCCAGTGCTCCAGATACTTTATATCCTTATAATAGCATATTTTCACACATTAAAATGCAAAATATACCTATATGTGATATATCCTAACTATAATACTACATTTCCCCCGCGAAATCCTTTATTTTCACCGCGAATTAAACCTGCGTATCATTTTTTGTATGATTCCGCCGCCGTGCCGCACAAGCTTCTGAGTGACAAGTCCGGTAAAAACGCCGGTTATCACGGCGCTTATCATAAGCACGGGCAGGTACCATATCACCTGAACAGTCTGCGTGAGAACGGCAGCCATAATGATTTGTCCTATATTATGACCTATCGCGCCGAGCGCGCTGACGAACCATATCATGTTATCCCCGCAGAAGAGCAGCGCCGCGGACATAACCGCGAAGCATACAAGAGCGCCGGAGGCGCTGTAGAGAAAGCTTGTCACGCTGCCGGTGAAAATGCTGCCTAAGATAACGCGCAGCGACGCGACGGTAAACGCCTCTTTTCTGCCAAGCGTTACGAGCGTGAACAGAGTTATCACGTTCGCAAGCCCCGGCTTTACGCCCGGTATGGGCACAAGCGGGGGAAGCTGGGCTTCAATAACAAATATCGTTAGCGCGATTGCCGTAAGAACAGCCAGAAGCGCTGTTTTTTTCGTTTTCATATTATCCACCCGCCATTCCGTCGATTTCATTTTCCTTCGCGCCGCCGCGTATTTCAACAGTTACCCTGTTCGGCAGACATACGATCGGCGCCGCCGCGCTTTTCATCCAGCCGCGCTTTACGCACAGCTTGTCCGGACAGCTCGCTCCGATAATGCGTATACGTCCGTTTTCCGCCCGAACGATATTTTCCTCGCCGTTTTCGCCGCTTACCGAAAATTCAATCGGCTCGGACATATCCGTCAGGTCGATTTCGCGCACAATTTCGCCGTTTTTATATATGACAGCCGTTTTCGGACCGGAAACGAATCGCGCGCGCGCCGCTATGACCGCGGCTGACAGCGCCGTAATTAATATCAGAGTGAGAACGGCGGCTTTGTTTTTGTTCATTTTCTTCCTCCAATTCAAGGTCTGAAATAATTTATAATCTCCGTAACCGCGTATAGCGCTGGCTGATGAATAAGATATATGATAAGAGCGTGACGTCCGGCAAATTCAAGCGGACGCGAAAATCCCTTCCGCAGTATATTCATCGCGCCGGTTTTGTTGAATATTCCGTACAGAAAGTATCCGGCGGTGAAAAGAAATATCCACGGGAAAAGCGAAAAATAATCGCCGGATTGAAACGTGTACGGAGGAAAGCCGAAAAATGCCGTAAACGTGTTTTTATATAAAGCATCGCGGGGCAGATAGGCAATAATTATATTTTCAAAGCCGAGCGTGCCGTAATTAATATTTCGCGTGATAAAAAACGCGGCTGACGCGAGAAAAAGTCCGATCACAGGATCGACGCGCGAAAAAAGTCTGTCGAGCGGCAGCATGAGCAGCATACATGCGCCGAGCAGAGTGAGTATTCCGAAAATTATTACGTTTGACGGCATAAAAAGCGCCGTCGCCGCCGTGACCAGCAAGCCCGCGCCCGATACGGCAAGCGCGCGCCTCAGCCTGTGCGAACCCAGCCGCCAGCAAAAACCGGACAGCAGAATAAACGTCCAGCATATGCTTTGCTGCCATATATAGGCTGCGCCGGAGTAAAACCACGGCATGTAAATGTTAAGCAGGTTTGCCGCGTCCCACGCGGCATGATACAAAATCATGCTTGCCGCCGCCGCTCCGCGTATTCCGTCGAGAGCCCGGTATCGTTTCTCCGTCCGCATCGGCGCATCCTCCCTTGTTTTTACGATTTATTCTATTTTACCATTATTCCCCTTTTTTATCAACATGATTTGAAACATTTCCGCTTTGAAAATCAATAATTTTACATAGCATCTTGACTACCGTATGCAAAATGTGGTATAATAAAATAGTTAATTGTGTTCGGAAATTTAAAAAACGGAGGTTTTATTTTGGCAAGAAGCAAAAAATTGAAAATTATTCCGCTGGGAGGACTCGATGAAATCGGAAAAAATATGACGGTTTTAGAGTACGGAAACGAGATAATCCTGGTGGACTGCGGTATGGCGTTCCCTGACGACGATATGCCCGGCGTTGATATCGTGCTTAACGATATAACGTATCTGGAAAAAAATTACCAGAAAATACAGGGTATTTTTCTCACGCACGGACATGAGGACCATATTGGAGGGCTGCCCTATTTTTTAAAGGCGATAAATGTGCCGGTTTACGGAACGCGCCTGACATTGGGGCTTGTAGAGCATAAGCTGAAGGAGCACGGACTTCTTTCCCGTTCGCGGCTTGTTCGGACGAAGCCCGGAACAGTTGTGACGGCGGGGCAGAACTTTAAGGTGGAATTTATTCATACCAACCATTCCGTTGCGGACAGCGTAGCGCTCGCGATAAAGACGCCGGCGGGAACGGTCATCCATATGGGGGACTTTAAGATCGACACTACGCCTATAGTGGGCGACGTTATTGATTTGGCAAGGCTCGGACAGCTCGGCAAGGAGGGCGTGCTCGCGCTTATGTCCGACAGCACGAATGTCGAGCGTCCCGGATACGCGATGAGCGAGAGAACGGTGGGCGCGAAATTTGAGCAGATTTTCGCGAACTGCAACAAGAGAATAATTGTGGCTACGTTCGCGTCGAATGTGCACAGGGTACAGCAGATCATAGACGCGGCGGTAAAATATAACCGGAAGGTAGCGATATCGGGACGGAGCATGGAAAATATTGTTGAAATATCTATAATGCTCGGGTATATAAAGGTTCCGGAGGGCGTTTTGATAACGCTTGACAATATTAAAAAATATAATCCCAACCAAATCGTTATTATAACCACCGGCTCGCAGGGCGAGCCCATGAGCGCGCTGACGCGTATGGCGTTTTCCGACCACAAAAAGGTCGAAATCACCGATAAGGATTTAATAATCCTGAGCGCCACGCCCATTCCGGGCAACGAAAAGTCAGTTTCCAACATTATAAACGAGCTCTTCAAGATTGGAGCGGAGGTGATTTACAAATCGCTTGCCGAGGTGCATGTATCGGGTCACGCGTGCCAGGAGGAGCTAAAGCTTATCCTGTCGCTTGTAAAGCCGAAATATTTTATTCCCGTGCACGGCGAGCACAGGCATCTTGTGCTTCATAAGCAGCTTGCGCGGACGGTGGGTATACCGGAGAAAAACAGCTTTGTACTCGAAAACGGTTCGGTAATAGAGCTTGATAAAACGAGCGCGAAAATCACGGGAACGGTTCAGGCGGGCAAAATACTTGTCGACGGTCTCGGCGTCGGCGACGTCGGGAACGTTGTGCTCAGAGACAGAAAGCATCTCGCCGAGGACGGGCTTATTATCGTGGTGGTAACGATATCGCGAAGCGGGAGGAAGCTCATGTCGAGTCCGGATATAATATCGCGCGGCTTTGTATACGTGCGGGAGGCGGAAAATCTTATAGAAAACGTGAAATATGTAGCGGAGGACGCAATTAACTCATGCCTTTCACGTAAAAGCTGCGATTGGGCAACGATGAAAAACGCGTTAAAAACAGCCGTATCAAGATATATATACGGTAAAACGGAGCGCGATCCGATGATTTTGCCGATCATAGAGGAAATTTAAAGCATTAACGGGGCGCCCGGTTCAAAGGGCGCCCCGGGCTTTTTACTGTTTTTTAAACCGCAGAATATATTCCTTATCCGCGTCGGAGATTCTAAACGATTCGCGCATTTTTTGTATCGCCTTATTCTGTGTAAAGCCGTTCAGATCATTATCCGCGAGAAACGCCATCGTTTTATCGCGGCATTTCGCCGCGGCTGTCGCGATAAGCCACGCCTGCATCATTTGGACATAGTAAAAATCGGAATTTACGGAGTTTACATAGCTGAGAACCGTGTCGATATATTCATCCGTGAGGCAGAGGCTCATAAGATGCAAAAATCCGAATCGCTGCGCCCACGGGTTTTCGTTGTATATGAACCAATCAACATCGCTCAGGAATTCCGGCAAATAATTTTTCAGTTTTTTAAATGTCACAATATCGCAGGTTTCCCAGCCGTTGATTTTTTGTGAATATTCCTTCATATACGCGAGCGTTTGGGGATAATCGCATTTGATAAGCGACATTACCAGTCCGCCGAGCATTATTTCCTCACGGTATTCCCATTTGTTAAGCCGCAGAAAATCCGAATAATTTCCCTTAGCGATATCCTTTGCGATACGGCGTATATGCGGCACGCGCACACCGTAGCTTAAATCGGCTCCGGGCGAAAGAGAGTCGGAAAAGCTCTTGTATTTTTCGTCCGCGAGGGATTTTAAATATTCTCTCAATTCGTTATAATCGCTCCGCGTCCATTTATCGCGTTTTGGCTCCATCGTTTTTGCCTCCCGGTCAATTTTTGGGTATTTTATCATAATACGGAGCTTTTTTCAAGCGGATTGAATTAATTTGCACAATGCCGCAAATTTATTCATAAAATACTTGTCTTTTATTATTTTTTATGATACAATACCTCGGATACCAAAAAAATAGGGAGGGTCAACATTGACACAGGAAAATATTTGTATTATGATTTCCATAGTGCTGTATTTGCTTATAGTGCTTGGAATCGGCGTGTGGTTCTCACGCAGAAACAAGACCGCGGATGATTTCTATCTCGGCGGCAGAAAGCTCGGACCGTTTGTAACGGCGATGAGTGCGGAGGCGTCGGATATGAGCAGCTATCTGCTTATGGGCGTGCCGGGACTTGCGTATCTGACCGGTCTTGCGGACGCGTCATGGACAGCGATAGGTCTGATTATAGGTACATACTTAAACTGGCTCATTGTCGCAAAAAAGCTCAGGCGTTATTCAAGCAGAATAGGCGCGACAACGATACCCGCATTTTTTTCGGAGAGGTTTAAGGATAAATCGAGAATTTTAAGCGTGATTTCCGCAATCGTTATTATCATATTTTTTGTGCCGTATACGGCTTCGGGATTCGCCGCGTGCGGAAAGCTCTTCAATTCGCTTTTCGGCACCGATTACATGGTTGCCATGCTCATATGCGCGGGCGTAATCATTATGTATACGATGCTCGGCGGCTTCCTGGCGGCAAGCACAAGCGACTTTTTGCAGAGCGTAATAATGACTATCGCGCTTATAATAGTGCTTGTGTTCGGTGTGACGAACGCCGGAGGAATGGATCAGGTAATAGAAAACGCGAAGGCTATCCCGGGTTATTTAAGTCTTAAAGATATCTACGTGCCGGAAACGAATTCGTCCGAGGTCTACGGCGTGTTCCGCAGCTGCTCCATGCTCGCGTGGGGTCTGGGCTATTTCGGAATGCCTCATATCCTGCTCAGATTTATGGCGGTCGAGGACGCGAAAAAGCTCAAGCTGTCAAGACGCGTCGCATCGGTATGGTGCCTTATCTCGCTTGCCGTTGCAGTATTTATCGGCATTGTCGGCATGGCGCTCGTAAAGAACGGCGTAATGCAGCCCTTGCAGGATCCCGAGCGCGTGCTTATAGAAATTTCAAAGCTTCTGGCGCATAACGGCGTTATCGCCGCGCTTGTGGCGGGCGTAATACTCGCGGGAATATTGGCGGCTACGATGTCCACCGCCGATTCGCAGCTTCTCGCCGCCTCATCATCGGTATCGCAGAACATAGTTAAGGAAAAGCTCTTCCCGAAAATGAGCGAGGAAACAACAATGATAATAGCGCGCTTCACGCTTGTGGCTATCGCGATCGTCGCGGCGTTCCTCGCGCGCGACCCGGACAGCTCCGTATTCGGTATAGTATCGTTTGCGTGGGCGGGCTTCGGCGCGGCGTTCGGACCGGTAATGCTCGCGTCGCTGTTCTGGAAGCGCACGACAAAGGAGGGCGCGCTCGCGGGTATGATCGCGGGCGGCGCGATGGTGTTCATATGGAAATACGGCATAGCAAAGCTTGGCGGAGTGCTTGCCATATATGAGCTGCTTCCGGCGTTTATATTCGGACTTATAGCGATAATAGCAGTGAGCCTTCTCACAAAGGCTCCCGATGAGGATACAGTCGCAACGTTCGAAGAGGTAAGCGCCATGAAGGATTGATTTTAATAAAAGCCGCGGCGGAGCAAAAATGTTTTTGCTCCGCCTTTTTTATAACGGTCCGTGGCATAAAACGCGCTCTAAGCGGCGTGAACAGCCCTTGAAATAAAACTCCGAACATGGTATAATAAATGATATTTATAAAAATGATATTTATAAAGGGAGTAATAATTATGAAAAGGCGAATTTTAAGTTTAACGGTCGTATTATCAATGGTACTTGCCATGATACCGGCGTTTTCGCTGACCGCATCGGCGGCGTTTGAAGGCGCCAACGGCGGTAACGGTACGGACGGCTCTCCGTATGAGATCAACACCTTAGATCAGTTAGAGGCGTTCCGCGAGTATATCAACGCTGATGATGACGGCGGCAGCGGCGAGTATTTCAAGCTGACGGCGCCTATTGATATGTCGGCAAAATACAACGCGGAGAATAGTACATCATGGACGCCGATCGGAAATGCCAGCAATAAATTTCAAGGCACATTTGACGGCGGCAACTTCACGATAAGCGGACTTTACATAAATAATAAACCTTTTTATGCAGGTCTGTTTGGGTATTCACAGGGCGGTACGATTAAAAATCTAGCCGTTTCGGGCAACATCGCCAGCGGCTCATGGGCGGGCGGTATTGTGGGAGACAACCACAGCGGAAGCAGCATTAAAAACTGTTATTACTCAGGCACGGTAGCCGGC
>CANQQZ010000018.1 GCA_947626135.1 uncultured Clostridia bacterium
GTTTTATAGAATAGCGTAGCGACTGCTTTCACCGCTTCATCGTTGCCGATAATGCCTTCTTCGCGTAACCCGTCTTCATAAAATTTGGGCGTAAGCGGGTTGTCGAATAACGTGTCGTCGTATTGCGTAAAGTCCATTGTGTAGTCCCCCTTTCTGTTGTCAATACGCAAAAAAGCCGCAGGGAATAGTCCCTGCAGCGTTTTCTGCCTGATTTGTTCGCAAATTGTTCGCAAATCCGCCAAATTGTTCGCAAATTCGGCGTGATTTTGTGCTTTTGCTTTCAGTGTGTAAATGCCTGTAAACGGCTTATTTATGCGATTTTTGAGCGCCTTTATGATGGTACGTTTACCCTTCAATCGGCTTCATTGTCGGGAACAGCAGCACATCGCGGATCGCCGGCGAGTCGGTGAGCAGCATACACATTCTGTCGATTCCAAACCCGATGCCGCCGGTGGGGGGCATACCAATCTCGAGCGCGCGCATGAAATCCTCGTCGGTGGTGTTCGCTTCCTCGTCGCCCTGGGCTAACTGCTCCTCCTGCGCCTTGAATCGCTCGCGCTGGTCAACGGGATCGTTCAGCTCCGAGTACGCGTTCGCCATTTCCCAGCCGTTCATGAAAAACTCGAAACGCTCAACATATTCGGGGTCGTCCGGCTTTTTCTTCGTGAGCGGCGAGATCTCGATCGGATGGTCCATTACGAACGTAGGCTGGATCATGTGCTCCTCGGCGAACTGTTCGAAGAACAGATTCAGTATATCGCCCTTCTTATGGCGCTTCTCGTACTCCACATGATTCGCGTCAGCCGCGGCGCGCGCCTCGTCGAGCGTGTGTATTTCGTTAAAATCTACGCCCGAATACTTCTTTACAGCGTCAACCATAGTAATGCGTTCAAATGGCTTGCCGAGATCCATTTCAACGCCGTTATACGTAATTTTTGTCGTGCCGAGCACAGTCTGCGCAACATGACGATAAAGATTTTCTGTCAAATCCATCATGCCGTGGTAATCGGTATAAGCCTGGTACAGCTCCATGAGCGTGAACTCCGGATTGTGGCGCGTGTCAAGTCCCTCGTTGCGGAATACGCGCCCTATCTCATAAACTTTGTCAAAGCCTCCTACAATAAGGCGCTTTAAATATAATTCAAGCGAAATGCGGAGCTTAAAATCCTCGTCGAGCGCGTTAAAGTGCGTTTCGAACGGTCTTGCCGCGGCGCCGCCCGCGTTTGACACTAGCATGGGAGTCTCAACCTCCAGAAATCCGCGCTCGTTAAGATATCCGCGTATCGCGGCGATTATTTTCGAGCGGTTTATAAACGTCTTTTTCACGTCCGCATTCATAATAAGGTCAATATACCTTTGCCGGTATCTCAAATCCGTATCCGTCATACCATGAAACTTTTCCGGCAGCGGCAGGAGCGATTTTGATAAAAGCGTCAGCTCGTCAACACGAATTGAAATTTCTCCTGTCTGTGTCGTGAACACCTCTCCCGAAGCGCCCACGATATCGCCTATATCAAGCTTTTTGAAACGGTCGTAATCCTCGTCGCCTAAGATATCGCGCTTTACAAAAATTTGTATCTGACCGCCGATATCCGCTATATGACAGAATCCGACCTTGCCCATGCCGCGCTTGGACATAATTCTTCCCGCAACGGTTACTCTCTGACCGTTGAGAGGGGAAATTTTCGCAATGCCGCGCTTTGTTTCGCCGCGCATTGTTACCTCGCGCTCCTCTGTTTTGCAGCCCTCGGTTATGTCCGTTGACAAATGAGTTCTGTCGAATTTCGTGATTATAAACGGGTCAAGTCCTTCGTTCTGCAATTCCTTTAACTTGTCCCGTCTCACCTGTAAAAGCTGTGACAGCTCCTGTTCCTGAGCCATTTTATATTCCTCCGATTTATAAATTCGTTTTATCCCGTTGATTATACACCATAGCGGGGATTTTTACAACATTTTTTTGCAAAAAATTTTACGGCTCAACCATATGATTGAGCGGACCGCTGCCCTTGCCGAGCTTCAACCCGGCTGCAATCGCGCGCGTGACATATTTTTTCGCGTCCGCAACCGCTGCTTCGACGGATTTACCGGCTGCCAGATTACATGCTATTGCCGACGAAAGCGTACAGCCTGTGCCGTGGGTGTTGGGATTATCAATCCTCGGCGCTGTAAGCCATATTTCACGTCCGTTTACATACAGCAAATCGTCGGCGGTATCCGGCAAATGACCTCCCTTGATAAGCACCGCGCCGCTTGTCGCGGACGCTATGATCCGGGCCGCCTTCGACATATCCGGGCGCGAGCTTATTTTCATCCCGGACAGAATCTGAGCTTCGGGAATATTCGGAGTAACCACAGCCGCAAGCGGAAACAGACGGCTCACGAGCATTTGTATTCCGCCGTCTTTTATGAGCCCGGGACCGCTTGTGGCGGTCATTACCGGATCGATTACAACATTTTCCGCTTTGTATTCCGTAAGCTTGTCCGCGATTGCCGATATTGTCCGAGCGTTTGACACCATGCCTATTTTTACGGCGTCGGGGCGGATATCGGAAAACACGCATTCGAGCTGAAGCGCCGTAAATTCCGCGCCTGAGTCTAATATGCCGTAGACGCCCGTGGTATTCTGCGCCGTCAGAGCCGTCACGGCGCTCATAGCGTACATTTTATGCGCCGTTATGGTTTTTATATCAGCCTGCACACCGGCTCCGCCGGACGGATCCGAACCGGCTACGGTTAAAATTTTATACATACCGAGCATACCTCCAGTGATATTATCATGATACCGCAAAACCCCCGTTATTGCAATATAATATCAGGGGTTTTGTTATATGCGGTCACTGCAAATTCAATCGTTTATCCAAAAACCACGCCGCGATAATGTAAAATCCCGCGGCGCAGACGGCGGAATACAGCGTCTCAAGGTTCAGCAGGACGGACGCGCTGTTTAACGCGTCCGACAGCGGAACAAAAATCACGCTGTCGAGCATTCCGGAGGCTATGCTTAATAGGATAAACACGCCTATGGACGCGGCGGCGCGGTGATTTTTCAGCGAATATCCAACCGCCATTGACGCGTAAATATGCAAATATATATTCGCAAGACCTATAACCGCCGATATGAAAAGCTCTACAGCCGCCAGCGCGATCTGCACACCCGGGAATACAAGCTCTTCGCCCGCATTTTGGAACAGATAAATGACCCTGTCCCACAGCTCCGATATCGGCGCGTTTATCCCGGGGATCAATCCGAGTATGATCACGGCATATGATACCAGCGCGGCTATTATGCCCAGAAGCGTCCACACAATCGCGGGAATAAGCTTCGCCGCGATATGATGCGCCGGAGTTACCGGCAGCGCGTGCATAAGATAGCCCTCGTTCCCGAGCAGGTTTGTACGGAACCGGTTTATCGCGCCGATGAACACGGCGGTAAACGTGAAAGCGTTCAAAAACGCAAACGCCAGCACTGCCAGCGTCATTATCATGGCGGATGCGCCGGATATAACGCCCGAATCCTCCGCCGCGACATCGCCGCCCTTTGCGGCTATATTCACGCCGAGCATCAGCGCTATAACCGCAGCCACGCCCAAAAGCGCCGCGAAAAGAAGCAGCGTTGATTTTGTTGATTTAAATTCATGCTTGATCAGTTTCCCTAACATCTGAATACCTCCCTGAATACGGCGTCAACGCTTTTTCCCTCGCGTTCGCGCAGGCTGTCGGCGTTTTCGTGGAGCAAAACCGAGCCCTCGCGTATAAATATTACCTCGTCGAGAATTTTCTCCACGTCAGCGATAAGATGCGTTGATATAAGCACCGTCGCGTCGGGGGAGTAATTCGTTATAATGCTGTTTATAATGTAATCGCGCGCCGCCGGATCGACGCCGCCTATAGGCTCGTCAAGCAGATACAGCTTCGCGCGGCGGCTCATTATCATGATAAGCTGAACCTTTTCGCGGTTACCCTTTGAAAGCGTTTTAAGCTTTGCTTTTAAATCAATTCCGAGATTGCCAACCATCGCTCGGGCTGTGTCGGCGCGGAAATCCGCGTAAAAGTCGGAAAATAGTCCGATAAGCTCCGTTACGCTCATTCGTCCGTTCACAAATTCGCGGTCGGGTAGATATGAAATCAGAGATTTCGTTTCCGCTCCCGGCTCTATGCCGTCAATATAAACCGCTCCTTCGTCGGGCACGAGCAGCTTGTTTATGATTTTTATAAGCGTCGTTTTGCCGCTGCCGTTCGGACCGAGAAGCCCGACTATTTTCCCCCGCCGCAGCCGGAAGCTGACGTTATTAAGCGCTGTCACGCCGTCAAACCGCTTCGTGATGCCGCCGCAGTCTAAAATATATTCACTCATTTTTCTCCGCCTTTCCGTAATTTAATATTAAATCCGCCGCTTGCCCGGCTGTATATCCGAGCAAAAGCATTTCCCTTAAAAAGCTGCCCGTTTTTTCTCGCGCGGTTTTCTCTTTAAGCGCGCTTATCAAATCCTCGCTCTCTGTTATAAACCGCCCGCTCGTGCGCTGTGAATACACCAGCCCCTCACGTTCAAGCTCCGACAAAGCGCGCTGCATGGTGTTGGGATTGACGCCCGCCTCGCGCGCCATGTCCCTTACCGACGGCAATTTTGCGCCTGCCGGCAGCCCGCCCGATATGACAGAGTGTGTTATCTGCTCGATAATCTGTGCGTATATCGGTTTGCCGCTTAAAAAGGTCCATGTCAATTTAACCGCCCTCCTCCGTGTATTATTGTATTAAGCAACTAATACAATAATACAGCATCGATCCGGATTTGTCAAGAGCTTTTTTGGAAAAATTTTTTGTATTATCCGTAATTTCACACGATAGTAAAGTACGCGTTTGACAAGGCGGGATGTGTATGTTATAATAACCTCACGAAACAATATACGAAATCGAAGATTTCTGTGTTTCGGAGAACATTGTAACATAACGCTTCGGCGACTCTGCCGCCTTGCAGTTATGATATAATAACCTCACGAAACAATATACGAAATCGAAGATTTCTGTGTTTCGGAGAACATTGTAACATAACGCTTCGGCGACTCTGCCGCCTTGCAGTTATGATATAATAACCTCACGAAACAATACGAAATCAAAGATTTCTGTGTTTCGGAGAACATTGTAACATAACGCTTCGGCGACTCTGCCGCCTTGCAGTTATGTTATAATAACCTCACGAAACAATACGAAATCAAAGATTTCTGTGTTTCGGAGAACATTTTATCATACTTTGCGCGCCACTGTTGCGAAATACTTCGCAAGCGGCGCCGACTGCTTCGCAGTCTGCAAATATATGATAGAATAACCTCACGGTATCAAATGCAAAGCATTTGGCACCTGAGAGAACATTGAAGCATAACGAATAAATTCGAGAGAAGGGAAAACATAATATGAAAAAGCTGCTATTTACAGGTATATGCGCGGCGGTGCTTTGTCTTGCCGGCTGCGCGCCGAAAATAAATGTGGAAACGCTGGACGCCACCGGAATAACGACAGATGACGCGGTTGTGAACGGTTATATAAGCGATTTTGAGGAAATGCCGTCATATGCCGGAATTTTTTTCGGCACATCAGAGGACGACATGGAAAAAATCATACGCGATAAATATCCGGGAAACGTTGTTCATTCATCGGAAATAAATATGGACTATGATTTGATTTTAGACGGAGGTCAGGAGCTTGAACCGGACACGACCTACTATTATCAGTTTTATGCCCGTGTAAACAGCAAGGATGTAAAGGGAGAGATCAAATCCTTTACAACGCCGGATGTTACGCCAAAAGCCAATGTGACCGTTGAAACGGAGAAGGAAGTCCGCGATTTGACATATGACAACGCAAAGCTTTTTGTGCGGGTAAGCGATTTTGAAACGAAGCCGGACGAGGTGGGAATGTATTTCGGAACATCGCCCGATAATCTTGAAAAGGTGGCTCGCCGCAAGCATCCGATGCGGCTGTACGATGTTCCGTCGTTTGAAATCTGGTTTGAAGTTAAGGTTGACACGACCGTGCGGCTTCAGCCGGAAACCACCTATTATTTCCAGCAGTATGCGAAAATCGGCAATACTCAGACGCTTGGAGAAATAGAGTCGTTTACCACACCCGCCGCTCCTCCGGAGGCGTCCGGGGACGCTTCGCAAACTCCGGAGGCGTCAAAGTAACGGAAGGGGGATCCCCGGAACCGGGGGACGTGAGGTATTTTCGCCGAGGCTTATAAACGGCAGAATACCGGCGGTTTCCGGCGGGTAACGGAAAATCATAAAAAACGCGGCATACTGACGTTATGCCGCGTTTTTTATAATGTATTTGTCATGCGCTCCGCGGCTGCCGCGGTCACAAATCGACCCTGCTGCGCGTGCCGCCGAGAATATATGTTTCAATATTCTTTTCGACCTCCCTGATGCATCTGTCCCGGGCCTCCTTTGCCGCCCATGCCATATGCGGCGTAAGCAGTACATTGGAGCTCAGCGTCATAGCGTTATATGGGCTTGTAACGGTGAGCGGTTCGGTCGAATATACATCGGAAGCAAATGCTCCGAGCTCGCCGCGGAACAGCGCGTCGCACACCGCAAGCTCATCCACCACATCGCCGCGCGCGACGTTTATAAGCATCGCGCTGTTTTTCATCAGACCTATGCGGCGCTTGTTTATCATCCTGCGGGTCCCGTCGTTCAACGGCACATGCAGCGATATAATATCCGCTCTGCCGCAAAGCTCGTCAAGGCTTACCTGCTCGTAGGAGCATTCCATATGCTCGCGCCGCGAGCATACCAGTATATTGCAGTCAAACGCCGATGCGAGCTTCGCGACGCGCCTGCCTATGGCTCCGTATCCGACGACTCCCCACGTAAGCCCTTCTATCTCATGAAAGACCGGTTCGGTCATAAGAGGGGAGCCGCCGTTGGTGTAGCTGCCGTTTCTGACAAGGGCGCTGTATTCGCCGATATGCGTCAAAAGCTCCAGCGCCATAAGCAGCGTGACCTGAGCCACGGACGATGTTGAATATCCTTTCACGTTGCACACGCCTATTTCGCGCTGCCAGCAATAGTTAACGTCAATATTATCATAACCTGTGGCGGTGACGCATATGAGCTTCAGGTTCCGCGCGCCTTTTAAATTGTCGCGGTTAAGCTTAAGCTTATTCACCACAATTATTTCCGCATCCGCAATGCGGCGCTTCAGCTTAAATTCATCGGTGGACGGATATACCGTCAAATCGCCCAGACGTTCAAGAACGGAAAAATCCGCGTCTTTGCCCATTGTTTCCGCTTCAAGCACAACGATTTTATTTCTCATATCCGTTTCCTCCGTGTGCGCCGGCTCACGCGTCTATCGGCTCGGTGCCGGAATATACCAGACCGCGTTTGGAGTCCATAGTAACGGTCGTTCCCGTGGTGAGTATCTTCGTGGCGCCCGGAGCGGCGACGATTACCGGGATATCAAGCGCCGCGGCGAGAACCTGCGCGTTCGACGCGTCGCCCTTTTCCTCACTGATGATTCCCGACGCCTTGCGCAGAATGGAAATCATATCGGTATTCACAAAGTTTGTAACGACAATATCGCCTTCCTTAAATTCGCGGGCAAGCTCGGCTGCGTTTGCCGCAACACATACATTCGCCGTGGCGCTGCCCTTGGACAATCCCTTGCCGCTCACGAGAATATGTCCGACAAGATGGACCTTCATGATATTGGTTGTTCCCGCGACGCCCATAGGAACGCCGGCGGTTATTACGGCAAGCTCGCCGTCCTTTATAAGTCCCGTTTTCTGCGCGCATTCCACCGCATGATCGAACAGCTCGTCGGTGTTGCTTCTCGATTCGCTCAGTATCGGAGTAACGCCCCATGCCAGATTCAGCTGTCTGCGGCCCTTTACGCTCAATGTCGGAGCGATAATCGGACATGCCGGACGGAAGCGCGAGATCTGTCTGGCGGTGCCGCCCGCGTATGTGAGAACGATAATTGCCGCCGCGTTCAAATCGTGGGCTGTCGTACATGTCGCGTGGCTTATTGCGTTGGTGATATCCATATGCGAATCGAAATTCATATTTTCAAGACGCTTTACATAGTCTATATCCTCCTCCGTGCGCTCCGCTATGGACGCCATCGTTTTTACCGTTTCCACCGGATACTTTCCTATTGCCGTTTCGCCCGAAAGCATAATTGCGGAGGTGCCGTCGTAAATTGCGTTCGCAACGTCGGTTGTTTCCGCGCGCGTCGGGCGCGGATTCCTGATCATCGAATCAAGCATCTGTGTGGCGGTTATTACAGCCTTGCCCGCGCGGTATGTTTTCTTTATAAGCCGCTTCTGTATAACGGGAAGATCCTCCAAATCAATTTCAACGCCCATGTCGCCGCGCGCGACCATTATACCGTTTGACGCGTGGATTATCGCGTCTATATTATCGACGCCCTCGGCGTTTTCGATCTTTGCTATTATATTTATGTCCTTGCCGCCGTTCTTTTCGAGCAGCTGCTTGACCTGGAGCACGTCGTCCGCCGTTCTTACAAACGATGCCGCGATAAAATCGACGTCCTGCTCGATACCGAACAATATATCGCTTCTATCCTTTTCGCTCATATATGGCATTGACAGCGAAACGTTGGGAATATTAACGCCCTTGCGGTCGGAGATCGTTCCGCCGTTCTTTACATGGCAGATTATTTTACCGTTCTTTATATTTGCCACCTCAAGCTCTATTAAGCCGTCGTCGATGAGTATGCGCGAGCCTGCGTGAACGTCGTTGGGCAAATCGGAATATGTAATTGAAACCTGGTTCTCGTCGCCTTCAACGTCATCGGTGCAGAGCGTGAAGGTTTGCCCTTCTTTTAATGTCACTTTGCCGTCCTTGAATGTCTTTATTCTGACCTCGGGACCTTTTGTATCGAGCAAAATCGCGACCGGAATATCCAGCTCCTCGCGGATGCGCTTAATGCGGTCTATCCTGATTTTTGCCTCCTCGTGCGTGCCGTGCGAGAAATTCAGGCGCGCCACGTCCATTCCCGCGAGCATCAAATCACGCAGAACCTTGTCGTCGTCGGTAGCGGGACCCATAGTGCAGACAATTTTTGTCTTTCTCATAAATCATTCCTCCTTAATTTTATATTTCCTTTTTTCTATTATTAAAAATAGAGTGTTTCCCCAAAAACACTCTATTTCAACGTTCATATAGCCAATTTTCTGACAAGCGATATAAGCTGCGCGGGCAGCGTTTTCTTCATTGCAAGACCCTCGTCTATATCGACATCCGTGATAATATGGTCTCTCATGCAAACTATTCTGTTCTGCTTGCCCTGCAAAAGCAGCTCGACCGCAAGACCGCCCATTTCCGAAGCGACAACTCTGTCGCGCACAGTCGGACTGCCGCCGCGCTGAACATGACCCAAAATCGTCGCGCGCGATTCGATACCTGTTTTTTTCTCTATTTCCTGCGCCATTTCTATAACGCCGCCGATACCCTCCGCGACAAGAATTATCGAATGCCTTTTGCCTTTGGATTTACCCTCGAGAATGGGGCGCAGCACATCCTCGTCAAACGACCATTTTGCCTCGGGCACTAAAATTACGTCCGCTCCGCAGGCTATTCCCGCCTGAACCGCTATATATCCCGCGGCTCTGCCCATAACCTCGATAACGGAGCAGCGCTCGTGGCTGGCTGTCGTGTCGCGTATTTTGTCCACAGCGTCCTTGACCGTGTTGAGACACGTGTCATAACCTACGGTATATTCGCTGCAATCGATATCGTTATCGATCGTGCCCGGAACGGCGATGGTCGGCAGTCCCTCCTTGCATAAGTCGCGGGCGCCTCTGAACGATCCGTCGCCCCCTATTACAACAAGCCCGTCCAAGCCGAACACGCGCGCCATTTCCGCGCCCTTTTTAACGCCCGCTTCTTCCTTAAATTCAAGACAGCGCGCCGTTTGCAGAATCGTTCCTCCGCGCTGGAGAATGTTGGAAACGTCACGCGGAGTCAAATCATCCATTTCGCCGTGTATAAGACCGTTATAACCGCGCTTTATTCCCATAACGCGCAGTCCGTGATACGCGCCCACTCTGACAACGGCTCTGATTGCCGGATTCATTCCGGGCGCGTCGCCGCCGGACGTTAAAACGCCGATCGTCCTTATATTTCCTGCCATTTTACTTCCCCTCCGATTGTGTTTTTGGATATCATTAAAAAATGTCGCTTTCCACTATTATATTCTGCGCCTCGTCAAGCTCCGCCCGCGGCACGAACACGACGTAACAGCGTCCCGTTCCTTCGCCGCTGCCGCGGACCCTTGATATTATGTGCGCTTCGCTCAGAATATCGACAAGTCTTTTTACCTTGCCCTCATTCTGCGAAAAATAAACCTCTGTCCACATTTTAATTTTCTCCCGTATCTGAAAGCAGCTTGCCGAGCTTTGTGTAAACCTCAGCCTTGCCCTTTATTTTAATCGCGGATGTTATTTCGGTAAACTGAGCGATATAAACCTCGCCCTTATCAAGCTTCTCTGTATGATGAAACTTTGTGTCGCGTCCCCGGGTAAGACCTATGATATTTACGCCGTTTTCAAGCGCCTTTATCACCACGTAATCCCCCATTATGCTGTTTTCCATTTTTATCACCCGCTTTAATAAGACTATACTATATTATAATACAACTTTTTGCGGCAAATTTCAATAGCAAATTACACAGAAATTCCGCCTGCGCTTTTTGTGTAATTTAGGCAGTTTTAAGCTCCTATTTTATTTTAACGTTATCTTCGCCGAATATGCTTTTCAAATCCTCGATGGCTGACACCGTATTATTGAACCAATAACGCTTCGGGACCCGCGCCGTTTTCCGCGTATCCTCGAAGAACAGCCTGACCTCGGTAAAGCCCTGATACGGCGCAAGGCTTTTCATGACAAGCTTTAGGTTCTCGTCGTTTTTTTCGCTCAGCTTTATATAAAGCCGTTCCGGTTCCTTGTGCTTTGATATCGCCGTTTCTATATCCTCTATTATCTCTGCTATAAGCTTCGGCTCCTCGTCCTCCCGGAAGGACAGGCGCCCCTGTATCGCCAGGATCGCATCCTCGATTAAAATGGGGGAGTATTCCTGCAAAACCTTCGGGAACACTATGCATTCCATGCTGCCCGACGCATCCTCGATATTCAATAATGCCATCTGAGTATTTGAGCGGGTGGTTTTGTTCCTCCTTGACGCGACGCAGGCGCATATTGTCACTCTGTCTCCGTCTCCGAGCTGCCCGGTCACGCGGTACGTGCCGTCCTCCTCCTGCGTCACATTAGAGAGCACATCCCCTATGACAAGGCTTGTAATCGGTTTTATCCTTTGAGTATACGCCTCCATAGGATGTCCGGAGAAATACATGCCTGTCGCCAGCTTTTCAAGTCTCAGCAGATTTTTTTCGTCAAGCTCCGGAATATCGGGAAGCTCCATTTCGGCTCCGGATATTTCCGGGTCGTCAAAAAACGAAAACTGACCCTCGATATTCTTGCCTCTGTTCGCCGCGCTGCCATCAAGCACGCGTTCGTAAACCGCGAGCAGCTGCGAGCGCTTAACGTTCATGGAATCGAACGCGCCGCAGTTTATAAGCTGCTCGAGCATTCGCTTGTTCATATCCGTTTTTCCTGCGGTGCGGTCTATAAAATCCGAAAAGCTTTTAAACTGTCCGCCGCGTTCGCGCTCGCGCACGATATTTTGTATCACGCCTCTGCCTACGTTTTTTATTGCCGACAGCCCGAAGCGGATGCCGTTTCCCTCCACGGTAAAGGAGTCGTCGCTTTTGTTTACGTCCGGGGGAAGGCGCTTTATGCCCATTTCCATGCAGTTGGCGATATAATGATTGATTTTATCCGTATCCTCCACGCTCGATATGAGCGCAGCCATGTATTCCACAGGATAGAAGGTTTTTAAATATGCCGTCTGATAGCATACATACGCGTAAGCCGCCGCGTGGGATTTGTTGAACGCGTAGTTTGCGAAATCGTTTATTTCATCAAAAATGGCTATTGCCGTTTTCTCATCTATTCCTCTGTTAATGCAGCCGGGGATATCATCGCCGTTTCCGTAAATGAAATTGTTTCGTTCAATTTCCATTTGCTTCGCTTTTTTCTTGCTTATGACGCGGCGCATGGAATCCGCCTTGCCCAGCGAGTATCCGGCGAGAACGCGGACGATTTCGAGAACCTGCTCCTGATATACCATACAGCCGTATGTTACGTCGAGGATGTCCTTTAGAAGAGGATGCTTGTATTTTACGTCCCCGGGATGCGTTTTGTTATGAATATACCGAGGTATCTGGTCCATAGGACCCGGGCGGTACAGCGCTATGCCCGCTATAACGTCCTCAAGCCCGGAGGGACGCAGCTCGCGCATAAACGACTGCATTCCGGCGCTTTCGAGCTGAAAAACCCCGTCCGTATTTCCGGAGGAAATAAGCTCGTAAACCTCCTTGCGCTCATAATCGAGCTTGTCCAAATCTATTTTAACGCCGCGGTTTTTCTCTATGATTTTCACCGCGTTTTCGATGACCGTAAGGTTGCGCAGCCCGAGAAAGTCCATTTTCAGCAGACCCAGACTTTCCACCGTGTCCTTGGGATATTGGGTCATTATGAAATTTTCCTTATTAAGCTGCAGCGGCACATAGTTTACTATCGGCTCGCTGGTTATGACAACGCCCGCGGCATGCGTCGACGCGTGACGCGGCAGCCCCTCAAGCTTGCGTGATGTGTCTATAAGCTCCTTAATGCGTTCGTCGCTGTCATATGCCGCGCGCAGCTCGGGATTTTTCCGGAGCGCGAGGTCTATTGTCATGCCGAGGTCGAACGGTATCATTTTTGCTATTCTGTTAACGTCCGAAAGCGGAACATCGAGCGCGCGTCCGACGTCGCGGACCGCGAGCTTCGCTTTCATCGTGCCGAAGGTGATGATCTGCGCCACCTGGCTTTCGCCGTATTTTTCCACGACGTATTCGATTATTTTCTGACGCCCCTCCGGCGCGAAATCTATATCTATATCCGGCATACTGATGCGCTCGGGGTTTAAAAATCTTTCAAAAATAAGCGTGTACTTTATCGGGTCAATGCTCGTGATCCCGAGGCAGTACGAGACAAGACTGCCGGCGGCGCTGCCTCTGCCCGGACCGACCATAACGCCGTGCGTTTTTGCGAAGCGTATAAAATCGCTGACGATAAGGAAGTAATCCACAAACCCCATTTTTTGTATGACGCCGAGCTCATAGTCGAGCCTCTCGTACAGCTCCGGGGTAACGGGGTCATAACGCCCCTTGATGCCGTCGAGGCACATATTCCGCAGATACTCGAACGCATCCTGACCCCCGGGAACGTCGAACGACGGCAAATGCCGCGAATCCCAATCAAATTCGACATTGCAGCGCTTCGCTATTTTTTCCGTATTCTCAATCGCCTGCGGAGCGTAATCAAATAACGCAGCCATTTCCTCCGGCGATTTTACGTAAAATTCATCCGTTTCAAACTTCATGCGGTCGGGATCTCCGACTTTTTTTTCCATTTGTATGCACATCAGCACATCCTGATATTTAGCATCCTCTTTTTCAAGGTAGTGGATATCGTTGGTGGCAGCTACGCCTATCCCGAGCTCATCCGCAAGGCGTATTATATCCGGAATGATCCGCTTTTGCTCGGGTATGCCGTGATCCTGTATTTCGAGGAAATAATTATCTTTCCCCATGATGTCTATATATTCGAGCGCGATTTTTTTCGCCTCGTCGTAATTACCGTTTACAAGAGCCTTCGGTATTTCTCCCGCGAGACATGCCGACAGCGCGATGATCCCCTCGCTGTGTCTGCGCAGAAGCTCCTTGTCGATGCGCGGCTTGTAGTAAAAGCCGTCTATATGCCCCGCGCTCACGAGCCTTATAAGATTTTTATATCCGGTTTGGTTTTCGGCAAGGAGAATAAGATGGCTCGTTTTGTTGTCCACGCCGTAGGTTTTGTCAAAGCGGGTGCGCGGCGCCATATATACCTCGCAGCCGATAACGGGATGTATTCCGTTTTTGCGCGCTTCGCGGTCAAAATCCGCCGCGCCGTACATCGCGCCGTGATCGGTTATCGCGCAGGAATCCATTCCCAGCTCCTTTACGCGCGCGATAAGCTTCGGTATCGCCGCGGCGCCGTCAAGCAGGCTGTACTCCGTATGCACATGCAAGTGACAAAACTGCATTGGTATTATCTCCTTTCCGTTTTATATAGTCCGCGCGAATTTCATTATTCGTTCCAATCTGTGATTGGCGCCGCTTTTTCCTATGGGAGGGTTCAACATCTCTCCCAGCTCCTTCAGGCTTACATCCGGATATTGCTCGCGCAGTTCGCCTATTTCCTTTAGCGTATCCGGCAGAGCGGACCATTTTCCCGCGTCCTTTATCATGCGGATAGCCGCGGTTTGCCTTGAGGCGGCGCGCGCCGTCTTGTCGGAATTTGCCGTCTCGCAGTTGACGCGGCGGTTGATTTTATTGCGCAGCTCCTTTTCCACCTGTACGGAAAACAGCTCGAGACCGCCGCCTCCGGCGCCCATCATGCCGAGCGCGTCGGCTATGGATTCGCACTCCTTTATGTAGACGGTATACATGCCTTTGCGCCGCGTTATCTTTGCCGCCGTTCCTTCGCCGCCGTTTAAAATATCCGCGAGCTTCAATGCCTGCTCCTCGCTCCTTGTCACAAACTCCAAATGATATGCGCTTCTCGGGTCCGTGACAGAGCCGCCGCCGAGAAACGCCCCGCGCGCATACGAGCGGGCGCAGCATGACATCGCCCGTTTTTCCCACGCGGAAACACGCTTCATAAGCTCGCCCTCAGTATTAATGAAAAAGCGGCAGCCCCGCGCATTTTTTACGTATTTCACAGCTTCGCCGCTGTCGTAAACGGCGTCGATTATATAATCGGCGACATGCTCGTTTTCCGTGACGAACCTGATTACGCCGTCTTCGTTTTTTCCCGCGAACTCAAAAATTCCCGCGAGGCAGGCATTTTTGCAGTTCGGGCATCTGCCGTGAGCGCGGCAGAGCTTTTCTTTTATGTCAGATGAAAAGGACATAACGATCTCCTTTCGCGCCGTCGGCAAATATTAATTCCTGAACTCGCTTCCCAGTTGTACAACCGTTCTGGCGAGGCGGCTGAAATTATGTCTTACCCTGCCATTCTGAATAAGCAGCAGATTACCCTGAACCAGCTTGGTATGCCCTAAAATATTTTCCGTGTCAATATGTACGGGAGCGGCGTTTTCCCCGGCGTATCGTTCAAGCAGATATTCCGGAACAGTCGCGTTGTTAACAATCATCATATCGGCTATTCCCTCATACGAATGCTTTTCGAGCGCCGATAGGTGGTCGTAGGCGGTGTAGCCCTCCGTCTCCCCGCGCTGCGTCATAATATTGCACACATAAATTTTAAGCGCGCGGCTGTTTCTTATCGCCTCTGTAATGCCGCTGACAAGCAAATTCGGAATAATACTCGTATACAGACTCCCCGGTCCGAGCACGATAACGTCCGCCTTGTTTATCGCTTCGACCGCGCCGCGCACCGGCTTTGGCGACGGCGGATTAAGCTCGACATGATCTATTCTGTTCCATACAGCCTCGGAATACGCGCCTATATTTGATTCTCCGGAAATGGTTTTGTTGTTCGACAAAACCGCCTTTAAAGTAACGTTTTCGTTTGTTACGGGGTATACCGTGCCGACTATGCCCAAAACGCGCGCGAATTTTTTGACAGCCTCCTCAAAGCTTCCCGACATGTCGTTAAGGGCAGCGAGCATGATATTGCCGAGGCTGTGCCCCTTAAGACCGCCTTCCCTGAAGCGGTAATTTATCAAATCGCCGATTTCCGGATCGATATCCGTCAGCGCGCTCAAACAGTTGCGCACATCGCCCGGAGGCAGCATTCCGAAATCCTGCCGCAGCATACCGGACGAGCCTCCGTCGTCGGCAACGGATACGACAGCCGTTATATCGCCTGTATAGAGCTTCAGCCCCTTCAGCATTGTCGAAAGCCCCGTTCCGCCGCCCAAAGCGGCAACCTTTATATTTGAAATCATATGCTTCCTCCGTTAATCGCGGTTTATATCCCTGTAAATCACATGCGCCAGATAGCCGGTCTGCTTTAAATGCTCCTCGAGCTTGTTCGTAAGCGTCACGCTCCTGTGCCTGCCGCCCGTGCAGCCTATCGCGATTGTGAGAGAAAGCTTTCCCTCCGCTATATAAAGCGGGATAAGGAAATCTATCATATCATTTATTTTATTCATAAATTCAACCGATGCGGCGCTGTTCATAACGTAATCCTGCACCGCCTTATCGTTTCCGGTTCTGTGCTTTAATTCGTCAATATAAAACGGATTCGGCAGGCACCGCACGTCGAATACCAAATCCGCCTCCTTCGGCAGTCCGTACTTGAATCCGAAAGCCATGACCGTGATTCTCAGCTCGTTTATGCTGTGCTCGCTGCCGTAAAGCTGCTTTATGGATTCCCTCAAATCATGAGCGCTAAGATTGGTGGTGTCGATTATCATATCCGCGAAGGTATACAGCTTTTTTAATACGTCGCGCTCCTTTTTTATCGACGCCTCCAGGCCGTCGGGGCTGTTAAGGGGATGATTCCTTCGCGTTTCCTTGTATCTTTTCAGAATTGTTTCGTCCTCGCAGTCGAGAAAGAGCACCTTGCAGTCATAACCGTGCTCGCGAAGTATGTTTACCTGTTCTATCAGCTCGTTTATCATATCGCCCAGACGGCAGTCGATAATAAACGCCACATCGTTAAACGTACCGTTTACCGACGACAGCATTTCCGCAAATTTCGGTATCAGCATTGGCGGCATATTGTCAATGCAAAAATAACCCATGTCCTCCAGATACCGCAAAACGCTTGTTTTCCCCGAACCGGACATGCCTGTAACAATAATATACTGCATAATAATCCCTCCGTTTATAATTGCAAATCCGCATTTGAAAGGACCGTTTCCCCGCCGCGGAATACGGTTAAAATAACCGCGCCTCCGGCGTGATAAGCCTTCGGTCCGTTATGGACAGTGTAAGCGCTATGATTTTTCCGGCTCCGGCGCCTTTAAGCGTTTTGGCGCATTCCTCAACGGTAGAGCCGGTCGTGTAAATATCATCAAAAATAATGACAGATTTTCCTTTGACGTTATCCGGCGCGGAAAATGCGCCGAGCACATTGCTTTTCCTTTCATAGTTTTTCAGACCGGACTGACGGCGCGTATTTTTTACGCGTTTGAGCGCATCGGGGCTGTAATCCGCGCCGATGAACTCCGCGAGCGGCTCTGCTATAAGCGCGGACTGGTTGTAGCCGCGCTCGTTCATTCTGCGCTGTGACAGCGGCACCGGCACAAGCATATCAAATCCGCCGAGCATATATTTTATCGGTTCGAGCTCGTCTTTTAAAAGCTCCGCAAACACCTTCGCGTATGCTTTGGCACCGTTAAATTTATAAGCGAGTATAGCCGCGCGCAGATGCTTTGCATAATAAAACGGCGAAATGACATAATCAACGTATTTTTCGCCGCTGAAGCTCATGGTGGAGCTTGTTTTCGGCATCCGCGAAAAGCATCTGCCACAAATTCCGATCCCGCCGCGCCGATATTTTATATCGGCTGTCCGCATACGGCAGCAGATACACATAGCGTCATGAAACAGCATTTTTCCACCTGCCTCCGCCCGGATACGGGCATCTGCCGTCCGCCAGACGCGCTCTGACCTGCATAATACAGCCGCACAGCATACATGTGCTGCCGTCTTCGAGCTTTTCACAGCTCATGCAAATTCCGAACCGTCTCTCAAATTCCGGCTCCGGAACCAGCCTCACCCCGCGCATGGAGCGAACGTCTTCAACCATTTTTGCTATTTCCTCCTCGGAAACGGCGCTCCTTGACGGGCATTTTCTGCATTTTTTCATATTTTGAAATTAATCGCGGCTGTCGAAAGGCGCGGCAATGTGAACGTTATCCTTCCGTTATCCGTTTTTATATCCAGCCTTGACGGAGCGACCCTTTCCGCGCTGTCAAAATCGTTGAAATCGTTTATATTTTCCGCGCTCATAACGGTTCCGGAGGCTTCGCCGAAGGCTCCGTCAATTATAAGCGTTATATCCTCGTTTTCGACGGCTGATGTGTTGCATATCGTGACAAGACACGCCCCGTTCTTAACAGATGCGTCCGCGCTTATTTTTTCCGCCGCGCGTCCGTTCCCGTCGCATTCCGCGGATTCGTATTCTACGCCTATGCGTTCCGAGTCCATACGCGCCTTCATCATCTTAAACACGTAGTATGTCGGGGTCTTAACCATTTTTTCACCCTCGGTGAGGATCATCGCCTGCAAAACGTTTACCATCTGCGCAATGTTCGCCATGAAAATGCGGTCGTTGTGCTTTTCAAAGATATGAAGTATCACCATCGCGCATATCGCGTCTCGTATCGTATTCTGCTGGAGCAGGAATCCGGGGTTTGTGCCGGGAAGCACGTCGTACCAGGTCCCCCATTCGTCGACTATAAGCCCCTTTTTCTTCTCGGGGTCGTATTTGTCCATAACAGCCTCGTGCATTCGTATCGTTTCTTCCATTGAAAACGCGTTTTTAAGCAGGGAATAATATTCGCTTAAATTATCGTCTGTGCTCACGCCCTTGTTCGCGTAATCGTGAGTGTACGTGTAATTGTGCACCGATATACCCTGAGCCTGATGCGCGCATTTTTTCATCATGACCTTCATCCAGTGCGTATCGCGGCTGTCGGGACCTCCCGCGATTTTATAGAGCGGCTCGTCGCCGTAGTCGCGGATAAACGTAGCGTAGCGGCGGAACTCGTCGGCGTAATATTTCGCGCTCATTGAGCCTCCGCAGCCCCAGTTTTCGTTGCCGACGCCGAAAAATTTCAGCCTCCACGGCTCCTCGCGTCCGTTTCTGCGGCGTTCGTTCGCAAGAGGAGAATCGCCGCCAAACGTCATATATTCCACCCAGTCGCGCATTTCCTTGACCGTGCCGGAGCCGACGTTGCCGCAGATATAAGCCTCCGTTCCCAGCTGCTCAACGAGCTCGAAAAATTCGTGTGTGCCGAAATGGTTGTTTTCCACGACCTTGCCCCAATTTGTATTGACCATATACGGTCTTTCCTCCTTCGGACCGATGCCGTCGCGCCAGTGATAGTCATCGGCGAAGCAGCCGCCCGGCCAGCGAAGCACCGGAATATCGAGCTCTCTTAAAGCGTTCACCACGTCGCAGCGCATGCCGTTTACATTTTCTATGCCGCTGTCCTCTCCGACGTAAAGACCCTCGTAAATGCATCTTCCCAGATGCTCCGCAAACTGTCCGTATATATATTTGCTTATTTTTCCCTTTTTATCGCGTGTTTTCACCTTGATTTCAGCCATTTGAAACCCCTCCGATACGTATAAATTGCGATATGATTATACTATAAAAAACATAATCATATCAACGACAAAATATGTTTTATTCGGGACAAAAATCTACTTGTGATAGCTCTCATTATTGTTGATTTTAAATGCCCTGTAAATTTGCTCAGCCATCACCACTCTCATAAGCTGATGGGGAAGGGTGATCGCTCCGAAGCTCAGACGCGCGTCCGCGCGTTTCTTAACCGCATCGGACAGACCGAGAGAGCCGCCGATAATAAACGCTATCCTGCCGTGAGTCATGGCTGCTTTTGAAATTATTTCCGCAAGCTTCTCCGATGACACCGGACTCCCCTCGATGCACATCGCCGCGGTATATGCGCCGTCGGGGATTTTCGGCAGAATCATAGAGCCCTCCTTTTCAATCACCGCGGCGAGCTCCTTTTCCGACGCGTTATCGGGAATTTTCATATCGGGGATTTCCGTTATCTCGACCTTCGCAAATCTGGAAAGCCGCTTTATATATTCGTTCACGGCGTCGGAAAAGTATTTTTCCCTAACCCTCCCGACCGCGATTATTGTGATTCCAATCATATCCGCGTCGCCTCAAATCGTTTCGCGACGGCGAGCCTCATATCCGTGCCGACGTTTATTCCCGCGTCCGTAAGAGCTGTGTGCGTCTCGAGCAGCGCGAGCTCGGGAGTATTGTTTTCCCGGCTCAAATGCCCGAGCGTTATACGCTCCGTGCCGCTTTTTACAAGCTCCAAAGCGCATTTTGCAGCGTATTCGTTTGACAGGTGTCCGGTATCGCTCAGAATTCTGCGTTTGAGGTGATACGGGTATGAGCCCGCCTCGAGCATTCCAACGTTATGGTTGGATTCGAGAAGAACAGCGCGGCTGCTTCGGATATGCGACAGCAGATAATCATTTATATGCCCTATATCGGTAGCGAGAGAATACTTTTCTCCTTCGGCGAAATAATTATATCCCACCGGGTCCGCCGCGTCGTGAGGTATGGAAAACGGCAGCACGCCGACGGTCCCTATCTCAAAATCACGGTCAGGCTTAATAACGCGTATAAGCGCGTCGTCGATCCGCCCGCAGTTTAAAGCGGAAAACGTTTTCTCGGTAGCGTATACGGGCAGACTGTAACGCCGGGCTATAACGCCCGCGCCGCGGACATGGTCTATATGCTCATGAGTAATCAGCAGCGCCGACAGCGCCTCCGGCGCAATGCCTATTTTTTTAAGCGCATCCTTCAGGCGCGCGCCCGACATTCCGCAGTCGGTCAGTATATGTGTGCGTCCGTCGGAGATAACGGACGCGTTCCCCGACGAGCCGCTTATGAGCGAAATAAAATTTACCATCGTATACCTCGTTTTATGTATTTTAAGCATAAAAGGGACTGTTTTCAGCCCCTTCGCAATCAAATAATATCATCGTCCTCCACAACCTGGACGCGTTCTATTTTGCCGCCGAGCGTAACGAACTTTTTCTCAAAATTCTCATAGCCGCGGTCGATGTGATATATATTCGTTATATGAGTTGTGCCGGAGCACATCAGACCGGCGATGATCATTGCCGCGCCGGCGCGCAGGTCGGTAGCCTTGACATGCGCCGAATACAGCTCCTTCACTCCTTCTATTATAGCGAGCTGCCCCTCTACATGTATATTCGCGCCCATGCGCTTTAATTCGTTCACATAGCGGAAACGGTTGTCCCATACCGTTTCGCGAGCCGTGCTTGTCCCCGGAACAGACGCCAGGAATGTAACCAGCTGCGGCTGCATATCCGTCGGGAATCCGGGATACGGCAGCGCCGAAAAGCTTATCGGTCGGAATGCTGTACCCTCCGGCACCCAGACGTGCGCCGTGTCAGACCCGTATTCAACTCTTGCGCCGGCTTGCTGAAGCTTTGACCCGATTATCTCGAGATGTCTCGGGATTACGTTTAAAAGCGTCACATCGCCGCGCGTGGCGGCAGCGGCGACCATAAACGTTCCCGCCTCGATCTGATCCGGAATTATGGCATATGAGCCACCGTGAAGCCCCTTTTGACCCTTTACGCGTATAGTATCCGTGCCCGCGCCGCGTATATTTGCGCCCATAGCGTTAAGGAAATTCGCCAGATCCACTATATGCGGTTCTCTTGCCGCGTTCTCTATGACGGTCGTTCCCTCAACCGTGACGGACGCCAGAATAGCGTTAATCGTCGCGCCGACGGTTACCCCGTCAAAGTAAATGCTTCCGCTGTGGAGCTCCTCCGCTTCGCCGACAATCATGCCGCGCTCGGTCCTTACCGAAGCTCCCAGAGCCTCGAAGCTCATTATATGCTTATCAATCGGGCGGGTGCCGAAGTCGCAGCCGCCGGGCGGATCCACCATAAACCGTGAGAATCTGCCCAAAAGAGCGCCCATAAGATAGCTCGAGCCCCTCATTCTGCGCGTCAAATCGCCCTGTGGCTCGTAAGAATCTATATCCGTACAATCTATTTCAACCGTATTATTATCAATATATTCTATTTTTGCTCCGAGATTTTGTAAAATTCTCAGATACAGTTTAACATCTTTTATATCAGGAAGATTTTCCAGCGTGCATTTGTCTTTTATCAGTATACACGCAGGTATAATAGCAACCGCCGCGTTCTTGGCGCCGCTTATCGTAACGTTTCCCTGCAAAGGAGAGCCGCCCGTGACCAAAAGCTTTTCCAAAACACACACCCCTTTTGTATTTTCTTTTCGGTCATTTGTTTTCATATCGTCCAATGTTACGAAAAAACAGCCGACGAATCAGAGTACCGCCGGCTGTCATCACCAATCCAAATTAAACGGCGCGCTGAACCTTTCCCGAACGAAGGCAGCGGGTACATACGTTAACCGATTTTACCGAACCGTTCACCATAGCCTTTACCTTTCTTACGTTCGGCTTCCACGCTCTGTTCGCCCGTCTGTGCGAATGGCTGACCTTGATACCAAAGGTTACGCCCTTGCCGCATACGTCGCACTTTGCCATTTATCCACACCTCCTACTTATCTCTCTTATTTAAACATCAATCGCTATTTTACCATACCTGATTTGAATTTGCAAGTGTTTTATCGATATTTTTTATTTTTTTGTACTATTTTTGAAAAAACGAGTGTTAAAAATAATATTATTAATGAATAATGCCATAAAGTTTTCATATTTTTATTGAAAATCGTTCCGGTTTCATATATAATATAATATATATCGCTTCGCCGGATGGTTTTTGCGCTGTCCCGGCAGGGGCGCCGCCGTGATAAGGCGTCGTCCGATGCTTACGGAGGAGGCGCGCAAAGCCCTGAAACGGCTCGGGGAAGCGATAACGGTAATATCGGAGGTATCATAATCGGATTTACCGAAACGCATATTAGTGAAAGGAGCAGCATTTGTCACAATGGCTGAAAAGGAATTTACCATACCTATTAAAAAGGTTATTGAGGAATTTGACCTTGAGGTTATATACGAGCCGGAGGATATAGACTCCATAAAGGTAGCTAAAGCCGATATCAATCGTCCGGGGCTTCAGCTGGCGGGTTTTTTCGACCTGTTTGATTCGGGAAGGCTTCAAATGATGGGAAAGGCGGAATTTTCGTATCTCGAGCAATATTCCGCGGAGGAAAGAGAGCAGAGGCTTGAAAACTATTTCTCAAAAAAATTCCCCGCGCTTATTATTGCACGCGGAATACAGGTCACGACCGAGATGACGGAGCTCGCGGAAAGATACGGAGTCCCGATTTTGAGAACCGAGGAGGGGACCTCCTCCTTTATAAGCGCGCTTATACGATATCTGAATGTTCAGATTGCTCCGAGGCGCACACGCCACGGCGTTCTGGTCGAGGTTTTCGGCGAGGGAATATTGATCATGGGCGAGAGCGGCGTTGGAAAGAGCGAATGCGCGATTGAGCTCGTAAAACGCGGGCACAGGCTGGTTGCGGACGACGCTGTTGAAATAAAACGCGTTTCCGACAAAACGCTTGTCGGTTCATCACCCGAAATCATCCGTCATTTTGTCGAGGTACGCGGCATAGGAATAATTGACGTCAAGGAGATATTCGGCATGGGCGCCGTCAAGGATTCCCAGAGTGTGGATATGATAATACATCTTGAAACGTGGGAGCAGGGCAAGCAGTATGACCGTCTCGGCATGGTGGACGAGTATACCAATATAATGGGTATAAATGTGCCGTCGCTTACCATTCCCGTAAAGCTCGGCAGAAATATCGCGGTTATCGTGGAGGTAGCGGCAATGAACAACCGCCAGAAAAAAATGGGATATAACGCTGCGGTGGAGCTCAATAACAGGCTCATGGCTCAGATGGAGGGGAGCTTCGACTTATAATACATAGACGAGAAAAATATTTAAAGCGGAAATAGGAGATTGATACGTGGATATAAAACGCTTCTGGGAAATATCCGAAAATATAATTTACAACGAACCGATGAGCGCTCACACGACCTTCCATATAGGCGGCAGCGCCGATGTTTTCGCGGAGGTTGCGTCAGCGGACGAAATAAAGGCTCTTATCGGGCTGTGCCGTGAAAATAATTATCCGTATATGGTAGTCGGAAACGGTTCGAATCTGCTCGTGTCCGATAAGGGCATACGCGGTCTTGTTATCCATATAGGGAAAAACATGTCGCAGATACGGGCGGAGGGCGAACGAATCTGCGCCAGTGCCGGCGCGCTCATGTCCGCGGCGGCGGCGGCGTGTCTTGAAAACGCCCTGACGGGGTTTGAGCCGATGTCCGGCATACCGGGTACCATCGGCGGAGGCATTTTTATGAACGCCGGCGCTTACGGAGGAGAGCTGTCGCAGATAATTGAGACGGTAACGTATCTCGATAAAAACGGAGAGATCGTGACGGAGGAATGTGAAAAGCTCGGCTTCGGCTATCGCCGCAGCAAATTTCAAGGCGGAGATCAGGTGATTTTATCGTGCGTTCTGAAGCTTAAAAGGGGAGACGGGGATGCAATAAAAGCGGCTATGGCGGACTATCGCTCGCGCCGCAACGCGAAGCAGCCCGTTACCATGCCGTCCGCGGGCAGCGCGTTTAAGCGTCCGGAGGAGTATTTCGCCGGAAAGCTTATTCAGGACGCGGGGCTGCGCGGCTGCAAAATAGGCGGCGCGCAGATATCAGAGCTGCACGCCGGATTTATCGTAAACGCCGGCGGCGCGACCGCCGAAGACGTGCGAAATCTGATAAGTCATGTGCAGAAAACGGTTTATGACAAATTTAAGGTTTATCTGGAGCCGGAAATAAGGCTTGTCGGTGAATGGTAAGCGAGGCTGGCACCGTGACGTGCTGTATGGAAAAATTTTTACGAAAGCGGCGCTGCTGCCGCTTTTTTTCGCGTTTATTTAGTAAACTGCGGCAAAATCGGCAATTTCTATTGAAATATTGGCAATTATGTGATATAATATATAGAATTAAGGACTAAATATTGAGAGGGAGTAATCATATGAACTTAGAGCTTAGCGAAATAGAAAAAGCTGCATCGAGGCTTGCTCCGATTTTGCACAGAACAAAAATAGAGCTGTCAAAGACGTTTTCCGATATGACCGGCGGAAGCGTGTATTTAAAATACGAAAACCAGCAAAAAACAGGCTCATTCAAAATACGCGGCGCGGCGAATAAAATCACGGCGCTTGTCGAGCGCGGAGAGGTGAAATCGGTCGTGGCGTCGTCGGCGGGCAATCATGCGCAGGGAGTGGCTTACGCATCTCATGTGAATCATATACCCGCTACGATCGTTATGCCAAAGTCGGCGCCCATCGCGAAGGTCGCCGCTACCGAGGGCTACGGCGCGAAGGTCGTGCTTCACGGCGACTGCTACGACGATGCGTATAACAAGGCGGTCGAGATACAGGAAAAGGAGGGCGCGACGTTTTTGCACCCGTTTGAGGATTACGAGGTCATGGCGGGTCAGGGTACGATAGGTATCGAGATTTTAGAGGATTTGCCGACGGTCGATATAATCGTCGTTCCCGCGGGCGGCGGCGGTCTTCTCGCCGGCGTGGCGGCTTGCGTTAAGCAGATTAATCCCCGCGTTAAGATAATAGGCGTCCAGGCGGAGGGCGCGCCCGCGATAGCCGAATCGTTCAGGACAAAAACGCATGTCGTTTCCGGGTCGGTAAAAACGATTGCGGACGGTATTCAGGTCAAATCGCCCGGCGTTAAGACTATGGAGCTTATAAATAAATATGCCGACGACGTTGTGCTTGTGTCGGACGCGGAAATATCGGCTGCGATACTGTTGCTTCTGGAGCGCACAAAGCAGGTCGTGGAACCGGCGGGCGCGACGACTCTCGCCGCCGTGCTCAACGGCAAGATAGACGTAAAGGGCAAAAAAGCCGCCTGTCTTTTATCCGGCGGAAATATAGACGTGAGCTTTATAAACAGAATCATCGAGCTTGGTCTCGCGTCAAGAGAAAGAAAGCTCAAGTTCTGTACGACGCTGCTGGATATACCGGGCAGTCTGGAGCATCTCTCGCACGCGTTGGCTGCGGCAAGCGCGAATATTGTCATGGTGCAGTACGACAGAATGTCGTCGGATCTGGACCCCAACGAGGCGATCATCCATATCGCCTGCGAGGTCGGCGGCAGAGAGCACGGACAGAGGGTTATTTCAAAGCTTGAAAAGAGCGGCTATAAGGTGATTCCGGAGTAAAATAAAATTTAATTTTCCGGTATGCGTATATAGGAGAGCGGCATATGATTTTAAAAAATCTGATTTCTTTAATATATGAGGCGGCGTCGATACAGCGCTGGAACGACCATATCCGCCCGTGGACGGGCTTCACGGAGCTTGACAAGCAAGCCCATAAGCTGTTTTTTGCGTATGTGCTCGCGAAATGCGAGGGCAGCGGCGTGGACATGCTAAAGCTTGTGGAGGGCGGGATCTTTGAGTTTTTTCACCGCAGTATTCTGACGGATATCAAGCCTCCTATCTACCATAAGCTCGTTGAGGAAAAGGGCGCGCAGATTGACAAATGGGTGCTCGATGTGCTCAAAGACGATATGGAAGCCCTCGGCGGCGGATTTTATGAAAGAATGCGTCTCTATTATACGGATAATGATTACGCGCGGCTGGAAAAAAAGATACTTTACGCGTCAAATTATCTGGCAAGCAACTGGGAATTTAAGGTAATATACCCTCTGAACAAGGAAACGTATGGGATCGAGCAGGTCCGTCAGGATATGATTGCCGAGCTTGCGTCATGCGACACCTTCAAAGGATACAAATATTATATGGGAAGCCCGTATATGCAGGAATTTTTATCGCTTATCGGCAAGCTCAGATACCAGCAGCGCTGGGCAAAAGCGGTTCGCCTGCCGCACACGTTTGTTATGGGACATATGCTTGTGGTGGCAATTTTATCTTATTTCTGCACACTCGAGCTTAACGCGCCGTGCGGGGCAAGGCTTGTGAATAATTTTTTGTGCGGTCTGTTCCATGATTTGGCGGAATCGCTGACAAGGGATATCGTGTCTCCGGTGAAATCATCTGTAAAGGGCTTGGGAAGCCTCATAAGCGGAATAGAAGCGGAGCAGATGAACAAGGTCATTTACCCTCTGCTTCCGGCTGACTGGCACGAGGAGCTGCGCTATTATACGGAGGATGAGTTTTTCTCAAAAATCAAGGCGGACGGCAAAATCGAAAGGGTAACATCGGACTTGATAAATGAAAAATACAACGACGATATTTACAGTCCGCTTGACGGCGAGATAGTGCGCGGCTGCGATCATTTGTCCGCGTGTATCGAGGCGTATATGTCCATATCCTACGGCGTGAAATCGGAGCAGATAATAACGGGCTATAAAAATCTTCAGGGCAGATATGAAAATAAAATGATAGGCGGTATAAATTTCGGTGAGCTATTCGGATATTTCAGGGAAGAGGACTTTAACTTATGATGAAACGCGCGAAAAAGCGCTGCGGCTGCTTGAATTTCGCTCTCACAGCGAAAAGGAGCTGTCCGATAAATTAAAGCGCGCGGGCGCGGCGGACGAGGATATAGAGCGCGCGCTCGGTTTTTGCCGCGAATACGGGCTCGTGGACGATAAGCGATATGCCGCGGGAAAAGCGAGGGATTTGAAAAATCTGAAAAAATACGGCAAAAACCGCATATGGCAGGAGCTGCGCGCAAAGGGTATACCGAGCGAGTATATCGAGGCGGCTGTCGAAGATATTCGGGAGGATTACGATGAAATCCTGTATCCGCTGGTAAGAAAAAAGCTCGGCGGAGATTTTGAACGGAAAAATATTGATAAATGCATACGCTATTTTATATACCGCGGTTATGATTTGCGGGAAATAAAGGAATGTATCGAAAGAGTTAAGGGTGAGACTGATGAAATGTAATATCGCGCTCGTGTCTTTGGGCTGCGCCAAAAATCAGACGGACGGCGAAACAATGCTCGGCATACTCGCATCCGACGGGTTTAATATTGTCGCCGAGCCTGAGGAAGCGGACGTTATAATAGTAAATACCTGCGGATTTATTGAATCGGCAAAGCAGGAATCCATAAACGCTGTTCTGGAAATGGCTGAATATAAGGAAACCGGTAAATGCCGGCTGCTAATAGCGTCGGGCTGCCTGGCTGAACGGTATTCGGAGGAAATAAAAACAGAGCTGCCGGAGGTAGACGCGGTTTTGGGTACGGGCGATTACGACAAAATCGCGGAGGCGATAACGCGCGCCTTCAACGGAGAATCGGTTTGGGAAACAGGGCACCGGAACAGGAATATGAGCGAGCGGCTGCCGAGAATATTGAGCACGCCGCCGTACACGGCGTATCTTAAAATAGCGGACGGATGCGATAATAACTGTACCTACTGCGCTATACCCATGATACGCGGTCATTACAGAAGCAGAACGATTGAAAATATATTGCGCGAGGCAAAGGAGCTTGCCGAAAACGGCGTTAAGGAGCTGATTCTTATAGCGCAGGATACAACGCGCTACGGCTCGGATATTTACGGCGCGCCCGCGCTTGACAGGCTGCTTGAGGAGCTTGCGGCGGTCGATGGCGTTGAGTGGATCCGGGTTCATTACTTCTATGCCGAGGCTGTGACGGATTCTCTTATCGACGTGATGGCAAAATATGATAAAATATGCAATTATATAGATATGCCGGTGCAGCATGCGAGCGATTACATACTGCGGCGCATGGCGCGCAGGACAAGCCGGGCGCAGATAACGGAAAAAATACGCAAATTCCGCGAAAAAATGCCGGACTGCACAATACGCACGTCAATAATAACGGGCTTTCCGGGTGAAACGGAGGAGCATTTTAATGAGCTGTGTGAATTTGTTGAGGAAACAGGGTTTGATCGTCTCGGCGTTTTTGCGTACTCGCGCGAGGAGGGGACCCCGGCGGCTGAATTTGAAAATCAGATTGACGAGGAAACAAAGCAGCGCAGGCTTGATAAGCTTATGACGCTTCAGCAGGGAATAAGCCTCGAAAAAAACCGCGGGAAAATCGGCGGGGAAATCGAGGTAATAGCCGAGGGCTACGACGAGGATAATTTCCTGTTTTACGGCAGGAGCCGCGCGGACAGCTTAGACGTGGACGGACTTGTATATTTCGCCGCCGAGGACGAGATAAGCGCGGGAGATATAATCAAAGTGAAAATTCTTGACGCGGACGAGTACGACTTGACCGGCGTTATGATAAATGAAAGGATATGATTTTATGAACACAGCCAATAAGCTTACGCTCTTAAGAGTTATTCTTGTGCCCGTATTCATGGCGTTTTTGATGATGGACGGTACGGCGTACAAGCTGGCGGCGCTGGGGGTATTCGCGCTCGCGTCTGTAACGGACGCGCTCGATGGCTATATAGCGCGGTCAAGAAATCAGATAACAACCTTCGGTAAATTTGTTGACCCGCTCGCCGACAAAATATTGACAACAGCCGCCTTCCTGGTATTCCTCGGAATGGGAGTATACGGTCCGGTAAGCGGGACAATAGCGCTGATGGTCATTATGACCCGCGAATTTATGGTCGCGGGCGTAAGGCTCACCGCTGCCGGCGAGGGAAAGGTGATCGCGGCGAGCGTGTGGGGAAAGCTTAAAACCGTTATCCAAATGACGGCGATAATAATCACAATTATTCTTACGGCGCTGTTCCCCGAACGCGCGGCGGCAAATCTTACGATAGAAATACTGCTGTGGATCACCGTTGTGTTTACGGTGATTTCCGGCGCGGATTATCTTATAAAAAACAGACATCTTATGACACTGAAATAAGGGAGTGAAAAAATGAATTTTATAAACGAACTTAAGTTTGACGAAAAGGGATTGATCCCGGCTGTGGTGCAGAATATTGAAACGGGCGAGGTGCTCATGGTCGCGTATATGAACGCGGACAGTCTGCAAAAAACGCTTGACACCGGGCGCGCTACCTTCTGGTCGCGGAGCCGCGTGGAAATCTGGGAAAAGGGCGCCACCTCCGGTAATTATATTTACGTAAAGGAGATCCGCGTTGACTGCGACGCCGATTGCCTTGTGCTGCGGTCACTGCCTGCCGGACCGGCGTGCCATACGGGAAACCGTTCATGCTTTTTCAGAAGGGTCGAGAACGGAGCGTTGACCGAGGATACTGAGCCCGGGCATGCTTCGGACATTTTGCGCCGCGAATTTGCAGTCATAGCAGACCGCAAAAATAATCCGGAGGAGGGCTCGTATACGAATTATCTGTTCGATAAGGGCGAGGATAAAATTCTTAAAAAGGTAGGCGAGGAGGCCGCGGAGGTCGTAATCGCCGGAAAAAACCGCGATAAGGAAGAAATTAAATATGAAACCGCCGACCTGCTGTATCATCTTGCCGTTATGCTTGCGGATAACGGCATGACATGGGAGGACGTGTTTGAGGAAATGGAAAAAAGAAGATAACAAAAGCGTTCGGATAAAAAACCGGAGAGACATATGTCTCTCCGGTTTTTATGTCTATCAATTATTACCGTATGCCTGTATGATAGCCGCCTTTTCCTCAGCGGTAATCGGAAGTACCGTTCCGTGACGGTATGTAATGCCGCTCTCAAATGTCACGTCGCCGGGACTTTGAAATACGCCTGAGGATAAATCCTCGGTCATAAACGGCTTATAGCCACCCCTGCTGTAATTATCGAGCATCAGACACCATTTGTCAGAATTATTCATCTTAAATATTGTCGGACCCTCAAAGCCGGTTTCCTTGTGATTGTACGTCGTTACATCTTCCCATTTTCCGTCAAGCGAATTGCATTTTTCCATATAAACGAAATTCTGCCCTTCGTACTTATTGAAGCGGTAGTACACTCCCTTGTCCTCGACAATAGTTGTGTCAATTACGCTGTGATCCTCCTCGATATATACCTCGGCGGGCGTGAACGTCTCAAAATCACTCGTGTAGCAGCGATAGATACGCTGCTTGGCGTATTGGTCAGCTGACGTTTTCGACGCCCAGAATACCATGTACTGCCCCTTTTCACGGTCGTAAATTGCTTCGGGCGCCCATACGCAGCCCGTACCCTCGGGCATTACCTCATGCAGACTGTACGACCAATTCGTCAAATCATCGCTTTTCCATACGACAATTTTTCGCGAACCCTGTGTCTGACTCGTTGACCATGTAAGACCGCCGTTTACAATGCTTAAATCCGTCGCGATTATATAAAATTTGCCGTCCTCGCCGCGCAGTATATACGGGTCGCGTATACCATTCTGGCTTTTGCTGCTCGTCAGCACGGGCGCGTTATTGTTAAGGGTTTTCCATGTCATAGCGTCGTCGGAAATCGTGAAATACATCTGTTCATCCGTGGAGTTCTTTTCCGAGCCTACAAAATGCACGAACAGATACGCCGCCGTTTCTGGCTCATCCCTGACTGTGACCGTTTTGGTCATCTTGTCGTGCTTGGGACTCATGCCTTCGATCGAATCCCAGAGGAAGAAGCTTACTTTATATGTTCCGTCAGCCATTTCGTCAAAGCTTCCTTCGGATGAGTATTTCACATTCAAAAGCCTTCCGCTGTCGTCATACAGCGCGGTTATGCATTGATACGGATTATCCGTTTCCTCGTCCGCCGTGAATTTGATCGAGCCGTTATCGCTATACGCGGTGAACGTGTCCGCGAACGCGGTAAGTCCGATAACCGTTACAGTGAAATTCCTCGTGTCATCACCGTTTTTCGCGGTCAGCGTTACGGTAACGGTCTTGTCCCGGCGCGTAACCTTGCCGTCTGTGCCTACCGTATTGGGATCGGAGCTTTCCCATGTAACGCCATCGATCACGGGAATTGTTATATCCCCCTTGACCGCGGATGTGTCGCCCAGATCAATGCCGCCGAGCAGGGATGTGTACGCGCCCTGCTTTATCACAAAATCGTCGATATATCCCGTCGCAAATTCACCGTTCGTACCCCAGTTCGCACGTCCTATGTAAGCTATGGGATTGGAGCCGAGCATATCGCTAATCTTAAACGTCGAGTCAACAGTCGCTTTAAGCTCTCCGTCAATATATAATAACGTTTTCGCTTCTTCGAAGGAAATGATCACGTCGTGCCATGCATTCAGCGCAAACGCTCCGTCCGCCGTATTGCTTCGCCCGTTATTGTATCTTTCTATGCTGAGCGTACCGCCGCTTTTCCCGAGCGCGCCGACATAGTATTCGGAGTTATACGTCTGCGAGTTATTGTTCGGCGCGCTGTAGAACCACCATGACGTGGCGTCCGCCGTCTGTTTGAACGAGAAGGAAACGGTAATCTCATCAAAGCCCTCCAGCAAACCGCTGCCGTTGGCGTCGGTAAGCTTGATCGCGGTATTGTTCGTGCCGTTAAGCTTCAAAGCCTGTCTGCCGTCAACCTTTTCATAAACCGGCGTTCCCAGCGGCTCGGCTTTTCCGTATGCTGAGCCGCTCTCCAGATTCCCGTTAAAGTCAAGGCTTATAAGAGTTCCGTCAGCCGGGATTTCCGGCTTCTCGGGAGGCTTTGGAAGAGCTTCCTTATAGGTTATAACGTCCGCGTCAAGATTATCGTATGAAACGGTTCTGGCTCTTGACGCATTGTAGTTTCCGGTGAGCGCAATGGAGCCTATAGTTATCGGATTTTCCGACACGTCAATTACTCCCGCAGCCGTTATATTATCCGTGCTGCCGCCGGTGAACGATACGTTAACGGTTCCCGTGCCGTCAATCAGTATTTCGAGCGTTTTGTTATAGCCTACGTTGTTTTGATAACGCTGCTGCGAGCTGTCCCAGCCGTTTGCTCCCTTGTTGCCGGGGGCTTTGCACTGAGCCGAGCCGCCGGTATTGCCGGACAGGATATTTGTCCCGCATACGCGAATTTCCTCAAGGGTATATCCGCCGCCGGTGATTCTCAGAGCAATTATTTCACTGCCGTCCGCATCGTTAATCGCGAATGTGTTTTCCCTGCCGCTATCCTCCCAGCCGGAGAACATATTGAGCTTCATGCGGAAGCGATCATTTTCCGTAAGCGTTATTGCATCGTTAAGCACTGAGCTTCCCGTTGCGTTTACAGGCGCGAACACATTGCCGAAGCGCTCGAGCCCGGACGCGAAAATCTGATTTCCGTCCTCCGAAAAATCTCCCTCCGCAGCGCTGAAGATATTCTTGCAGCCTTCAAAATTATCGGTAAACTCGGCTATATCCTTTACCGTCGGGTCATTTTCGGGAATATCGGTATCATCAGAGGGCGCGCCTTCAATTATAAATTCGGAAATATTCGCCTCATGCTGTGAATTTGTATATCTGTAATACCTGTACGCCTTTTTATCGCCCGAAAGTCCGAGCTGCTCCGCAGTAAGCGTTGTGTACGCCTCCGCGGGGAGCGCGCTTTCTATAGTGTACAGCGTCGTCCAGTTAATTCCGTCGTTCGACGCCTGAACCTCGCCGCCGACGGTGCGGGCGGCATATGAATCTCCGCTTCTTGCCGCAAGCTTTATATCGCTGACCTTATATGGCTTGCCGTAATCGTACATTACCCAGCCGTTTGTAAGCCCGTCGAAATACGTACTAAAGCTGCCGTCGGCCGCCATGCGGTAATCGGTTTTATCGTCGTTATTCCACGACGCGGTGCCCGAAAGCATATATTCGTTAATTTTAAATTCCTTTGTAGCCGTTGACGTATAAGCTCCCGTGCTGTCTGTAACGGTAACGGTAACCGAAGCCGTTCCGGGTCCGACAGCCGTAAGCTCTCCCGTTTCAGGATCAATTTCCGCAGCCTCCACAGGCTCAGCCGACCACACTACCGTGCCGTCATAGTCCTCGGCGACGTTGCAGGAAAGCCGTAGAGTATCGCCCGTATGAAGCTCCGAGCCGCCGCCCTTAATAGTGAGCGCAGCCGTGATCGTTTTTTCGGCGGTGACGCCGTCTACGTTTACGATTACTGTTACCGTGCCGCTTTTCTTTATCGTCAGAACGCCCTCCGGCGATATATCCGCAGCGGCGTTTTCGCCGACCGACCATGTAACGGTGCCGTCGTATCCCTCAGCAACGTTGCAGGACATGGGAACATTCCCGCCTATGAGAATTTCGCCGTCGCCGCCCTTAACCGTAAGCGGGACATTGATTGTCTTTGATACGGTAAATCCGTCGATCTCCGCACTTACGGTAATATCTCCGGGCTTATTAATCGTTAGTGTGCCGTCCTGCTCAATTGATGCGTTTTCCGTCTGAGCCACCGACCAATGCTGCGTCCCGTCAATGTTGGTGGCGAGTCCCATCTTGACTGTGCCGCCTATTAAAAGCTCACCGTCGCCGCCGTTTACAACGGCGTACTGAGCCTTGCCGCTGCCTTTGATTACATATGTCGTGATCGTGCCGGCTTTCGCAGTCGTTGTGAGCTTCTTATCGGTAATTTCCGCTTCGTCCGGGATTTCTGCCCAGTGCTCGGCTTTCTCGCCGGTAAGATTGTTTGAACGGATCTCCTCAACGGTGTTTCCGATTGTCTTAAATGCCGATAAATCAAATTCGTAAGGAACATCGTTTGAACCGCTGTTGTTTACGACAATTTTAATATCGCCGTTCGTTTCGTTATATGCCGCGAGCGTGCTGTTCGACGACGCTATAAGCGTGTCGCCCGGGTTTATATAGCGAGTAAACTGACCGTAGGCGTAGTATTTGTTAGCCCACTCAACCTTTTGGGCGTCATGGTTTCCCATACCTACGCCCCACATCGTGCCTGTTGGGTCAAGCGATGTGCCGGCCTCGGTCTTTTTACCTTTATCGTCTCCGGTCGGGCATACAAATTCCGAGTCTTTATGAAAGTCGATTATATCCCACATAACCCATGCCGAAGCCTGCATACCGTTAAGGTCGGTTATAATTCTGTCCGCAAGACCGAAGCCGTTCCAGCCGCCGTCAACCTCGCTCATCCATAGGTTTTTGCCCGCGTCAACTGCGGTCTGCTTCAAGCCCGCGCGGTTTGAACCGCCGTAGGTGTGAGTGTCGATTCTGTCAAGAGCCGCCTTGCCTTCGTCGGTAAGAGCGTTATACGAGCTTATCGTATAGCCTATATCCGTCTCGTCCGGTCCGGCTACGAGCGTGTCGATATTTCTCGAGGCGTATTCGTCCTTTAAAGCCTTTAACAGCCCTGATTGATTCGCGCCCGGAGCGACATGATTGCCTTCCTGCTTCGGACTGTTCGCGCCCCAGTAGTTCGTTCTCGGGTCGGGCTCGTTCATCGGAGAATAGCTGTCAAACGGCAATCCTATCTCCGCCATATGCTGCGTCACGTCCGCAAGGAATTCCGCGAATATTCCGTAATTTTTCGGGTCGAGATTTTCAGCCGCGTTAACTCCGCCCGATGAGCATCCGCTGTTCGTCATAAACCACGGGGGCGAGTTCGTGTAGCCCTCGATATGCACATCCGGATTGACGTCTTTGATTCTCGTAAGAACGTTGACCTGGTTGTGGTCGGCTTCCCAGTCGTAACTGTAGAGTACGTTTCCGTCCTCGTCCGTTTTCAGAGACCCGTCCGCCTCCGTTTCCGGCACCGCAAAGCAGGGCAGCTTCGAGTCCGAGCGCGTGATGTGGTTGTGCGTCGGGTCGTCGCCGCCGCCGACGTTGTAGCGGACGATGTCAAGTCCGAGGCCGTCCTCGGAATACAACTCCTCCGCCGCCTGCTGCGACATGTCATCGCTGTATCCGAGACGGTTGCCCCACCAGCCCATGCTGGTGCCCCAGCCTTCGAATTTGCCGCCGTTAAACGGCGAGCTGTTCGACGGGTCGAGCCGCACAACCGTCGTTTCAGGTGCGGCTTTTGCTGCGCGTTCAAGGCGGAATCCGCCGAGCGGGAGCATTGCCGCAGCCAAAGCGGCGCATATGATTTTTTCTGTTCTCATTGATGTCTCCTTTCTTTATTAAATTATATTATAAAATCCGGTTTATTTTGCCGATATGATTCGGATAAGCCGGGATTATGTCCTTTGCGCGCAAATTCCGCATCCATACGGCGCTGTCCGGTCCGGTATGATGCGAATGCATTTTATCGGTTATTCTGTTTCGGGAAAATGAATACATCTGTGCTGCCATCGGCTTATATATTAATTATACCATATATTTTCTTAAAATCAATATGGTTTATGATATATAATATTGAAAAATAACGGCAAAATCTGTCCTGAATGTAAAAAAGACGCCGGCGGAATTTTTGGAATATAATGAAAACGGTAAGTAAAAAACGGTTTGAAATGTATATTTCAAGCCGTTTTTGGTCGGAGTGACGGGACTTGAACGAAATTTAATTCGCATAAGTACGCCGTTTATACGCTCTTTGACGAATGCTTGACTATGCCATAAATTTATTCAGTTTTTCAGCCGTTTCATGCAGACGGCTGCTGCGGATATGAGTGTAAATATTCCGCGTCAAAGCGATGTCGCTATGCCCCATTAAATGCTGCGCGTCCTTGACGTCAATATCCGCCTCAAACAATATGGTCGCGTATGTATGCCGCAGCTGATGGGCGGTAATGCTTAACCCCGTTTCCTCGCAATATTTATCCCAGCGTCTATGATAGCCTGAGCCGGAAAGCAGTTTATTTTCTGTATCATGAAAAACATATTCGTCAGCATTGCCGCGCGGGAGCATTTCGGCGAGAATATCCAGCAGCACGACAGAGCGCACACTATTTTGTGTCTTTGTGCCTTTTATATACGGCTTATTCCCGATATGGTATACCGATTTTGTAACATGGATTTCCTTATGTTCAAAATCAATATCTTTGTACTGTAATGCCAGTGCTTCGCCCTTGCGAAGTCCGGTATAAAGCAGGAAATACGGAAACAATCCGAAGGTGCAATCGACGCTGTTCCTTACAACCGCTATTTCCTCATCTGTCAAAGGCTCGCGCTTTTTTGACGCTTGCCCTTTGGGCGTGGAAACGTATTGTGTAGGGTCGCTTGCGATATATCCTTTGATGTACGCGAACCGGAACACGAGCCGCACAACCGACATCTGGTCTTTTATGCTCTTCGTGGCGTATCGCTCAAAGGCGAACTGGTTGATATGCCGCTCAATATCAGCGGGCGCAATATCCTTGATGTAGCGGTCGCTGAAATCCTCCCGCGTGTGTTTGAGCAGGGATTCATATCTGTGCGCTGTGCTGTACTCGATCTGCGGATAATGCTGTTCCTCCCATTCGTCGGCGACCTCGGCGAAGGTTTTGCCCTTTTCCTCCTTTTCGGTGTAGGTTAATATTTGCCGCTGTATGTCCTTTTCGGCTTTTTCTCTGTCGGCTCGGAGCTGTAAAAGTAAATGCGCTTATCGTGCAGCGTGACTACTTTGCAGAACCGACCATCTTTTCTTTTTTTCAAATGTATCACTCCTTTTTTCGTTCGTCAAAAAAAGTGTTGCAAAATAAGAGTGAATGTGCTACAATAAATATAGGTTTTTTCAAGTGTATCACAATACACTCTGTCTCCCGGCTGTTGGTAACGGTCGGGGGATTTTTATTCATCTTTTAAAATTTTCTCAATCTGAGCTTTCAGAGCGGGATAATCGTTAGTAACCGTGTCATACACATAATTCATATCAAGAGTGCCGTATTTGTGCGCCGCAATATCGCGAAATCCGGCTATTTGTTTCCACGGTATATCGTTATATTTGATACGGAAGTCCTCAGACAGATTTTTTACAAGCTCGCCGATATTGATAGCCGTCATACCTGTTGCGTGTTTCATCATTTCATCAGATAAAAAGGCTTCTATCGGCGTATCCGCAATAAAATCAAGCGCTATTGAAATTTCATCGGAAATTTTTTTGAGCGTGATAAAATCTCTACGCAGCATAAAGCGGCACCACCTTTTCTATTTCGAGTATAGAATCTTTGGGAATGGGAGAACTGATAACATCTACAGATGTGTTTAAAAGCTCCTCCATTCTTATTTTTAAGCCGGACAGCGTAAGCAAGGTAATTATTTGGCTTCGGTCAAATTCAACAAGTAAATCGACATCGCTGTTTTCGGTGTTTGTACCGTTAGCATATGAGCCAAACAAGTCGATACGCGTAATCGGATATTCCGCGGCGGCTGTTTTTGCGGCTTCGGCAATTTGATTTATCGTAAGCATTGCATGTCTCCTTTCTCATGTATAATATATTAAAACCTTATATATAATTCCTTTCCACGGAATCATAAAACTGATTTTATATTTGTAGGTATCAGGACATCTTGCCCTAATTCTTTGGATATATCATCTGATATTTTCCCTGTGTTTTTATATTTATCAGCTTTAAGCATATGTTTCATTTCACCGCGTATTTCAGCTTTATCTTCGGTGTCGAGTTTTTTATACATATATAGAATAAATAAATCGGGGTCGACTTCATTGGACGGCTGAACAACAGGCGTTAAATATTTTTCGTCCGAATGAAAAGTGATCCACGCCGGATTTACACACAATGCAGTAGCAATTGATTGTATGACCGGTAACTTGATTTTGTCTATCTTCCCGTTTTCATATCTCTGTATAGTAGATTTATTTACGCCTACCAATTTCCCTAAAGCGTCTTGTGTAAAACCGTTCTCTATACGCGTTTCTTTAATTCTTTGCCCAATTTTCACTCTATCACACATACTATCACTTCCTTTGTGGCATTATTATAACACAATCAATTGCATAATGCAATAGATTTTTTAAAATTTTTTCAAAAAAATTGCATTATGCTATTGACAAAACAAAAAATGTGTGGTATATTATATACAGAAATTGCATAGTGCAACAGAAAGGAGTGTGATAAAATGGTAAACTCGGATAAAATAAAAGGACGTATGCGGGAGCGCGCTATAACGCAAGCCGATGTAGCAAAATACCTTGGACTGGCACAGCCTACTGTAAATCAGAAGATAAATAACGTAAGACCGTTTGATTTGAATGAAGCTGAAAAGCTGGCAGAGCTGTTGCAAATTAATTCCGGGGATTTTGGTGAATATTTTTTTGCATCAAAAGTTGCATAATGCAACAGACATATGACGATGGAGGTAAAAGTGATGAATTTACATTACAAATTAAGAAAAGGACTGCTTTATAGCCAAGTTGTAAAAGCGTCAACGCGCGAATGGGCGCGGATTTCGTCAAAATATTTAGGTGCGGTTCTTGCGTCAGCGGGAGCGCATTCGCAGATTGTATCAACAAATCAGCATACGAAACTCGCGGCGGCGGGAAAAGATTCAAATCTCATATCGCAGGATTATTACGCGACACTTGCGTCAGCGGGCGAAAATACGAAGCTGACGGCAACGGGGCATAAATCAAGTCTTGCGTCGTCCGGTGGTCGCTCAAAGCTTACGGCGACAGGCGATATGTCAACGCTCGTGGCGGCCGGTTATGGTTCACAGCTTGATATAAGCGGCAAGAACTCTGTCGGGGCGGCGCTGGGAGGCGGGGCTAAGATTCGCGGCTCAATTGGCACTTGGATCGTTCTTGCGGAATGGGGTGTTACAGAGGATAAGGACACCGGAGCAAAAACCGGATTTTGCAAATGCGTCCGCGCGGCGCAGATTGACGGTAAAAAACTAAAACCCAACACTTGGTATACGCTTACCGACGGCGAGTTTGTAGAGGTGAATGAGAAATAGAACTTGCCGCTACTACAGCAAGTTCCATATCGTTATTCATGAGCGGTTGAAATTACTGTTGCGGCAATTTCGGCTAATGCCGGTAATGTTCCAACCGCTGTGGACGCGAACTTTGATAAAATTCTTTTCCAATTTTTATCATCGCGTATATGAGCAAGAAACTCATGCCCGGCTGGGGTTAAATCTTCGATGTAAATATCTCCAAGGACATCTTGCTTACAGTGCATAAGATATCCGTTTTCCTTGCATTGGCGAACGTGGTACAGGAACACGTTGAAGGGATATTCTTTTAATAATGGGAAATCGGGGGATACATCGTATTTTTTATCATTAACCCCGTCGGAGTGCTCTTCTACGGTCAATAAAATGTCTCTGACACAATCTGGATTGAGACGCATATAATCACCTCCTCTCTACGGTGATTATAGCATAGTGCAATAAAACTTGCAAGAAAAAACGTGCAATTTATGTAAACTTATAGGCAAAAGTACAATATCTGTTCGCAACAGACGCGGCATAGAAAACCGCCTATCGGCGAGGGAGGTGAGTGTGTGGATGTTATAGAATTTTTCAGAAGACTAAAACAACATTGCAAACAGTTCTCAAATGGGAATGGCGAGCGCTGCAAACAATGCTGCTTTAGAGACTTATGCTTTACTCCGCCGATTAATCTATCGGATACTCTTGTGGCTCAAAGTCTGAAGCGTCTGGAGAAATCTCAATAGGTCCTAAAGGATAGAGTACCCGGCAATTATGATTTAAACATTTTTTGCGCAAGCCTTTTTGACTGAGGCTGCAACGGTTTTCGAGCAGTCTATATACGTTTTTTTCAGGCACATATTCAAATTTGGATACGATGTCAACATAGATACGCTTGATATAACACCGTCTTGTGCGATAAGAATATTTGTATTTCGGATATTCTTCCATGTTATAGTCACCTCCTCTCTAAGGCGATTATAGCATGGGCAAAATGAAAAATCAAGCCGCAGGCGCGGCATAAGAGGTGATGAACTGTGGACACAAATTTTACCGTAGGAAATGTCAATTTTTCAAACTGTTTATCCGATACGCAGTTTAAAATAACGGCTGAACCATCAAAGCCGGAAAAGGCGCAGGAAATATCAATAGTCAAATGCGATAATCATTACGTTGTCATTATTAACAAGCGTGTTATAAAGGATGTTTCAGATTTCAAAATGACAACCTCGGCTGATGGAACAACAGAGCTTATTATACACATCAAAACGAAATCCGATGTGGTTAGATGTGACTTATCAACTGTATGATGGAGGAACAAGCATGGACAGGTTAAACAAACTGGCAAAGCCGTTAATTAGGATTTTGAAAAACAGCGGCAACCCGACTTTACGGATTGTAATATCGGACACCGGCGCGGAATTTGTAGACGCGCGTGTTTCCCTCAATTATAAAAGCAGAATTTCCGATTTGATTGAGGAACGGAACCGGTATCATCGGTTGTTCTGTTTCTCCGTAACCTTTGCGGCGACAATGCTGTTGTGCTGCGTGGCGGCTATCTGCTTTATGCTGATTATGGCGGGGAGGTGAGCAAATGGCAATTGTGGTTATACTTTTGGGAATAGGCGTTATTGCACTTGCGGTTGCGGTGTTCGGTTTGCAGGTTCAAATTAACAGGCTCAAGCTTGATTTACAGAGACATACTTTTGAAACCAACCGAATTGAAACCACGCGCAGAAAGCCGAGTAACAAGCCGCGCGATGGATTATTCCCATTCGATGAAATTAATACAATCAAAAATCCGATAGACACTATAAAGACTTCTGTAAATGAGGTTATTAACAACGCAAAATGAGAGGGAGTGATTACAATGCCGAGGGAAAAGCCGGACTACCGCGAACACCGCGCGGAAATAGCCGCGATATACGGCGACAGGATGATGTTATCATTTGATGAGGTGGTACATCTTATCGGGCGCGACCGGCGGACGGTGAAAAAATGGCTTGCCAAGCGCGGGCTGGAAATGCGGCGCGGCGACACGGTGTCATGCGCGACGCTTGCGCGGGTGATGTGCGATTGACACAGCCGCAGCCGTGGGATATGCCCTTGCGGGGGCGCGCGCCGACGGGGGTGGATTTGTAATTCAATACCCTATACCTTCCCAAGTGATTTTTTGATGATACATACGCTTCTGCGAGGGTATATTCCACGGCTGTGGGAACGAAAGGAGAAATTGCAGTGTATATATCTGGTTTTTTGAGACTTTACAAAAAAATTGTCCGATGTTGGGATACGGCTGCTTCGTTTTTCATCTCGAAAGACCACCGACAGAAGCCGGTCAAAGTGGTATCCGCAATATTGCGACCGAAATATAATATGCCGGTTAGATATACTGCGGGGGGGGGGAGCCGCCGTAGCTGAAATCGTGAATATTATTTTTTTTCAGGATTTGTGTATTTGCGAGGCGAAGGGGGTGAAAATGATGGCGAAGTTACAGAATGCGAATTTGCTGGAGGTCGCGCGGGGCGCGATAGGCAGACGGCGGCAAGTGGGAGCTTGAGGCGATGAAAAATGTCGGCGACTATCTGCGCGAGGCGTTCAAGGATGCGGACGATGTGATTGTCGTGGAATAAAGAAAATGCGGAGGGTGTAAGCCCTCCGCGCCGGGTCGCCCCGGGAAACATTTGATATATGGATTATACCATACGCCGCTGGTTTTGTCAAGGGCAGCAAAAAGGTACGGTGAATGTGATTTATGAAATAGCGAAACGATTGGAGGTGGGAGCATGAGACGATTAACGGAATGGGACTATGGCAATGCGGATATAGTCGGAGTGAAAAACATCACTCGTTTAGGAACTGAAGAACAAAACAAGGTCCGCTTGGCGACAAAAAAATTAGCGGCATATGAGGATATGGGTATACCGGCGGTCGATACAGGCGTACTGACACTCGCCCTCTATACATACGGCAGCGAGCCACAGGTGGACATGATGATTGAAGAAATGTCCGAGTTGACAAAGGCATTGTTAAAATATCGCCGCGCGCAATACGAAGGATGCCAAGTTGATTATGACAGAGAGTGCATAAAGGCGGTCATTGAGGAAATGGCGGACGTATATATCGTGCTGTTACAGATGATATATTTATTCGATAAGCCGGATTTATTCGACGAATATGTACGCGATAAAATACTGCGTCTTAAGGCGCGGTTGTCCGCGGACGAAGCGGAGGCGGGAGAATGAAAGCAGTTTTAATAAGCATTGCGCCGAAATGGTGCAAGCTGATAATGGACGGGCAAAAGACCGTTGAAATCAGAAAGTCGCGCCCAAAAATAGATACGCCGTTTAAGTGCTATATATACTGCACACTTTCAGGAAGTAGGGAACTTCTTAAAGAATACGGTGTTGATACATGGTACAAAGGAAAATTGATAATGTTAATAATTGTATTTGAAATTATCAAGTACATAAAAAAATAGCCGCCCCTCAGTCCAAAAGTGACGGCTATTTTTATAACTTAACTTTCGGACAAAACCGCCTTTAAAGCGGCGTCCTTCATCTACATTCATTATACGATAAATTATCGTGCTTGTCAATACCCTGTGCGGAAAAATCCGTGCGGGGTATTTTTATGCGGAAACGGAGGGCAAATATGGA